>CAZENU010000001.1:0-64003 GCA_964513735.1 uncultured Dehalococcoidia bacterium
CGAACCTGGGTCATGGGATCCAAAGTCCCGTGTGCTACCACTACACCACCGGGCAACGGCCATCAGTCCTGCGTCGGGTCGTCTCCTCTCAGCCGCCTGACGAGTTCGTAGGCGTTGACACCCCACCCGATTCCGAACACCTGGGGCGTGATCAGGCTGTGGTCCTGGGGGTTCCACATCCGCTGCTTCAACCGGGCGAGCGTCGGAAAACGGAAGTCGTAGGGCACGCCGATGAGCCGACCCGCGGGCTGCCTGGTGCGCACGGCGTACACGACGGCAGCCACCGTGAAGGCGGTCACCAGCGTTCGGAACAGATTGCGCATGCCTCTCCTTCGCCCACGGAGCTGTCACGGAGCTCCGTCGCCGGTCCAGCCGCCACGCAGCCCTTATGGCCTGTTTTGCAATCTGAGCCTATTGAATTGAGTTTAGCAGTGGCCCATACGAGGGTCAACGGTGGGAGCCCGTCTATGGTCTTTCGATTCTTGACGCGTGGGGAGGTCGTTCGGCGGGCTTCCTTCGATACGGCCCGATGGGGCATCTGGGGCTGCTCAGGTTGAGCGGATGGTGTGGGGTCCACAGGCTTGTCGGACACGGCGTATCTCGGCGAAGTGTTGAAAATCGATTGCCCTGGCGCCGTGCCGAGCGCCCGGCCGGGCCGAGTTTCATTTTGCCGAGCAAGCCGCAATCGCCTATACTTACGTATCTAACAACAGACATGGCAGACTGATCGCGACGTCTCCGGCGCGGGCGCCGGTCGCGCCTTGGGAGGGGGCCAAATGGAAGCTACCGTAGGTGTGAAAAGCATCGCAGAGCTGGCGACTAGGGTCAGAGACAACGTCCAGCGTGTAATCGTCGGCAAGAGCGAGGCCATCAACATCGCCCTGGTCGCGCTGCTGTGCCGGGGCCACATCCTGGTGGAGGACGTGCCGGGCATCGGCAAGACCACGTTGTCGAAGGCGCTGGCGCAGTCGCTGGGCTGCACGTTCAAGCGAATCCAGTTCACACCCGACCTGATGCCCAGCGACGTCCTGGGCGTCAACTTCTTCAACCAGAAGACCTCCGAGTTCGAGTTCCTGTCCGGCCCGATCGTCAGCCAGATACTACTGGCCGACGAGATCAACCGCGCCACGCCCAGGACCCAGTCGGCGCTGCTCGAAGCGATGCAGGAGCGCCAGACGACCGTCGACGGCGTAACGCGCGCGCTGCCCAAGCCATTCCTGGTGCTGGCCACACAGAACCCCATCGAGATGGAGGGGACGTTCCCGCTACCGGAGGCCCAGCTCGACCGTTTCATGGTGCGTCTGACGCTCGGATACCCCTCGCCCGAGGAGGAGTTGGAGATATACCTGCGGTTTGAGAAGGACTCCGTACCACCCGAGATCGAGGCAGTTACCGACGGGGAAGAGGTCGCGCGGATGCAGGACTTGACGCACACCGTGCGTGTGGACGGCCCCGTTCGCGAATACATCGGCGAGGTCGTACGGGCAACCAGAGACCACTCCGGCATCTCACTGGGCGCCAGCCCCAGGGCGGGCATGGCGCTGTACAAGACCACCCAGGCCTGGGCCGCCATTGACGGGCGCGATTTCGCCACCCCCGACGACGTAAAGACGATGGCCCCGGTGGTGCTTCCGCACCGCACCATACTCAGCTCGTCGGCCAGACTGAGAGGCGATAGCTCAGAGCAGGTGGTCGGCGAGATACTCGCCAGCGTGCCGGTCCCCATAGAGTGATAGCCCTTTGAGCTATACGGGACGGCGGCCGGACGTCCAAATCGCAGACCATCCCCAGCTAGTCCCGGCCTCGGGGTTCAACTGGCTGGCGCTGCTCGTCGTCGCTTTCTTCGTCATCGCCGCCGTCGGCGTCTTCATGAGCCAAGGGATCGTCGTCGCCTTCGGAATCATGGGCCTCGCCGCCAGCGCCATAGCGATAGGGTGGCACCGCATCGCCCTCGAGGAGCTTTCATACGACCTGGAGATCTCTCACCAGCGCGCCGAGGTCGGCGACACCGTCCCAATCACCGTGTCTCTGGTCAACCGGAAGCCCGTCCCGCTGGCCTGGGTCAAGGTCGAGGATGAGTTCCCCGACGCCGTAAGAGTTGTAGGCGGCGACGTAGTCCAGAACTCCAACACGAGAATCCAGAGTCTGCGCCATCTGACTTCGATGAGCTGGTACGAGCGCATACGCTGGGACTACGAGGTAAACTGCACCAGGCGAGGCCTGCACCACATGGGGCCGGTTACGATCGAAAGCGGCGACCCATTCGGCTTCGTGCGCACGCGGAAGGTCCAACAGCACCAAAGCAGCATACTAGTCCTGCCCAGGACCGTGCCACTGACCGATCTGGGACTGCCCGCGGTCAAGCCCCTGGGCGAGGTGCGCGGCGGCGACAGAATCTACGAGGACGTTACCCGGCCCACCGGCCTCCGCGACTACCAGAAGGGCGACCCCCTCACCAGGGTGGACTGGAAGGCCACGGCCAAGGCGCGGCAGCTCCTGGTCCGCACCTTCGACCCCAGTTCCACGGTAAACGTGGTCATCGCCGTGGCAGTGGACACCACGGAGCCCTTCTGGCGAATAGACGTCCCGGAGGAGCTGGAACGGGTGATCACGGTCGCGGCTTCGGTGGCCCACTACGTAGCCGAGCGTGACTACTCATTCGGGCTTTTCGCCAACGACATGGCGGTGCAGGTCAAGCGGTCGATGAAGGTAAAGCCCAGACAGGGCCAAGAGCAGCTCGGCGAGGTAATGGCGGCTCTCGCCACAACGCCGCCCATGGCATCGGGCCCGATGGCCAACCACCTTGCCGAGCACGGGCGCCGGTTCCCCTTCGGCACGACCGTAGTCCTATGTACCGCGTTCATCACCGAGGGCATGGTCACGACCCTGAACGACCTCGCCCACGCCGGCATGAAGCTGGCCGTAATGTACGTCGGAGCCAAAGAACCGCCGGAGCTGCCGGAGCGGGTGCTGGTCCACTCGGTCAGGGAGCACCTCGTCTCGATGGAGGCCGCGGCAAGATTCGGGGGCGACCGATGACCGCGTCCCAGACCAGGCTGGTGCTCTGGGCCCTGGTGGTCGCGGAGAGCGCGTGGGTGTTCGCCATCCTGGGCGTGGCCGGCCTGTGGATGGGGCAGGATTCCGGTCCGCTGAGCTGGCCGACGATCATGGTGCTCATGTTCGTGTCGCTGTACCTCGGCCGCCTGAGCCCCTCAGAGGTCATGGGCCCGGTGCCCGAGACCCTGGTGCGCATGCTCTTCGGCATACTGTTCATCTACGTGGCCATCGCCATCGAGCTCTCGGACGGCCTGCCCCACATCGATGTGCTCTGGGTCTTCAAGGCCTTTTCGTCCTCCGAGCCCGATCAGTTCTGGTTCAGGTTTCTCGCCGGAGGCCTGGCGGCCGCCGCCCTGTGGCTGCGGGCCGGCAAGCTGGGGATAGCCTCCTTCCCCACCGAGGAGCTGGGGTTCAGCTTCAGGCTCGGGATTCCCCTACTTGCCCTGGCGACCTTGATCGACCTCGCCAACGACGCTAATCTGCACACGTTCCTGATGGTCTTCGTCTTCTTCGGAGCCAGCCTCGCCGGACTCGCACTGGGGAACCTGCTCCCTCGGTCTCAGACGAACGGGCCCAGCATCTGGCCCAGGGTCGTCTTTGGAGTGGTCGCCGTGGTCGTCGTGACCGGGCTGGCCTTCAGCCTTTTGCCCGGCGGAGTGCTTGACGCCGTCTCGTGGCCGCTCAGGCGCGTGTTCGACTTATTCCTGCTGGTGTTCGTCTGGGTGTTGATCATCCCAGCGGCGTTCGTCATCAGCTCGGTCATAGAGGGCATCATCTGGATATACAGCTTTCTGTTCGGCGCAAGCACAGGCGTGGCGCCCTCTTTACCGGGGCAGGAGCTGGCGACGACGACGCCCTCGGTCTTCGATCAGGTCGAGGACCTGGAGGGGTCCGGTGCGAACATCTGGATCATGCAGATACTGCTGGGCCTCATCCTCGGGGTCGCGGCGATCGCGCTGCTCTACGCGGGCGCCAAGGCCTTCCGGCGCCCTCAGAGCCGCCGCGCCGTACCGGTGGAGGGCCACAGAGAGTCGGTCATGGAGGACGCCGACCCGCTCCTAGACTTTGCCAACCTGCTGCGGAACCTCATGCCGTCATGGCTCAAGGGCGACGGTGAAGAGACCTTCGTGCTGCCGGACGGCCCGCCCGGCATAGTCAAGGTGCTCGAGCTCTACTACGACATGCTGCTGCTGGCCGAAGAGCGGGGCGTCGAAAGGCAGCCTCACGAAACGCCCGGGGAGATTCAGACGAGGCTCGGCGAGATCTTCCCAAACGACCTGGTCAACGCGGCGACGTCGGCGTTCGTTCGGGCCTTCTACGGGAGCTATCCCTCGTCGGATGAGCAGATCGCCGAGATGAGGGCCTCGGTCGACGGGCTCGCGGCGGAGCCGGCCTAGTCATGTCACCCGCCGACAGGGCCTGTCTGTGAGCCTGCCCTTCTCAGACGTCCCTCTCTGGCAGGCCGCTTTCCTGCCGGCGTTCTCCTTCGCCGTCGGCGTCCTCGGCGGGTTCGTCGGTCTCGCCCTGGGCACGATGCGACTCCCCGTCCTGCTCTTTCTCGGGTTCGACGCCGCTACCGCCGCGGGTACCAACATCGCCGTAAGCACCGCGACGGCCGCCTCGGGCTCCATCCGCCACCTGCGCGCCGGACGCGTGGACAAGGACGCCGTGCTGCTAGTCGGGCTACCGAGCATGGCCGGCGCGTTCGTCGCCGGATTCGCCAGCGACAGCGTGCCCGAAGCGCTGCTCCTGGGAGCGGCAGGCGTGCTGGTCTTCTGGCAAGGCGTCGAGCTCCTGGCACGTGGGCGACATCACGCCGCGGCGGGATACGCCGCCGAGAGCGCCGAGGAGTCCGAGCAGGCCTCGCCCCAGATCGACCACCGACGCGGCAGGCGATTCGCCGCGGCGACTTCCGGCCTGGCCATAGGGGCCCTGGGAGGCAGCGTCGGCCTGATACTGGGTAGCCTGCGGCTGCCGGCGCTGATCCGCGTGCTGCGAATGGCTCCGCGGTCGGCGGTGGGCACGAACATGACCATCGGCTTCGCGATGGGCTCTGTCGGGTGGATCGGCCACGTATCCGGCGGACACGTCGACTATCCGATCATGGTGATGATGGCGTCCACCGCCGTGGTCGGCAGCTACATCGGCGCGGAGCTCACCGGCCGGGTGACCCTGGAGCGCCTGATCATGACGCTCGGCATGGTGCTGCTGGCCGTCGGGCCGATCCTGATGTGGCGCGGAGTGATGTGACACCCGACCCGCCAGCTACTCGAGCCAGTCGCGGGCCTCGACGTAGCGCTGTGCCGCGATGGCGGCCGTCGCGCCGTCGCCCGCGGCGCTGACCAACTGGGAGGCCGAGCTCTGACGGATGTCCCCGGCCGCGAAGAGCCCCGGCCTGGGCGTACGCATCCATATGTCCGTCGGCACGTGGCCGGCGTTGTCCAATTCGACGACTTCCCTAAGGTACTCAGTGTTGGGCTCGAACCCCACGTAGACGAAGACCCCATCCAGGTCGAGCCGGGAAGGCTCCCCGGTCGCCACGTCGGTGATGCCTACGCCTTGGACCTGCGCCTCTCCCAGAATCGCGTCGACGAACGTGTTCCAACGCACCTCGATCTTGGGGTGGGACAGCACGCGGTCGCGGAGCACCTGCTGGCCGCGGAAGCAGTCGCGGCGGTGGAAGACGACCACCTTCGAGGCGAACTCGGTCAGCACAATCGCCTCGTCCAGGGCGGAGTCGCCCCCGCCGACAACCCCCACTACCTGCTCCATGAAAAAGGCGCCGTCGCAGGTCGCGCAGTAGGAGACCCCGGCGCCGTGGAGCCGCTCCTCTCCGGGCACTCCGAGCCGCCTCAGCGTGGAGCCGCCGGCGAGAATCACCGACTTGGCCCTGACGTTCCCCTCATAGGAGCTCAGGACCCAGTACGGCTCGTCCCACTGGACCGCGCTCACCTCGGCCAGCTCGACCTCGACACCATACTTCGTCGCCTGGTCCTGCAGCAGCAGCCCCAGGTCGGGGCCGGAGACGCCCTCGGGGAAGCCCGGCAGGTTCTCGATCTTCTCCGCGTTGACGATCTGGCCGCCCGGCATCATCCGCTCCAACACGACGGTCTTCATGCCGCCCCTGCTGGCGTACAGGCCCGCCGTCATGCCCGCGGCGCCCCCACCGACGATGGCGACGTCACACTCTCTATCCGCCAACACCCTCTCCTACCCTGTACCTCGTTCCTAGACCAGCCCCAGCGCCCGGACCTCTGCCAGGGCTTCGCCCATGGCCTTGACGGTGTCATCGATGTCCCTCTCAGTGTGGGTGGCGCTGAGGATGAACCTGCCACCCCCCGAGTCCACGCCCCGGTTGTACAGCGCCAGACCGAGCTGGTGGTCCCTGGCGGCATTCTGCTCGACTCGCCTCTGCTCCGGAGTCAGCACGCAGACCTCTTTGTCGCACTCGTGGTCCACGCCCAGTCGCAGGAAGGACAGCGAGCTGACTCCCGACGCGCAACCCGGTATCTCCATGCGCGACAGCAGGTCGTTCAGTCCGTCCTTGAGCCGCGACGCCATGGCGTCGGCCCTTTCGTTGACCTCGGTCCTGGCGACGAGCTCAAGGGCCTTGATGCCCGCGGCGGCCGAGAGCGGGTTGGCGTTGAATGTCCCGTTGTGGCCGACACGCCGGGTGCGGTTGAACTCGGCATCGTCACTGAGCTGGATCATGTCGATGAGGTCGGCCGTGCCGGTCACGGCTCCGCCGGGTAGCCCGCCGCCGAGGATCTTGGCGTGCGTCGACATGTCCGGCGTGATCCCGTAGTAGCCCTGGGCGCCTCCCCTGGAGACTCGGAACCCGGTCACCACCTCGTCGAAGATAAGCACGACGCCGTGTCGCCGGGTGATTTCCCTCAGCTCCGTGAGGAAGCTCGGCCTGATCGCATCCTGGCCCATGTGGGCGCCGGTGGGTTCGAGAACGATCGCCGCCACGTCGTCGTTGTCCCGCAGCGTCTTTTCGACGACCGAAATGTCGTTCGCGGGAAGCACAATCATCGTACCGGCGGTCTCCTGGGGAACCCCGGCCATGCCAGGGCCGTCCACGACGGCGTAGTCGTGCCACCCGTGGAAGTGCTTTTCGAACTTGATGATCTTGCTCTTGCCCGTGTACGCCCGTACTATCCGGAAGGCCATCATCGTGGCCTCCGTGCCAGAGCTATGAAACCGGACCTTCTCCGAGCACGGCACCAGCTCCTGGACCCACCGCGCCCACTCGATCTCCATCTCGGTCGAGGCGCTGTAGTGCGTGCCCCTGGCCATCTGCTCGGTGACCGCGGCCACTACATCGGGATGAGAGTGGCCCAGCAGCAGCGACCCGTGCCCCGTCCTGTAGTCTATAATGCGCTGGCCATCCAGGTCGAACTTGTGCGGACCCTCACCACGGGTCACGTAGTAGGGGAAGGGTGACAGGTTTCGAGCGTCGTGAGTGACGCCGTTGGGGAAGATGTCACGGGACATCGCAAATTGCTCGGCGCACTTGGGGTGCAGGTCAATATATCGTTGTTCGATTACGCTTACCATGGTGCTCCTAGGCGCGAGTAGTGCGGGCCGGACGATGGGTGTATTATAGTCACCCGCTTCGGATATGCAACACAGTCGCCGTACGCCGGGAACGCGGTGGCGATGCGGCTCGCACCCCACCGGAGGTCCTATGAAGAGCTACCTCTCTCACCTTGAGTGCACGGCGTGCGGGGATACTTTTCCGGCAGATGAGCTTCACCGCACCTGCCCCTCGTGCGGCAAGGTCCTCTACGCCCGCTACGACCTCGTCGCGGCGAGTCGGGCACTGGCCCCTGCCGACCTGGAGTCGCGGACGGGGGACATGTGGCGCTACTTCGAGCTGCTGCCGGTGCGCGACGCCGCCAACGTCGTAAGCCTCGGCGAAGGGTTTACGCCACTGCTGCCGGCCGCCCGTCTGCGCGACCGGCTGGGCTGCTCGAACCTCCTGATCAAGGACGAGGGAGTCAACCCCACTTCGTCGTTCAAGGCCCGGGGATTGTCCGCAGCCGTGTCCCGGGCCGTCGAGCTCGGCGTGACCGCATTCACCATACCGTCGGCCGGCAACGCAGGCGGGGCGCTGGCCGCTTACGCCGCCCGGGCCGGCGCCGAGGCCCATGTGTTCATGCCGACAGACGTGCCCAGGGCCAACCGGGACGAGGTGGATATCAGCGGCGCCCACGTCACGCTCGTAGACGGCCTGATCTCGGACGCCGGAAAGGCGTCGCGTGCGGCGGCCGAGAAGCTCGGACTCTTCGACGTATCCACTCTGCAAGAGCCCTACAGGGCCGAAGGCAAGAAGACGATGGGGTACGAGATCGCAGAGCAGCTAGAGTGGAAGCTGCCCGACGCCATCGTCTACCCGGCCGGAGGCGGCACCGGGATAGTCGGCATCTGGAAGGCTTTCCAAGAGATGGAGCGTCTGGGTTGGCTGGACGCGAAATGGCCCAGGATGTTCTGCGTCCAGGCCGAAGGGTGCGCCCCGCTGGTCAGGGCCTTTCGCGAGGGCGCCGATCACGCGGAGCCCTGGGTCGACGCCCAGACCATCGCCGCGGGACTCCGGGTCCCGGCGGCCATAGGCGACTACCTGGTGCTCGCCGCGCTGAGAGAAAGCGGAGGAGGCGCCATGACGGTCACGGACGAAGAGATCATGACGTGGGTGAGGGAGGTCGCTATCCTGGAGGGCCTCTTCATGTGCCCCGAGGGAGCAGCCACGGCCGCCGCCCTCGAAAAGCTGCTCGCCGATGGCACGGTCTCGTCCGAAGACACCGTGTTGCTGCTCAACACCGGCTCCGGCCTCAAGAACCTGGACCTGCTGTGACGGCGGCTGTGGCGCGCGACCGGACTCAGTCGCCGGCGAACTCGATGCGCACCTCGTCCAACTCCACGTAGCCCGACGGCAGCCGCGACGCGTCCGCCTCGTAGTCTTTACCCGCGTACAGGTAGTGTCGATCCTGGTCGATGGGTCCGGCCGGCACCACATCCACCGGGTGCAGCACCAGGATGATGTCCCCGTTGATGTCTGACAGAACGTCGCCGATGTCCCCCCAGCCGTATTTGTCCATCCGGTCGTGCCGCGAGCCGAGGCATAGCCACTGCTCCGGGTCGGGAGCCAGCGTGATGGTCTGCTCGGTCCACTCCGGTGTGACCTCGAACGGCTGGGCGACGAGCACGTGGTTCAGCATCCGGTCTCCCACCTCCGCCTGCGCCAGGAGCACCAGGTTGGTGCCTTTCGTCTCGAGCTCGCCGCGAAGCCGCAGAGTCATCCGGGCGTTGGTGAAGTCCGACGGGTAGCCGCCATCCACGAACCTGTTCAGACTGCCGTCGCTAGATTTGCGACGTCCTGTGGGGTATAGGGCGAAGAGCAGATGCAGATAGCCGCCGCCGGGCGGGGCGTGGTTCGCGTCGGTCCACCACGGATGGCGCGATATGACGACGCCCGGCCGCGTTTCCAGCGCGCTCAGGCCGTGGGACCAGCCTACCCAGCCGCCAGGACCGTCGTCGAAGGTCTCCACATACGTTCGGTTTTCCAATTCCGCTCACCTCTTCTGGCGTCTTTGCGAGACGCGGGGTTGCTATTACAGCCCGAGACACCTTAGCAGGGAGAAACGGTCGTCGACAGCCCGACAGAGGCGCAGGTCCGCCGTCCACATCTCGCAGTCCTCGCTCTCGGCCAGCGCCAAGTAGAGGGCGTCGTAGGTGGAGCCGAGGCCGAACTCGGCCGCGAGGCCCAGAGACCTGCGATAGAGAAACGTCGGCTCCTCGACGGCGACCACGGCCAGGAGAGATTCCAGCAGGTCAGTGGCATCGTATGAACCGAGGTGACCTCTTCGGACCATCTGGTGCAGTGCATTGGTGACCTCGAACCGAAAGATCGGAGGCGCCAGAACTCGCTCGCCTGCCTCTTGCCACCGGTCCCACAGCGCCATCGCCTCATCCGTGCCGCCCTCTTTGAAGACCCACTTCAGAGCAACGCTCGCGTCTACCACGACTGCCAATGCCTATCCGGAGGCCCGTGCGTCGTCCAGCTCCCGGCTGCGGCGCTCGCGTTCCTCGCGGATGATCGCGGTGCTGTCCACCACGCCCACAGTACGACCGGCCACACGCAGTCGCAGCGCATCCACACGGGAACGCAGCTCACCGGTCAGCCAGCCCGTGGCTTCTTTCAGTTCGGTGCCTGTCATCTCGTTGTTCATATCGTCGCCCATTCCATTGCCCGGCAGGTTGAGAAGCCTGTCTAGCTCGTCCGGTCGCAGCAGCGTGACGCGCCGGTCACGCGGGTCCATTTGCGTTTCGAGGCGGCCCGACTGTATCAGCCGATGCACCTTCCCACGGCTCACCTCGTACCGAACGGCAGCTTCTTTGATGCTCAGATAGCCTTTGCGCCCCTCGCCATACTCAGCCAACGCCCTCTCTTGTTGTGTGCCGATATGTTGTCTTATATCGCAATCTATCCGCACCGTCAAACCTCAGCAGGCCACGATCACGCGTCTCTGCGCCTGGCCTCCAAGCCTGCCAACTTCTCGAAGACCTTGACGTAGGCCTGGATCCCGTCCAGTCCGTGCCCCATCTGCTGGGCGGAGCGGAATATCTGGCTCACCAGCGGCGTCGTGAAAAGGGGAGTGTCCATCTCAGCCGCCGCCTCCAGCACCAGTCTCAGGTCCTTCTGTGCAAGGTCGATCATGAACCCCGGCGCGAACTGGCCGTCCAGGATACTCGGTCCCAGGTTCTCGACCATCCACGAGCGAGCGGCGCCGCCGGACCAGGCGCTGAGCAGCGCGTCGGGGTCTCCTCCCGCCTTGATGGCGAACACCAGCGCCTCGCACATGGCCGCCATGTTGCCCAGGCCGATGATCTGGTTAGACAGCTTCGTCACCTGGCCCATGCCATTGTCGCCGCAGTAGGTGATCTGCTTTCCCATCGCCTCCAAGACAGGCATGCACCTCTCGAACACCTCGGGGTTGCCTCCAACCATAATCGACAGCGAGCCGCTCTCGGCGCCGTTTACGCCACCGCTCACGGGCGCGTCCAGCATGTCGACGTCCTTCTCCGCCAGCCTCGTGGCGATGGACCGGGTCATGGACGGCGATATCGTGCTCATGTCGACGACCACCGACCGCGCCGCCGCTCCCTCTATGACGCCGCTCTCTCCCAGAACCACCTCCTTGACGTCCGGAGAGTCGGACACCATCGTGATCGTCACGTCAGACTGCCGGGCGACGTCGCTCGGCGAAGCGCCCGTGGACGCCCCTTCGGCCACGATCGGGTCCATACGATCGGCGGTGCGGTTCCAGACGGTCACATCGTGGCCCGCACTGATCAGGTTTCGGCTCATCGGCGTCCCGATCAGCCCGAGGCCGATAAAGCCGACTCGCGTCGTCGCCATAGTCCCTCCTCAGAAGCCCTTCTTGTCGCGGTCCCGCCCGAAAAAAAGCGCGCACATCATATCACGCGTCCTATCCGCCACCCGAGGCCAGATCGAGCGCCAAGGTTAGACTTGGACGGCGTCCCTCTGGTAGCATGGACGTAAGATCGCACAGGACTCGAGCCAACGAGGCAGCCAGCCGTGGCTGATGACCAGTTCACCTTCGCCAAGTTCGCCAGCAACCCGTTTTACCGCATCCAGAACGCCCGCCTAATCGACATGGCCGGCATCAAGTCCGGCCAGCGCATCGTCGACCTCGCCTGCGGGAATGGCGGCGCGACGAGGTTGATCCTGGACCGCCTGCGCGGTGCCCGCAACTCCGTCGTCATCGGCATCGACCACTCCAGTGAGATGCTCAAACAGGCCATGGAGGAGTTCAACGACGCCCGCAATACCGCGGTACAGTTCATCCAGAGCAGGGTCGAGCACCTGTCGGACTCGGTGAAGGAGTCGGTTGACACCGTCATCTTCTGCAACGCCATCCACTACGTCTCGGACAAGCAGACTCTGCTGGACGAGATTTCCAAGACGCTGAAGCCCGGCGGCAAGCTGGCCTTCAACACCTCGTTCTTCGAAGGCGCACACCCCCCCGAGACGAACCTGTTTGCGCGAAAGTGGATGCTGAAGGCGTCTCGGACCCTCCGCCGGGAGTACGGCCTCACGCCCTCAAAGGCCGACAAGGTCGAATCCCGCAAGCAGCTCACCCCCGACGAGTATCGCGGGCTGCTGGAGGAGAACGGGTTCAGGATAACCCGGCAGGAGATCGACACGGTCCAGGTGCCCATCGAGGGCTGGCTCGACATCAGCTCGTTCTCGGACTTCATTAACGGCGTAATGCCGGGAGTGCCGCTAGACAAGGCCAGTGCCGCGTTGAAAGCCGGGATCACCCAGACCTTTGAAGAGATGAAGGTGACCCACGTGCCCCGCAACTGGCTCAAGGTCGTGGCCGTCCGCGTCTAGCCGATTACAGCACGAAGTCGATCTCGCAGACGTAGCTCGCCTCCGACGTCATCCCCAGGCTGCCGTACGTCCTTTGCGCGGCCCGGTTGTCGGCAGTCGTGAACAGACGTATGCCGCACACACCGTCGTCGTCCCTCGCCAGACCCTCGACATACCTGTGCATAGCCCGGTACGCCCCTTGTCGGCGCCGGCGGCACTGGACGAACACGTTGTTCAGCCACCAGAAAGTCGCATTGCGCCACGGGCTCCACTCGTAAGTCACGTGCAGCACCCCGACCACCGCACCTAGAGCCTCGGCGACGACGTAGAAGCCGCGGCTCTCCTCCGCCGAGCCCGCGACGGCTTCGACTCCCGACCGAAGCCGTGCCAGGTCAAGGGACTTCCCCTCTAGCTCCCGCGCGAGTGCCGCGTTGAGCTCGACAATCGAGCCCACATCCGCCGCAATCGCTTTTCTAGCTCTGACATCGGCGTCTGACACAGCCATTCACCCCCTCGGACCTTTTGGAATTCCGGTGCCGACCGACCGCGCGGCCGAGTGTAGCACGGGCCAGCCCGCATCCAGGTCATTAACCAATCTGGGGCACGATTTTGTCGCCTCCACAGGCCCGATGTTAGAATCACTGTCACGAGTCGTGGCTACACCGGTTTCAGATCTTCGTGCCACGCCATGGAGAACGCGTTTGCTATCCGAACCCGCAGCCTACTCCCTCCGCTTCCGTGGCGAGGCCGAGGCGCCGCCGTTGACAAACGTGCTTGCCCCCGGCGCCCGCGGACGGCGGGGAAGCCCGTGAGATCGCGGCAATACCTGGAGGAGGCATGGCACCCCGTGAAGATACACGGGCGCGGGCAGTCAGCGGTGTGCAATCTCAACCCCGCGCCCAACGTCAATTCCTCCACCCTCTGTATCATCCCGACGCAGGCCAGGAACGTCGTCGAGGACCCGGTAGGGCTCAAGAAAAAGCCCAACGTAATGTCACAGTGGTTGGACCGCCTCACGGCCGCGGGAACGAGCATCTTGCTGGTCCACGGTAAGTGGTTCGACGACCTGCGTAAGCTGGCCAAGGATGCCCGCAACGAGCGCGATGGCTTCGCCCGCATGCTGGAGCGAATGGAAGCGGTCGTCGGCCATGCGGTGGCGCACGGCTACGGCGACCCCGACAGGTTCGTGGCGATGGGCAGCTCCCGCCACGGCTTCGCCGTCCTGCACGCCCTGGCCAACATTCCCGGCATCGCCGCCACCGTCGCCCACCAGCCCGTCGTCTGGTGGCCTCGAATGGTGGAGTTCGACGGCATGGACGACAACGCCGTTGTCAGGGCCAACGACCTGTACGAGATGGCGGAGCGGTTCCCGCCGAGACCGGTGCTGGTCCAGACCGGATACGACGACCAGCGCGTCGGACAGGAGTGGATCAAGAGGGTCGTGGACGGCATGTCCGGGGCGTACGAAGCGGCCGGCGCGGGCCACCGGTTCACTCACGAGATAATGGACATTCCAGGTCACGACGGCGCCCGCGTGCCGACCTCGGCCCTCAACAGCGTCGTGACCTGGATGAAAGACCAGCAGCTAGTCTAAGGCCTGGGGCTGGCAGCCGGCAGAAATAATCACGTAGTCAGCCAGCGCCGCAGTGAGTCTCTTCGCCGCGGCTCCAAGGAGGATAGGATGGAGCGCGTTCGCATAGGGCTCATAGGCGCGGGCGGAGTCGCCCGCAGCCGCCACCTGCCGGCGCTCGCCAGTATCCCCGAGGGCGACCTGCGGCTCATCTGGTCGCGTGATCCGGCCAGGGCCGCCCGGGTGGCGGAGGAGTTCGGCATCGAGGGCACGGCGGCCTCCTGGGAGGAGATCGCCGAGTCTGAAGATGTGGACGCCGTGATCGTCGCGACGCCACCGGTACTGCACCACCCGGCCACGCTGAAGGCCCTGGCGGCAGGCAAGCACGTGCTCTCGCAGGCCCGGATGGCCCGCAACCTCAGGGAGGCCGGCGAGATGCTGTTGGCATCGGAGGCCGCCCCGGACCTGGTCACCTGCCTCTATCCCCCACTGCCCGGCCTGAAGGGCGACCGCGTCATGGCCCGGCTGCTCCACGACGAGGGCTACGTCGGTGACATCAGGGAGGTGCGCGTCACCGGCATGTCCCTGGTCGAGCCATCGGACGGCTACTCCTGGCAGGCCGACCCCGACGTCACCGGCGTCAACACGATGACTATGGGCATGTGGGCGGAGGTCCTGGACCGGTGGGTCGGCTCGGCAATCCGCGTCGCCGCCACTGGCTCCTCGCACAACCCCCGGCGAAGGACCGCCGACGGCCGGACGGTCGACTCCGTGGTACCGGACTCGCTGGCCATCGCGGCGGACCTGGAGTGCGGCGCGACCGCCACCTACCACTTCTCCACCGCCGCCGCGTTCGGGCCGGGCTCATCCATCGAGATATACGGCTCCAAGGGCGCGCTAGTCTACACCCTCTTCAAGGAAGAGATCCACGGTGCGACCGCGGGCCGGGATGAGCTCGCACCGATCCCAGTCCCTCCAGAGGAAGAACGCCACCAGACGACCGATTCCGAATTCGTGCGCGCCATACTCGAGGGCATGCCGGTCTTCCCGGACTTCCACGAGGGCATGCGCTACATGGAGTTCTCCGAGGCGGTGGCCATCTCGCTGGCGACGGGTACCACCGTCCCCGTGCCACCACCCGAGACGATGGAGGCTTGGGGGCGGCACCTCGATTCTTAGCCAACCGGCTCAGGACAGGCTAGTCGGACTACCCAGCCGCTGCTACCTCGTATGTTAGAATAGCCCGCCGAAGGCCCCGATCTCTCGGGGTCGCGTTCTGCCACCAAATTTCGCGACAGGTACGACCAAGATGGATACGATCATTCTCACAGTTTCACCCAGAACCGTCACGGGCAAGAAGGTCAAGGTACTGCGCCGCGAAGGCGTAGTGCCCGTCCACATGTTCGGACGGGGAATCGAGTCGCAGTCTCTACAGGCCGACTTACGCGTGCTCAGCCTGGTACTCCCGCAGGCGGGGACGAACGTACCGATCAGCCTTGACGTCGACGGACAGGACGGCGAGAACGTCTGCTTCGTGCGCCAGGTGCAGCGACACCCCGTCACGGAAGCCCTGCTGCACGTGGACTTCCAGCGGGTCGACGTCTCCCAAAAGGTCACCGCCGAGGTGCCGATTGTAGTCGAGGGCGTGTCCGTGGCGGTCCAGGAGATGGAAGGTACTCTGTTCCAACCTCTCGCCTCGATCACCGTGGAGGCGCTCCCCTTGAGCATGCCGACGGCCTTCACCATCGACATCTCGGTCCTGGAAGACTTCGACAAGACGATCAGGGTAGAGACCCTCGAGGCCGGCGAGGACGTCACCATCCTCAACGATCCTGAAGAGATGATCGCCACCGTGATCCGGCCTCGCGTCGAGGAGGAAGAGGTCCCGGAGGTGGAAGAGCTGGAGGGTGTCGAGGGCGAGGAGGGCGAGGACGGCGAAGAGGGAGCGGAGGCCGGGCAGGAAGAGCCCGAAGCCTAACCCGGCTCCGGGTCTTGGCCGGACCACCCTCACCCGTATCCTCTCCCATCGAGATCAGAGGAGAGAAAGGGAAGAGCTCAGCTCGGCTCCTTATCGATGATCGCCACGTACGATGCGCGGTCAGAGTCGATAAAGCGCCTCACACGCCAGCCGGTGCCCCCGAGAATCGTCTCCATCTCGTCGCGCGAGACGAAAAGGTAGTCAAACCACGCCGACCGGTACCGCTCGAAGGTCGCCGGCTAGTCCACCGTCCCGCGAATGGCCTTACGTCGAGTGAATGGAATGGAGGATCTCACCCCATGATTTCCAGCACCCTGCTGGTCTAGAGCGGGGCCGTGGGCTCGTCAGGAAGGCCTCCAACCCGACGTCCGGCGGGGGTACCGGTACTACCCCGCGGATAGTCCAAAAGCACCTGTCGCCCTCGGACTGGCTGGTATATTGGGCACGAATACGGTCTGAGTCCAGAACGTGCCGGTGCCGAGGGAGGTGCTGTGCGATGCCGAAAGCATGGCTGATAGGAGGAGCGGCCTTCGTAGGCGTCCTGCTAGTCGCCAGCGCCGTTCTGGTTCTCATTCAGAGGCAGCAGACCTTTGCGCCAGGCACACCTGCGAGGGCGGTGCAGGACTTCCTCCGGGCCTATACGGACGAGGACTTCGACCGCGTGTACGAACTGTGGGCCGAGGAGCTCGGGCAGGGCTGTACCCGGGACGATTACATCGAGGCCGTCGTCGGTCGCGACGTCAAGCTGTCGGATAACAGGATAACTGTAACCGACACCGAGTATGTCGGCGAGACGGAGGAGCGGGCCGTAGTCCTGGTGCGGGTCTCGCGCACCACCGACGCCGGCCCCTTCAAGACCTCCGAGTCCGACCATCGTCAGCGCTACACGCTTGCCCTGGAGCAAGGAGAGTGGCGGTTCACTCAGGTCCCGTGGCCTTCGACCGGGTGCTCTCCAACAACGCCAACGAAGACCCCGGCACTCCCCCCCAGGACCGGGCCCAGCGGCCTCGATAGGCCACAGACAACCGGAGACGAAGGTCTCGTCCATTTCTCGGGTCAGCAGGTTCCTCCGTATCGTGGAACGCTGTAGGCAGATGCGGGCAGGCCGGTAGCAATGGATTTCCTCATCGCAAGAACCTCAATGGCCCTGGGGCTCCTGGTCCCGGTGGCCATAATCGCCGCAGTGGTCTACGGCATCATGAAGCTCGTGCGTAGGCCCCGCGAGTTCGCCGATATGGACCTGGGTATCGGCACGGTCCGGCGGCTGTACTTCTACGTCGTCACCCTCGTGGCGCTGGTCATAGGCGCCAGCGGCGTCGTCTTCATCGCCACCTTCGTAGTCGAGAGCATCTTCATCGGCGGGGATGTCTCCACCTCCACCACCCGGCAGGCAATCGGACTCTCCATGACCATCGTCGGGCTGCCGCTGTGGTGGTTTCACTGGCGGCTGATAGTCAGGCACGTCGCGGAGATGCCGGTCGAGACACGCTCCGTCGTCCGCAAGCTGTACATCTACGTCGTACTGGCCATCAGCGGCGGCCTGGTCATGCAGGGCGCGATCGTTGCACTCGGCTTCATGTTTCGCACGTCGGACTTCTACGGCCGCCCCTGGGCGGCAATGATCGTGTGGGGAGGTGTGTGGGCATTCCACTGGCGGCTGGAGAGCCTGGAGGGCCAGCATACGCCGGAGACGCGGGCCCTCCGGCGTATCTACATCTACGGGGTGGCCGGCTTCACCCTGGTCATGGCGGCCGCCGGGTTCGGCCAGATAGTCCACCTGGTCCTTCGCGAGGCATACGACGCCCTGGTCTCCCCTCCCACGGTGGCATCCTCCAGCCTGTCGGACGAACAGACGAGAAGGGCGCTGATCCTATTAGTGGTGGGGGGCGCGGTCTGGGCGGGGCACTGGGTTTACTTGTCCAGGGACGACGAGGACTCGGTCCTGAGGCAGCTATACGTCTACGTCCTGGCCCAGTTCGTGCCCTTCGTGGCGGTCTTCGTAGCCTCGGGCCTCGCGCTAAACGAGACCCTGGTGTGGGCCATCGGCGTGCCCGAGGATACCATCTCGGTGCACTTCCGCTTCATCCCCGACGCGCTGACGGTCATGATCGTCGCGGGAAGCGCGCTGGCCTACCACCGGTTCGTCGCGGACCGGAAGGCGCATGGGCCGTCCGCGGAGGCGCAGCACGCTTATCCTTACGCCCTGGCCGGAGTGGGGCTGCTGGCCCTGACGCTGGCCATATCCATGCTGGTCAACACCGTGATCGAGTTCGCCTTGGAGCGCGATGCCGCGGTATCGGCAAACGAGCTGCTGAGAAACTCCATCGCCCACGTCCTTTCCATCGGAGTGCTGGGCGCGCCGCTGTGGTGGTACTACTGGAACGGCGTGCAAAGGCGTCTCGAAACGGACGGCCTGGAAGAGCGCTCCGGCCGGCCTAGACGCATCTACCTCACGGCGGCGCAGGGCGTCGGGATGATCGCCCTGCTGAGTAGCGTGAGCTTCGTCGTCTTCGTGTTCTTCCGCTGGGTACTGGAGGCCGATCTTACCGACTTCGTCCAAGACGCCAGGGTCGGCCTGGCCATCATGGTGCCGGTGGCCATCTTCCTGCCGTATCACTGGCTCGTGTACCGGGAAGACCGCAGGGTGATCGGTGAGGTAGCGCCTGAGGACCTGCCGCGAGAGAGGAAGTCGGTCACGGTATTCGTCAGCCGCGACGCCTGGGGGTTCGTCGAGCAGCTCGAGAAGGCCCTCGGGTATGCGGTTACCCCGCTGGAGTGGACCGACCCCGATGCACGAGCGCCTGAAATCTCCAACGGCGAGCTCGCCGAACTCGTCCGGCGCATCGGCGACGCGGCGGGGCACAACGTCCTGCTGGTCCCCGACGGCGGCGCCGTCCGGGTGCTCTCCTACGAGTAGCGGGCCGCTCAGCCCGCACCGATAGACTAGCAGGGTGCCGAAAAGCCCTTTCGACTATCCCCTGACTTCCGTCCCTTCGGCAGGTTCAGGACACGGCCTGGCCAGGAAGGAAGAAGAAAGGAATATTATCTGAGGGACACCTTCAGACTCCCGGCAGAGGGGCTCTGCCCCTCTGCACACCCTATCCTTCCGCAGCCTGCCAGCTGAGCCCGGCAAAGGGATAAGTGGGCCCCACCGAACCTGATACACTCACGCCATCTTCCAAGAGGAGCGCTCTCCCAATGGCACGCATACACGTCCTGGGCGCGGGCACGCCGACTCCAACGCCGACCAGGTTTGGCTCGTCCTACGTCACCGAGCTGGCAGGAGACCAGGTAATGGTCGACTGTGGCCCGGCCACGACGCACAAGCTGGTAAAGGCAGGACTTTGGCCGACGGACATCGACTACCTCTTCTTCACGCACCACCACTTCGACCACGACGTCGACTATCCGTGCTTCCTGCTCTGCCGCTGGGACCAGAGCATCGGCAAGGAAAACCAGCTCCAGGTCTACGGCCCTACGCTCACCGAGAAGATCACCGAGGGCATCATAGGCGAGGATGGCGTTTTCGCCCACGACTGGAAGGCCCGGGTCAGCCACCCCGCCAGCCAGAACGTCCACGTCAACCGCGGCGGGACTCTGCCACGCAAGCCGCCGGAAGTATTCGCCAAGGACGTTCAGCCCGGCCGCGTGTACTCGGCCAGCGACTGGGAGATGTCGGCGGCCCAGGCCGAACACGTCCAGCCGTATCTGGACTCGCTGGCCTACCGACTGGACAGCCCCGAGGGCAGCATCGTCTTCACCGGCGACACCGAGCCGTGTCAGGCCGTAGTCGATCTTGCTCGGGACGCCGACGTGATGCTGTGCATGTGCTGGGACGATCAGGACGCGATGGAGCTCAACGGCGAGGCGTCTCGCCAGTGCGGCACCACCAACGCGGCGCGGATGGCCCAGGAGGCCGGGGTGAAGAAGCTGGTCCTGGTCCATGTCGGCGCCAATCTGTCCCGACACCCTGTCATGGAGAAAGGTATCGGAGACATCAAGCGCATCTACGACGGCGAGGTCGTCTTCTCCGACGAGCTGATGACGATAGACGTGTAGCCATGCCCGCCACTCCCTACGACCGCATCGCCGACTGGTACGACGAGCTCGTTCGCACGGCCTGGGGTGACCACGAGCAGACGCTCCCCGAGCTAGGCGATCTGATAGGGGACATCCGGGGCAAGTAGGTCTGCGACCTCGCCTGAGACCAGGGCTCGCTCACCTGGTGGCTCGCCCGGTCTGGTGGAAGCGTCACGGGCGTCGACATCTCCGAGCGCCTCCTGGAGATTGCGATACGGGCTCGCCTCGCCCTCTGACCCAACCTTCTCCAATATCGTCTGCCGTGTTAGAATCGCTTTGTTAGGCTAGCCCGTTTTGTGTGGGCTGACCCTTTCTGCGTTTCGACCGCGCGAGGGAGGGATGTGACGCTACACGCCCTGGACGGGCTGCTGGACAAGGTGCCGCGCTATCGGCAACTGCTGGACGCACTCGGTGCCGAAAGACCGCGCGTCAATCTGCAGGTGCTGCCCAACGCGGTGCCCTTCGTGATGTCGTCGCTGAGACGCCGACTCGATTACCCCATGCTGGTGGTCGCTCCGAAGCCGGAGGAGGCGCGGCGCCTCTACGAACAGCTTACCGTCTGGTCCGGCCCCGACATCGAGGTCCTACACTTCCCCGAGGCCGAAACGCTGCCCTTCGAGCGGGTCATATCCGACGACGACACCATCCACCAGCGGCTCAGGACGCTGTCCCGGCTGAACCTGGGTGACAGTCCCGTACTGATAGTGGCTTCGGTGGCCGCGCTGATCCAGAGTACGGTCGACCGCGAGGCCTTCGAGTCGTCATGTCACACGCTGACCGCGGGCCAGGAGGTCGAGCCCGAATCGCTGCTCGACCAGTGGCAACGAATAGGCTATCGCTTCGAGGCCAACGTCGACGCGCCCGGCCTCGTCAGCCGTCGTGGCGGGATCCTCGACGTCTTCCCGCCCGACGCCGAGGCCCCCGCCCGCATCGAGCTGTGGGGCAACGAGATCGAGAGCATCCGGCTCTTCGACCCGGCGACCCAGAGGTCCTCGTCCCAGGTAAAGTCCCTGACCGTCATACCATGTCAGGAGACGCTGCCCGGCCTGGTGTCCAGCGCCGAACTGGGCGAGATCGCCCGCTCCATCGACCTATCCGGCTGCAACGCCGCGACACGGCAACGCATCTCCGACGAGCTGGAACTGATCCTGGAAGGCCAGCTTGTCGAGGACCTGAACTTCTACGCGGGGCTGTTCAACCACGGGTCGCTGCTGGACTACCTGCCGTCGGGGAGCCTGCTGGCCATGCACCGGCCTTCCGACATCGCCGAGGCCGGGCTGGGGATCGACGAGCGCACGCGGCAGCTACGGGAAACCAAGCAGCGGCGGGGAGAGCTGCCCGCGGGCTTCCCCTCGTCGGACCTCTCCTTGGAGGAGCTGCAGCAGCGGTGCAACTCGGTCACCCGCCGTCTCGAGACCTCGCCGTGGGGCGCGACCGACATCACGCATCACGACACTCACAGCCTCCCGTTTACGTCGCCACCGGGCTTCTTCGGGAGGCCGGAGGCCTTCGTGGAGGCGGCCGACCAGATGGCCGGGGAAGGCCACCGCGTCCTGGCCGTCACCTCCGTGCCAAAACGGCTGGCCGAGATACTGGGAGAATACGGCGTCGAGGCGAACATCCCGGACTCGCTGGACGGGCCGCCGCCGCCCGGGTCGGTGACGGTGGTGCAGGCCGAGGGCGCCGGCCTGAGCGAGGGCCTCGTGCTCGCGGCGGAGGACCACAACCTCACCCTGTTCAGCGACGCCGAGATCTTCGGCGTAGCCAAGCAGCGGCGGTCCGTGCGCAGAAGGGCCGCTCGCCGCGACTCCCTACTCTCCGAGCTCAGCCCCGGCGACTTCGTCGTCCACGTCGAGCACGGCATCGGCAAGTTCACCGGCACCGGAAGTCCGGAGTGGGACGAGGGAGACCGGGAGTACATGATCCTGCAGTACTCCCAGGACGACCGTCTCTATGTACCGATGGACCACCTGGACCGGGTCACCCTTTATATCGCCCCTCTGGACCGGCCTCCCACCCTCACCCGCCTGGGTAGCCAGGAGTGGAGCCGTGCCAAGGCCCGGGTGGAGCGTTCCACCCGAGAGATGGCCGCCGAGCTGCTGACGCTCTACGCGGCCCGCGAGCTGACCAAGGGTCAGGCCGCGGCGCCGGACATCCCGTGGCAGCTCGAGCTCGAGGACTCCTTCCCCTACGAGGAGACGCCGGACCAGATGATGGCGATCGCCGACGTGAAGGAGGACATGGAGAGCAGCAAGCCCATGGACCGCCTTGTCTGCGGCGACGTCGGATTCGGCAAGACGGAGATCGCCCTTCGCGCAGCCTTCAAGACGGTCATGGCCGGCAAGCAGGTGGCCGTGCTGGTGCCGACCACCGTGCTGGCGCAGCAGCACTACGTCACCTTCTCGCAGCGCTTGGCCGCGTACCCGGTCAACGTGGAGGTCCTCAGCCGGTTCAGGTCGGACAGCGAGCAACGGGCTGTCGTGGAGGGACTGGCCGACGGCAACGTCGACATATGTGTGGGCACGCACCGGCTCATACAGAAGGACGTCGGTTTCAAGGACCTGGGCCTGGTGATAATCGACGAAGAGCAGCGGTTCGGGGTCGCCCACAAGGAGCGCCTCAAGCAGATGCGCCACGAGGTCGACGTGCTCACGATGACGGCCACGCCGATTCCGAGGACGTTGCACCTGTCGCTGGCCGGCATCCGGGACATGAGCACCATCGAGACGGCGCCGGAGGAGCGGCTGCCGATCAAGACGTACGTCTCGGAGTTCGGCGACGAGCTCATCCGGGAGGCCATCCGCCGGGAGATCGACCGTCAGGGGCAGGTCTTCTTCCTCCACAACCGCGTCCATAACATCGACTACATGGCCGGATACGTTCGGGACCTGGTGCCCGAGGCCAGCGTCGGCGTCGCCCACGGGCAGATGCCGGAGGAGCAGCTCGAGCGCGCGATGGTGGAGTTCTCCCAGGGCGAGACGGACGTGCTGGTCTGCACGACGATAATCGAGTCCGGGCTGGACATGCCCAACGTCAACACGCTGATCATCAACAGGGCCGACTCCTTTGGGCTGGCGCAGCTCTACCAGCTTCGAGGCCGTGTCGGACGGGGCGCCCGGCGGGCCTACGCCTACCTGATGATCCCGCCGTCGAAGAGCCTGACCGAGACCGCCGAGAAGCGGCTCAAGACGATGCTGGCCGCCACCGAGCTCGGCACCGGATTCCGGATCGCCATGACCGACCTGGAGATCAGGGGCGCCGGGAGCATTCTGGGCGCGCACCAGAGCGGACACATCCACGCGGTGGGCTTCGACCTGTACACGCGGCTCCTCGGCGAGGCCGTCGAGTCCCTCCGGGTGCAGCGCGAGTCGGCGGAAGCCGGCGGAGTGCCGGACGCCGAGCCGGTGGCGGCGCTCACTCCGGCGTCCGTGGACCTGGGCATCCCGGCCAACATCCCGGAGGACTACGTGACCGATCTGCCGACCAGGATCGGCATATACCGCAGGCTGGTCGGCGTGCCCGACGCGGAGGCTGCTCAAACCATAGAGGACGAGCTGCGAGACCGTTTCGGCCCGCTACCCTGGCAGGCCCAGAACCTCATCTATATCGCTCAGCTCAGGGTGGCCGCCACCAGGGCGGGCGTCCGCTCCATCACCAACGACGGCGAGAAGATCGTGCTGCAGCTCCACGACGAGATCGGCGGGGCCAGGGTGGCACTTCAGCGGCGGCTGGAGCGAGGCGTCGAGGCCGGCCACAGCCAGATCAGGCTTGACGTCGCGGCACTGTCCGGCGGCTGGCAGCTCCTTCTGATGAGGACGGTCGAGATCCTCAACGTGTTCAGGGACGAGATGGTGGCGCAGCTCATGGCGGTTAGCGCAGACTAGAGGTGCGTAACATAACCGCGGAAAGCGCGGAGATCGCCGAGAAATCAAGTTTGAAGGTCCCTACCTCTGTGTTCTCAGCGTGCTTTGCGGTGAGCTCTGTTAGAGACGGCAACCCGCAGCCCTGGAGGTATCTACCATGCGTGACCGACTGATGGCGCTGGATGAGGCGGGGGACCCCATACAGGTCGCCATCATCGGCTGCGGCCGGTTCGGGTCGATGATGATCGCCCAGATCGCCCGCATGCCCGGGATGCGTGTGGCCGTGGCATGCGATCTCGACGCCGAGCGCGCGACAGAGGCCCTGGGGCGCGGTGAGCGCGAAGTCAGGCCCGTCATTGCCCAAAGCGTCTCGAAGGCAAACGACGCCATCGAGCGCAACATCCCGGTGGTCACCGAATCGTCGCAGGTCGCGATCAAAGCCGAGGTCGACGTGGTGGTGGAGGCCACCGGCATCCCCGACGCCGGAGCCCGCCACGCCTTCGATGCCATCATGGCAGGGACGCACGTCGTGATGGTCAACGTCGAGGCCGACGTGCTGGTGGGGCCCATCCTAAAGAAGATGGCGGACAGCGCGGGGGTCGTCTACAGCCTGGCCTACGGCGACCAGCCGGCACTGATCGAGGAACTGTACGACTGGGCGGCGGGCCTAGGCTTCGAGGTCGTCGCGGCCGGGAAGGGAACGATGTACCTGCCGGAGTACCGCAATGGGACACCCGACGAGGCGCTGGCCCGTTACGGCTACTCGCTCGAGGACGCCGCCGTGGCCGGGCTAAACCCGCGGATGTACAACTCGTTCCTGGACGGCACCAAATCCGCGGTCGAGATGTGCGCGGTCGCCAACATGACCGGCCTGATGCCCGACGTCCCCGGCATGCACTTCCCGCCGGCCGGCGTCCGGGACCTGCCACGCATCCTGATACCCGAGGAGGACGGCGGCATTCTGTCGCGTAGGGGGGTCGTGGAGGTCGTCAGCTCGCTGGACCGCGACGGCTCGGAGGTGGCGGAGTCGACCCGCTGGGGTGTGTTCGCCGTGATCACCAGCGACAGTGACTATCTCCGGCGGTGCCTGAAGGACTACGGGCTACCGACGGACCCGTCGGGCCGATACGGCGCAGTCTACCGCCCCTACCATCTCGTCGGCATGGAGGCGCCGGTCTCCATCGCCAGGGCCGCTCTCTACGGCGAGGCCACCGGGTCTCCAAGAGCGAGGGTGGGCGAGGTGGTGGCCGTAACCAAGCGCCGCCTGGACCCGGGGGACGTGCTCGACGGCGAGGGCGGCTCGACGGTTTACGGTATCCTGGTCGACGCGACCCACTCGACGGCCGAGCGCATGCTGCCCATCGGGCTATGCCACGGCGCGAGGGTCGTCCGGCCGGCGGTCGACGGCCAGACGCTGGGCTACGGCCACGTGGAGCTCCCGCCGAGCGGCTTCGCCCGCCGGCTCCGCGAGATCCAACTGGAGAGCGCGGCCTAGTCGGAACCCGCTGGGAGCTCGTCGAGCAGCGAAGGCAGCTCAGACATGCCGACTATGCGGGGGCAGCGGTCGAAGTCGGGGTGGTTGCCGTCGCGGTCCAGCAGCACCGCGGAGATTCCCGCGGCCAGAGCGCCGTCGACGTCGGACGCAGGCTGGTCGCCCACGTGGACCGCCTGCCCCGCCTTGACGCCCGCGCGCCTCAGCGCCTCGACGAAGATCCGCGGTGACGGTTTGTCCGCTCCTACCTCGCCGGAGGTGACGATGACGTCGAGGCGGCCGGCCAGGCCCAGACCGGCGGCCAGCTCCACTCCATCGCGGTCGATGTTGGTGATCATCCCGATCACCAGCCCCCGGGCGGCCAGCACGTCCATCACCGGGGCAACGTCGTCGAAGGCGGCCAGGCCGTACTCGACCTCGCTAATGGCGCGCCATATCTCCAGTGCCTGCTCGGCGGTCACGTCGGCACCGGCACGGACCAGGATGAGCCGCTCGTACTCGGAGAAGAACCGGTCCTTCTCCTCCGGGCTACGAAGCCTAATCGGGGAGACTGAGTTCTGCTGGGCCATGTAGGCGTCGGCCGAGGCGTAGCCCGCAGTGATGCCCTCCTGCGTTACCTGGACCCCGAAGGGCACGCAAGCCTGGGACTGGATCTCGTAGCGGGAGGGTCGGAAGCCGGCCAGGGTGCCGTACATGTCGAAGAAAACGGCCTTGATCATAGGATGCCTATGATAGCATTGACACTTGGGCTTACAGGCCTGTTGAAACTGCCCGATGCCCGAGGGACCAGATGCAGGCAGGCAAGCTGCCGCTCGACATGCTCGCGGGACTTCTGGACCAGATCGAGGTCAAGGACCCGCGGGTGGTCCTAGGCCCCAGGGCGGGTGAAGACGCCGCCCTGATCGACTTCGGCGATCGGTATCTGGTGGCCAAGACGGACCCGATCACCTTCGCCACCGACCTGATCGGCTGGTACGTCATCCAGGTCAACGCCAACGACCTGGCCGTCATGGGTGCGACGCCGCGCTGGCTCATGGTCACGCTGCTGCTCCCCGAGGGCACCAGCGCAGACTCGGTCGCCGGCATCTTCCAGCAGCTTCGCGAGGCCTGTGCGGCCCTGAACATAACTCTCGTCGGCGGCCACACGGAGATCACCTACGGGCTGCCGCGTCCGGTGGCGGTGGGCGCGCTGCTGGGGGAGGCGGACAAGGCCGCGGTCGTCCTGACGTCGGGCGTTCAGGCCGGCGACAGCATCGTGCTTACCAAGGGCGTCGCCATTGAGGGCACGGCCATTCTCGCGCGCGAGGCGCCCGATGCTCTGGCGGAGGCCGGTGTCGACGTGGGCGTCATAGAGCGGTCGCGAGAGCTGTTGTTCTCCCCGGGCATCAGCGTGGTGCGCGACGCGTTGGTCGTCCGGTCCGCCGCCACGGTCCACGCGATGCACGACCCTACCGAGGGCGGAGTCGCCACCGGGCTGCTCGAGATGGCGACCGCAGCGGGCGTCGGGCTGGCCGTCGACGGCGACCGCATACCCATCGTGCCGGAGTGCGCCGAGGTCTGCCGCGCGCTGGGGCTGGACCCCCTCGGCCTGATAGCCTCGGGCTCCCTATTGGCCGCGGTCGCCCCGCAGGACGGTCCCCGCGTCGTCGCAGCGTTGGCCGAAGCGGGCATCGCCGCCGCCGAGATAGGCCGTGCAACGGACGCCGGGGAGGGTCTGAAGCTCAGCGATCCGGACGGCGGCCGGGACCTGCCGCGCTTCGACCGCGACGAACTGGCCCGCTACTTCGGCCGGTAGGCTGGACTTGGCAACCCGGTGCTCGGGCTCCGAAAGCGGTATCCGGACGGCCCAGGGGCGCTTGAATCGCTGACACACGGGAGTCCCCCTCGACAGGCTCCTTCGATACGCCTCGATGTCGCATGGGGCTATTCAGGACGAACGGATGTGGGGCTTCCGTACATGGTGAGCCTCTTCTACAGGATCGAGACAGGCTTCCTTCGATACGCCCAGGTGCCGCATCGTGGCTACTCAGGGTGAACGGATGTGGGGCCTCCGTACGTGGCGAGCCCCTTCGACAGGCTTGTCGAACCACAGCGCATCTCCGCGAAGCCCTGGGATACGAATCACCCTGCTGGACCGGGCGAAAATGCTGGACTGGCCTAGCGCGCTCTGCTAAACTGCACCCGCGATCAGAAGGCGACTCCGACTCAGGCCTCCCCTGCTAGCAAGTTAGGGAGGCTGTCTTTTGTCAGGCCCAAAGCCGGACAGCCCGTCCTTGACGAAGCCCTAATCCGAGGGCACAGGTGTACCCAGATGGAACAGGAGCAAGAGTTCAATCGGGCCATGGTGGTGGTGGCCCACGCGGATGACGCCGAGTACGGCTGCTCGGGCACCGTGGCCAAGTGGTGCGCGTACGGGTGGAAGGTCGTCTACGTCATCTGCACCGACGGCAGCAAGGGCGGCAGCGATCGCGAGATGACTCAGGAGCGGCTTTCGGCGATCAGACGCGAGGAGCAGACCAACGCGGGCAAGGTCCTGGGCATCGCCGACGTGGCGTTCTTGGACTACGAGGATAGCAAGCTGGAGCCGACGCTGGACCTCCGCCGCGACATCGCTCGGGAGATACGCCAGCATCGGCCGGACGTTCTCGTCTGCCCCTACCCGATGCGGAACCTCGATGGCGCCGGCTGGGGCGTGGGCCATCCCGACCATCTGGCGGCCGGCGAGGCGGCGCTCTCGGCCGTGTTTCCCACTGCACGCGATCACATGACCTTTCCCGAGATGCTCGAGGAAGGACTGGAGCCGCACAAGGTCGCGGAGGTCTGGGTCATGGGGCACCCCCAGCCCGACCACTGGGTCGACGTCACAGACCATATAGACACGTCGGCCAAGGCCCTGGCCCAGCACGTGTCCCAGATCGGCGAAAGACCGGCCGACGAGCTAGCGGAGATGATGAGGCGTGGCCGGCGCGATCGCGCCATAGGCAAGGGGATGCAGTACGCCGAGGGCTTCCGGAGAATCGTCTACGGGCGCTAGGCAGGCCCGTTCAGCCACGATTGCCTACACCAGGCGCACTTGGCCGCAAGAATGGTTGACACCGCAATAGGGCCGTTCGTATAATACTGTTTTGGCGCCTAGCAGGGCGTCCGGTGGGAGTGCGCCTCCCAATCCTGTATTGTTGGGACTGGAATTACCTGATGCCAACCGTCAATCAGCTTGTGCGAAAAGGCAGGCGCTCCAAGCGGCGCAAGGACAAGGCCGCGGCCTTGAGGTACTCGTTCAACTCTCTCAAGAACACAACGACGAGGAACTCCGGTTCGCCGCAGAAGCGAGGGGTCTGCATTCTCGTCAGGACGCAGACGCCGAGGAAGCCGAACTCCGCCCTTCGCAAGGTCGCCAGGGTGCGGCTTACCAACGGCATGGAAGTCACCGCCTACATACCGGGGGAGGGGCACAATCTTCAGGAGCACTCTGTGGTCCTGATACGAGGCGGCAGAGTCAAAGACCTCCCGGGCGTGCGCTACCACATCGTCAGAGGTGCGCTCGACACCTCGGGAGTAGACGACCGCAAGCGCGGCCGCAGCAAGTACGGCACCAAGCGGTCGTAGCGCGGCTATCTTAGAAGGCAGGTAGATGGCAAGACGAAGACGAGCGGAGAAGCGTCGCATCAAGGCCGACCCCAACTACGGGGACGTGGATCTGGCGCGCTTTATCAACCGCATCATGCGCCACGGCAAGCGGACGACCGCCCAGAGGATCGTCTACAAGGCGCTGCAGCAAATCGAGGAGCAGGCCAGGCAGACAGGCATGGACGTCTTCAGGCAGGCGCTGAGAAACGCCGCGCCCGCCGTCGAGGTCAGGTCCCGCCGGGTCGGAGGCGCAACCTACCAGGTGCCGCGCGAGATTCGCACCGAGCGGCAGCTCTCCCTTTCGATCAAATGGCTGGCCATCGCAGCACAGGCACGGACCGGGCGGCCAATGGCAGAGCGGCTGGCACAAGAGCTTATCGAAGCCTCGCGTGGCCAGGGAGCGGCCGTCAAGCGGAAAGAGGACCTGCACCGTATGGCCGACGCCAACCGCGCTTTCGCTCACTACCGCTGGTGATATCCGTCCCTATATCACCTCCCTAGTCCTTGATAAACTATGTCCACCGAACCCGAAATCCGTTCCACGCGCAATATAGGTTTCATCGCCCACATAGACGCCGGCAAGACCACGGTAACTGAGCGCGTGCTGTTTTTTACAGGGCGTATCTACAAGATCGGCGGAGTGGACGAAGGCACCACGGCGATGGACTGGATGGCCCAGGAGAAAGAACGCGGGATCACGATCACGTCCGCGGCCACGACCTGTCAGTGGAAACAGTACACGATCAACATAATAGACACGCCCGGGCACGTCGACTTCACGGCGGAGGTCGAGCGTAGTCTGAGGATACTCGACGGTGGCGTGGTCATCTTCGACGCCGTCGCGGCTGTCCAACCGCAATCCGAGACGGTATGGCGTCAGGCGGACCGGTACAACATCCCCCGTATCTGCTTCGTAAATAAGATGGACCGCGTGGGTGCCAACTTTCAGGGCACCATCGACAGCATCGCCCACAGGCTTCAGGCAAGCCCCGTCGCGATCCAGATTCCAGTGGGCATCGAGAACTCGTTCCGCGGCGTCGTCGACCTGATCGAGGGCAAGTCGTGGGTCTACGACCCTGAGGTATCTAGTCCGCCGGTCGAGGGGCCTGTGCCCGAAGAGATGATCGAAGAGTATCGCGCCTACAGGGACTTGATGGTCGAGAAGGTCGCCGAGACTGACGACGATCTGATCGTCAAGTATCTCGAGGGCAACGAGATCAGCAAGGAAGAGATCAAGAGCGCACTGAGAAAAGCGACCATCGACTACCGCCTGGTGCCAGTCACCTGCGGCAGCGCCGTCCGGAACACCGGCGTCCAGCCGCTCATCGACGCGATAGGAGACTACCTCCCATCGCCCCTAGACGTACCGGCGATCACCGGCAGAGACTACCGGACCGACGCTGAGGTGACGCGCGAGCCGACCACCGATGCGCCCTTCGTAGCGCTGGCATTCAAGGCCGTCGCCGACCCTTTCATCGGCAGGCTGGTCTACTTCCGGGTCTATTCGGGCAAGGCCAACTCCGGGTCCATGATCTTCAACGCAACCAATGGCAGGCGGGAGCGTCTGGGGAGAGTCGTCCAGTTGCACGCTCAACACCGAGAGGACCTGGCCGAAGTCAAGGTCGGCGACATCGCGGCGGCCGTCGGTCTGAAGCGGACCTCCACCGGCGACACTCTCTGCGACGAAGACGCCCCCATCGTGCTCGAGACCATCACCTTCCCTGAACCGGTCATGTCCGTCGCCATCGAGCCCAAGACTCGAGCCGACCAGGACCGCCTCACCGACGCACTGCTGAAGCTCGCAGACGAGGACCCGACCCTGCAGATCAGCCAGGACGAGGAGGTTGGGCAGACGGTCATGTCAGGCATGGGAGAGTTGCATCTAGAGATCATCGTCGACCGTATGAGGCGCGAGTACAAGGTAGAAGCCAACGTCGGCCAGCCGCGGGTTGGATATCGCGAGGCGATAACGCGGCCGAGCAAGGCAGAGGGGCGCCTCGTCCGTCAGACTGGCGGACACGGGCAGTACGGCCACGTCTGGCTGGAGATCGAGCCCCTAGAGCGCGGCTCAGGACTGGTGTTCGAGGACAGGATCAGGGGGGGCGCCATCCCGAGGGAGTACATCTCGTCGGTCGAGAAGGGAGTCCAGGACGCCCTGGACTCCGGCCCGCTCTCCGGCTTTCCCGTCGTCGACGTAAAGGTGATGCTGGTGGACGGGAGCTACCACGAGGTCGACTCCTCGGAGATGGCGTTTCGGGTCGCCGGGTCAATGGCCGCGAAAGAGGCCGTGCGAAAAGGCAACCCGGCACTCCTCGAGCCCGTCATGGCGCTGGAGATCGTCTCACCCGGCGAGTTCCTGGGGGAGATCCTGTCCGAGCTGGGCCGCCGCCGCGCGACGATCAGAGGAATCGAGGGCCAGGGCGAGATTCAGGTCGTCAAGGCGAGGATACCACTGAGTGAGAGCTTCGGATATGCAACCGCCCTCAGATCTCTAACGCAGGGTAGGGCCAGCCACACCCTGGAGTTCGATCGCTACGAAGAGGCTGTGAAGCAGCCGGTCGCCGTATAGGCAGCAAATGACAACAGCAACACCAATAGCAAATCAGAAGATCCGAGTCATCCTAAAGGCGTTCGATCATCGCATCCTGGACCTTTCCGCGGTCCAGATCGTGGAGGCCGCCGAGCGCACGGGCGCCCAGGTGACCGGCCCGGTGCCGTTGCCCACGAGCATCAAGCGTTTCTGTGTCATCAGAGGGCCGCACGTCCACAAAGACGGGCGAGAGCATTTCGAGATCCGCACGCACAATCGCCTCATCGACATCATCAAACCTACTTCCAAGACCATCGACTCTCTCACCCGGCTCAACGTTCCCGCCGGCGTGCACGTCTCAATCAAGCTATAGCCAGATATCCATGACTATCAACGGGCTGCTGGGAAAGAAAATAGGCACGTCGCAGGTCTTCCGGAAGGATGGCGAGGCGGTGTGCGTTACGGCCGTCAGGACCGGGCCCTGCACCGTGACACAGGTGAAGACCGCGACCAAAGACGGCTATGACGCAGTACAGCTCGGCTTTGAGGAGATCAAGCGACTGCGTAACAAGCCCCGAGAGGGTCACCTTGGTCCCTCAGGCAAACTTTTCCGCCACCTGCGTGAATTCGAGGTGGAGGACATCGCCGAAATGGAGGTAGGCGCCGAGATCGACGCCGCTCTGTTCGAGCCGGGAGACATAGTCGCGGTCACGGGTCTCTCGAAAGGCCGCGGATTCGCCGGCGGTGTGAAGCGCCACGGCTTCCATGGCGGTCCCAAGACCCACGGACAGTCGGACCGGCACCGCGCGCCGGGCTCCATCGGGGCCGGCACCACGCCGGGTCGCGTGCTCAAAGGGCACAAGATGGCAGGGCATATGGGCAATGCGCAGATCACCGTCAAGAACCTGGAGATCGTCAAGACCGACCCGGCGAGGAACCTGCTGCTCGTAAAAGGCGCCGTCCCGGGGGCGCGGAATTCGCTGCTTGTGATCCGCAAGACCGGAAAGCGAGAAGGTTAGACCGATGCAGTTGCGGCTCTGGAACCAGCACGGGAAGTCGGTAGGTAACGTCCAGGTCCGCGACGACGTATTCGGCGCGCCATCGAACCGGGCACTGGTCCACCAGGTCGTCGTAGGCCAGTTGGCCAATGCGCGAGTAGGCACGGCAGCCACGAAGAACCGCGCGAGAGTTTCCGGAGGCGGCAGGAAGCCCAGGCCTCAGAAGGGCACGGGAGTGGCAAGGCAGGGCTCGATTCGATCGCCCCACTACAGGGGAGGCGGGGTCGTCTTCGGCCCCGACCCTCGCAGCTTCCGCCAGAACACGCCCCGGAGGATGAGGCGCCAGTCCCTGGTGGCTTCGCTGTCCGACAAGGTCAGGGACGACGAGCTCATCATCGTCGACCAGTTCAGTCTCGACACTCCGAAGACCTCGCAGATGGTTGCGGTGCTCGAATCCCTCGACGCCGGGCCGAACGCCATCCTCGTAGCAGATGGATCAGACGCCAATCTCCTAAGGTCGGCGCGGAATATTCCCAATTTGAGAATGCTGCCTGTCTCTCTACTCAACACACTGGCCCTCGTGAAGCACCGGAAGATCGTCATGACACTGGAGGCGGTGCGCAGGGCGGAAGAGCTCTGGGGTGGGGTGGCAAAACGGCCCTCCAGGGGCCGCGTGGCCGCTTCAAGCGAGGCTGCGACGCCATGAACCTGACCGATATATTACTCAGGCCCGTAGTCACCGAGAAGACGACCGACTTGCAGGAGCGCGGCCGGTATACGTTCGAGGTGGCCCCTGGTGCCACGAAGCTGCAGGTCAAGCAGGCCGTCGAGACCACGTTCGGTGTCAACGTGATCAAGGTCAATACGATGAACGTCAAGGGCAAGCGCAAGCGCTTCGGCCCAAGGCTCGTGGCCCGACGCTCACGGAAGAAAGCGGTCGTCACGGTGGCGGCCGGGCAGTCCATCACTATATTCGAGGGCGTATAGATGCCACTTAACGCTGTCAAACCGACGACTCCGGGCCGCCGTGGCGCCGTATTCCAGACCAACGACGACATCACGAGCACGACGCCCAAGAAGTCTCTGCTCAGGCCGCTGAAGAAACGGGCCGGCCGCGCTCGCAACGGACGGGTCACGGTCCGGCACCGCGGCGGCGGGCACAAGCGGCGCTATCGTGTTATCGACTACAAGCGCAACAAGAATGGCGTGCCCGGCGAGGTCGCAACGATCGAATACGACCCCAACCGGTCGGCCAGGATCGCGCTGATCAAGTACATGGATGGGGACTGGCGCTACATCATCGCACCGAACGGTGTCACCGTCGGTACCCGGATCGAGGCGGGTGAGAACGCCAGGATAGCCCCGGGCAACGCCCTTCCGCTGCGGGTAATCCCAACGGGCACCATGGTGCATAACATCGAGCTGAAGGTCGGCCGCGGCGGGCAGATCGTACGCAGCGCCGGCAGCTCGGCGCAGGTCCTGGCAAAGGAAGGCACCTACACGCTGATCAGGCTACCCTCGGGAGAGGTCCGCCAGGTGCTCAGTGAATGTATGGCCACGGTGGGCCAGGTGAGCGCGGTCGATCACAAGAACGTCAAGCTAGGCAAGGCGGGGCGCAAGCGCCACATGGGGCGCAGGCCCGGGGTCAGAGGCGTGGCGATGGCCCCCAGCGACCATCCCCACGGCGGCGGTGAGGGCAAGTCGCCGGTGGGCATGCCGGGACCGAAGACTCCGTGGGGGAAGCCCGCCCTCGGCTATCGCACGCGACGAAACAAGTCCACCGATCGGTTCATTTCGACCCGCCGGTACGATCGATAGGGTTACGGGAGCGCAGCGATGTCCAGGTCGATCAAGAAGGGACCCTTCGTAGAAGTGAAGCTGGCCAAGAAAGTGGAGGCCGCCCGACGCAGCAGTAGTCGCGTGGTCATCATTACCTGGTCGAGGGCGTCGATGATAATGCCCGACATGCTCGGGCTGACGATCGCAGTCCACGACGGCCGGCGCCATGTGCCCGTGTTCATCTCGGAGAACATGGTGGGACACCGGCTCGGCGAGTTCGCGCCGACGAGGACGTTCCGCGGCCACTCGACGAGGTCGGAGCGGACGACGACGATCGAGCCTCGTTAGGTAATACAGGAGCAGACGAGTTGGCCGCAACAGCGACCGCAAAAGACACGGGCATCTCCGTAAAGAAGATCAAGCCCATCATCGACCTGGTGCGCGGTAAGAAGGTCGATGAGGCGCTGGAGATTCTGCAGTTCCGCCCGAGCCCTATTGCCAGACAGGTGGCGAAGCTGGTCCGGTCGGCGACCGCCAATGCCGAGAACGAGTTCGTGGCGCGGGCAACCGATCTGAAGATCGTCGAGATATATGCTAACGAGGGCACGCGACTGACCCGGTTCAGGGCCCGAGCCCGTGGCAGGGCGGCGAGGATCAATAGGCGCAACAGCCACATCACGGTGGTGGTTGACGAACAGGAGCAGGACCTTGGGGAATAAGACTCACCCCGTCGGCTTCCGGCTAGGCATCGTCAAGGACTGGCAGGGCAAGTGGTTTGCCGCGAAGGCGAACGAGTACCGCGCCCTGGTGGGCGAGGACCTTTCGATTCGCAACACGATAATGCGCGCCTATCCAGACGCCGGTGTCTCCCGCGTCGAGATCGAGCGCGGGTCCACCGACGTGGTGATCACCATCCACACCGCCAGGCCCGGCATCGTCATCGGCCGCGGCGGCCAGAAGGTTGAAGAGATCCGCAAGATTCTCGAGGCGCTGACTGAGAGGCGGGCCCGCCTCAACGTGCAGGAGATACGTCAGCCGGAGCTGGACGCTCAGCTCGTCGCGCGCAACGTGGCCGACCAACTGCTGCGCAAGATCGCCTACCGCAGGGCCATCAGGCAGGCGGTGACGAGGACGATGCAGGCCGGGGCCCAGGGCATCAAGATAGTATGCTCCGGCCGGCTCGGCGGCGCGGACATCGCTCGCAAAGAGAAGGCGATGGAAGGCCGGGTGCCGCTCCATACTCTGAGAGCCGACATAGACTACAGCTACTCCGAGGCGCTCACCGACTTCGGCGTGATCGGGGTCAAGGTCTGGATATTCAAGGGCGAGATCCTTCCTCAGGCCAAAGAGCAAGAAGAAAAGGAAATGGCCCCGATTGAGGTCACGGTGAAACCAGAAGAGGCTATCGAGGATGCTCCAACCGAAGAGAGTCAAATACCGGAATAAGCAGCGCGGCCGCCGCAAGGGCCTTGCCGTCACCGGAAGCTCCCTCAACTTCGGTGAGTACGGGCTCAAGGCGGTGGGACCTGCCTGGTTGACCTCGCGGCAGATCGAGGCTGCACGCCGCGTCATCACCAGGTATACCCGCCGAGGTGGCAAGCTCTGGATTCGCGTGTTCCCCGATAAGTCGGTGACCGCTCGCGCGGCCGAGACCCGGATGGGCAGCGGGAAGGGCGCCGTCGACCACTGGGTGGCCGTCGTCAAACCGGGTCGTGTGCTCTTCGAGATGGCCGGCGTGACGGAGAGCGAGGCTAAGAAGGCGCTTCATCTCGCTTCGGCCAAACTGCCGGTCCCTACGAAGATTGTAATCAGGCAAGAATTCTAGTCGCGCTTAGCCAAGAGGGCTTATTCAAGGATGGAGATCGACGACCTTAGAGCACTGACCAACGCGGAGCTCGCAGAAGAGCTGGAAGAGTCGCGGCGAGGACTGATGAACCTCCGGTTCCGCGATGCGACCATGCAGCTGGCCAACGTCCGTGAAATCAAGAAGCTACGCAAGCGAATCGCCAGGATGAATACCTTAATGCGTGAACGACAACTCGCCGAGGCGGCACAATGAGCTTCGAGCGACGCAAAGCCAGGATCGGGAGGGTCATCAGCGACAAGATGGACAAGAGTGTGGTGGTGCTCGTAGAGTGGCGCCGCACGCATCCCCTATACCGGAAATCCATGAGGCGGCGCAGCCGGCTGGTCGTCCATGACGCAGACAATAGCTGCCAGGTAGGAGACCTGATCAGGATCATAGAGTCGCGTCCGATGTCGAAGACGAAGCGGTGGCGCGTCGCAGAGATCCTGGCGCGGCAAGAGATAGCCGAATTACAGCCTGACGAGATCACGATCGACCAGTCGGTCGCGACCTCCGCCGGTCTCGGAGGGCCTGAGGCCGCCGAGCCGGCTCTCATGGAATCCGTGGCGGAAGTCGAGGCTGAGACTGAGCCGACCGGAGAAGAGCCCGAGGCTGAGACTGAGCCGGCCGGAGAAGAGCCCGAGGCTGAGACTGAGCCGGCCGAAGAGGAGCCCGAGGCTGAGACTGAGCCGGCCGAAGAGGAGCCCGAGGCTGAGACTGAGCCGGCCGAAGAGGAGCCTGAGGCTGAGACTGAGCCGGCCGAAGAGGACGCTGCCGAATCCGACGAAGGGAAGCCGGCACCGTGATCCAGATATATACGAGACTCAAAGTCGCCGACAACTCCGGCGCGCGCATAATCAGTTGCATCGGCGTGCCGGGCGGCAGCGGCAGACAGTACGCGGGACTGGGTGACGTCATAGTCGCCTCAGTCAAAGAGGCCGCGCCGGCCGCCCAGGTGGGCAAGGGTGAGGTCGTAAGGGCCGTGGTGGTCCGGACCGTCAAGACCCATCGCAGATCTGATGGCTCTCACATACGATTCGACGACAACGCGGCCGTGATCCTCAACGAGGAGCAGCTGCCTCGAGGCACCCGGATATTCGGTCCGGTCGCTCGGGAGCTTAGAGACCGGAACTTCATGCGGATCGTGTCTCTGGCACCGGAGGTCCTGTGAGATGAAGCTCCGAACCAACGATACTGTGCTCGTGATCAAGGGCCGGGACCGCGGGAAGCAGGGCCAGATCCAGCGTGTGTTGCTTAAGGAGAACAAGGTGCTGGTCGAGGGTGTGAATATCGTGAAGCGTCACACCAAGGCCACCGCCAACGTGCGCCAGGCCAGCATAGTGCAAAAGGAGCTGCCCATGAATGCAGCCAACGTCATGTTGATCTGCACCCATTGCGGGCGGCCAACACGGGTGAAGACCGGGATCCTGGCCGACGGCACCAAGGCCAGGCTGTGCCGCAGTTGCGAGGAAGTGATCGAGTGACCACCGAAGAGGTCCAAGAACAGAGCTCCGACGAGACCGCGAAGAGCGCCCCCACCACCCGGGCTACTCCACGAAAGCGGGCCAAGCCGAGTGCCAAGTCAAGCGCCAAGGCGTCCGGAGACGAGGCACCCAAAAAGCGCGCGACTTCCACTCGCAAGAAGGCGAGCGGTACTCAGTCGTCGCGCACCGGAGGGGCCCGGCGGGCAACATCGCGGAAGGCCGCGGCCGAACAGCCGGCCGAGCCGGCGACCGTCCAGGCAAAGACTACTCCCCGTATGCTCTCGCGCTACCGGGAAGATGTCGCCCCGGCGCTGACGTCAGAGTTCAGCTACACCAGCGCCATGCAGGTACCGCGGCTCAACAAGATCACTCTGAACATAGGCCTCGGAGAGGCTGAGACGAACGCCAAGGCCATAGAGAACGCGACACGAGACCTGGAGACGATAACGGGACAGCATCCGGTGACGACCAAGGCCCGGAAATCTGTCGCCGGCTTCAAGGTGAGAGAAGGCATGGTCGTCGGCATCACGGTTACGCTTCGGGGTCGCCGGATGTATGAGTTCTTCGACCGGCTGGTGAGCTCGGCTCTGCCCCGCATCCGAGACTTTCGCGGACTATCCAGAGAGTCGTTCGATGGTCGCGGCAACTACTCGCTGGGGATTCGGGAACAGGTGATTTTCCCGGAGATCGACTACAACTCCATCGACCGAATACGGAGCCTGCAGCTAGCGATAGTCACGTCGGCCTTCACCGATAGAGAGGGGCTGAGACTGCTGGACCTGATGGGAATGCCGTTCACCCGCACGGCGGCCGACGAGGTCGCCGCATAAGACTAGATCTGGCAAGAGGAGAACTTGGCCAAAACATCTAAGATAGCGAGCTGGAAGAAGCCGAAGAAGTACCCGGTCAGCGCCTACAACCGCTGCAATCAGTGCGGCCGGCCCAGGGCCTACATCCGGCACTTCGGTCTGTGTCGTATCTGTTTCAGGGAGATGGCGCTCATGGGCCTGCTTCCGGGCGTGCGCAAGGCCAGTTGGTAGAGCGGAGACGCGCCTTGCAGGCGCGAGCCGCCTTCGGGGGGGATGCATGGCAGTTACTGATCCGATAGCCGATTTGCTGACCAGGATTCGCAATGCGATCATGGTCCGTCACGATACGTTGGAGATGCCTACCTCCAAGATGAAGGTCGCCATTGCGCAGGTCCTGAAGGACGAGGGTTTTCTCCAAGACTACGAGCTGGCGGACGAGTCCGCGCCGCAGGGCACCATCCGACTCTATCTTCACTACGGCGGGAAGGGAGAGCCGTCCATCGCCGGTCTGAAGCGGGTGAGCCGTCCCGGGCTGCGAGTATACGTTCGCAAGGGCGAGATCCCGCGTTATTACGGCGGGCTGGGGGTCTCGATCCTGTCGACTTCCCAGGGCGTGATGACCGGGAAGCAGGCGTGGCGTGAGGGCGTGGGCGGAGAGCTACTCTGCTACGTCTGGTAGGTAGGCAATATGTCTAGAGTAGGAAATCAACCGATAGCGCTGCCGTCCGGCACCAACGTAGAGGTGACGGAGCGCGAGGTCACCATAAAGGGGCCCAAAGGCTCGCTGACCCAGACGATCCCCGGGGACATCCAGATCACGGCCGACAACGGGATCATGACGGTCACGCGGCCGTCTGACGAGCGCGAGCACCGGGCCCTGCACGGGCTGACCCGCAGCCTGCTGGCCAACATGGTCGAGGGTGTTACCGAGGGCTATACCAAGGCGCTCGAACTGGTGGGAGTCGGATACAGGGTCCAGCAGAACGGCAAGGGTATAACGCTGAGCGTCATGTTCAGCCACACGGTGGACGTGCAGCCCCGCGAAGGGATCACGCTGGAGGCCGAAGGCAACAACCGAATTCACGTACGCGGCATCGACAAACAGGTCGTCGGCCAGACAGCCGCAGAGATCAGGTCGGTGCGCTCGCCCAACGCCTACACCGGAAAAGGGATCCGATACGCGGGCGAGCAGGTACGGTTGAAGCCGGGCAAGAGCGCCAGGAGAGAAGTCTAGGAATGCCACGAGAAAAAAACGCCTGGGTCCTGCGGAGGGTCCGCCATCGGAGAGTGCGTACCAAAGTCCGCGGTACTGTCGAAAGGCCGAGGATGGCGGTGTTCCGCAGCCTGCGCCATATCTACGCCCAGGTGATAGACGACACCACAGGAGTCACCATTGCCGCCGCCTCCAGCCAGGACGGCGAGGTTCGCAAGGAGCGTGACGGCAAGCCCAAGTCCGAGGTATCCAAGCTGGTTGGGGCGCTGATTGCCCAGCGAGCGCTGGCCAGCGGTGTCTCCCAGGTCGTGTTCGATCGGGGCGGCTACAAGTACCATGGCCGTGCCAAAGCGCTGGCCGACGCCGCCCGTGAAGGAGGGCTGAAACTCTGATGACGATGAAGGCAGACTACTCGATTCGGCCTGACTACAAGCCCGATGAGTCGATGCTCAACGAGCGGGTCGTCAGTATCTCGCGCGTGTCCAAGGTCGTCAAGGGGGGCCGCGATCTAAGTTTCAACGCCATCGTTGTCGTCGGTGACGGCGACGGACACGTGGGCGTGGGCATGGGCAAGGCCAAGGCGGTGCCCGACGCCGTCAGGAAGGGCAGCACGAACGCTCGCAAGAACATGATCACCGTACCGCTGGCGCAGACGACGATCCCGCACGAGATCACCGCCACCTTCGGGGCCTCCCTGGTGATGATGCGACCGGCGCCCCCGGGCACCGGCGTAATCGCCGGCGGTGCCGTCAGAGCGGTGGTGGAGCTCGCGGGGATCAAGGACATAGTCACCAAGATTCGGCGCAGCACCAACCCGGTCAACTCCGTCAAGGCCGCGCTGAATGGCCTGGCCATGCTTCAGGACCCCGAGCAGACGCTCATGAGGCGCAGGCGGGTCGCCGAATCCGAGATGCCCAGGCGTATTGATCGCCGGGTACCGAGAAGAAAGTAGCAGACCCTCCCAATGGGCAAGATAACCGTAACCTGGAAGAAGAGCACTATTGGGTTCCCTCAGGACCAGAGGAGGACCATCGTCGGCCTAGGACTGAAGCGGCTGCACCATACCGTCGAGCACGACGACACACCTTCCATCCTGGGCATGGTGAACAAGGTCCGGCACCTGGTCGAGGTGTCGGAGGTCGCCGAGCCGGCCAAGAGGATCCGCCGGTCTACCACGCGAACGAAGGCGAGCAAGAAAAAAGATGAGACTGCATGAACTCCGCCCCCCAATGGGGGCCAAGAAAGCCCGCAAGAGGGTCGGCCGCGGCGACAGCAGCGGTCACGGCAGCTACTCCGGCAGAGGCATGAAGGGCCAGAACTCGAGGAGCGGCGGCGGCGTTCGGCCCGGGTTCGAGGGTGGCCAGCAGCCTCTGATCACGAGGCTGGACAAGCTGCCGGGCTTCACCAACATATTTCGCAAGGAGTTCACCGTCATTAACCTCGACCGGCTCGCCAAATTTCCGGCCAACAGCGAGGTGACGCCGCAGGTCTTGCTCGAGAGCGGGGCCGTGCGCGATCTTCGCAAGCCCGTCAAGGTGCTCGGCCGCGGTGAGATCGATCGGCCGCTGGTCGTGGAGGCCCACCGCTTCTCCGGCTCGGCCAGGCGCAAGATTGAGGAGGTCGGTGGCACGGTGAGGGAGATCAGCTAGTGCGTCAGGCGCAAGCATCATCGCCCGAGGTATCAAGGCCGCAGCTCATCCAGTCGATGATCGACGCGATGCGCGTGCCCGACCTGCGTGCGAAGATACTGTTCACCCTGGCCATGCTGACGGTCTTCCGGTTTGTGGCCCACGTGCCGGTCCCCGGCGTCGACATCCAGGCGCTCAACCAGGCATTCGAACAGCAAGCGCTGCTCGGCTTCTTGGACCTATTCAGCGGCGGCGCCCTCTCGCGCATGAGCGTGGCCGCCCTCGGCGTGTATCCGTATATCACGGCGTCCATCGTCATGCAGATTCTGGTGCCGGTAATACCCAACCTTAAGACGCTCAGCCAGGAGGGCGAGTACGGCCGGCAGCGTATCAACCAGATCACGCACTGGCTAACAGTGCCCATCGCATTCTTCCAGTCGGTCGGCCAGCTCTCGTTGCTACGACAGTCAGGAGTACTGCCCCAGAGCGATTTCGGCCTGAACCTGCCGACCATCGCGATGGTGCTGTCGATGGTCGCGGGCACGATGTTCCTGGTGTGGCTCGGCGAGCTGATCACGGAGCGCGGGCTGGGCAACGGGATATCGCTGATCATATTCGGCGGCATCGTCGCCGGGTTCCCGAGTCTGCTTGGACAGGGCTTCCTCGAACGAAACGAGGCCGGGGGGCTGCTTCTCCTGGCCGTGTTCGGCTTCGCGATCATCTACTTCATAGTCCTGTTCACCGAGGCCCAGAGACGGATCCCGGTACAGTATGGCCGGAGCATCTACCGCGGTGGCCGGATGCAGCGCCAGAGCGGCGCGACGTTTCTGCCGCTGAGGGTCAACTCGGCTGGGATGATCCCGCTGATCTTCGCCTCCTCGGTGATCATCCTGCCGATCACGATAGCCAGCTACTTCAGGAACCCGCTGAGCGACAACATCCTCGTAAGGACATCCCAGTGGATGGCCGACTCCCTGGACCCGGTGCGATTTCCTTACCACGGCGCCGTGTTCCTGCTCGTGGTGATATTCACTTTCTTCTATACGATGATAGTGTTCCAGCAACAAAACCTCGCCGAGAACCTCCAGCAGAACGGCGGTTTCATCCCGGGAATCCGTCCGGGGCGCCCCACTCAGGAGTACCTGACCAGGGTGGTAATGCGAATAACCTGGGGCGGCGCACTGTTCCTGGGCACCGTGTCCATTCTCCCGTACTTCATTACGCAGGCAACCGACGTCCGGGCATTGACGATCAGCAGCTTCAGTCTTCTGATCATGGTCGGCGTCGCTCTGGACACGATGCGTCAGCTTGAAGCGCAGCTACTGATGCGAAACTACCAGGGCTTCATCCAATAGGCTACAGAGGCGTCAAGACTGTAAGAGTGATTCCGTTGAAGGTGATTCTGCTTGGGCCGCCCGGGGCTGGCAAGGGCACGCAGGCCGCCCGCCTGTCAGACGCGCTCGGCATTCCGAGCGTATCGTCGGGTGACCTGTTCCGGGACCATCAGCGCAGGAATACAGAGATGGGACAGCTCGCCCGCTCCTACATGGGGTGTGGCGTGCTGGTCCCAGACGACGTGACCATCAGAATGGTTATGGACTGGATAGACCGCGAGGCCGGGTCCGGCGGGTTCCTGCTGGACGGCTTCCCGAGGACAGAGGCGCAGGCGGCGGCCCTGGACGCCGCCATGGAGGAAAGTGGCGGAATAGACAAAGCGATTTACATCAAGGTGTCCAAGGACGAGCTGGGGACGCGGCTCTCGGACCGGCTGGTCTGCACCGACTGCCAGATGCCCCACAGCGGGCGTGACCCCGATACGGCAGGCAGTTGTACGAGGTGCGGCGGCAAGCTGTACCAACGCGAGGATGACAAGCCGGAGGCCGTCGAGAAGCGCATTCAGGTCTACATGGAAGAGACGGCGCCGCTGGTGGAGCACTACCGGGAGGCCGGGATACTCGAAGAAGTAGAGGGCGAGCGGTCGGTCGAGGAGGTGGGACGCGATCTCACCGCGTTGATCAGCCTGATCTAGATAGAGCCTTAGATAGGATGGAGTCGGGCCTGTGCTATTATGATGCGTGCCCCTGACGCCTACTTGTCACAGTCCCCGGCCAACGGCGCAATAGACGAGTTGAAAACGACACTGAACGTGGGCAGCCACAACGGAATAACCATAAAGTCGGAGCGAGAGTTGGCCCACATGCGCGAGGCCGGAAGGGTTGTCGCGCAGACCAAGGCCAAACTCATGGACGCTATCCGTCCGGGACTGACGACGGCCGAGCTCGATCGACTGGCGGAGAAACAGATCCGAGACATGGACGCCACGCCGTCGTTCAAGGGCTACACTGCGGGAGGGCCGACGCCGTTCCCGGCGACGATCTGCGTCTCGATCAACGAGGAGATCGTGCACGGCATTCCGGGCGACAGGGTACTCAAAGAGGGTGACGTGGTCAGCATAGACATCGGAGCCGTCGTCGGTGGGTTACACGCCGACAGCGCGCTCACCATTGGCGTCGGCGCGATATCAGCGGACGCACAGCGTCTACTGGACGCGACCAAGGAGTCGCTCGAGACGGGTATCTCCCGGGCCAAAGCGGGCGGGCGTATTGGCGACATATCGGCCGCGGTGCAGCAGTACGCAGAGGCGCGCGGCTACGGTGTGGTACGACAGTACGTCGGCCACGGCATCGGACGTGCCCTGCACGAGGAACCGCAGGTGCCAAACTACGGCACCGCCGGACGCGGTCCCGCCCTTCGCGCGGGCATGACGCTGGCCATTGAGCCAATGCTGAATCTAGGCGGCTGGGAGGCTGTTCAGCTCGACGACGGTTGGACCGTGGTGACCGCGGACGGTGAGTTGTCCGCCCACTTCGAAGACACCATCGCGATAACCAGCAACGGCGCGGAGGTACTCACGGCCCTTCGATAGGGACCGGGATCTGATATGCCCAACAAGGAAGGCATAGAGGTCGAGGGCAAGGTGACTGAGTCGCTACGCAACGCGACCTTCAGGGTAGAGTTGGCCAATGGGCACAAAGTGCTGGCCCATCTCTCGGGCAAGATTCGCGTGAACTACATCCGGGTCCTTCCGGGCGATAGGGTCCTTGTCGAGTTGTCGCCCTACGACCTTACTCGCGGCAGGATCACCTACCGTTTCAGATAGCGAGGGTTCGAGGACAGCATGAAAGTCTCAGCATCCGTCAAAAAGAGGTGCGCGAACTGCCGCATAGTCCGCCGCCACGGCAAGGTCCTCGTGATTTGCGACAACCTCAGGCACAAGCAGCGGCAGGGATAGCCAGGACGGCATCGGGAGGTAGAACATGGCCCTGGTCTCGGGTGTAAACATCCCAGACAACAAGCGGGTCGAGATATCGCTCAGGACGATCTTCGGGATCGGTGCCTATCAGGCTGCGGACGTGGTCGAGAAGGCCGCGATAGACGGCAATCCGCCCGTCCGGGACTTGAGCGAGGCGGAGCTCGGCCGAATTCGCGAGGTCATCGACCGCGAGAAGACCATTGAAGGCGATCTGCGACAAGAGACGAACATGAACATTCGCCGGCTGATCGACATAGGCACGTACCGGGGCCTGAGGCACCGGCGCGGCCTGCCGGTCAGAGGGCAGCGGACGCGCACCAACGCGAGGGCGAAGCGTGGCCGGAGGATCCCGGTGGCGGGCCGCAGGCACACGATAGCGCGGAAGTAGGCGTAGCCCGATAGGAGGCGGAGAATCGTACATGACAACCAGATCTCGAACAAGGCGGCGCGAGCGTAAGTCGGTCCCCATCGGACGGGCTTACATCCAGTCGACCTTCAATAACACTCTGATCACCCTTACCGACGCCCAGGGCAACGTAATCGCGTGGGGCAGCGGCGGGACAGTGGGGTTCAATGGCTCTCGTAAGTCGACGGCCTTCGCGGCCCAGAGGGCCGGCGAGGACGCCGCCCGCAAGGGTATGGAGCACGGCATCAGGCAGGTGGACGTATTCGTACGAGGTCCCGGTCCAGGCCGCGAGGCAGCCATCCGCGCCCTCCAGGCATCCGGAATCATGGTCACCAGCATTCGGGACGTGACCCCCATTCCACACAACGGCTGCCGGCCGTCCAAGCGGAGGCGCACGTAGTCCCGATGTCGACTACTCCACCGGAAATGGGCCCGCCTGCGCTGTCGGAGCATAGTCTCGGAGGTCTCCTCGACGAGACCTTCTCGATCTACTTTCGCCACTTTTGGCGGTTCGCGAAGCTGTCCGCGCCGGTCCAGTTGCCCTCAGGTATCGTCTCGATACTGCTGCTGGAGCTGTTCCACGGCCCGGCGCTGACGGAAGCGGCCGCTTTCGTCGTCGCCGCGTTCGTTGGGATATTCGGTGCGGTCTTCCTGTTCGGCGCCGGGGCCACGGCGGTCGGCCAGCACTATGTGACCGGCGACATCGTCCTGCTGAGTTGCTATCAGAGGGCATGGTGGAAGGTGGTGTCACTTGCCATCATCGCCATCGTCGCCGCATTCTTTCTGCTGGTAGCGCCTATGGCCATGCAGGTGAAGAACGAGACGTGGCTCGCCGGGACCGCGGCCGTTGTGTTGATACCGGCATTCGCTCTTCTGATCTACTGGTCGCTGGCTGTTCAGGCGGTGGTCGTCGAAGGCTACAGTCCCATGGAGGCCCTGCGTCGCAGCACCCGCCTCATCAAGGGCAACTGGTGGCGGATATTTGGAATCACGGTCGTCCTCGGGCTGATAGCAACCGGGCTGAGGCTTGTTGCGACCATCCCGTTCGTGGTGGCGGCCAGCATCGTGAGCACGGAGCCCGCTTCCAACGCTGCAGGTTCGATACTTGCGCTGGGCGGCGTTATCGTTGGCATTTTCGTCTTGCCGGTCCTGTTCATCGCAGTGACACTAGTGTACTACGACGTAAGAGTTAGGAAAGAGCACTTCGACCTTACGGCGCTGTCCCGCGAGATGGGACTGGCGACCACGTGAGGACGCCGGACCCGCGACGGGGAGCTAACGGCTCCCACTTACAGCCCGAGGAGGCCTAAAGACCTAAACCTATGGCACGTTACATCGATCCCGTTTGCCGCCAGTGCCGACGCATCGGCGAGAAACTCTACCTGAAGGGCGAGCGCTGCTTCACCCCGAGGTGCGCCGTCGACAGACGGAAGCGCCCGCCTGGAGACCACATACCCAGGCGCCGTCGAGCGTCCGAATGGGCGCTGCAGCTTCGTGAGAAGCAGAAAGCGCGCTGGACATACGGTGTCCTCGAACGCCAGTTCCGCAAGTATTTCGAGACGGCTCGAGAGAAGCCCGGAATCACCGGCGACCTGCTTCTGCAGCAGCTCGAGCGGCGGCTGGACAACGTCATCTACAGGCTGTCCTTCTCCGACTCGCGCAAGCAAGCCCGGCAGATGGTCAATCACCGTCACTTCCAGGTAAACGGCCGGCGGCTCGACATTCCGTCGTACCTGGTCAAGCCCAATGACGTGATCACCTGGAAGGGCCCCAACGGGTCCCTGCCGGAGTTCGCCCAGCTAATTACCGAAGGCGCCCCCAAGCGACCGGTGCCGACATGGCTGAACCTGGAAGTGAGCAGCATGACCGGACAGGTATTGTCGCTACCGGACGTCACCGAGATCGAGTCGGGTATCGACGCGCGACTAATCGTCGAGTTCTACTCGAGATAGCCGGGCAGCGCCGGGAGAGAACGGGCGCGGCCCAGCAGGAGTTTTCCGCTTTATGCTGAATTTCCAGACATTCGTCCCGCAGGAAGTCGTCGAGGACGTTGAAGAGCCGATACCGGCACCGGACATCACGGTGTTGGACGCCGACGACCGCTACGGCAAGATAGCCATAGAGCCGCTCCCTAAAGGGTTCGGCGTGACCCTCGGCAATCCACTGCGGCGGGTGCTGTACAGTTCGCTGTCCGGCACCGCGGTCACCTGGGTCAAGATTGAGGGAGTGCTGCACGAGTACGCGACGATACCCAACGTCAAGGAAGAGGTCTCAGAGCTTCTGATGAACGTCAAGGGGATCCGACTGCGCTCTGAGGTGGATACGCCCGGAAAGCTGCGGTTGGAGCTAGCCGGCCAGGGCGAGGTGAGCGCCGGCGACATCATGTCGTCTTCCGACTACGAGGTGGTCAACCCCGAGCTGCACCTGGCGACTCTGGACTCCGACGACGCCATGCTCTCGTTGGAGCTAAACGTCGAGCGAGGTACGGGCTACGCCGAGGCATCCAGGGGAGAGGGCCTGCCTATAGGCGTGCTCCCGGTGGACGCGATATTCACTCCGATCCGAAAGGTCAACTACTCCGTCGAAGAGATCCGGATAGGGCAGCGGACGGACTTCGAGCGGCTCACCATGGAGATATGGTCTGACGGCTCCATCGCTCCGGTGGAGGCCCTGCGACAGGCCGGCGGTATCCTGGTCGAGAAGTTCTTCCTGTTCTCCAGGGCCCAGATAGGCGAAGAGGACGGTGCCGCGGCGCCAGCGATAACGCAGTGGATTTCGCCTGAGGGCTACAACGTCCCGGTCGAGCGGCTTGAGCTGTCGTCACGGACCCTGAACTGCTTGAAGCGGGCCAGTATCGACAAAGTAGGGCAGGTGCTGGAGATGAAGAAGGCCGACCTGCTCCAGATCAGAAACTTCGGCGAGAAGTCGTTGACTGAGCTGTACGGCCGGCTGCGCGAGATGGACCTGCTGCCGCCGGAGCTCGATCCAGACTTTCAGCAGGAAACCGAAGCTGAAGAGGACAGTGGCGAGGGCGACCTTGTCGAGGTCGGCGCCGACGCTCCGGAAGGCCAGGTCGAGTAGCAGTGAGACACAAAATAGCCGGTAGAAAGCTGTCAAGGCCTACCGCCCACCGCATGGCTATGCTCCGCACGGCGGTCACGGACCTGCTGCGTCATGAGACGCTGCAGACGACCGACGCCAAGGCGAGGGAGATCCGGCGGATGGCCGAGAAGATCATAACGCGGGGCAAGCGGGGGACACTTCACGACCGCAGGCAGGCTGCGGCCCTGCTCACGGACAAGCGGATTGTGCAGAAGCTGTTCGACGAGTTGGCTCCTCGATACGAGGACAGGCCGGGCGGGTACACGCGGTTAATCAAGCTGGGCAACCGCAACGGCGACGCCGCGCCCATGACCATCGTAGAGCTGGTCTCCTAGCGACGGAGAGTAGGCCGGCCGGAACGGCCCAGAGGGCGCCATGTCATGCGGCTTGCCCTGACAGTCGAATACGAGGGGACGAACTACCGGGGGTTTCAGTACCAGACCAACGCCCCTTCAGTGCAGGAGGAGCTAGAGAAAGCCATCCAGAGGTTCACAGGTGAAATTGTCAGGGTCAAGGGTGCCGGGCGCACGGACGCCGGCGTCCACGCCAGGGCTCAGGTGGTAGCCTTCGATACGGCCTCCACCCACCCGAAAGAGGCATTCCTCGGCGCGCTAAACCGCCATCTCCCGGATGACATAGCAGTGAGAAGGGTGCACAGCGTGCCCGATGACTTCGACCCTCGTCGGATGGCGAAAAGCCGCAGGTATGCGTTCACAATAGACACCGGACCGGTACGGTCACCCCTGACAAGGCGCACCACCCACCACATATCCCGCCCCCTCGACGTAGGGAAAATGCGCCGGGCCGCGCGCCACTTTGTCGGCCGCCACGACTTCGCCCGTTTCGCGGGCCCACTGGAGAAGGCGGACGCCAGCACAGTCAGAGAGGTTACGGAAGCCGCGGTGAGGCGGAGCGGCCATGGCCATACGGTGACGTTGGAGGTGGAGGGCGGCTCCTTCCTGCCCCATCAGGTCAGGAGGATGGCCGGAGCGCTGGTTGACGTCGGACAGGGCAGACTGACTCCGGCGGAGCTGAAATCGATGGTAGACGGAGACGAAGTCGATGCGGTCGCACATTCGCTGCCTCCGCAGGGGCTGTGTCTCGTGAAAATTGAGTACGAGGACTTCGTGACGGAAGGGGATTCTTAAAATGACCACAACCAGAGGACGGTTGCATTCACGACCGTCCCGCGTCGAGCCGGCGTGGCACGTCATCGACGCCAAGGGAAAGACCCTCGGCCGAGTATCGACCGCGATCGCCGTGCTCCTTCAGGGCAAGCACAGGCCGACCTACGTGCCGTATCTGAACACCGGGGACTTCGTAGTAGTCATCAACGCGGCCAAGTTCCACGTCACCGGCAACAAGCTGGAAGACAAGCGCTACTACAGGCACAGCGGGTACCACGGCGGCCTGAAAGAGCGGTCGCTGTCCGAGACACTCAAGACGGACCCGACCCGGGCACTGAAACACGCGGTCAAGGGCATGCTTCCCAAGAACACTCTGGGACGCCACATGCTGTCGCGCCTGAAGCTGTATGCGGGCGAATCTCACCCACACGCAGCGCAGATAAATGCCGGCGCCCGCCGTCTGCGCGCCGAAGAGGCAGCCGCAGCAGCGGCCGCGGCAGCACCGAAGGAGGCCGTAGTGGAGGCTCCAGCCGAGCACTCGGCGCCCGAAGCTGCGGCAATCGAGGCTGGTGCCGGCGATAGGGCGGTGGAGACCTCGGCGGAGGCCAGGGATGCGGACGCCGAAGCTCTGGCGGCGGAGGGCAAGGCTCCCCAGGAGGCTGCCGCGGAGGCGGACGAGGAGAACAGCAACGCCAAGCCCCGGCGGACCCGTAGCCGGGCCAAGAAAGAAAACAGATCAGACGACAACAGCTCTCTGGAGTCGGAGGAGGCGTAGTTGAACGAACGCACTTACTACTACGGCACCGGCCGCAGGAAGACATCCGTGGCCCGGGTCCGGCTCTTCATTGAGGACGGTCCCATCATCATCAATGGCAAGCCCATGGAAGAGGTTTTCGGCTGGAACCCATGGCGCGACATCATCATGGAGCCATTCCGGGCCACCGACACCGTCGGCAAGTTCAGCGTCGTGGCGAAGACCGGCGGCGGCGGCGTCGTCAGCCAAGCCGGGGCTCTCAGGCACGGGATCGCGAGGGCCATGCTCGTGGCCGACCCCGAGCTTCGGCCCAGGCTAAAGAAGGCCGGGCTGCTCACCCGCGACGCCAGGGAGAAGGAGCGGAAGAAGTACGGGCTCAAGCGCGCGAGAAAGGCAGAGCAGTACTCGAAGCGCTAGCCGAATACGCAGACGGATTACATAAGCCCTCAGGCGTAACCTGAGGGCTTATGTTTTCGCGCGGACGCGGCTCTCACTCGGGCTGTTGGAGTAGCTGAAGGGTGTTGCCATCCGGGTCCGAGAATGTCGCCACCCAACCACCCCAGTGCTCCTTTTGCGGCTCGCGGACCAGGCGCACTCCCCTCTCTCGGAGCAGCTCGCACTGGCCGCGTATGTCGTCCACGCCCAGGTTGATCATGATCCGAAAAGGCTCGGCCGTCTTTCCTTTGACCTTCGAATGTTTCCCTATCCCCAGCCGGACTCCTCCCCACCTGAACGAGACGAAGTTCGGCTTGACCGAATGCGGCGTCAGACCCAGCGTATCGCGATAGAACTCGACCAGCCGCTCCAGGTCGTCAGTCCATACGATTACGCCGGCAAGTCTCTGAATCATGCTTTGCCCTCCACATGCCGGTCCGGACCCGAACACGCCAAGCCAGTGGGGCAGACACCCTTGTGCGCCACCACATCGAGAGTATAATAGTACGCAGAGACCCATGGTGGGGAAGACAGTCTAGGTGGTGGGGTCTCCAGAAAGGAGGTGCTGCGTTGGACAGTAGTAGTCGGAGGTGTTCCAGGTAGGTGTTCTCTGGAACGCCTCCCGATAGGCCCCGCCTCGGCGGGGCCTATCTATTTAGGGCGCGGGACAGCCTCATCGACATCCTCTACCCGATTCCATCTCGCAGGACCTTGCGCACTAGCTCCATAGCGTTGAGGCTCAGGCGAGTCCGATCGGGCATGCTGCGACCAGCCGAGTTGTAAGAAAGCGCCTTGAAGCCGGTGCCGTCCGTCACCGATATGTAGGTCTGACCGCGCGCCAGGTTTTCGGAGCTGTCGGACTCGTCCGGCACACCGTGCACCGCAAGGCCCAGATCGGCCCTCGTGTGGGCCTTCATCGCCCAGGCCAGCTCCTTGCAGAGCCTTGCGCCGTCGCTCATCAGGTCGTCGACACTGTCGGGGGCCCACGAGTGGGCAAGAAGCCGATGGACCGCGGCCGAGCCACCGCCGATGACAGCCTCGACGAACTTGTCCGGGCTGACCTGCCGTATCCGTCCCGACAGCATGCCGCCGGTGATGTCCTCGTAGATAGATATCGTCTTTCCGCTCTCGTCGAGCAGCCTGGCCACCGTGTCCTCCATCAACTCGGCATCGGTGGCGAACACATGGTCCCCGAGCAGACCGCGGAGCTCGCCCTCGACGGGCTCGATCATCTCCGCGGCTGCTTCGAGACTTGCCGCTTTGGCCGTGATCCGCACGTCCACCTGGCCAGGGTGGGCCAGCACGCCTACCGTCGGATTCTTCAAGCCGGCGATTAGATGGCCGACCAACTCATCGACCGCGCTCTCGCCCAGTCCCGCGACCTTGAGGATGCGGTGGGTGATCAGCCCGGACAGGCTGAACCTTCGCCGGAGGTATGGCGCGACCTCGTTGTCGAAGAGCCACTTCATCTCGACGGGCACGCCCGGCAGGGCGAACACGATGCCCCGTGGGTCCTCTACGATGAAAGAGGGCGCGGTGCCGTTGGGGTTCTCGACCGCGATGGCACCGTCGGGAATGTAGGCCTGGCGCTCGTTGTTCGTGGTCATGACGAACCCGCGGCTGCGGAACCGTTTCTCGATCTGCTCCAGCAGGTCGGGATCGAGGACAAGGTCTTTGCTGGTCACCTCGGCTACGATCTCGCGGGTCAGATCGTCCTGAGTGGGTCCAAGGCCTCCGCTGGTGATGACGACGTCGGACCGGTCGAGGGCGTGGGCGATCACCTCTTTCATTCGGGCCGGGTTGTCGCCGACCGCCGTCTTGTAGTACATGTCGATGCCGAGGCCGGTCAGCCGCTCGGCCATCCACGCCGAGTTGGTGTCGACGATCTGTCCCAGAAGCAGCTCCGAGCCTATTGCGACTATCTCGACGCTGGCCACTATTCATGGCTCCCGGAGTTGAAGATTACTTAGGGTCGCCGCGCTCGCCGATCGCCTATTTCAGCCGTGCTTCTCTCTCAGGATGGCCGCGCCGTCGCACAGCGCCTTGAGCTTCAGGTAGGCCTCATCCAGGTTCGACGGGTTCGCGCTGGACGGCGAGAAGCCGCAGTCAGGGTTGAGCGTGAGCCGCTCTTTGGGCACGAACTCCATCGCGGCCTCAGCCCGAGCCACCACCTCCTCCGAGGTCTCGACGTGTGGGTCGGTATGGTCGATGACTCCAAGCCCGAGCGTCTTGTTCCGGGGGAAGTCCTTGAGCACGCCGATCCCTCCGGCGTCCGGCGTGGCGAACTCCATGGCGAACCTGTCGACGTTCATCTGCCCAAGGGCACCCATGATCAGGTCGTAGGGCCCACTGGTCATGTGTTCCCGGTTGAAGTGGGCGTGGCACATGTGGACGCTCACGAATATGTCCCCGACGCCCTCGACGGCACCGTTGACCGAGGACACGGACATCTCGATCTCGTGGTCTATGTCGACGATCCCCTGGCCGTCACGATACGCGGGGTCCACAAGCAGTGCCAGCCACGGATCGTCTAGCTGCACCGCGTCGATACCGGCGCGGGCCAGCGCCTGCACCTCGTCCCGGATTATCGGTATGCAGGCCCCCATGAACTCCTCCCGCGTCGGATACGCCGAGGTGGAGTGCTCCGGGCTCCACATTCGCCTCGCCACCGTGTAGGGCGACGGGATGGCGACTATGGGCTTCGCGTCGGTGTGCTCCCGCAGAAACGACGCCTCGGCCAGAGCGATGGGCCTGCGAGACACCAGCTTGTCGACCACGGCCGGGTACGGCATCTTCGAGACCGTCGAAGCCCGGGTCGATATCAGGTCGTCTTTGAAGCCATCGACCGCCTCGGAAAAGACCTTGACGTAGCTCTCCCTACGCCACTCGCCGTCGGACACGAAATCGAGCCCGGCACGCTCCTGCATGTGTATCGCGGAGGGGATCGCGCCGTCGAGAAGCCTGTCCGTCTCCTCGGAGGTGACGCGGCCTTCTTTACGCTCCTCGATCAGCTCGCGGACCCACTCGTATCGAGGCAGACTGCCCACGACCATGGTCGGGAACAGGTGCCCGGCAACTGCGCGCGTCATGCATGCCTCCTGTCAACCAAACTGTGCGAGTCTGGACATGAACCGACGTAAGGGCGCCAAGAGGCGTGTCCGGCGCGTCTCCGCGCCTCCCGCGCGCCTAGAACGGCTGGATGCCTCTGCTCGTCCATCGGGCCACCGCCGCCTTCGCGCGAGGACTGATGCCCCTCTGCACCGTGACGTTCAGCAGCGCCGACAAACCGGACGCCAGCGCTCTGTCGACGGCAGCCGGGAGCTCGTCAGGCCGCTCCACGAGCTCTCCGTATCCTCCAAGACCGGCGACGACCTGATCGTAACGCGTCGGCAGCAGGTCGGTCGCGACCGGCTTGCCGTACACGCCGAGCTGGATCTGGCGGTCGATCCCCCAGGCAGAGTCGTTTCCTAGGATACCCACGATGTTCAGACCGTGTCTCACCGCCGTGTCGTACTCCATCGCGTTGAAGCCGAAGGCACCGTCGCCGGTGAACAGGAAGACCCGGCGGTCTGGGTGGGCCAGCTTGGCCGCCAGGGCCGTCGGCAGCGCCGTGCCCAGCATGCCCAGAGGCGAGACGTAGAACCACCGCCGGGGCAGCCGCGCCGGATGGAAGGCCCTGCCGAAATGACAGTAGTCGCCGCCGTCGAACACCAGGCAGTCGTCGGGCCGGATGAACGACTCCAGTACCTTGTGGACCTTCATGGCGTGCATCGGCGCTTCGTCCACCGCCAGAGTCTCCAGCCACTCGCTCTGGGCATCACGCTCCGCCCGAAGCTCGGCTGCCCAGGCGGGCTCCGTCCACGTATGCCGCGACGCCTCAGTCGCCAACTGGTCCACGACGGTCGCGACGTCGCCCACGATGCCGATGGTGGCGGCCCTGTTTCGGCCGATCTCCTCGGCCGACGGGTCGACCTGGACCAGCGCCGCGTCCTTTCCGATGGTCGACGGCATGGCGTAGCCCAGGATGATGTCTTGTTTCTTGCCAAGCAGCAACACGGCGTCTGCGGTGCCCGAGAGCCGGGCCGCTCGGTTGAGCCCATTGTCGAAGAAACCGGCGCTGTTAGGGTGGTCGTCCGGCACCAGTCCCCGGGCGTCGCCCTCGGTCATCACCGGGATTCGCGACGTCTCCACCAACCGCCGCAGTGCTTCCTCAGAGTCGGAATAGGCCGCGGCCGTTCCCGCGATGATCAGCGGCCTATTCGACCTCCGCAGCAGCGCGACCGCCTCCTCAATCAGGCCGCGGTCTCCGGGAGCCGGGATAGCGCCGTTGTGCACCGGACCGTGGAACGATATCTCGTCCTCCGAAACGGTCTGCTCCTGGAGGTCGATGGGGATGGTGAGGTGTACCGGGCCTCTTCTGCCCGCGTAGGCGACTCGAAGGGCCTGGGAGACCATCTGGGGAATGCGCCGGACGTCGGTAACCATCCACGACGCCTTGGTGGTCGGCAGGGCCATGCCGACCTGGTCGATCTCCTGCATCGCGCCCCGGCCCAGCTCCGGAAGCGGTGCCGAGCCACTGATCGACAGTAAGGGGCTCTCGGCGTGAAGGGCGTTGCTCAGGCCGGGGATGGCATTTGCGAAGCCCGGAGTCGTGTACATCGCGACGCCGGGCCCGCCGGTGATCCGGCCCCAGGCGTCGGCCATATGCACCGCGCCCTGCTCATGGCGCGTGTCGATGAACCGGAAGCCCATGTCGCTCATTACATCAAGGAGCGGCAGCACGTGATCGCCGGCGAGGGTGAAGATATTGTCGACGCCCTCTCCCCGGAGGGCCATTCCAACAAGCTGTCCTCCGGTCAGCCTTCTTGCAGCGCCCACGAACACCCTCCAGACGGCTCATTCAACGGCTTCATACCGGGCTCCTGTCACATTCTAGCCCCGGTCTTTAGACTGTCAAGTGTGGCCGGTTTCGAGAGGCAGCCGGCAGCTGACCTCGAATTTGAGTTATTTCTTAGAAAACGGTAAAATAACTACCTGTGAGGCCCTTGAAATTTCGTAGCTGTACAGCTACAACTGTTATGATGGTTTTCGGCCTGCGCAAATGGGTGCTCCACAGGCCGTCACGGTCCGCGTGATCGCACCATCCCGGACCCCAGAACGGCGTGCGCCGGCATCCTGAAGATCGGGAGAGATTAATGGCAACAAAGCAACTCAGCAACGACTCCCAGTCCTACACCGCCAGCGACATCCAGGTGCTGGAGGGCATGGAGGCGGTACGCCGCCGTCCGGGCATGTACATCGGCAGCACGGACCAGCGCGGCCTACACCAGCTCATCTTCGAGGTGGTGGACAACTCCGTCGACGAGTTCATGGCCGGCCGTGGCGCCAAAGTGGACGTCCATATTCGGCAGGACGGCAGCGTCAGGGTGGAGGACGACGGCGGCGGCATCCCCACCGACATCCACAAGACGACAGGTGTGTCGGCCGTCGAGACGGTCATGACGACGCTGCACGCCGGCGGCAAGTTCGGAGGCAAGGCGTACACCGTCTCCAGCGGCCTTCACGGGGTGGGCGTATCGGCGGTCAACGCTCTGTCGTCGCGCCTGAGAGCGGAGACCCACCGGGATGGCAAAGTGTATTCCCAGGAGTTCTCGGCGGGTAAGAGGATCAGTGAGCTTACCTCCTCAAAGATGGATCCATCGCTGATCGGCAAGACGGGCACCACCGTCTCGTATACGCCCGACGCGGGGATATTTCCGGAGATAGTCTACGACTTCCATATGCTGTCTCAGCGGTTCAAGGAGATGGCCTACCTCAACAAGGGTCTGGAGGTCCATTTCCGCAGCGACTGGCACGTCAACCTGTGGCCCAACAACGAGGTCACCTACTACTTCGATGGCGGCATCTCCAGCTTCGTCCGAGACCTCAACCACAACCGCATCCCGCTTCACAAGGACCCCATATATGTCGAGCGGCAGGTGGACGGTACCAAGGTCGAGGCGGCCCTGCAGTACAACGACAGCTTCAACGAGCTGGTATATTCCTTCGCCAACTGCGTCAACACCGCGGACGGCGGCAGCCACCTGACCGGGTTCAGGGCAGCCGTGACGCGCGTGATCAACGACTACGGCCGCAAGCAGGGGCTCATCAAGAGTAGCGACCCCAACCTTTCCGGCGAGGCGACCCGAGAGGGCATGGCCGCAGCGGTCAGCGTGAAGCTGACCGACCCGCAGTTCGAAGGCCAGACGAAAGAGAAGCTTGGCAACCCCGAGGTGCGAAACCAGGTCGAGACTGTCGTGGCCGAGGTACTGCAGATCTTCCTGGAGGACCACCCGCAGGACGGCCGCCGGATCATCGAGAAATGCACCACCGCCCAGCGGGCGCGCGACGCCGCGCGCAAGGCCCGCGAGCTGATCATCCGCAAGAACGCGATGGACGGCGGCTCCCTTCCCGGACTGCTGGCGGACTGCTCGGACCGCAATCCGGAGAACTGCGAGCTCTATATCGTCGAGGGCCCGTCGGCCGGCGGCACGGCCAAGATGGGCCGGAACCGGACCTTCCAGGCGGTGCTCCCGCTGAAGGGCAAGATACTGAACGTCGAGAAGGCCCGCGAGGACCGCATGCTCGAGAACGCCGAGATTCGGGCGCTGATCATCGCCATCGGCGCCGGGCTAGGCGAGGACTTCAATCGCGAGAAGCTCCGCTATCACCGCATCATGATCATGACGGACGCGGACGTGGATGGCTCCCACATCCGGACGCTGCTGTTGACCTTCTTCTTCAGGAACATGAACCCGCTGATCACCGGCGGACATCTGTACATCGCCCAGCCGCCGCTCTACGGGATTACCAGCGGCAAGAAGAGCTACTGGGCCGCGGACGAGGCGGAGCGCGAGCAGGTCATGACCCAACTCAACGGCAAGAAGAACATCAACGTACAGCGCTACAAGGGCCTCGGCGAGATGAACGCCGAACAGCTCTGGAATACGACCATGAACCCGGAGTATCGGACCCTGCGCCAGGTCACCCAGAGCGACGCCAGTGAGGCCGACAATATCTTCTCGCTGCTGATGGGCGACGTAGTTGAGCCCAGGCGCAACTTCATCCAGGCGCACGCCCTCGAGGTCGAGAACATCGACGTGTAGAAACACCTTCATGCGGTGAGGCCAGGCGTGTTGATTTCAGGCGACGCGAAGACTCGCTCCGATCTCCTCGAGTGCCCCGATTCCGAATCGGGGAGTATCGGGGTCAATGGGCGGTCTGCGGCCGAAGTCGGACGACACAGGTAGGGGCACGGCATGCACACCCCTACATTTCTTACCTAGCCCCTTGCCTCAGTCCCAAATCCCGGTGCTGAAATACCGCTCGCCGATGTCGTTCAAGACCGTCACGATCACCCCGCCGCGGCTCTCCTTTGCCACCGCGTAGGCCGCCTCCACGTATGCGCCTGCAGACTGGCCCGCGAAGATCCCGTGGGCAGCGAGCAGTCTCGACATTTCACTGGCGTCGTCCACGTCGATCATGACGGTCTCGTCGACAACGCTTTCGTCGAATGTGTCGGGGACGATGTGTCCCTGTCCCAGCGGCTTGAGGCCTTCTACACCTGGCCACTCGTCGAAGTTTATCAGCACGATCCGAACGTCGGGCCTTGCCTCCTTCAGACGGCGGCCTACGCCGGTTATGGTGCCGCCGGTCCCCACGCCGGCCACGAAGTGGGTGATCCCGGGCGTCTGACGCAGGACCTCCTCGGCCGTGGTGTCGTAGTGGGCCTGCGGGTTATTGACGTTGCTGTATTGATCGCAGTAGAAGTACCGGTTCGGGTCGCCCTCGTAGCGGCGTTTGACCTCCCTCAGCGTCTCGTCGTAGCCCAGCATCGGATCGGTGTATATGATCTCGGCGCCGTGGGCGACCAGCCTCTTCTTCCTCTCCTGGCTCGCGTTGGACGGCATGACGAGCTGGACCTTGAAACCGAGCGTCGCTCCGATCATCGCGTACGCGATGCCCGCATTGCCGGAGGTGGCGTCAATGATCGTCTTTTCCCTGGTCAGCTCGCCGGACAGGACCGCCTCCACCAGCATTCTGAGCACCGGCCGGTCCTTGACCGAGCCGCCGGGGTTTAGCTGTTCGGACTTGACGTGAATTTCCGCGTCACCGACGTCCAGGGGAAGGTCCAGCCTGACCATGGGCGTATTGCCGATGGCCAGCAGGGCCGGATATCTGGAAACGAAGTCCTTAAATTCCCTGGATTCAGGCAAAATATCAGCCCTCCTGCCCGCCTATCCTGCCGTCCGTGCTCGCGCCGCCAGACGGGCGGTGGACACTAGTACCATGTCCAGTTAGTTCTGATGGAACATGTCATTCTGAGGAGTCCCGATTTGGCGTCGGGACGACGAAGAATCTGGGGGGCGGGTTGGTCTTCCCCGCCCAGGTTTGAGTTCTTGCCGCCACCACCCCAGATTCTTCACCTCGGCCAGAATGACTTTGATCAGATTCATGCGGAACTAGTACTAGTATATCCAGCCCGAGAAGCCCGCGGCAACGAGATGGCCGTGCCGGGGCGCATGGTATTATTTCCGCGAATCACCGCCGAAGGTAGAAGCGTGCCAGACTTGTCCACGTCCGTTGACCGCATCAAGGCGCTCCGGGCGGAGATCAACCGCCACAACCACCTCTATTTCGCGCTGGACCAGCCCGAGATCGGCGACGCGCAGTACGACGACCTCATGCGCGAGCTACGCGGGCTCGAAGAGCAGGACCCCGAGCTGGTCACCGCCGACTCGCCCACGCAACGAGTAGGCGCCGAGCCGGTGGAGGGCTTCGTCCAGGCTCGGCATCCGGTGCCTCTCCTCAGCCTGGGGAACGCTTTCGACGACGAGGAGTTCATGGCCTGGCACGGCCGCATCGCCGGCCTGTTGGAGGGCACCGACTTCGATATGGTGTGCGAGCTCAAGTTCGACGGCCTGGCGGTGGCACTGACCTACGAGGACGGCGTCCTGGTGCGAGGGGCCACACGGGGCGACGGTACGGTCGGCGAGGACGTGACCCACAACCTCAGAACGATCAAGAGCATACCCCTCAGGATACTGGGCGACGCGCCGGCCCGGTTCGAGGTCCGGGGCGAGGTGCTGTTTCCGAAATCGGCGTTCAAGCAGTTCAATGAGGAGCGCATCGCCGAGGGACTGCCGACCTACGCCAATCCACGCAACACTGCGGCCGGGTCGGTCCGCCAGCTAGACCAGAAGATGACCGCGGCGCGTCCGCTGGACATCTTCGTCTACAGTCTGGGGTACGCCGAAGGGAGCGCCCCCGACAGCCACTGGAATACCCTCGCCTACCTGAGCAAGCTGGGCTTCAAGACCAACCCTCACAACCGGCTCGTCCACACCCCTGAAGAGGCCATCGGTTACTACCGGGAGTGGCTCGAAGGGGCCAAGGAGCTCGACTACGGGTGCGACGGCGTCGTGGTCAAGGTCAGCCGGTTCGACCTCCAGCAGCACCTAGGCGACGTCGGCCGGGAGCCGCGATGGGCGATCGCCTACAAGTTTCCCGCGACTCAGTCGGTGACGCGGCTGCTGGACATCGCCGTAAACGTCGGCCGGACCGGGTCGATCAACCCTTTCGCGATGCTGGAGCCGGTAGACATCGGCGGCGCGACCGTCAGACAGGCGACCCTGCACAACGAGGACTACATTCGGGCCAAAGACCTTCGCATCGGCGATTGGGTGGTGGTGGAGCGGGCCGGGGAGGTCATCCCTCAAGTGGTCAGCGTCATTACCAGCCTACGCATCGGCGAAGAGCGAGACTTCCATATGCCGAAGGTCTGCCCGTCTTGCGACGAGCCGGTGGTCAGGCCCGAAGGCGAGGCAATGTGGCTGTGCGTCAACGCAGTGTGCCCGGCCCAGCTCGCGCGGCTGCTGGAGCACTTCGTCAGCCGCGGCGCCATGGACATCGAGGGACTGGGCGGTAGGCAGACGGCGATGCTTCTGGAGCAGGGGCTGATCAGTGACGTGGCAGACGTCTACGGGCTGAAAGAGGAAGAGCTACTGGAGCTTGAGCGGATGGGCGAGAGGAGCGTGGCCAACCTACTGGCGGCTATAGAGAGCAGCAAGGACAGGCCGCTGGCACGCCTGCTGATGGCCCTGGGAATCGGCCACGTCGGGTCTGAGGGCGCGGAGCTGCTGGCGGCCCAGTTCGGCTCCATGGACGCGCTGACGGCGGCCGGCAAAGAGGAACTGACGGGCATCGAGTCGATCGGGCCCAAGATAGCGTCCGCCGTAGTCGCATACTTTGCCAACGAGTCCAACCGGCGGGTCATCGAAAAGCTCCGTGACGCCGGGGTCAGGATGGAGGGCGAGGCCAGGCGGCAGCCGGCCCAGCAGCCCTTCGCCGGGCTGCATTTCGTCGTCACCGGGAGGCTCCAGGACCTTAGCCGGCCCCAGGTCCAGGCAAGGATCAAAGAGCTCGGGGGCGCTGTCAGCGGGAGCGTAAGCCGCAAGACGGACTACCTACTCGCAGGTGAGGACGCCGGCTCCAAGCTGGCCGACGCAGAGGAGCTGGGCGTGACGGTCCTTACCGAGGAAGAGTTCCTGCAACTTGCCGAGGGCGCCGGGCCGAAGTAGGCCAGAGAGGCCCAGTCCCTTGGGCAAGCTCAGGACAGGCCTTCCCACAGAGGGCGAATGGACATGACATCCTCGTTGGGGACGATACTGAGGGAACGACCATCTACATCAACCGGTTGAGGTTGCTGGGCTTTCGCAACTACGAGAGATTGGACCTGACTCTGGCGCCCGGGATGGTCCTGTTACAGGGCGACAACGCGCAGGGAAAGAGCAACCTACTGGAAGCGCTGTACATGCTCGCCATCGCCAAGTCATATCGCGCCACCTCCGAACGGGAGCTGGTCCGTCACGCTCCCGCAGGTGAGCCGCTACAGTCGCAGGTAGCGGCCGTGGCGCATCGGGCCAGCGGCCAGATACGCGTTCAGGTCGATCTGACGGTCGAGAGCGCTGAAGCGCCCGAGGGGGATACCGACATCGCGGGCCCTCTCGGTGACGGCGCGATGGTGCAAAAGCAGGTCAGGGTGAACGGCCTTAGGCGTCGCGCATCGGACCTCGTCGGCGAGATAAACGCCGTTATGTTCGAGGCCGGGGACCTGGATCTCGTTCTGGGGGCGCCCTCTGTCCGCCGCCGCTATCTCGACGTACTGATCTCGCAACTCGACCGAGACTACCTGAGAGCGCTCCAACGCTACCATCGGGTCGTTTCTCAGCGAAACTACCTGTTAAAGGCGATCAGAGAGGACCGCGGACAGCCCGCCGAGCTGGACTTCTGGGACAGCGAGCTGGTCGCATCCGGTGGCTACCTGGCACACCGCCGTTCAACGACCATCGCCGTGCTGTCGCGCACGGCGGCGCCCATCCACGCCCAACTCGCCGACGGCGAGAGCCTCGACATCGGCTACGAGCCCAGCGGCTACGCCGGCGCGGGCGCGTCGGAGGCTGATTCACAGCATGCGCTGGCCGAGCTATTGGAGCAGCGACGGTCCAGGGACATCAGGCAGGGCCTAACGTCCGGCGGCCCTCACCGCGACGACCTGCGGCTGACGCTGGACGGGCTGGACGCCGGGCTGTATGCATCACGCGGCCAGTGCCGGACCGTCGCACTGGCCATGAAGCTGGCCGAGGCGGCCTACCTCCGGGACGAGCGCGGCGAAGAGCCTGTGCTACTGCTCGACGACGTGCTCTCGGAGCTCGACGAGCGACGCCGTTTCGAGATACTGGAGGTGGCAAAGCGCTACGAACAGTGCTTCATAACCACCTCGGACCCCGGACAGGTCGACCGCTCGTTCCTCAAGCGCATGACCAGGTTCGTCGTCAGCGATGGGACCGTCCAGCCGTTTGCGCCAACCGACTCGTAGTGAGTCCCTCGGGCCAGGGACTTTCGATTATTGACGTACGGGAGGTCCTTCGACAGGCGTATCGAAGGACGAACTGATAGGGGTCTCCGCACGTGATACCCCCCCCAGGCTTCTGATCACGTTTGCGCGGCATTAGGCGTGCGTATAACATAGTTAGCCATGTCTACCTAGCCGGGGTGTCAGCAGTGTCGAGAATGCCAGCCGCTGTCGTCACCGGCCTTGGCGAGGTCCGCTGCGAGGAGACCGAGGTCCCGGAGCCGACGCCGGGGAAGGTGCTGGTCAAGACCAGCCTCGCGTCGATCTGTGGCAGTGACCTCCATATCGCCTACATGGGCTGGAACGTGTGGCAGTACCCGCTACCGCCGGGACACCCGGGCCACGAGGCCATAGGCGAGGTCGTCGACGGGGGCGCCACAGGGTTCTCGCCGTTGGACGTGGTGCTGACGGTGCCCAACGTCTTCGAGGCGGCCTGCTTCGCCGGGTACCAGCTACTGGACCCACAGTATCTGCTCAAGCTCCCAGACTCAAGCACGATGCCTGAGCTCCTGATGGCGCAGCAGCTCGGCACCGTAGTCTATGGGGCCAAGCGCCTTTCGACACTGGAAGGCGGCACCGTGGTCGTCATCGGGCAGGGCTCCGTCGGGCTGTTTCACGACTTCGTTCTGCGCAGGCTGTGTGCCGCTAGGATCATCGCCATCGAGCCGGTAAGAGAGCGGCTGGCGGCGGCCAGGGCCTTCGGCGTAGACGAGGCCATCGGGGTCGATGGCGACGCCGCGACCGAGGCCGTGCTGGACCTGACCGGAGGGGAGGGCGCCGACGTCGTCGTCGAGGCGGTCGGCAGCATCGAAACGCTGGCCCAGGCGCTGAAGATGACACGGCCGGCCGGCAGGATCGCACTGTTCGGGCTGCCGCCGACGATGGAAGCGGTGCCGTTCGACTGGGACACCTTTTTCAGGAAGCGACTGACGATGCACGCGATCCACGGCGCTCAGGAGGAGCCGGGGCTCCCCGACTTTCAAGAGGCGGTCGACCTCATTGTCGACGGAGAGATCGACGTCGCGCCGTTCTTGACCCACAGGTTCCCCGTCGACCGGGTCCAGGAAGCCTTCGACCTCGCCGACTCCAAGGGAGACGGCGCGCTAAAGGTGTTATTGACGTTCTAGGCACGGCCCGTGAGGGCTGGCGAAGCCAGGGTCGTCAGCTCTCCAGTACGGCCCGTATTTTCTGGGCCAACTGGCCGGGGGTAAAGGGCTTTTCGAGGAAAGCTCCGCCCGGATCCGCGCGCCCCATCCGATTGATCGCCTCCCACGTGTAGCCCTAGGTGTAGAACAACTTGAACTCCGGGAGCACGTCCCGAAGCCGAGTTGCCAGCTCGCGGCCGTTCATCAGGGGCATGTCCACGTCGGTGAACAGCAGGTCGACCTGCCTATCGTTGCCGCTCTCGACCACATAGAGGGCTTCGTCGCCGTCGCCGGCCTCCAGCACTGCGTACCCATGGTGGCGCAGGACGTCTGCCGCCACCTCTCTGACGTCCCGGTCGTCCTCGACGAGCAGCACCGTCTCGTTCCCGTGGGAAGCGCGACCTTGGCCACGAT
>CAZENU010000001.1:64103-75321 GCA_964513735.1 uncultured Dehalococcoidia bacterium
TCCTCGACGAGCAGCACCGTCTCGTTCCCGTGGGAAGCGCGACCTTGGCCACGATCGCTATCCTGAACCTCCGACACAGGCACCCTGGACAGGTACACCTCGAACGTCGTCCCCTTGTTCTGCTCGCTGTGCACGTCGATGACCCCGCCGTGGTCCATGACTATCGCGTTACAGATGAAAAGACCGAGGCCGGTGCCCTCTCCGTACTCCTTGCCGGTGTAGAACGGCTCGAAGACCCGATGTACCACCTCAGGGCTGATGCCCGTGCCAGTGTCCGCACCGAGAGCATGACCGAGTCGCCGTGTCCCGTCCCGATGCGGAGTCCGCTGAGGCCTGCGGGTGTGGCCCTGTCATGGAACAGGTCCTTCCGAATATACTGATAGCCGCGTCATCCTCCCTTACGCGGCCTACGCCAGTCCATTCACACCGCGCCTTGACTGTCGAATGCGACGGCACATACCCTAGCGTCGTAGGCTGTCATGAAGCCAGGAACGGCAGGCCCACGCCTTAGAATCATCGGGGAAGCGCGCCACCGGCGGGAGATAGGCGAGTGACCAAACCTTTCGAACTCACAGTTGCCGAAGCCGCGTCCGAGGTACGCGACAGGCGGCTTTCGGCCCTGGAGCTGATGGAGTCACTGCTGGCCCGGTCCGCGACCCTGGAGCCCTCGCTCCGGGTGTGGATGACCCTCGACGAGGAGGCCGCCATCGCCTTGGCACGCCGCTCCGACGAGGATCTGCACCGCAACGGGCCCGCGGGCCCGTTGCACGGAGTGCCCTTCGGTGTGAAGGACATCTTCAACACGCACGACATGAAGACCACCAGCGGCTCGCCCATCCACGCCGACTTCCAGCCCGACTTCGACTCGACCGCCGTCGCCCTTCTCAGGCGCGCCGGCGCAATCGTGATGGGCAAGACCGTGACCACCGAGTTCGCGTGCGCCGACCCGTCACCGACGCGCAACCCGTGGAACCCGGGGCACACTCCGGGCGGCTCCAGCAGCGGCTCGGCGGTGGGCGTCGCCGCGAGGATGTTCCCCGCGGCGCTGGGATCGCAGACGGGCGGCTCGGTGCTGAGGCCCGCCTCGTACAACGGCGTCGTGGGCATGAAGCCCACCTTCGGCCGCATAAGCCGGTACGGGGTCACGCCGGTCTCGTGGTCGCTGGACACCATCGGCTTCTTCTGCCACACGGTCCAGGATGCCGCGCTGATGCTGTCCTCCCTGGCGGAGCACGACTCCAACGACCCGGTGTCCGTGCCGACCGGGGCATTCGACTTCGCCCAGGTTCTGGCCGACGGGCCTTCCGCACCGCGAATCGCGATGCCGCGCCGGTTCTTCTACGAAAAGGCGGACGCCGACGTACGCAGCCGCACCGACGCCGTGGTCGAGAAGCTGTCCGCCTCGGGTGCGGCCATCGAGGAAATCACGCTGGAGGCTGACTACGACGCCCTGCTGGCAGCCCACCGCGTCGTGATGTCGGTCGAGGGAGCCGCGGTCCACCAACGACAGTTCGGGGCCCGGGCCGGAGACTACGCTCCAAAGGTCCGCGGGATGATCGAGGCCGGCATGCTGACCCCAGCAGTCTCCTACGTACAGGCCCAGCGCATCCGGCAGACCTTCCGCCGCGAGATATCCAAAACGATGCAGGGCTTCGACGCCGTGCTGAGCCCCACCACCCCGGCGCCGGCTCCTATGGACCTGACGACCACGGGCGACCCCGTGTTCCAGGTCCCGTGGACTAGCTGTGGCTTCCCGGCCATCACTCTGCCGTGCGGCCCCGGGGACTCCGGACTGCCTCTGGGCATCCAGCTGGCATCCGCTCCTCTGCAGGAGCTGGGCCTGCTGAAGACCGCTCTTTGGTGCGAGGGCGTGCTCGGCGTGAAGGCGTTACCTGAGCTGCCCAACTAGCAGTCCGCGACAGGCTGCGTGCTATAATTGAATTCACTATTTGGCGTACGCAGGAGCCGCATTTGAAGATCACTCAAGAAGAGGTTGTGGACCACCAGACCGTCCTCAACATCGAACTTGAGGAAGACGACCTGCCACCGTACCTAGACCGCGGCTACCAGCGCATTGTCAATCGCGTTTCGATCCCCGGGTTCCGCAAAGGCAAAGCCCCGCGCACGGTCGTAGAGCGATTCCTCGGCAGAGAGAGCCTCATCCACGAGGCCATCGATCTCATGCTCCCCGAGGTGACGGAGCGGGCCATCTCCGAGCAAGAGCTCGATACCGCCGGTCGGCCCGACGTCGAGATTGTGGACCTGGAGCCGGTCATCTTCAAGGCAACCGTTGCGTTGAAACCGGCCGTCGAACTCGGCGCATACGGCAGCATACGGGTCGCGGAGACGCCGATGGAGATCACCGACGAGGACGTCCAGACCAAGCTCGAGCAGATGCAGATCGGCGCAGCCTCATGGGAGCCCGTGGAGCGCGCGGTCGCGCTTGGCGACATGGTCACGATGGACGTGACCGCTACCATCGAAGACTCGGAGATCCTTAACGAGAAGGACGCCGTCTATGTCGCCGACGCGGAGAGCGAGCTGCCCTTCCCCGGGTTCCCCCAGCAGCTCGACGGCGCCGAGGCAGGCGTGGCCAGGGAGTTCGAGCTGGAGATTCCCGCGGACCACAGTAGCTCCGAGATCGCTGGCAAAACGGCCACCTTCACCGCCGCCGTCAACGACGTCAAGGAGCGGTCGGTGCCGGAGCTGGACAACGAGTTCGCAAAGGGCATCGGAGACGGATTCGACACCCTTGACGCCCTGCGGGAGTCGATCCAGCAGGGGCTACAGTCGGAGGCCGAGGAGACAGCCAAGGCGCAGCACCGGGAGGCCAGTCTCGACGAGCTGATCAAGATCTCGACCGTGGAGTTGCCTCCGCTGCTGATCGAGCATGAGGTGCGCCACGCAACCGAGCACAGAGACCAGCTCATAGAGCGGCTCCAGATGCGTATGGACGACTACCTCAGGTACGTGGGCAAGACCGAACAAGAGCTACAGGACGAAGTGCGGGAGAAGGCGGTCCAGCAGCTATCGCACTCCTATGCCCTGTCGGCCCTGGCGGAAGCTGAGAGCCTGGAGGTCACGGAGGACGAGATCGAGGCGCGGATCGAGGAACTCTTGGCAGCCGACGAGCAGAGACCTCAGGACCGGCGTCTGGACCGTGACCGGCTGCGGGCCGAGGTCAAGGACTCGATCATGGTAACCAAGTCTCTGGACAGGCTGGTTGCCATCGCCAAGGCAGACGGCGACTCCGGTCCCGACGAGTCGACGATAGAGAGCGCCGGTGACGAAGAGCAAAGCACAGAAGGAGAACGCGTTGACGACTAAGCTCGAAAGCCTGATCCCAATGGTAGTCGAGAGCGGCCCCCGCGGAGAGCGGGCATTCGATATCTACTCGCTGCTACTCAGGGAGCGGGTAATCTTCCTCGGAACGCCCATTTACGACCAGATGGCCAACGCCATCATCGCCCAGCTTCTGTACCTCGACCGCGAAGACCATGAACGGCCGATCAACCTGTACATCAACTCCCCGGGCGGCATGGTGACAGCAGGTCTGGCGATCTACGACACGATGAGGCTCGTCAACGCGCCCATCTCCACCATCTGCGTGGGCATGGCCGCCAGCTTCGCCGCCGTCCTGCTGTGCGCCGGCACCCCCGGAAAGCGCTACGCACTGCCCAACGCGACCATCCTCCTACACCAGGTCGCGATAGCCGGTGGCGTTCAAGGGCAGGCCTCGGACATAGAGATTCAGGCCCGGCACACGATCCGCATCGAGGACAAGATGCGGCAGATCATCTCGTTGCACACCGGGCAGCCCTACGACAAGGTGGCGCGAGATACTGACCGCGACTACTACTTGACTGCCGAGGAGGCAGTGGACTACGGTCTGATAGACAGTGTGATGGATCCCGACGCCGAGGGCGGCGACTCCGCTTCCACGTAGGCCAAAATGCCCGCACCTAAGACTGAACAAAACAGCTACCGTTGCTCGTTCTGTGGCAAGGCCCAGAGCCAGGTCAAGCGGCTGATCGCCGGACCAGACCGGGTGTTCATCTGCGACGAGTGCGTGTCGCTGTGCGGGCAGATCATCAACGAGGAGACCCCGGCGGCGCCTCGCGATTCGACCGGACTGATGGCCAAAGGTATCAACCCTAAATGGCTGTACCAGAAGCTGGGGGAGTACGTAGTCGGTCAGGAGCGAGCCAAGAAGGTCCTGAGCGTCGCCGTCTACAACCACTACAAGCGCATCTGGTCCAACCAAGAGCACTCGGACGTCGAGCTCCAGAAGGCCAACATCCTGCTGCTGGGCCCGACCGGCTCCGGCAAGACGCTGCTGGCCGAGACGCTGGCCAAGATCCTGGACGTGCCCTTCGCGATAGCCGACGCCACCTCACTAACCGAGGCAGGATACGTCGGCGAGGACGTCGAGAACATCCTGTTGCGGCTGATACAGGCCGCCGACTTCGACGTGCAGCGGGCCGAGCAGGGGATCATCTACATCGATGAGATCGACAAGATCGCCCGCAAGAGCCCCAACCCGTCCATCACCCGCGACGTCTCAGGCGAAGGCGTCCAGCAAGCGCTGTTGAAGATCGTCGAGGGCTGCGTGGCCAACGTGCCCCCCCAGGGAGGGCGCAAGCACCCGCACCAGGACTTCCTGCAGATCAAGACGCACAACATTCTGTTCATGTGCGGCGGCGCGTTCGAAGGGCTCAGCGAGATGGTCGACTGGCGCCTCTCCAAGGACAAGGTGACCCTGGGCTTCAGCGCAACGGAGTCGAAGAACGGCGACCCGGTCATCGAGGAGAACATGTTGCAGCGGGTGAACGCCGAAGACCTGCTCTCCTACGGCTTCATCCCCGAGCTGGTAGGCCGTTTGCCTGTCTGCGTCGGGCTCCAGAGCCTGGACAAGGACGCGCTGATCAGCGTCCTCACCGAGCCACGCAACGCCCTGGTCAAGCAGTACCAGGCTCTGTTCAGGATGGACGACGTGGAGCTCGTGTTTACCGACGACGCCATGGTCGCCGCCGCTGACGGCGCCCTGTTCCAGGGCACCGGCGCACGGGCCCTCAGGTCCATCCTGGAGCAGACACTCCTGGACGTCATGTACGAGCTACCGTCCCTGAGCCAGGTGACCAAGTGCATCGTCGACGCAGACGCCATCCGTGGCGACGCCGAGGTGCGGCTGGTGGACTCAGGCGACCAGCAGGTACCCTTCGCGCCACTGGAGCGCAAGTCCGCCTGACCCCCGTCGACAGTCTCCCGACCTCTAGCCCGATCTCAGCCTCTGTAAAAGGTCCAGCGCCTCGTTGAAGGTTCGACGCCCGCCCGAGTCGCTCCTGTCCGCGTAGCTGATGGCCTGCACGAGCTCTCTTCGGGCGGCCGCCTGATCTCCAAGAGATACCAGGATCCTCGCCCTCAGGTAGTAGGCCTCTGCAAGCCCTTCGTCCAGCAGGACGGCGGCTTCGGTCTCCTCAAGAGCGCGGGGGACTTCTCCGGCAGCGAAGTGGTCTTCCGCCCGGTAGAGATGCGTGTATGAGTTGTCCTGCAACGTGGCCGTGGCCAGCGCCGTGCCCGCCACCAGCACCGCCACCGCCACCGGGACCACCCACCATCTGCCGGCCAGCACCGTGGAGTCCCTCTGGACAAAGCTGACGCCGAACGGCGACGTCACCACTGTATAGCTGGGCGCCAGCGCGAGTCCGAGGGCAACGCCCCCGACGAAGCCGCCCAGGTGGGCAATGTTGTCGATACCTGGGTTGATGAACCCGTAGACCAAGTGTATCCCGACGAGGACCAGTAGGCCCATCATGCTCCGCGCCGCCGTGGGCCCAAGGACCCGGCGCTGGGCGGCGAAGAAGGCTGTCAGGGCACCCAGCACACCGAATACCGCCCCGCTGGCCCCGGCGCCGACAGCTATCGAGTTCAGCAGATAGCTGGCCACGCTGCCGGACAGCCCAGCGAGGACGTAGACCAGTAGGAACCTGGCGTGGCCGTAGGCGCCCTCGACAAGGTAGCCGAAGACGAACAGGCCGAAGCCGTTGAAGGCCAGGTGCGCGATGCCGACGTGGAGGAACATGGCGGTGAAGAGGCGCCAGTACTGGCCATCGGCGATCAGCGGCCCGAACATCGCGCCGTAGTCCAGCAGCACCTGTCGGTCCTCACTGCCGCCGGCCGCCGTAGCGGCGAGCCAGACGACGAGATTGACCACCAGCAGCGCCCAGGTCACGAGCGGCCTTCCCGACGCCCTGGGCATCGGCGGCTGTTCGAATTCGTCCTCTTCGTCGACGTTGCTGTCGTCAGGCATCATGCGATGTATACGTGTCTGAGGGCAGCCGGGACGTGCACCACACCCTGGGAATGCACCCGGTCCGGGCCCCTCCATATACCCCGATTCCGCATCGGGGCACTCGGAGTAAGCGGCACGAGCCAAGAGTGTCACCGGTCGCATCGGGAATGAAGGCCGTCGAAATACCTCGTTGTACTGCTAACTCGGGCACTCAAACGGCCCGTACACCCGAGTAGTGCAGATGTCGCATCGGGACATGTATCGAGGGGGCACTCCACCGTCGCGTCGGCTCCCAGACTTCATATGGCGTCAGGAGCCGGGCGTCCGGCGTTTCCCGCGCAGTCGCCGTTTGATCTTGGTGAGGGCCGTCGCGACGTGCACGAGTGGGGTCACCGCTTTGCAGACGATGGTGGCCTCGGCGAGGGCGCCCTTGAAGTCCTCGGGGCCGTTGAACTGACGCATCTCAACGTAAGTCCGCCCAAGCTCGAAGGTGGTGTGCGCATCGCTCACGCCCGACTCGACCAGCCCGTGTTCCCGCGCGAACTCCCTGGCTCTACGGTTGTCGCTCTGTAGGCTGTTGCGCGCGTTGAACGCCTCGACAATGTCGATGTGGGGCAGTATCTCGTCCAGCGCTGCCCGGGTGATCACATGTCCTCGAAAACGGTCGAAGGGGTGTGGGACCGAGACCAGACCGCCCTGGTCCTTGATCCGGCGCACGGTCTCCAGCGGGGACAGCCCCGCTGGAATCGTCTCCTGGAGGAATAGGCCGGTTATCTCACCCTCGGACGAGCCTACTTCCTCGGCTATGATAACCGTGAACGGCGCGATCTTCCTCGCGGCCAGGGCGCCCTCGACGGTGTTGTGATCAGTTACTGCGATACAGCTCAGGCCCACCTTCTCGCATCTGGCCACCAGCCGCTCGGGCGTGACGTCGGAGTCGGGCGAGAAGTGGGAGTGCATGTGGAGGTCGGTTCTCAGCAGGGCGCATCCTCCGACCCGTTTGGACGTTCGCCGGGTAGCCGCATCTGCTCGCCGTAGGCCGTCTGTATCTGGGCTATCTTGAGCTCGGCCGCGGCCAGCTTCTCACTGCAGATACGGGCCAGCCGCATACCCTTCTCGTATAGCCGCGTCGCGTCGGATAGCGGCAACTCGCCCGCCTCCAGGGCCCGCACCGTCTCGTCGAGGCGGGCCAACGCGTCCTCGAAGGTCAGGTCGCCGGACGAGGGCTCGGCCTCGTCGCTTCTGGCGCTCTGCATCGGACGGTCGCACGGAGCCACGCCTATGCGCTCAGGCGGAATGGTGGATAGCGATCGGTGACGACGATGAAGGCATAGCCCCACACTCGGTACCACCACCGCCCCACGTCAACTACGAAGCCGAAGAGGCCGCGAGGGTACCTGCCCGTGAACAGGATGGCTAACCAGGAGATCAGGATGATGTAGTGAGGTATCGCTAGGAGCCACTTGACCAGCGGCAGCCAACGGTTCAGGTCTTCCCTGACCTCGGAATACGGGAAATCGAGGTGGACCGCCTGCTCATAGTCGGTAGAGGGATATCCATCTCTGAGAAGTGCGAAGTAGGCACCGACTCTTGCGCCAAACCTTGCCACTTGCAGGTTCCAGTCGAACCACCACTTCGGATACTTTTGTCGAAACAGAATCATGAGCAGCGGCGCGACAATAAGCACCCGGCCGATGGCCTGCGACCCACTTCGTTCAACCAAGCTTAACAGGATGAAAGCCGGAATAACTGTGAACAGCCGAAAGAAGGTCGTCAGACGGTTGAGGGGCCGGTCGGGGTAGTCTACGGAATACTGTACTGGATACGCGTCTTCCGCCTGAGCCATCGTAGACCCTCCTATCGGGAGCGTTTGCCCCCAGGGGCTCGCCGATGCTTTGGCCGGCCCCGGCCTGCGGCCTCGCTGCGGTCGGCCGCTGTCGGCCGTGAGGCATCGCGCTCGGTTCCGACGGAGGTGACCTCTGCGCCGAAGCTGCCCTTCGCTAGGGTCACCTGGACCCGGTCCCCTGCCCGCACCTGCGCCGAGTCGCTCACCACCTCTGAATCTCCCGGGGCCTGTACTATAGCATACCCGCGTCTGAGGGTATCCCGCGGGCTAAGCAGGTCGAGCCGGGTCCTGAGCCCCTCGGCGCGCTCTGACATCGCGTCTATGGCGCGCGCCAGGTGAAGACCGGCTGCGGCGAGGGCATCGTCGATGCGTAGCCTCAGGCCATCGAGGTCGGGCGGGCCACGCCCGAGTCTCTCTGCCAGTCGCGATGCCGTTTGGCTCCCGGCCAGCAGCCTCGCCTCGGTGCCGCGCCCCAGCCGCTGCTTCGACGCGGCGATGCCCGACAGCAGCTCAAGCCTGTCTGGCACGGCCAGTTCGGCGGCCGCCGAAGGCGTGGGTGCCCGGCGGTCTGCCACCATGTCGGCGATAGTCACGTCGGTCTCGTGCCCAACGCCGGTTATGATGGGGACGCGGCTGGCGAATATCGCCCTGGCAACGGCCTCCTCGTTGAACGGCCACAGGTCCTCCAGCGATCCGCCGCCCCGCGCGACGATCGCCAGGTCGACGCCGGGTCCCTGCTGCAGCGCCGAGATCGCATCGACTATACCCTCGGCCGCACCGTCACCCTGTACCGCCGTGGGCGCCAGGACCAGCTCGACCAGCGGATAGCGCCTCCCGATCACCGTCTGGATATCGTGCCAGACGGCACCGGACGCTGACGTGACGACCCCGATCCTCCGCGGAAACGCGGGAAGTGCCCGCTTGTGGGAGTCGTCGAACAGCCCCTCGCGCTCCAGCTCCCGCTTGAGCTCCTCTAACCTGAGTTGGAGCTCGCCCACGCCTTCGGGACGCACGATGTCCACGATGAGCTGGAGGTCGCCGCGCACCTCGTAGACCGTCGCCGACCCGTGTGCGATGACTTCGACGCCCTCGGACAGCAGCTCAGATCCGAAGGCCGTCCGAAACATGACGCAGCGCAGCGTGGTCCCGCGGTCACGGAGATTGAAATAGCTGTGGCCGGAGGCTGGGCGACGCAGATCGGCTATCTCGCCGGTGACCCACAGGTCCCGAAGCACCAGGTCGTAGGCCAGCACCTCTTTGAGATAGGCGACGACCTGAGCCACGGAGTATACCGCCACTTACGCCCTCGCCAGGTACTCGCCGCTGCGGGTGTCTACCTTGATCTTGTCGCCCTGGTCGACGAAAAGGGGCACCTGCGCCACAAGCCCTGTCTCCATCATCGCCGGTTTGGTGCCACCCTGGGCGGTGTCGCCGCGGAGTCCCGGATCCGTCTGGGTGACGACCAGGTCAACCGTGGTTGGAAGGTCCACCGAGATCGCCACACCTTCGTACAAGATTATGTCGACGTTGGTCTGCTCCACCAGGTAGTCGAGTGAGTCGCCAAGCTGGTCCGCCGACAACGGAAGCTGGTCGTACGTGTCGTTGTCCATGAAGTAGTGCAGGCCGCCGTCCTCGTAGATATACTGCGCTTTGCGCCGCTCCACCGAGGCGGGGGCCAGCTTCACGTCGTAGCCCTGGAACGTCCGGTCCATGATGCGGCCGGTGCGAAGCGACCGGAACCGGATGCGCATGACCGGTGCGCGCTGCTGCATCTTGCTGCGCTCGTACTCCACGACTTGATAGGGCTCGCCATCGAGCTCTATGGGCATGCCCTTCCTCAAGTCGCCGTAGCCTATCGTCATCAATTATCTCCCAGACCAGTAATGGTAGAGACGCCTGGGCGCGGCGTCTCTACGGGACCGGCAGCAGCGATGCTACTCGCCCAGGTCGAGCTTCCGCGCCTTGCTGATGACGCGTGCGCGGCCGTCCTCCAGGACGACAACGTCCTCGATTCTGACGCCGCCCCAGTCCGAGAGGTAGATACCGGGCTCTATGGTGAACATCATCCCATCTTCCAGCGGCTCTTCCGCCCTCTGGCTCACCCAGGGCAGCTCATGGACGGCCAGGCCCACGCCATGGCCGAGGCTGTGACCGAAGTTGTCGCCGTAGCCCGCCTCGGCGATGACGTCCCGGGCAATGGCGTCAACCTCGGCGCCGGTCATGCCCGATCGCACCCGCTCCTCCGCCTCGAGCTGCGCCCGCAACACGGTGCCATATACCCTGCGGAAGGTCTCGTCGGGCTCGCCGACCAGGACCGTTCGGGTGAGATCGGCGCAGTAGCCTCTGTACCGGGCGCCCATGTCGATGACGACCGGCTCTCCCTCGCCGATGGCGCGGTCCGACGGGCTGTGGTGAGGCAGGGCGCCGTTGCGCCCGGCTGCGACGATGCTGTCAAAGGCCAGCGCCTCGGCTCCGCGCTCCCGCATCGCCTTTTCCAGCTCCCACGCCACCTCACGCTCGGTCGCGCCCACCTCGAGGGAATCGGTGACCTCCTCCAGTGCCTCGTCGGTGATCTCGACGGCCCTGGCCAGGAGGTCCATCTCCTCTTCGTACTTGGTCGCCCTCATCCCATCGACCATGTCCGAGGTCTCGACCATCGTCAGGCCCCCGTTGCCGGCCCCCTCGATCGCCTTCTGAAAGGCCGCATGGGTGTGCACGGTCAGGTCCTGGCTCTCGAAGCCGATCCGGCTGATGCCCATCTCCGAAGCGAGCTTCGGCAGCCAGTCGGAGCCGCCCGCGAGTCGCTCAATCCGATATTCGGGCGACTGGTTTCCGGCCTGCTCGACGTATCGGAAGTCGGTGCCCAGCACGGCATCGTTGCCGGAGATGACCAGGTAGCCGGCCGAGCCCGTGAAGCCGGACAGGTAACGCCGGTTCTCGTCGGCGGAGACCAGCATGCCGTCCAGGTCGCGCTTGGAAAACATTCCCCGAAGCCTCTCGAGCTTTGCGCCCACGCTCATGTCTGGGATGCTTCCTTCAGGCGCGCTACCATGGAGTCCAGCGCGTATAAATATCCGCGC
>CAZENU010000001.1:75339-101745 GCA_964513735.1 uncultured Dehalococcoidia bacterium
TCACCTGGCCGACGGCGAGCGGCGCGACCACGGACCGGCGCCGAAACCGCTCGCGGGCGTGGATGTTCGACAGGTGGATCTCGACGATGGGCAACGCGGTGTCGGCCAGGGCGTCGCGCATCGACAACCCGTAGTGGGTCAGCGCACCAGGATTGATGACTATGCCGTCGGCGTTGCCGGCCGCCTCCTGAAGGTGGTCGACGATCGCGCCCTCGTGGTTGGACTGGAAGAATTCGACCTCTGCGCCAAGCTCGCCGGCCCGGTCGTTGATACGGCCCTCGATATCGGCCAGGGTCTCGCTGCCGTAGTGGCCAGTCTCTCGTTTCCCCAGCATGTTCAGGTTGGGCCCGTTGATGACTAGTATCTTCATGTTGTCCCTGTCCCCATCATCATATTGACACGCCATTGTAGTACACGGCAAGGGCAGGTCTGAAACGGGTACTACGACTGGGCGGGGTCGATTGGCCCGGGACTAGGCAGGCGGCGCGCCAGACGCGCCGTCTTCGGTTGCAACCCGTCTCGCCCTGGGGTGGGCGCCCAGGTACACCTGTCTCGCCTGGGACCCGGTGACGTGGGTATAGATCTGGGTGGTAGCCGGGCTCGCGTGGCCGAGCAGCTCCTGGACCACCCGGAGGTCGGCGCCGCCGTCAAGCAGGTGGGTGGCGAAGGAGTGGCGTAGCGTATGGGTGTGCACCCCAGCCGGCAGGCCGACCCTGGTGGAGTAGTGTCGGACCTTCTGCTGGATGCCTCTGGTGCTGAGCCGCGACCCGTAGCGGTTCAGGAATAGCGCGCTGCCGGCCTCAGGCGACCGGGCCAGGCAGGGGCGCACCTGACCGACGTAGTGCGCGATCGCGTCCCGGGCCGTCGCGCCCATCAGCACGACCCGCTGCTTCCCGCCCTTGCCGCGCACTCGTACCTCCATCGTCTCCAGGTTGACGTCACGCATGTCCAGGCCCGCCAGTTCGCTGACCCTGAGCCCGCCTGCGTAGAGCAGCTCGAGCAGGGCCTTGTCCCGAGCACCGAGGTCTCGGGATGTGTCCGGGGCGGCCATCAGCCGAGCGGTGTCCTCCGCCGACAGGAATCTAGGGAGCCTGACCTCCCGTTTCATGACCCCTCGCCTGGGCAACGGGTCCTTGTCGAGTTCATTTTCCCGCAGAAGCCAGCGCAGGAAGGTCCGCAGCGTGCTCAGCTTCCTCACCACGCTGGACCGGACATAGCCGAGTTCGACGAGCCATGCCAGGTAGCCCCTCAGTGCGTACCGATCGAGGGCGTCCAGTCCACGGATGTCGCGCAGTATCATGAAGTCGAACAGCGGCTGGAGGTCGGTCTTGTAGTTCCGCACAGTCAGCGCCGCGAGGTCCTTCTCGGCGACCAGGTGTGTCTCGAACCGGGCAAGCAACGAGCGCCAGTCGTTCTCTTCCATAGGTCAACCTTAGCATCGCCCTGCTGCCATCTCCAGACACGGGAGGGTCTTGGTGTGAGAATCAGGCCGGCCACGCAAATGTCATTCCGAGCGCAGCGAGGAATCTGGGGCGGGATCCGATCCGCTCGGGCCGGTGCCGCCGTGGTCAGAGCCTAGAGCCACCCATCCTTCACTTCGTTCAGGATGACAGTGGTGTCCGCCTATTGTGTCTGGAACGGAAGACGCCCGAGGTTTGAATGTAGAGTCGAGGTCTAGACCGCGACCTCCAGCTCCTCGGACTCGGGTACCTGCCCGCGGTAGTCGCACTCGGTACAGCGGGCGTTGCCGCGGCCGGACGCAATCAGAAGCTTGCCGCAATCTGGGCACGGTTGCGGCAGCGGCTTGCGTCCAATGGCGAACGTGCATTCCGGGTAGTTAGAGCAGCCGTAGAAGGTCCGGCCGCCCTTGCGACGCTGCTTGCGTTCCACGAGGTCGTTGCCGCACTTTGGGCACTGCACCCCGATCTCGGCCACCAACGGCCGGGAGTTTCGGCACTCGGGGAACCCGCTGCACGACAAGAAGCGGCCGAAGCGGCCGGACTTGATGACCATCGTCCGCTCGCACTTCTCGCAAACGACGTCGGTCTCCTCGTCAATGGCGCTTCTCGGCACCCTCTCCGCCTCTTCCAACGCCCGCACGACGGCGGCGTTGAAGGGCTCGTAGAACTTCCTGAGCACAGGAACCCATTCGCGCTCTCCGGCGGCGATTTCGTCAAGCTCCTCTTCGATACGGGCCGTGAACCCGATGTCCATCACGTCGGGAAAGTGGGCCGTGAGCAGCCCGTTCACCGCCACGCCCAACTTGGTGGGAACGAAGCGGTTCTTGTCCTTGCGCACGTAATCCCTGTCCAGCACCGTCGCTATGGTTGGCGCGTAGGTGCTGGGACGGCCGATGCCCTGCTCCTCGAGCGCCTTGACCAGAGTCGCCTCTGTATAGCGCGGCGGGGGCTGGGTGAAATGCTGCTCGGGCGTCAGCCCAAGGCACTTTAGTAGCTCGTCCACCTCGAGCTCGGGCAGCGTCTGCGCGTCCTCGTCGTCGTTGGCCGCCGCATCGTCCACGTCCTCCATGTACAGGCGCCTGAAGCCCGGGAACTTCAGGATAGAACCCTCGAACCGAAAAGCGTACCGGGCGTCGGACTTCGCGCTCCGGGCCTCGACGTCGACGGTGGTCGAGTCGAACAGGGCGTCGGTCATCTGGCTAGCGACCATCCGCTTCCAGATCAGCTCATAGAGGCGCGCCTGATCGCTGCTAAGGTGTTGCCGAACCATAGACGGTTCAGCGTAGATCGACGCCGGCCGGATGGCCTCATGGGCCTCCTGTGCGCCCTTGACCTTACGGCGGTACTGCCGCGGCGACACCGGGGCGTAGTCGGCGCCGAACTTCTCTTTGACGAACCGGGCGGTCTCGCTGAGCGCAAGCCCGGACACGGTGGTCGAGTCTGTCCGCATATAGGTGATGAGCCCCATGGACCCCTGGTCGCCCAGGTTGACTCCCTCGTAGAGCTGCTGGGCGATCCGCATCGTCCTCTGCGTGGTGAGCCTGAGCTTACGGGAAGCCTCCTGTTGCAGCGTGCTGGTGATGAACGGCGGTGCCGGCCTGGAGCGCCTCTCCTTCTTAGTGACTTTCTCGACGCGGTACTCAGCGCCGTCGAGGTCCGCGGTTATACGCCTGGCCTCCGCCTCATTGGGAAGGTCAAGCTTGCCCTTCCTCCCCTTGATCGCCCGCAGCGCGGCCTTGAGACCCACCTCATCGTCGGTGGGGGAAGCGTGATTGGCGAGGGATGCGTCTATAGACCAGTACTCCCGCGCCGTGAACGCCTCGACCTCCTGTTCGCGGTCGACGATCAAGCGCAGGGCCACCGACTGGACCCGACCGGCCGAGAGGCCACGTTTGATCTTGCGCCATAGCACGGGACTGAGCTCGTAGCCGACCAGCCTGTCCAGGACGCGCCTAGCCTGCTGTGCGTCGATCAGGTCATGGTCCAGCTCGCGCGGGTGTTCGAAGGCCTCCTTGACGGCCCTCTGCGTGATCTCGTGAAAGACCACACGCTTGGTCTTTGACTCGTCGATTTTGGCCGCCTTGATCAGGTGCCAGGATATCGCCTCGCCCTCACGGTCTGGGTCGGTGGCCAGGTAGACGGTATCTGCCGCATTGGAGGCCCTGGCTATCTCCGCGATCACCTTCCGTTTATCGTCGAGGACCGTATACTTCGGGACGAAGCTCCGGTCCTCAACGTTCACTCCCATCTCGTTACGCGGTATGTCGCGAACGTGGCCCATCGATGCAAGGGCCACGTTACCCTTGCCGAGAAATCGCTCTATCGTCCTCGCCTTCGCAGGCGACTCTACTATTACGAGGTCTTTCGCCATCTATGACACCGCCTGATACTCACTTTGCGCTTCTTTGAGCCTTACGTAGTTCATCCCGCCGACCTGTCTGACCAGCCCCTGAGCTCCATCATAGCCAACGCGCCGCTCACCGTCGATATGTTCATCCCCGAGGCGCGAATGATCTCGTCGATTTGCACGGGGTCCAATGTAACCTGCTTCAGGATGTCGGCCTCGTTCTCGTCCTGAGGGAAGATGGCCGTCATCTCGATCTGGCGCCCCAACACCGTCAGGTTGAGCTCCTCCAGCACGTCGGTGTAGTCAAGCACCATCTTGGCCGCTGAGTCCCTGATCAGCACGTTGGTGCCGAGGCTGTTCGGCGAGAAGACGTTGCCGGGGACCGCGAACACCTCTCTGTCCTGCTCCAGCGCATGGCTCGCCGTGATCAGCGCTCCGCTGGACTCGCCGGCCTCTATCACCACCGTGCCCAGCGTCATGCCGCTCATGATCCGGTTGCGGCGGGGGAAGTTCTGGGCATTGGGCCTCACACCGAGGCCGTGCTCCGTCACTACCGCGCCGTGCTCGGCGCTCTCGTCAGCCAGCCTGGTGTGCTCCCGCGGGTACATGACGTCCGGCCCGCTGCCCATGACCGCTATAGTCCGGCCTCCCGCCTCCAACGCAGCCTTATGGACGATGGCGTCAATGCATCTGGCCAGCCCGCTGACCACAGTGACGCCCGATCGCGCCAGGTCGTGGGCCATCTGTTAGGCGGCCTCCCGCCCGTAGGCGGTGGGCTTTCGTGTTCCCACCACCGCCACCGACCACGTGTCGTCCGGCAGAATCTCTCCCCGGAGGTAGAGCACCGGCGGGACGTCGTATATCTCCTCAAGCCTCTCAGGGAAGCCGTCGTCGCCCCACGTCACCGCTCGGATGCCCGCGTCAACCAGGCGCTGCAGCTCGGCGTCGGAATCGATGGCCAGCTTGCGGGTTGACACGAGCTGGGCTGTCTTGTCGTCCAGTCCGGCCGTCCGGAGCTCAGTCAGCCCGGCGTGCCAGGCGTTCCCAAGGCTGCCAAACCGCTCTTCCATCAGATTGACGTGCACCCAGCCTATCCTAAGATGCGGCCGAAGGCGACCAAGTACTTCAGATCGTCTGATTCCATGAGCGCGAGAGCCAATTCTAGCACAGGGCCTCAGTAGCGGATTCGGCCAGACTGGCTGCCCGCCGGTTACAGGGAGGTCTGCAAGGATCGTCGCCCGAGTCGGCGCGCCTTGCTGCTAGAACTGGCTTAGCTAGAAGAATGGCGGAGAGAGTGGGATTCGAACCCACGGTCCCGAGTTAACAGGACACGCGATTTCCAGTCGCGCCCATTCGGCCACTCTGGCATCTCTCCGAAACACGGGGGCTCGCGGCGAACGCCGGGTATCAAGCCTGCGGGCCACGCGCGGGCGGCGGAGAGGGTGGGATTCGAACCCACGATGAGATTGCTCCCATACCGGTTTTCGAGACCGGCGCCTTAATCCGCTCGGCCACCTCTCCCAATTAGCGATTATAGCATGGCAGGCCCCTTTCTCAGATTGACCGCCGGCCGACGTCGCGCCTATACTGCTAGACGTTTGCGGGTCCTGCTCGGCCCTGAGGGCCGAGCAGGACCCGCGAGACCACAGGCCTCCCGGAAAGGCGCAACGCATGAAGATCGTCGACGTCACGACCACCCAGCTCTTCTACCCGCATACCAGACCCACGCAGAACTCGACCTCGCCCGCGGCGACGAGCGGCCGGGGCCAGCTATTCGTCCACATCAAGACCGACGAGGGCATCGAGGGACTCGGCGTGGGCATATCGGCCCCCGGCGTCGACCAGATCGTCGAGAACGGCTTTCGCAACCTTCTCGTTGACAGCGACCCGTTCGAGATAGAGCGGCTATGGCGCGACATGTTCTGGCGCGGCCGCCAGTTCGGCGGTGAGGGCATCGCCGCCTATGCTCTGTCGGCCGTCGACATCGGCCTCTGGGACCTGAAGGCCAAGGCGCTGGGACTGCCGCTGTACAGGCTGCTGGGCACCTACACCGAAGCCGTTCCGATGTATGGCAGCGGCGGCTGGGTCAACCTCAGCATGGACGAGCTTCTGGCGGACGTAGCAGCGTTCCTCGACCAGGGCATCCGGCGCGTCAAGATCAGGGTCGCCAGGGATCGCGGCTCCTTCGAGCGTGAGGACATCGAGCGGGTGGCGGCGGTGCGGCGGGCCGTCGGAGACGACGTCGCCCTGTACCTCGACGCCAACAACGGCTACTACCCCAAGCAGGCCATCTACATGGCAAAGGAGTTCGAGCAGTACAGCGTCGGCTTCTTCGAGGAGCCGGTCATGGCCCAGGACGTCCGCGGACTAGCCCAGATAAGGGATGCCATCGACATCCCGCTGGCTACCGGAGAGCAGGAGTACTCCAAGATCGGCTTCCGAGAGCTCATCTCGGCCGGCGCCGTGGACATCGTTCAGCCCGACGTGGCCACGGTGGGCGGCATCACCGAGTGGTTGAAGGTCGTGCACATGGCCGAGGCCTTCAATCTGCCCGTGGCGCCACACCTGGTGCAGCTCGTCCACCTCCACCTGGCGTGCGCGACGCCCAACCTCAAGGTCGTAGAGTATATGAGCGTCGCAGAGCAGGCCGACAGGGAATGGTACGCGGAGATCCCGCAGCACAAGTATGGGATGCTGTCGCCATTCGCCGACAAGCCCGGCCTGGGCCTGGAGCTCGACCCATACGCGGTCGAGAAGTGGGCGGTCTAGGCGTCGATACCCCGACGGTGTAAGGGGGTTCTACCTGGTCGCGCCCCTCGATACGCCCTGATGCAACGTCGGGACTACTCAAGGTACACGGACTGTGCTGTATCTGAGCTAAGAGCAGGTCAGCCCGATTATCCCGGGTGTACCGACGCCCGGTCGGGATGTATCGAGGAGCCCTGTACTGTTGGCCGACGCACGGACCCGCTACGCCACCCGACTCTACCAGCAGCCCGGCTCGCAGCCACAGTCGCAGTCCTTCTGCCCCTGCTCACCCGATGCCACATCGATCAGGACCGGACCCGTGGTCCCATAGTATTGCCTCCTCTTGACTTCCCTGCCGTAATAACTTTCACCTCGGCAAGAGCCCCCGGCGCCAGGCAATAGCAGACCGCCATGCCTCTTTTCGACGCGTCCGACTATGATCCCGGCCTCCTTGAGCACCTTCAGGTGCTGCGACACGGTCGCCTGGGCCAGAGGCAGGTCATCGACCACCTCGCTGCAAATACAGGTGTGCCGCTGCATCAGTAACCGCACTATCCTCAGACGCGCCGGATGGCCCAGCGCGCGGAAGACCTCGACCAGCCGCTCGTCCGAGTCCTGCAACAGAATTGTCTTCATATGTGGTTAATCGTATTCTTGCAGTGATTGTACTTTTGCGATTAAGGGTCCTCGCTGTCAAGCGTTGGGCTGTCCGGGGTTAGAGTCTTTCAATTATTGACGTACAGGAGACCCTTCGAGGAACGTCGTCTGGTTGAAACCAACCCGTATCTGCCATATATTCACGTGGTATCCCCGCCAAGGAGGCGCTACGTGACCGAGGCCAACGCCGAGCCCGATGTGATCGTCACCACCGACTGGGTCGCCGGGCACCTGGACGACCCCACGATCGTGATAGCAGAGGTGGACGCGGACCTGGACGCCGACTACGCGCAGGGGCACGTCCCCGGTGCCGTGGGCTGGGGACTCCACACCGACATGGAGGACTCGGTCCGGCGAGATATCCCCAGAGTCGCCCAGATCGAGGAGCTGCTGGGGCGCTCCGGCATTGGCAACGACACGACCGTCGTGCTCTACGGCAACGGCAACAACCGCTCCGCCACCTGGGCCTTCTGGGTTCTCAAGTACTACCGCCACGGCGACGCGCGCCTGATGGACGGCGGGCGTACCAGGTGGCTGGCCGAGGGCCGTCCGCTATCGACGGTGACGCCCGAGCCTACTGCCGCCACGTACAGGGCCCAGGCACCCGACCGCTCCGTGCGGGCGACCCGGCAGCACGTGCTGGACAGCCTGGGCCGGCCCGACGTCAAGCTGCTGGATACCCGCACCGCGGAGGAGTACGCCGGCACCCACACTTCGGCGCCGGGCACGCCACAGTCCGACATTTACCGCAAGGGCCGTATCCCCGGCGCCATCCACGTGCCGTGGGACGACGGTGCCGTGGAGGACGGCTCCTTCCGGCCCGTGGACGAGCTGCGCAGGCTGTACGAAGACCGAGGGCTGACGCCCGAGGACGAGGTCGTGCCCTACTGCCGGCTCGGTGTCAGGGCCTCCTATAGCTGGTTCGTACTCAAGTATCTACTGGGCTACTCTCGGGTCCGTAACTACGACGGGTCCTGGACCGAGTGGGGCAACTCCATCGGCCTTCCCATCGAGACCGACGCCGGATAGCGGAGGCAGCGGAGGCCTCGTGCGGCCCGGCGGCCGCAGACCATCCGCTCTGATATACTTGGCCTGCCGATCTCGGAAGCGAAGCGATGACCATCACCCCAGCACCATTTTCAGGTCCCGACCGCGTTGGCCCCGGCTACTCGTTCGCGCTCCGTGAGCGCGGGATCGACGCTGTCGACGTCGCCGGCGACGCCGACCTGAAAGAGAGGGCTGTGACACCCCCGGCACTGGCCCTGATCGAGCTGGTCTCGGCACCGAGTCTCGATCTACGCAGGTGCGCCCAGAGGTGCGCCGAGGTGCGGGTCCCGCTCATCGCGCTGGTCTCCCCAGAACGGCTGGCCGAGCTGGAGTCGGCTACCGATTCAAAGCCATCTAGAGGCATGTCACGGTCCCTTCTCCCCAGGGGGAGACGGCCGAGCGGCTCCTGAGCTTGCCGAAGCAACGAGGAGGCAAACCTTTCAGAAGGAGAGAGTCGTCTACATCAACGGGGAGATCGTCCCCGAGAGCGAGGCCAGGGTCTCGATCCACGACCTAGGTTTCCTATACGGCGACGCCGTCTTCGACACGACACGCACCTTCGGCCACCACATCTTCCGGCTGCGAGACCACCTGGACCGGCTGTACGACTCCCTCAAGTACATGCGGATCGACCCAGGTCTCGGCAAGGACGAGATGGCCGCGCTGACCATGCAAGTGCTGGGCGCCAACCTGCCGTTGCTGGACGATGACGACGACTACTGGGTGTCCCAGCGCGTGAGCCGTGGCGTCAGAAGCGCGACCGCCGACGGACCGACCCTGGTGATCGAGTGCTTCCCTCTGCCCTTCGAGGAACGCGCGGCCTCCTACCGCGATGGACTGCAGGTCGTCACGCCTTCGGTCCGGCGGACCCCACCCGAGTCGATGAGCCCCAGGGCCAAGGTGCACAACTACATCAACATGGTCCAGGCCAACATGGAGGTCAAGTCCCAGAACCCCGACGCTCTGGCCATGCTCCTGGACACCAACGGCAACATAGCCGAGGGCATGGGCGCCAACTTCTTCATCGTCCGCGATGGGGTGATATTCACTCCCAGGGAGCAGCACATCCTGGCGGGCATCAGCCGAAAGGTGACCATCGAGCTCGCTCACGAGCTCGCCATCGAGGTCCGGGAGGCCGACATCGACCCGTACGACGCATACACCGCCGACGAGGCCTTCGTCACCTCCACCAGCTACTGCATCTGCCCAGTAGCCAGCTTCAACGGCGCCACGGTCGGCGACGGCGACGTTCCGGGCCTGGTGACCGACCGGCTGCAAGAAGCCTACAACGGCCTGGTCGGCATCGACATCGTCGGCCAGTACCTGGCGCGGCTCGGCTCCTAGCTACCCCCACGGCCGGCACGACATCATGACCGTAGACTCCACGGCAACACCAGACCGGCAAGCGTTGCTGAACAGCCACCAGCTCCTGGACATATACCGCACGATGGTGCGATGCCGGACGCTGGACGAGCGGGTCTGGCTGCTCAACCGGCAGGGTAAGGCCGCCATAGTGGCCTCCGCACAGGGGCACGAGGCCGGCCAGCTCGGCAGCGTCTGGGCCCTGCGCAAGGGGCACGACCGCTTCTACATCTACTACCGCGACCTTGCGGTGCTGGTCGGCCTCGGCATGACGCCCGCGGAGATCATGCGCGGATTCATGGCCAGGGACGGCGAGCCGCTGAGCGGAGCGCGTCAGTTCCCGACCCACGGCGCGTACCCCAAACTGAAGCTGGTCAACCTCTCCAACGTAGTCGCCACCCAGATTCCCCAGGCAGTCGGCGCAGCCCTAGCATCCAGGATGCGCGGCGAGGACGCGGTGACGATCGTCTATTTCGGCGACGGCGCCTCCAGCGCTGGCGACTGCCACGAGGCCATGAACTTCGCCACGATCCACAGCCTGCCCGTCGTCTTCTTCTGCGAGAACAACGGCTACGCCATCTCGGTCCCGCTTTCCGAGCAGATGGCCGTGGACAGCATCGCCTCCAGGGCCCAGGGCTATGGCATGCCCGGCGTCGTGGTGGACGGCACCGACGTGGTGGCCGTACACGAGGTTACGTCGGAGGCCGCCGCCCGCGCGCGCTCCGGCGGAGGGCCCACGCTGATCGAGGCGATGGTGGAGCGGTACCTGCCGCACACCAGCGACGACGACGACACCCTGTATCGGGAGCGTAGCGACGTCGAAAAGGCCCGCCTCAGGGACCCGCTGATTCGCCTTCGGAAAGAACTTACGTCCGCGGGCGCCCTGTCCGACGAGCTTGACGAGCAGATCGCCGTCGCCGCCCGGCGCGAGATAGATCAAGCAACCGAGGAGGCGGAGGCTGCCCCTTACCCATCGACGGCCGGCTTCTACCGGAACGTGTACTCGTCGGGAGGTGAGCCATCGCGGTCATGACGGTGCTCGAGGCCGTGCGGGAAGCCATGCGAGAGGAGATGGCCCGCGACCCTGCCGTCTTCGTCATGGGCGAGGACGTCGGCACCAGAGGTGGCGTCTTCCTCGCAACCGACGGCCTTCTCGACGCCTTCGGCGCGGGGCGTGTGATCGATACCCCTCTCGCCGAGTCGTCCATCGCGGGCATCGCCCTCGGTGCGGCGATGGAAGGCATGCGGCCCATCGCCGAGGTCCAGTTCGCGGACTTCATCTGGCCCAGCGTTTGCCAGGTCGCCGGCGAGGCGTCCAAAGCTCGGTACGGGACAGACGGCTCCCTTGGCGTCCCCATGGTGATCAGGACCCCGTACGGCGGCGGCGTGAGAGGCGGCCTCTACCACTCCCAGAGCGTCGAGGCCTTCTTCGCCCATACGCCCGGACTGGTCGTGATAACGCCGGCCACGCCCTACGACGCCAAGGGGCTGCTGAAGAGCGCCATTCGCAGCGACGACCCGGTCGTATTCCTGGAGCACAAGCGCACGTACCGACTTGTCCGGGGCGAGGTGCCCGAGATCGAGTACACCCTGCCCATCGGCAAGGCGGACGTCAAACACCAGGGAGACGACGTCACCGTGATCAGCTACGGACTGATGCTACACCACTGCCTCGAGGCCGCCATTGCCCTGGCAGAGCAGGGAGTCAGCGTCGAGGTCGTGGACCTGCGCACGTTGCGTCCGCTGGACGAAGAGACCGTCCTCGAGTCGGTGAAGAAGACCGGCAAGGCGCTGATCGTCCACGAAGACACCAAGACCGGCGGCGTCGGCGCGGAGGTCGCCGCGATCATCTCGGAGAGCGCCTTCGACTACCTCGACGGCCCCGTGATGAGACTGGCTGGGCCCGAGGTTCCGTCGATGCCCTTCAGCCCGCCGCTGGAAGACATCTTCATGCTGGACTCTGACCAGATCGCCGAGGCCATCCAGACCCTGGCCGGCTATTGAGGCTGAATACGCGATGAGAGTGGAGCTGCCGCAGGTCGGCGAATCGGTCACCGAGGCCTTCATCGGGCCCTGGCTGAAGAGTGTCGGTGACCGTGTCGAAAAATACGAGCCCCTGGTAGAGGTCGTCACCGACAAGGTCACGATGGAGCTGCCCTCCCCCGCCACCGGCGTTCTCTCCGCGATAGCCGTCTACGAAGGGCAGACGGTGCCGATGGGCACCGTTATCGCCGAGATCGAGGTCGAACGGGAAGAGGCCGAAGAGGAGACCGAACGGCCTGCCGGGCGGCTTTCGGACCCGGCCTTCACCGGCACACTGCTCAAAGACGTGGCGCCGGTCGGCCCGACCGGGTCCGGCGGGCCGTTAGCAGGCGCTGGCGCTGGACCCCGGTACTCGCCCGCCGTGCAGCGGATGGCTGCTGAGCACGGCATCGACCCAGCGGCGGTCCAGGGGACCGGCATCGGCGGCCGCGTGACCCGCAAGGACATCCAGGCCTACGTCGAATCGCGGGGCTCCGCGGCCCCCGATCTGGACACGGCCGGCGACGACAGCGAGGAGCGCGTGCCGCTGACGTCCATCCGCCGCATGATCGCCGACAACATGGCCAGGAGCGCCACCCAGATCCCGGAGGCATGGAGCACCATTGAGGTGGACGTGACTAGGCTGGTAGGCCTTCGGGACGCCGTCAGGGCCGACTTCCAGCGCCGTGAGGGCGTCATCCTCACCTATATGCCGTTCTTCCTTCAGGCCGTGGCCGCGGCGCTAAAGGACAATCCTCTGGTCAACTCGAGCTGGGGCGGCGACGCCATCGTCCTCAAACGGCGCATAAACATCGGCGTCGCCATCGCCGCGCCGCAGGGCCTAGTCGTGCCCGTGATACACGACGCCTACGCCATGGACGTGACCGCTCTGGCGAGGGCGGTGGACAACCTGGCGACCAGGGCCCGCGACGGCAAGCTGACGGTGGCCGACATGCAGGGCGGCACCTTTACCGTCAACAACACCGGCGTACTGGGCTCCGTCGTCGGCAAGGGGATCATCAACCATCCTCAGGCCGCGATCCTCAATACCGAGGCTATCGTCAGACGGCCCGTGGTCGTCGGCGATGCGGTCGCCGTCCGCTCGATGATGAACCTGTGCATCACGTTCGATCACCGCATCCTGGACGGGGCCGAAGCCGGGGCCTTCGTGAACGCCGTCAAGGACCGGTTGGAGGCGATAGACCCCGACACGGCGGTCGTGTGAGCAGGCGCTAGCGAAGGGTAAAGGCATGGAGATCGCGCTTATCGTCGCCGTCGTCCTCATGGCCGTCGCGATCCTAGCGCTGGCCGTGGCCCTGCGTCGCCCCAGACAGCCCGGCTTTGCCCCCATGGACGAGCGTCTGGACTCGCTGAACCGCGGGCTGGGCGAGGTCAAGGCCGACACGAGGCGCATGCTCGAAGTCGGCGAGGACATGCGCCAGGTGCTGGGCACACCGACCCTGCGCGGCGACCTCGGGGAGCGGATGCTGGAGCAGCTTCTCGGCCAGGTCCTGCCCAGAGGCGCCTACGCGATCCAGCACGAGTTCCGCAACGGCAGCCGTGTCGACGCGATCATCGAGCTGCCCGAGGGGCAGTTCGTCTCCGTAGACGCCAAGTTCCCGATGGAGAGCTTCAAGCGTCTCGTCGAGGCCTGCGAAGGCGATCGCGACTCTCACCGGAGGGAGCTCCACAGGGCTATGAGGGGCCACGTCGACGACATCGCCGACAAGTACATCTGCCCGGGCGAGACCCTCGATTTCGCGCTGATGTACGTGCCCGCAGAGAACGTCTACTACGAGGTTGTCGTCAACAGCAATGACCAGGAGGACTTCCTCGCTTATGCATGGAGCAAGCGGGTCTTCCCGACGTCGCCGAATAGCCTGTACGCCTACCTTCAGATAGTCACGATGGGACTCAGGGGGCTTCAGGTCGAGCAGAACTCGAGAGAGACGCTGGCGAAGCTGGGCCAGCTCGAGCGGGGCCTCGAGAGGTTCGCTGAGGACTACAGGGTCCTTGGCGCCCACATTCGCAACGCGCAGTCGAAGTACGACGACGGCTGGCCCAAGCTGCAGTCGGTACAGCGAGGGTGGCCGGGCCAACTCCCCGGCGGCGCCTCCTCCGAGGCCCTGACGCCCGACGACCAGGGCTAGGAGTCGTCACAGACGGAGATGTGGGAAGAGGACCGGCAGCCCCCGCCGGGGCAGACGGACTGAGGAGCCGCTTTAGCGTGGACCCGTCTCAGACAGAGCCTCGCCCGTGCCTGGTCGTTGAGGCCGCCACCATAGGTTACAACCCGGCGTGGGAGCTACAGAAACGGCTTCGTGACCGCGTCGCCTCGGGCGATCTGCCCGGCGTGCTGCTGCTGCTGGAGCACCCCCACGTGCTCACGCTGGGCCGCCGGGGCGATGCCTCCGACATTCTGGCCACTCCAGAGGAGCTCGAAGAGCTGGGCGTCGAGGTCCACCACGTCGATAGAGGCGGCGAGGTCACCTACCACGGCCACGGCCAACTCGTCGGCTACCCGATCGTCGACATCCGGAGATGGAGTATGGGCCCGCTGGCATATGTACGCGGGCTCGAGCGTCTACTGGTCGCCACGCTGGCCGACTTCGGAATCCACGCCGAGAGCGACGACCGTCCGACCGGGGTCTGGGTGGGTGCGGCGAAGATCGCGGCTATAGGCGTCAAGATCAGCCGCGGGGTGACCACGCACGGCTTCGCCCTCAACGTGGACCCCGACCTGACGTACTTCGACCGCATCGTCCCCTGTGGAATGCCTGAGGTCCCTGTGACGTCGATGGCCGACCTCCGGCACGGTCCCATTGCAGTCGACGAGGTCGTTCCGGCCCTGACGGCCCAATTCGCCGAGATGTTCGGCGTTGCTGTCCGGCACGCCACGCTGGAGGACCTGACCGAGGCCGGGTCAAGGCCCATCGCGTCTGTACGGTAGATGAACATCCCCAGGCTGGTCTTCCGGCTGCTGCTCGGGTGCCGTCTGTCGACGACCCACGGCAGTCTGCGTGTCCCGGGCGTACACCGGCCTGTCACCATCCGGCGCGACGGATACGACATCCCCACATCGAGGCTGACGAAGAGTGGGATGCCTGGTACGGGCTGGGCTTCTGCCAGGGCCAGGACCGCGCATTCAAGCTCGAGAGCCTGATGCGCGTCGCCCGTGGCACCCTGGCGGAGCGCGTTGGGCCAAGTGCGTTGCCCCTTGACCGCCTGTCCCGCCGCATCGGCTTTTCGCACAGCGCCGAGCGGCAGGTCGAGCTGCTTGCCCCAGACATCCGCCAGATGCTTGAAGCCTTTGCCCGGGGCGTCAACGACGGAATCAAGCTGGGCTCCAGGCGGAAGGCCCATGAGTTTGCCATTCTCAGAGCCTCGCCCACGCCATTTACCGCCGTCGACTCCATCGCCATCAGCAAGCTCAGCTGCTTTGGCATGGCCTCCAACTGGGATGTGGAGATGGCGCGGCTCAAGATAGCCCGCGACGACGGCAAGGACGCACTGCTGTCTCTTGACCCGACATACCCTGAGTGGCCGTCCGTTTCGCACGCCCACGACGACCATAGGCCACGCGAAGCCCGACCCGCGCGAGCCGACGGCCAACCCCATCGTCATCGCGTCAATGAGGATGGTCCTCGACGTCGGCGCCTGGGACGAGAGCAGGTTCTCGATGCCGGGAGGGCAGTCGGGGAATCCTTTCTCACCGCATTACGACGATCTGCTACGATTGTGGAGAAGGGGAGGTGGGGTGCCTATCGTCTGGTCGGAGGACCTAATACAAGAAGCTGCGGCGGCGACGCTCAGACTGTTGCCAGAACCGCCATCCGAGTAGCGCCGTATAGTAACTAGCCCTTTACCGGCTCCGGTTGTAATACAACCGTCTCTGCCGAGTCCGGACAGGACAGCCGTCGACCCATGACCGTAGGAGCAGACCCCCGTACTCGCTGCCACCAGGATTCGTCGTTGAGCCCTATCTCACTTCCAAAACTCGCCCTCAAGCGCCTGACCGACGACCGTGTCTTGCTGGCAAGTCTGCTGGCCGGGATCATCGTGGCCACTACGCTGGCGGCCGCCGGCCCGGTCTACCTGAGATCGCTGGAGCGGCTGGGGCTAAACGTGGCCGTCGAAGCTCTCGTGCGGCCGTTCTCCAACATCAGCACGATAGCGCGCCGCGTCTCGCTGACCGAGTTCGAGCTTCGCCGTACCCATGACGCGATGGTCGAAGCCATCGACAACAGCATCTCCGAGCTCTATGAGAGCCACGAGGTCTACCTTCGCGTCGAGACGTGGTTCGCGGGACTGCCGGTGGACCCGCTCCCACCAGCGGGGACCACCGGGGAGGCGTCCAGGGCATACTTCAGGTACCTATCCAACTTGCAGGACTACGTGACCTTCACCTCGGGCCGCATGGCCACCGACGTCACCGGACTCGGCCGGGAAGGGCCCGTCCTAGAGGCAGTGGTAAGCGTAACCACTGCCATAGAGTTTGATCTGGTGGTCGGACAAGAGGTCGTAGTTGCGCCGAGCCTGGGGTCACGCACCAAGATCACGGCTCAGATCGTTGGCGTCATGGAGGCCATAGATCCGATCGAAGACTACTGGCATTCCCACGCGAGCGTGTTCATAGACCCGCCGTCGCCCGAGGAGGCCGCGCCCGAGGACTCCGAGCTCTTCTACGATCCCCAGCGCCCGCCCGTGCCGCTGTTCATAACGGAGCGGGCCATGCTCGATGCCCTGGGCGGCGCCTATCCGGGCATGCTCATCGAGTCGCTATGGTTCATCTTCACCGACACCGAACCGCTCAAGGAATGGACCGTCTCGGAGGCGCTGGGAAGATTCGACGACTTCGAGGGTGAGGTCACGACCGCGATGCCCGGCGCTCAGGTATCCACCGCCATCACCACCATGCTCGAGAATTTCGACAGGCGTTCCTTCTTCACCAAAGTGCCGCTTCTCCTGCTGACCACCGTCCTTGTCATGACCGTCCTTTTCTTCCTGGCGATGATGGTCTCCATTTTGGTCAAGCGCAGGGAGGAGGACGCGTCGCTGTTTCGCACGAGAGGCGCCGGCGTCGTGAGGCTATCTCGCCTGTATCTGCTGGAAGGGCTGGCGATAACGGCCATCGCCGTGGTCGTCGCACCGTTCCTAGCCACCGGTCTTGTAGCCGTAGCCGGGTTCATGCCTGCCTTCGCCGACCTGACCGAGCCGGGAGTGCTGCCGGTAGAGATCCAGCCGCTGCCGTTCATCGTGGCGGGAGCCACGGGACTGCTGTGTCTGATAATCTACGTGGTACCCGGTGTCCTGGGCACCCGCGGAGGCCTGCTGGCCCACAAGCTGCGCTCGTCACGTCCGCCAAGCGTTCCCCTGCTGCACCGCTACTTCCTAGACATCGCCGTTCTGCTGGTCGGCGGGCTCATTTTCTGGGAGATGCAGTCTCGTGGCCACGTTCTCTCGGGCGGGCTGTTCAAACAGGCCGAGGTGAATGAGGCCCTGCTTTTCGCGCCGGTGCTGTTCTTGATTGCCGTCGCGCTGGTATTCATGCGGCTGTTCCCGCTGCTGGTCCGATACGTCAGCGGAGAGTCACCGCAGATAGTCCATCTCCTGGCAACGGGTTCGCTTGCCATCTTGACGCCGGCGCTGGCCTGGCGAGAGGCAACGGGCGACTGGACGATCTCCGGCTTCGCCCCGACGGGTATGTTGGTGGCGCTGGGGACCGTCTACTGGGCCGCTTCGCGGGCAAGGGACCGGAGATGGGTGATTGTCAGCCTGGTAGTTCAGGCCGCTCTCGTCGGTGGCGTGGTGTGGCATGGACCCGAGGTCGACCACGTGGCCGTCAAGATCGCGGTGGCGGGCACCATCGCCATCGTGCCGGCGCAGATGGCGTACCTGGCGATCCGCCTCACCGCCGAGTCCCTGCCGGTCTGGCTCTCCATAGGCCTGCGGCACATGGCGCGGGAACCGCTACAGTACACCTGGCTCGTTCTGCTGCTCGTCCTGGTCACCGGGGCGGCTGTGCTGACAACGACCGTCGGAGATACCCTCGAGAGAAGCCGAAGCGATCGCATCAACTACGACATCGCAACGGACATCCGCGTCATACGGCTCCCCAGCTATATGGTCGCCGGCCCCAACGATCTGAGAGACCCGGAAACCGGCATCCCCGGCCTGGTGGCATCCGCGCTGGCGATCCGAGAGCGAGCGTCGGTCGGCCCGTTCGACGTGGAGCTGCTGGGGCTAGAGACACGTGACTTCGCCTACATGTCCTGGTACCGGGACGACTTCTCCGACGTGCCCCTGGGAGATGTGATGACCTCGCTGCGTAGTCACCCGGCAGTCGAGAAGCTGCCCGTGCCCGAGGAGGCCACAAGTCTGGGTATCTGGATCAAGCCGGCGGCCGACTATCCCAATCTGTCGATGTGGGTCGTCGTGGGCAACGAGACTGGGGCGGTGAGGCCGGTCTACATGGGTAAGCTTGGTCCCCTCGAGTGGCAGTTGATGTCGGGGGAGATCACCAGAGCCAGTCCGCCGCTGCACATCGTGGCCGTCCAGATATATGAGCCCGGCTTCGGCGCCGTCGGAACGCCCGGTACCATATCCGTCGACGACATACACATGCCAACGGCGGACGGTGGCGAACTGGTGCTGGAGGACTTCGAGGGCGAGCTCCGCTGGACCCCGATCGTGACGTCGCCGGTATCGTCCGACCGCATCGTGCTCACGTCCCGTGATGTTCATAGGGGCAACACCGCAGCCCAGTTCTCCTTCGGCAAGGAGAATCAACGCGGTATACGCGGCTTCTACCAGAGCCCGACGGCCGGGCCGCTGCCCGTGGTCATCAGCGCCAAGCTCGCGTCAAATACGGGCGCGGTGAGGGGCGACTCACTCTTCGTCGAGCTACGCGAGCACCGCGTAGAGGTGACGGTGACCGACATCGTCCGCCACTTCCCCACGCTGAACCCGGACGGCGAAAGGTTCATCATCGCCGACCTCGACCGGCTGCTGGCGCACCTGAACATCCTGAGTCCGTCGAGGCCGTACCGGCCCAACGAGCTGTTCATTACCGCGGACTCCACAGCAGGGGTCGAGTTCGATCTCGCGCTGGGCGCCATCAGGCGCGTCTCGGGACGTGTGCTCAACAGGGCTGACGCGTTCTCGGCAGTGGCCCGCGACCCGCTGACGACCGCCGGCTGGAGGTCCATCTCTCTGCTGGCGCTGGGAGTTCTAGTCCTCGCCGCGGGCCTCGGCTACATGACCTACATGGTCGCCTCCGCAGGCCACAGCAGAAGCGAGATTACCTTCCTGCGCTCACTGGGACTGTCGCCTCGACAGCTACTGGGCCTCATGGGGTTCGAGCACATCTCCATAGCCGCCATTGGACTCGGACTCGGTACCTGGGCAGGCTTCCAGATGAGCCGACTCATGGTGTCGGCCGTGGCCATCGACGAGAAGGGAGACGACGTGGTCCCTCCGTTCGTCCTCACAACCGACTGGGTCCAGATGCTTACAACGTACGTCGTGCTGCTCTCTATCTTCGCCGCGACGGTGCTGCTGATGAACCGCAGCGTGAACCGACGAGAGATCCACACCATCGCCCGGTCAGAGGCGACCTAGCGAGACTCTTTCCCCGCTCCGCCCGTCGCAGGGCAGCTCGCCCGACGGTGCGCGAAGCCCGGCCCACATACCTCGGTCTGCTATACTGGCGCCCCCGGAGATTCCCCAATGAGCGACAAAGATTTCCTGTCTATCTCGGACCTTTCGCCCGATGAGATCGGGCGGATTGTGCGGAAAGCGAGGGAGATGAAGGCGGGTGTTTGTAAACGCCCGCTGGAGGGCAAGATAGTCGCCCTCCTCTTCGAGAAGCCCTCGCTTCGGACACGCGTAAGCTTCGAGATCGGCATACGGCAGCTCGGCGGCGAGTGCATCTACCTCGGCAAAGACGACGTGGGCCTGGGTGTTCGCGAGCCCGAGGCGGACGTGGCGCGGGTCCTCGACCGCTGGGTCGACGCGATCGTGGCCCGCGTGTTCTCGCACCGTAGCCTTGAGCTGCTGGCCGAGAACACCACCATTCCCATCATCAACGCGCTGTCGGATCTCGAGCACCCGTGCCAGGCCATCGGCGACCTGCTGACCATATCCGAGCACAAGGGGACCACGGAGGGGCTCAGGGTCGCATTCGTGGGCGACGGCAACAACGTCGCGTCAAGCCTGGCCCTCGCGTGCGCATCCATCGGCGCCGACTTCACCGTCGCTTCGCCGCCCGACTATCAGGTGCCTTCGATAGTGTGGGAGGAAGCCAAGCGCCGCGCGGCGGTAAACGAGACCAGGGTCGGATGGGTCGAACTGCCCCAGTACGCGGTCCGCGACGCCGACGTCGTCTACACCGACGTCTGGGTGAGCATGGGACAGGCCGACGAGAGATCCAAACGCCTGGAAGCGTTCAAAGACTACCAGGTCAACGGCGAGCTCATGGCGTACGCGAAGCCGGACGCCATATTCATGCACGACATGCCGGCCCACGAGGGCGAGGAGATCGCCAAGGGCATGCTCAACCACCCCCGGTCGGTCGTGTTCGACCAGTCTGAGAACCGCCTCCACGCCCAGAAGGCCATACTCGCCAGGCTCGTGTTCTGAGGTTCCCGTCATGCGCCGGCCCGTCGCCGCGGCGCACTCTACCACTCTCCATCCGACAATGGCAAGCCCAGCAACACAGCAGGTCCAGAGGCGTGCCAGGCCGTTGGTCGCCATCGTAGGACGGCCCAACGTCGGCAAGTCGACGCTGTTCGACCGCGTCGCCGGGACCAGGGCGGCCGTCGTCTCCGACATTGCCGGGACAACCCGTGACCGCGTAACCGCCGATACCGTCTGGGCCGACCGTCCGTTCGTCCTCGTAGATACGGGTGGGCTGGACCTATCCAGCGACGGCGTTCTCTCGGAGGAAATCCGCGACCAGATCGACATCGCCATCGACGAGGCAGACGTCATCGTGATGCTGACGGATGTCGACGCCGGCCCCACGGCGGCCGACCACGACGTCGCCGACAGGCTGCGCAGGTCCGGAAAGCCGGTGGTCCTGGCCGCCAACAAGGCCGACAACGAGATGAGGAAGGCCCAGGCTGTCGACTTCTACGAACTGGGGCTGGGCACGCCTCTGTCGGTGAGCGCCTACCACAACGACGGCGTAGACGACCTGATGGCAGAGATAATCAAGCTGTTCCCCGCGACGGAAGACCTTGCTGAGATCGACGTAGACCTCAGCATCGCTATCGTCGGCCGGGCCAACGTCGGCAAGTCGATGCTGCTCAACTCCCTGACCGGTCATCAGCGCGCCATCGTCAGCGACGTCCCGGGCACCACTCGCGACGCGCTCGACACGATGGTGACCTTCGGCGACCGGTCGTTCCTGCTAATCGACACCGCCGGCATACGACGCAGGGGCAGCATCACGCCCGGCATCGAGCGCTACAGCGTTCTGAGATCGATCAGGGCCATCGACCGCGCCGACGTCACCATCGTCGTGCTGGACAGCTCCGAGCTCGCGACCGCCCAGGACGCACATGTCGGCGGCTACGTGCTGGACGCCCACAAAGGGATCGTGCTGGCCGTGAACAAGTGGGACCTGGCAGACGAGCTGGACATGACCAGAAGCGACGCCGAGGCCATGGTTAGGGCAAGATTCCGCTTCGTGTCCCACGCGCCGGTCCGCTTCGTGTCGGCGTTGCTCGGGTCAGGCGTGACGGAGTTGATCGACGCGTCGCGGACCGTCCACACCGAGTGGACGCGGACGCTCCCACGATACGAGCTGCGCCGGACGGTAATGGAGGCGGTGGCGAGGCATCCCCCGGCCACCGCGGGGCGAAGGGCATTGAAGATCTACGGGGTCACCCAGGACGCCGCCGGTCCGCCCAGCTTCACCTTCTACGTCAATCGGTCCGACGCCGTGCATTTCTCCTACGGACGCTACCTGGAGAACGCCATCAGGAGCAAGTTCGGCTTCGAAGGCAGCCCACTGAGGATGCGCTTCATCGGCAGGGGCGAGGGGAACCCGTTGGCACGCAAGGGTTCAGCCGCCTAGCTCTCCCAGCTCATACTGGACGGCGGCGACGGCCACCATGGCAGCGGTCTCCGCGCGGAGCACCCGGGTACCCAGGCTAACCGGCACAATGCCGAGGGAAGCGGCGTGCCGCACCTCATGCTCTGTCAGCCCACCCTCAGGCCCGGTGAATACGCTGACGCCATTTGCCCGCATCGCATAGCCTCCGGCCTCCCGCAGGGCGACTCTGATGCCTGTATCGCGCTCCTCCTCCCACGGGATCAGGCACACCCCCTTGGCGGCATCGCAGGCGGCACTCAGCACCATCGGCTCCTCCAGCACGGGGAGTCGACTCCGGCCGGACTGCTCCGCAGCCTCCGTGATTATCCGTAGCCACCGCGGATAGCGGCTTGACGCCCAATTCTCGCCGACCCTTGGCACCGATCGCTCGGCGACGACCGGAACGAAGGTCGCGACCCCCAGCTCGGTACACTTCTGCAGCACCTGCTCAAACCTGTCTGCTTTAAGCACCGCCTGGTACAGAGTGATCTTCGCAGAGGGTACGCCGCCGTCGTCGGTGCGCCCGATCACCGTGCCGGCCGCCTCGCGCGCGCCCACCCTAGACAGCGTAACGATGTACTCGCGGCCGGTGTCGTCCAGGAGTGCGATGCGATCTCCCGGCGCGGCCCGAAGGACCGTCGAGAGCTGACGCGCCACGGCGCCGGTCACCACCGCGTCGTCGCCGTCGATGCAGTCGGGCGCCACGAAAAAGCGGTGCATACCTTACCCGCTACGCGACCGAGCAAACCAGGGTGACCCAGTCGTCACTCTCGTGACGCCGCACCACCGCCAACCCGGCCTGTTCGAGCCCCTCCATCGCCGCGGCGCTCTGCCCGTCTATGATCCCCGAGGCTACCACGGTGCCACCCGGGGCCACCGCGCGGGCCAGATGCGGGGCCAACTCAGAAACCACCTTGGAGGAGATGTTGGCCATCGCCAGGTCGAAGGACCCTGCCGGCGCCTCAGGGTGCGGAAGGGTGCCCTTGACGACCCGCACGCTGTCAGCCACACCGTTCTCCAGCACGTTCGCCTTCGCGGATTCGACCGCGACGGGGTCGATCTCCAGGCCGAAGGCGCGTGCAGCGCCCAGCTTCACCGAGGCGATCGCGAGGATGCCCGATCCGCAGCCGACGTCCAGGACGCTCATGCCCGATCGGACCAGCGACTCCAGCATCTCCAGGCAGGCCCGCGTCGTCGGATGGTGCCCGGTCCCGAAGGCCATGCCCGGGTCCAGGAGCACCACGACGTCAGAGGCCTTCGCACGGTATCGGCGCCAGGTGGGCACGACTGCGATGCGCTCGCCGATGTGGAGGACGTAGAAGTGCTTCTTCCAGGCGTCCTGCCACTCCTGCTCCTCGAGCACCCGCTCCCGCAGCTCCGTCACGTGGCCCAGATGGCCAACCAGACGCACGCCCATATCGATGTGGTTGCGGCGGTCATCGGTGAACGAGTCCAGGGGCACGTACGTCTTTATGGCGACAGGGCCGCGCCCGTACGGTTGCTCGCCCTCGTCCGGGTTATGGCCGCCGAGCTCCTCGACGGCGACGCCCCCCTTGCCGTAGCGAATGAACACCTGTGAGAGCGGTTCGACGAACTCCGGGTCGGTCTCGACGCTCAGCTCAACCCACTTCATACTTGCCATCCTTTGGGGAACGAGGTGGAGAGCCCGGGGGGGGTCCGGCCTGAAACGAAAAAGGCCCAGGGGCGCGAATCGCGATCGCCTGGGCCGGTGGGCGGGAGCACCGATCTACTCGAGACTGCTCATAGAGTCTTTGAGCCTGTCGACCCAGCCTTTGGTGTCGCCGTTGGTGCCGGGGCCGGAGTCCGCGTTGCCCATGGTGCTCGACAGCGCCTCCAGCAGCGCCCGCTGCTCGTCGCTCAGCGACTTCGGTGTCTCGACCACCATCGTCACGAGCTGGTCGCCCCTTCGGTTGCGGCTACCAAGATGGGGGACGCCCTTGCCTTTCAGCCGGACCACATCACCTGTCTGCGTACCGGCTGGCACCTCGATCTCGACCGTACCCTCCAGCGTCGGCACCGTTATCGTCGCTCCGAGGGCCGCCTGCGCGATGTTGGTCCGGTGAACGTGGGCTATGTCGTTGTCGACTCGCTGGAAGTAGGGGTGCGCCTTGATCCTGATCGAGACGTACAGGTCGCCTGCGCGTCCGCCGTGTGGACCGGACTCGCCCTCACCCGTGAGTCGAAGCTGGGTTCCGTTCTCTATTCCCGCCGGAATCGAGACGACCAGCTTCTGATCGCGCCTCTCTCGGCCGGCCCCGTCGCAGTTGGTGCAGGGGTTGGGAACGCTTTTGCCTTCGCCCCGACACCGCTCGCAGGTGGTCACCTGCATGAACTGGCCGAATATACTCTGGTGGCTTCTCCTGATCTCCCCCGCGCCTTTGCACTCCAGGCAGGCCTCCGGGGAAGAGCCAGGCTCACTCCTGCTGCCATTGCACCGCGAGCAGACCTCCGTTCGGCGAACGTCGACTGGGCGTTCGCTACCGAACACCGCCTCTTCGAACTCGACGGTGAGCGAGTACTGAAGGTCGCTCCCACGCCTAGCGGAGGTACGCGAGCGTGTCGAAGCGCCCCCGAAGAACGCGTCGAATATGTCTCCGAAGCCGCCGAAAGTGTCGTAGCCGTCGAACCCCTGGGCGCCATTCTGGCCGACGCCAGCGTGGCCGAAGCGGTCATAGGCGGCCCGCTTGTCGGAGTCAGTGAGGACCTGGTATGCCTCGCTGATTTCCTTGAATTGCTCGGCGGCCCCGTCACTCTTGTTTCGGTCGGGGTGGTACTCCAGTGCGAGCTTTCTGAAGGCCCTCTTGATCTCCTCATCCGAGGAGCTGCGAGAGATGCCCAGGACCTCGTAGTAGTCGCGCTTCTGAGTGGTCATCGTGCCTTCCATGGCATACCGCCAAATCTCAATTATAGGTTCTCAACCAGTCGACCACAAGGCTGAACTAGGCGGCTTGATTCGCCGTCACGGCGTTCCCTCACGATGGTTGTGGCAGCCCTTCGCCGGTTGCTATACTCCGTTCTGACCGTATCAAACGGAGGTTCGCCGGTGGAGATCACCTGGCTTGGGCACTCGTGCATTCGCATCAAAACTGGAGCGGCGACACTGCTGACCGACCCGTTCGACAGATCGCTGGGCCTGTCGATGGGCCGCCAGACGGCCGACGTCGTCACGATGAGCCAAGCGCACCCACACCACGGATACGCCGATGGGGTCCAGGGCAACCCAAGAGTCCTATCCGGACCCGGCGCCTACGAGATCGGCGACTTCCGCATCGTGGGCATCGCCACCGATCGCGGCGCCGAGGGCGACGTCCGGGCGACTAACACTGTCTACTCGATCAGTTGCGAGGGCGTGACACTGTGTCATCTCGGTGACCTTAACAGGCCTCTCTCGCCGACGCAGCGACAGGACTTGGGGCACACCGACGTGCTGTTCGTTCCCGCGGGCGGAGTCTGTACCCTCGGGACCGGCCGAGTAGCCGAAGTGGTCAACACCCTCGCGCCGAGGATCGTCGTGCCGCTCCACTACCAGATGCCTGGAGTCGACCTCGGTCTGGAGCCCGTAGAGGCGTTCCTGAGCGACATGGGCGTCCCCGAGCCACGACGCGAGTCTGAACTCACTGTCACGGCCACGAACCTGCCTCGGGAGCTGAGCCTCGTCGTCCTCAGTCGCTCCACCGGCCCCGGCCGCTAGAGACCCGCCAGTAGTTCCCTCACGGGGGGCCCGCGCAACAGGCCCTGCCATTCCCCGCGATGCCGTGAGCACGCCAGGGCGACTCCCTGGTTTCAGCCGCGCCGTCCTTTACGCCGTCGCTTTTACAGTCCACACGTCGACGTAGCAGTCACAACGCCTGCTGGTTTCGGCAAGATCGCCGGACCTATCCATCAGCACCCCTGCGGATGCCTCGTGCAGGCTCGAGGAAACACGTCAGCTGCGGGTGCCGAGCTTCCTCGTACGCCTGAAGCCTACGATTAGGCCTACCGGGGCGAACATCAGGACCACGTTGGCCAGACCCGCGCCCACTGGCGTGTGCTCGGAGGCGAAGCAACCTCCGCCGCCGCCGGGCTCCTCTTCCGAAGTGGGAGTTGGGAGCGCCGGCGCCTGCGTCGGCTCCGGCTCGGCGGTCGCCGTGGGCGTCGCCGTCGGAGGTGGCGGCGTCGCGGTCGCCGTCGCGGTGGGAGTTGGCGTCGCAGTGCGAGTCGGACGTGGAACCGTCGGCGTCGGCGTTACAGTCGGTGTCGCCGTCGGCGTAGCCGTTTCAGTGGGAGTCGCCGTTGCCGTCGGCGTCGGTGACGGCGTCGGTGTGGGCAGGTCCAGGAACACCAGGTCGAATTCTTTCTTCGACGCGCCGCTGTCGTACCGGTCGGTCGTTATCGCTCTCACCCCATTCAAGAAAAACTCTATCGTTTCACCAATCAGACTGAACTCGTCGGGGGCGACCACGAGGTTCCTGTAGTTCTGCCCCTCGATAAACGCCCGGAACTCCTGACCGCCAATGCGGGCCACGAGCTCTGCGCCATCCGGCACGCTGGTCCCCGCCACTACAACGGCGCCTGAGTACACTGCCGGACGGGCAACCTGAGGGGTCCCGGTGGGGGTAGGCGTCTCCGTCGGCCTTGGAGTCGGCGTTGGAGTCGGCACCGGC
>CAZENU010000001.1:101777-142352 GCA_964513735.1 uncultured Dehalococcoidia bacterium
AGGGAAGGTCAGGTCGAAGATCAGTCGAGTGTAGTTCGGTCCGGACTTGCCAGGAGAGAACACATCCATCTCGTTGGCTTGGACTCCGTCCAGATGAAAGGTGACGGTCTTGCCAATGTCGGACTGGTCCGGTTGCACCACCAACCGCTCGTATCGCCCACCACTGGTAATCACCGGCGACGACTCATAGCCATCCACCCTGGCCAGCAGCTTCAGTCCATCGGGGACCGGAACGCCGTCTACCGTCAGTCCCCCGTTGTACGACGTCGGTAAGGCCGGGGCATGTTCGGCACGGTGATCGGCCTGTACCCTGCTCGCAGCTGACATCGCCAATCCAACGGCCACGATTACAAGCACCACTCTGGCCAACCACCAGCCCGAGATCATGTCCATCCCTCAATAAAGAGACCTCCCTCCCCTTTCACAAGAGGAGGGAGGTCCTGCTATCTATCCGTCTGGGCCGATAAGAGAACTACGGTACCAGGACGTCCGCACCGTCGGAGAAGACCCAGTAGCCTGTGCCGACTGTCGCGTCGGCGCCGACAAGCGTACCGAGCCTGCCAAGGCTGTCAAGCGTAAGAATCTTGACGCCCACTCCCGTGAAGTATCCGGTGAGGGAGCCACCCGCGGCCAGGTCGCCGCTCAGGTCAACTGCGGGCACCAGGTTCCAGCCATCACTCAGGCTAACGGTGGGCGGTAGCACCTGGGCACCAACGCTGAGCCTGGGCACATTTACTTCAAGCGCCTCAAAGGTGGTTGTCCGCACGATGTACGCGAGGTTGCTGTCGATGGTCGTCAGCGTTCCGGCGAACAGCCCATCGTCGCCGCGCTCGGCTATCAGCCAACCGCCGTCAACGGTCGGATCGTAGGTCAACACCTGGTTGATCGGATGGCTGACGCCTATCACGTCGTTAATGGCCGTGCTCGACGGGTTGCCCGGTAGTGAGACTATATTGAAGCCGGGCCGTAGCGCGATGCTTATAGCCGCCCGCGCCGTTATCGTGACCGTCTGGGTGAACTCCACTTCGTTCCCCGCGACGTCTGTAGCGGTGGTAACGAGCGTATGGTCGCCCTCCGTGTAGCCGGCCGATGGCGCCGCTATCGTGTAAGTCACGTTGTCAATCGTGTTGGTGGTAACCGATTCCCCGTCGACGGTCGCCGTCAGAGTCGCGATGGTGGAGTTAGTGTCTCCACCGTACTCTGACGCCTCGCTCGTGTAGCTCACGTTGACGAAGGTCTCGACATTGTCGCTCGTCTCCGGGGTTACGACTGGATCCGGTATCCCGGAGTCCACCTGGAAAACGACGGCATCAGTGCTGGTGACGGCGGTGGCGACACCGTGGGTCGCGATGTTCCCGGCCGTGTCCGCGATCGACACGTGCACGTTGTAGACGCCGTCTTCCGTCCCGTCGGTCTCAAACGTGAACGTCCAGGTCCAGGTCTTCAGGTCCGTTACCGCGGCGAAGGTCGGTGCGCCTGGGTCTAGGTCTGCGACCCCGTCATCATCGCTGTCCTCGCGCACTGTCACGCCCGTCGTGGCCGTGGGGTTAACAGAGCTCTCGTCGGCACTCACCTGGACCACCAGAGTCTCATTGGTCAGGGAGCCGTTGGAGCCGGTAACCGTGACGGTCAAGGCCGGCGCGATGCCGTCTATAGCCGTCACCTCTCCTGTGTTCTTGGGCGTGCCCGCCACGTCCGTGATCTCCCTTACTACTCGCACAACCGGCGTGTCAGCCGCGTCCAGTTCACTACTCAGCGTCAGGAACACGTGCTGCGGTAGATGCTCATACCAGGCTGCTCCGGTGATCGTCAACTGCGTCTCACCAACGAGGACAAGGAAGTCCGTGCCGTCGGCATTGACGCTATCGCCGTCAAGTTCCTCGTTGAAACCTACGCGGACGCTGGCGCGGTTTTCGGTCGCGCTGATCGTCGTCGTCGCTATGGATGTGTCCGGGGCGGCGCCCGTCGTAGCTATCAACACGTTCCCAAGCGAATCGGTAAGTGCTGCGTCTGTGACGATCGCTGGGGCCGTCGTGTCCAAGATGATGGTGAGGTCCGGATCATTGTCACCGTCTGAGTCGGTTCGGCTAGTGTTGCCCAACTCGTCTTCAGCGCTGACGTACCAGGTGATGGTCTGATCGCCCGAGAACGTCGTGCCACGAGTCGCGCGCCAGTCACCCCCGGTTAGGTCTGTTATGGTCGGGGATAACTCAGCGCCCAGGACCCAGATACTGACCCTGCCTTTGACATCGGCCTCCTCGTCCCCAAGCCCGATACCGGCGTCGCTCACTTCCGCCTGGAAGATCTGGTCCGGGAAGCGGGTCTTGGTGCCGTCCGCCGGGCTATAGTTCACTATGACGGGGCCCACGGCGTCAACTGTAACCGAGGTCGCCGCGAGAGCGGTGAGCGCCGTAATGGCGATGCCGCCATCGGTGGTATAGGTGACCTGGATCTCATCGCCGTCGCTCGCCTGTATCGCGAAGCCGGAGGCGGAGGAAGTCGAACTCGTTACCGTGATCCCCACCGTGAACACACCGACGCCCGTCTCCATGGCCGCTGTCGTCGTCACGTTAATGGAGACGCTGTCGGTCACGTTTTCGATCTTGATAGCGGATGCCGGGATGGTATCGTTGCCAGCGGCGGAGTTTGTGTCCCGATCCGTGTCCGTAATGGTGATGTCGAAGGTATTGTCCGCGGGCGCAGCGTTGCTAACGAACTCCTGTCCCAGAGTTGCGTCTGTCACTGCCGCAGACACCAACTGCACTCCGCTCAACACTGAGAGCAGCAGTACCGCTACCAGTAGTGATGAGAGCTTTAGTACCTTTTTCACTGAGGACCCCCTTGGTGATTCCATTCTACGATACCTGACTGATTTGACCGGCCCTGTTTAACAAACAATGTCCTGGGAAGTGACCCCTCCCAGGAACCGACCACACTATCCGCTTCAGTGTCAGCGGACGATGTCGTAATTCATGACCTCAAGCTTTCGTTTCGGGCATTCTGATTTGTACACTATGCCAGATAGGTTGTCAAGGGCCCGTAACGCGCTTTTATACGCTCCGGCGGCTATGAGATGCCCCTGAACGTCGCCTGCCCACCGGCCACGGACCCCGGTCGCCTTTGACCCAAGCGCAATATATCCCACGCTCATTTCCATTGTCAATAGAGCAGCAAGCCTCTTATTCGGGCGAATTCGCGCGTGCGGCGGCGGCTGTGAGGGTGGTGTTCGGGAGGTTGGGTGGACAGCCAGGCCGCAGCCTGTTCCCGCCCGGGAGCAGGGCGGCCGTTACTAGTTGTTCTTGTCGAGGTTCTGAAGGAACTCTTTGTTGTCGGCGCTCTTCTTCAGTCGCTCTAGGACCTTCTCCGTAGCCTCCGACGCCTGGCTGTCCGAGGTTATCAGGCTGACCATCCGCCGAAGCAGCCACACCTGCTTGAGCGTCTCCTCGTCCAGGAGCAGCTCCTCGCGGCGGGTGCCGCTTCGGACTATGTCGATGGCCGGATAGACTCGCTTCTCTGAAAGCCTGCGGTCCAGCCTGATCTCCATGTTACCGGTGCCCTTGAATTCCTCGTATATCACCTCGTCCATCCGACTATCGGTCTCGACAAGGCACGCGGCTAGGATCGTCAGGCTCCCGCCGTTCTCGACATTCCGCGCCGCTCCGAAGAACCGCTTCGGTGGATAGAGAGCGACAGGGTCCATACCCCCGGAGAGCGTGCGGCCACTGGAAGGCAACGACAGGTTATACGCCCTGGTGAGCCGAGTGAGGCTGTCCAGGAGTATGACGACGTCGCGCCCGGTTTCGACGAGCCTCTTCGCCCGCTCCAGAACGAGCTCGGCCACCTTGCAGTGGTCCTCTACGGGCTCATCAAAGGTCGAGCTGAAGACCTCGCCGTTCACGGACCTGCTCATGTCCGTGACCTCTTCAGGCCGCTCGCCGATCAGTGCCACCATCAGGTGGATGTCCGGTGCGTTGGTGCTGATGCCCTCGGCGAACTGTTTGAGGATGGTGGTCTTGCCTGCCTTGGGTGGCGAGACTATCAGACCGCGTTGACCGCGGCCGACGGGCGAGACCAAGTCCATGATACGGGTGGCGAGCTCTTCCCGCGTCGTCTCCATCTTTATTTGTTCATTCGGGAATATGGGCGTAAGGTGCTCGAAGTGGGCACGGTTCCTCGTCGCATCGGGCTCGACGCCGTTGACGGCTTCGACCCTTATCAGGCCAAAATATCGCTCGCCGTCCTTCGGAGGCCGGACCTGCCCGGCGACCAGGTCGCCGGTCCTCAGGCTGAATCTGCGGATTTGCGACTGCGACACGTACACGTTCCCGGCGCCATTCCGTCGCTCAGAGGGCCGCAGAAAACCATAGCCTTGCTCCTCGATGTTCAGGACGCCATTTGCCATTACCTGGCCGTTCCGCTCCGCGTATGCCTGTAGTACTTTCATCATCAGGTCGCGTCGCTTTGGTACCGCTCCCTCGCCGAGGAGGCCCATCTCATGGGCCATTTCCTGTAACTCTTCGTTGGTCTTCGTTTCCAGTTCTGTGATGTTCATGTTGTTCTCCGAACGAATGCTCAGGTCGACCAAGGATTCCTCTCCTTAAGTCTTTAAGCCTTCCTTAAGTCTTTAAGTCTTTGCTTCGACGGTAATTACACGGTTTGCGGACGTCGCTTAGCTCGGGGACGGCAAGCCGCTGAAGGCTCGGCAGAGTCTTGGGGCGACGAGTCGGCTGCTCTGGTAGCCCTGACCACTCCACCAGCTGGCCTGCCGTGTTGGCCCGCACGGACGCACGGCATTAGGCCAGAAGGCTCCTCCTTAGGTACGTGAGCGCCAGCAGACCGTTTGGAGTGGCTCTTGTGGAGCCATTTCAAGAATCGAAAAGGGATTCGGGCGGCGCCGTTGCGATCTTATTTTGCGGTTGCCGGGCGCAAGTCAAACCGCGCCGACTGCTACCTAACAGGGGGTGTGAATACAGATGCAGATACTTCACAAGTATACCACACCGATAACCGGCAGTCTACACCCGCGTCGGGGCCTCGGTAGTCAAAGTCAACGGCATCAAGTGTTGACTGCCTTCTCGAAGCGTCTGCTTGGCCACGCCGATGAACTCCCTGAACAGCGGGTGGGGCCGGTCCGGCCTGGATAGAAACTCAGGATGGAACTGTACGCCGACCATGAATGGGTGGCCCTCAAGCTCCATCATCTCCACCAGCCGTCCATCGGGCGACAGCCCGGTGGGCCAGAAACCGGCGGACTCGAACTCCTCCCTGTAGCTGTTGTTCACCTCGAACCGGTGGCGGTGGCGCTCGTTGACCTCCGCTGCCTGGTAGGCTCTCGCCCCCCAGGAGCCCGGCGCCACCGTGCACGGGTAGACCCCGAGCCGCATGGTGCCCCCCAAGTCGGAGATCTCACGCTGGTCTGGCATCAGGTCTATCACCGGATCTGGGGTGTCGGGGTCGAACTCCGTAGAGTTGGCCTGTTCATGGCCCAGGATGTGCCTGGCGACCTCTATGACCATCACCTGCATGCCCAGGCACAGCCCCAGGTATGGCACCTTGCTGTCACGGGCGTATCTGACCGTCTCGACCATGCCCTCGATGCCGCGCGGGCCGAATCCTCCGGGCACGACAATACCGCACGCGGCCTCCAAGAGTTCGTCTGCCCCCTTCTCCTCGACTTCCTCAGCCGGGATCCAATGCAGGTCGATGTTGCGCCCGTGGTCGAGCCCGGCGTGATGCAGAGCCTCCTTGACGGAGATATACGAGTCCTGGAGGTCAACGTACTTCCCGACTACCGCTATCTGCAGGGTCTTTGTTGGTGCCTTAATCTCCGCCACCATTCTTCGCCACTCGGCCAGGTCCATTTCGGTGGCATTCAGGCGGAGGCTGTCGACGATCAGATCGCCGAGTCCTTCCTCCTCGAGCAGAAGCGGAACCTCATATACCGTAGATACCGTCGGCATGGCGATGACCCCGCGACGTGCCACGTCGCAGTGAACCGCGATCTTGTCCTTAATCTCCTCGGCGGCCGGCTCGTCGCTCCTGCACAGGATCGAGTCGGGCTGGATGCCGATACTCCGCAACTCTCTCACGCTATGCTGCGTCGGCTTCGTCTTCAGCTCCCCGGTCGCCGTGATGTACGGCAGAAACGTGACGTGAACATAGAACACGTTGTCGCGGCCAACATCGTTCCGCATTCGCCGGATGGCCTCGAGGAACGGGAGTCCCTCGATGTCTCCGACGGTGCCGCCCACCTCGACGACGATCACCTCGGCCTGGCTCTCTTCCGCCAGCCCGGTTATGTGCTTTCTGATGGCGTCGGTCACGTGGGGCACCGACTGAATGGTGCCGCCCAGGAACTCTCCTCGTCTCTCGCGGGCGATCACGTCGCTGTATATCTGACCCGCGGTGACGTTCGAGGACTTGCTTAGCGCCAGGTCAATGAACCGCTCGTAGTGCCCAAGGTCCAGGTCGGTCTCGGAGCCGTCGCCGGTTACGAAGACCTCGCCGTGCTGGTAGGGCGACATCGTGCCCGGATCGACGTTCAAATACGGGTCGAGCTTCAGCACCGACAGCGAGACGCCTCGGCTCTTGAGCATCCGCCCTATCGACGCAACGGTGATCCCCTTCCCGACCGAGCTAACGACGCCACCGGTAACGAAAATATACTTGGTCATCGCAGTGTGCTCTTCAACTCCGAAAGAGAGACAACCGACAATCGCGGACGGGTCGGCCGGTTTAACGAGTGGCCGGTGAAACCGCGTGAGAAGAAAAAGCCCGGAGCGGTCAACGTGACAGGGAGACGATTACGGTGGGACGGGAAGGAGGGGTGTGTATGCAGCCCGCCCACTACAGGGCGCGCTCGCAGCCTAAGGGATAGATCGGCTTTACCAATGAGCGAGGAATACCGCCGTCAAAAGTTGCCAAAGTATAGGCCCGAGTCCAGCCGATTGTCAACAACGCGGAAGGCCATGTCCGGCCGCAAGCCACCGGCTTTTTCAACTTGTACAGCCGCCTCCCGAATGGTATACTGAGGCCCGGCTCAATATGTCGTTCGATCCGTCGTTTGCTTGAAAGTGGGGTGGCCCACTTTTTTTGTTAATTGAAGGGGTGCAGTTACCGGTCAAGGAGGGCTGAGCGCATGAAGAGCGACTTCATAATCGCTTTGACACAGCTCGCGGCCGAGCGCAATCTGCCGCGGGAGATAGTTCTGTCCGCCATCGAAGCAGCCCTCGTCTCAGCATACAGACGAGACAGCATCGTGGCCGGCCAGGACATCTCGGTCACGCTCGATCCAGGGACCGGCGACGTCAAAGTCTACACCATCAAGACGGCCGTCACGGAGGTCGAGAACCCGGAACAAGAGCTGACACTGGAGGAGGCCCGGAAGCTCAAGCCCGATGCCGAGCTGGGCGACGCGATTCGCACCGGTAGCCTGCCCCACAGTGCCGGGCGGATAGCCGCGCAGACCGCCAAGCAGGTCGTGCTCCAGCGCCTGCGCGACGCTGAGCGCGAGTTGGTCTATCAAGAGTACGCCGACAAGGAAGGCGAGATCTACACCGTCACGATCCAGCGGATGGAGCCCAAGCAGATCACCGTGGAGTTGGGCCGCGCTGAAGGAATACTGCTCCCTTCGGAGCAGGCGCCCTTTGACCGTTACCGCGTCGGACAGAAGATGAAGGTGCTCTTGCAGTCCGTCAGGCAGTCGAACAATGGCCCGGAGCTTATCATCTCTCGCGCCGATAAGGACCTGGTGAAGCGCCTGTTCGAGATGGAGGTCCCGGAGATATACAACGGCTCCGTGGAGATCATGTCCATCGCCCGGGAGGCCGGCTCGCGCAGCAAGGTCGCCGTCTGGGCCAAGCAGGACGGCGTGGATGCCGTCGGCTCGTGTGTGGGCCTGCGGGGGATCCGCATACAGAACATCGTCAACGAGCTGCACGGCGAGAAGATCGACGTGGTGCAGTGGAACAAGGATCCGGTCCGGCTGATAGCCAGCGCGCTCAGCCCATCCCAGGTCATCCGTGTCGACATCGACGAGGAGAACCACGAGGCCGTCGCCATCGTGCCGGAGCGGCAGCTCTCCCTGGCCATTGGCAAGGAAGGGCAGAACGCTCGGCTGGCAGCGAGGCTGACCGGCTGGCACGTCGACATCCGGGGCGACATTGAGGACAAGGCCTCGCCGAAACCCGAGCCGGTAGTGCCGATCTCCGAGACGCTCGGTATCGCAGCGCTCATCGGCGCCGTCGGTGGCTTGTCGCTGGATGCCCTTGACATCCCCGCCCGGTCCCGCAACGCACTGGTCGCCGACGGAATCAAGACCATCGGGCAACTAGTCTCTAAGGGTGAAGCGAAGCTACTCGATATCAAGGGCTTCGGTCAGAAGTCGCTGGACCAGTTGCTCGACCAGCTACGTCAGGTGGAGCAGCTCGTACCGCAACCGAAGACCGCGCCTGTCGCCGAGGAGCCGGTAGCCGAGGCAGTCGAAATCGCGGAACCCGCCAGGGAAGCCGTTCCGGCAGAGGTCGCCGAGGTCCAGGAAGCGGAATCCGCCGAAGTGGCCGTCGAAGAAGAAGCCGCGCCTGAGCCCGAGGCCGTCGAGGTAGTGCCCGTTCCCGTCGCTGTGATACCCCAGGAGCTGCTCGCTCCCGACGAACCTACACCGGTACCCGTTGCGGAGGACTCCACGTCGATCCAGGACCTGCCCGACAACATCTGGTCGGTTTCCGGCCGTAATCCGGCCGACGCCGACACGATCAGGTTCGCCGAAGACATAGCCGAGCTCAACAGGGGCGGGACCGGTCGCGGCCGTCGTGGCGGGCGCCGACGTGGGGGAGCCCGCAGAGGCGGCGGGGCCGGGCCGAACAGGAGAAGGTAGAGAACCGACCGGTATGAGGGGTACGACTCGACACACGCCGCTCCGAAGCTGCGTCATCTGCAGCAAGAAGACCGGCAAGTCAGACCTGCTCCGAATCGTGGCTACGCCCGAGGGCGCAGTCAAGGTGGACTTGAGGGGTAAGCTGCCCGGACGAGGAGCCTACATTTGCGCCGACGGCCGGTGCTCAGACGAGTCGCTCAATAAGAGCCACCTTGACCACGCGCTGCGAAGAAGAAGCAAACAGGAGGACTGGACCCGGATCGACGCGTCACTCGAGGCCTTGCGCTCGTCCAGCAACCCGGCGCCGTTAATACCATGACAACAGAACAGATAGACCCACAGGCAGTCACTCCCGTCGCGCTCAAGCTACCGGAAGCCATCACCGTTGGCGATCTGGCCGCGCTCATGCGTATGGGGGCCATCGACGTCATCAAGCAGCTGATGCGCGCCGGGAATATGCTTGCGATTAACGACGTGATCGAGTTCGAGACTGCGTCGCTAATCGCCAGGTCCTTCGGCTTCCTGGTCGAGGAGATCGAGGTGATCGAAGACGCGCCAGGGTCGGTCGTCATCTCGCCTGACGAAGAGGACGCCGAGCAGCTCGAGCCACGCCCCCCCGTGGTCACCATCCTCGGCCACGTCGACCACGGCAAGACCACCCTGCTGGACGCCATCAGGAAGGCCAACGTCGTCGCCGGCGAGGCCGGTGGGATTACCCAGCACATCGGCGCCTACCAGGTGACCCGCGGCGACAACGTCGTCACGTTCCTGGACACCCCGGGGCACGAGGCGTTCACCAAGATGCGTGCCAGGGGGGCACGGGTTACGGACATGGCGGTTCTCGTGGTCGCAGCCGACGACGGCGTGATGCCGCAGACCATTGAGGCGATCAACCACATCAAAGCAGCCGGAGTGCCTATCATAGCGGCCATCAACAAGATCGACCGGCCCAACGCCGACCCGGAACGGGTCAAACGGCAGTTGTCGGAACATGACCTCCTTGTGGAGGACTGGGGCGGCGACGTCATATCGGTCCCCGTTTCCGCACTCAAAGGCGAAGGCATAGACGATCTCCTGGACAACATGCTGGTGGTCGCCGAGCTCGCCGAGCTCAGGGCCAACCCCAACAGAGAAGGCAAGGGCGTTGTGGTCGAAGCCCAGCTCGACAAGAGCAAAGGCCCCATAGCGACCGTCCTGGTACAGACCGGCACGCTCTGCGTCGGCGATATTGTCGTCGTCGGCGGCATTCGGGGACGCATAAAGGCCATGCTGAACTACCAGGGGGAGAGGATTAAGAAGGCCGGGCCGTCAACGCCCGCCAAGATTCTGGGTTTGAACGGACTGCCTGAGGCCGGCCAATCTTTCGACGTGGTGGCCGACGACAAGGCCGCACGGACTATGGTGGAAACTTGGGAGCGCGATCGGTCTCTCTCCAGCCGTGTCAGCGGGATAAGCCTCGAGGACGTCCACGCCAAGATTGAGTCCGGCGAGGTAGCGGCACTGGACCTGATCGTCAAGACCGACGTCCAGGGCAGCATCGACGCGATACAGTCCTCTTTGGAGGGTCTGAAGACCGACGAGACCCGCGTGAACCTGATCCACATCGCTACGGGTGGCATCACGGAAACCGACGTCATGTTGGCCATGGCGTCCAAGGCCGTCATCGTCGGCTTCAACAGTGAGCCGCAGCCCGGCGCGCGCACCATGGCCCGCCAGGAAGGTATCGACGTACGCTTCTACGACGTCATTTACAACCTCGTCGACGACATCGAGTTGGCGCTCAAGGGCATGCTTGCTCCGGTCATGGAGGACATCGTAGAAGGCTATGCGACGGTCCGGGCCTTGTTCCAGCTTGGGAGCAACGTAAGGGCCGCCGGTGTCTACGTGAACGACGGGCGCATCTCGCGCAGAGCCGAGATCCACGTGATGCGGAACGGCCAGATGCTTTTCTCCGGACCGATGGCCAGCCTCAAACACTTTCGGGACGACATGCGAGAGCTCACCGCCGGTAACGAGGGCGGCATCGTCCTGGACGGCTTCCGCGATTTCCAGGAGGGCGACATCCTCGAAGCCCACGTCACGCAGCAGGCCGAATAGCCCGTACCGGCTCTCCACGCCTTCACCGACTCAGGGGTCCAGATGTCCCGCCGCCTCGAACGCATCAACGTCGTTCTGCGCCAGGCGATAAGTAGCGTCCTGGCAGAGGACCTTCGCGACCCCAGGTTCGCCCAGATGGTCAGCGTCGTGCGCGTCGATACGTCCCCGGACCTGGGTAATGCCCGGGTCTACGTCAGCGTTCTCGGCGACGACGAGGCAAAGGCCAGCTCCATGAAGGCCCTCAAGTCGGCGGCCGGTTTCGTCAACCGCCGGGTCCGCGACCAGGTGGCGCTCAGGAACGTACCCGTTATGGAGTTCCGCCTGGACGAATCCATCGAGGCGGGCGCCGACCTGCTCAGCCTGATATCCCGCGTCAAGCCTGCCGAAGAGCCCGAAACCGAGTCCTAATTCGATGACCGAAGCCACGACCCGGGACGCCGGCAAGACAGTGTCCGGAATCCTCAACATCGACAAGCCGGCCGGCGCCACGAGCATGGACGTCGTCCGTCGGATCAAGCGCGCAAGCCGCATCAAGCGAGTGGGGCACGGCGGGACACTGGACCCTATCGCCACCGGCGTGATACCCATATGCCTCGGCCAGGCCACCCGGATGATGGAATACCTTGTCGACGGGACGAAAGAGTATCGCGGCACCATGGAGCTCGGCGTCGAGACCGACACCTACGACTCGCTGGGCGAGGTAACGTCACGCAAGGACGCCGCCGGCGTCACGGCCCAGGAGGTGGAGGAAGCCATCGCTTCGTTCAAGGGCGTTATCGATCAGGTGCCACCGATGTTCTCCGCGCTAAAAAAGGACGGCAAGCGGCTGTACGATCTCGCCCGCGCGGGGATAGAGGTCGAGCGGGAGCCGAGGCAGGTCGAGGTGATCGACATTCGGCTCTCCGGCTGGAAGCCCCCAACGGCGACCGTGGACGTCACCTGCGGCCGCGGGTTCTACGTGCGGTCGCTCGCCTTCGACCTCGGCCGTAGCCTGGGCTGTGGTGGTCACCTCAGCTCACTCACCCGGCTCAGGAGTGGCCCCTTCCGCCTGGACGACGCCATCGGCGTCGACGAGGCTGAGCAACGTTTCGACGATGGGACCTGGTATGAGCACCTGCACCCTCCCGACATAGTGGTGGGAAAGATGCGCGCGGTCATCGTCGGCAGGCAGGTGGAGGAGCGGCTCAGACACGGCCGCCCGCTGTCTGAAGCGCTGCGTATCCCGCTCTCGCGTCCCAACGAGCAGTGTCGCGTCTACTCGACGGACGGCCGCTTCATAGCGATCCTCTCGTTCAACGCGTTCGCGGGTCAATGGCGGCCGGAGCGTGTCTTCGACCTGGCCTACGACCTCAACGCCGAGCCGACCCCGTAGCATGCGCGTCGAGACTGCGAAGCTCGTCCTGAGAGTTCGTGACTGGCGACTGGCGCGAGCCAGGCTACGAGGCTCGCACATTTGTGCGAGTGTTCTCGGCCAGCAGCGGGCGCGACCAGCGAGACCACCAGTCGGCGCCTTGACCATGCGCGCCCGGAAACCGTAAAATTGAGTTTTGGGTGCAAAATGACAACATACGCAATCGTACAAACGGGCGGCAAGCAGTACCAGGTACGGCCTGGCGATACAATCCGCGTCGAGTCCCTCCCCCAAGAACAGGGGGAAAAGGTAGAGTTCAGCGACGTGCTGATGGTGTCGGCCGACGGTGAGGTCACGCTGGGAACTCCCAACGTAACCGGGGCAAAGGTGACCGCCGAGGTCGCCGGACACGGCAAAGGCAAGAAGGTCATCGTCTTCAAGTACAAGGCCAAGACCCGCTATCGCCGGAAACAGGGGCACAGGCAATCATACACCGACCTGACCGTTACCGGGATCACGGTGCGGAAGCCGCGAAAGAGGAGCTAGCATGGCACACAAAAAGGGCGGCGGCAGCACCAGAAACGGCCGCGATAGTCGTGGTCAGCGCCTTGGCGTGAAGCGCTACGACACCGAGTTCGTTACGGCCGGCTCCATCATCGTTCGCCAGCGCGGTACGCGTATCCGGGCCGGCAACAATGTCGGCCTGGGCCGTGACCACACTCTCTTCTCGCTGATCGACGGCACCGTCAAGTTCGAACATGCAACACGTGACAAGAAGCGCGCGAGCGTCTACCCCGTCGAGTAAAGGACTCAGCAATAGATGAAACCCGCAATACATCCAACCTACCACGAGGAGGCGGTAGTGACCTGCTCCTGCGGAAGGACATACACCACCGGCTCCACCAAGTCCGCTCTCCGCGTCGAACTTTGCAGTGAGTGCCACCCGTTCTACACCGGTGAGCAGAGGATCGTAGACACCGAGGGCCGGGTCGAGAGAATGAAACGCCGCTTCAATCTCAAGTAGTAGTCACACAGCAGGCTCTTACTGAATAGGGGTGAGGTGGTCTCACCCCTATTCCTATTCTGGGCGAGGCGCACCGAGTAGATGGCATCAACCACACCCCCCAGTTATGGCGGCCAGGCCGTCATCGAAGGCGTCTTGATCCGTGGACAGAGCTGCTCGACCGTCGCGGTCAGGCGGCCCGACGGGACCATCGCGCTGCGTGCCGACCCCATCGGCACACTGTTCACCGGCCGGTTGCGCAAGATGCCTCTTGTCCGTGGCGTGCTGGCGCTGGTCGAGTCCCTCACGCTGGGAATGCGGGCGCTGATCTACTCCGCCAACGTTGGCATGGAGCTCGAGGGCGAAGAGATCGGCAAAGGCACCGTCTCCGGCATCCTCGCCTTCTCCCTGTTGTTCTCCCTCGGGCTATTCTTCCTTTTGCCCGTGGTCACCAGCGAGCTGCTCGGGAAGGCCCTCGGCGCCTCGGATATCGTGAGCAACCTGGCAGAGGGGATCATCAGGCTGGCGATCTTCCTGGGCTACATCGTCTTGATCGGCCGGATGGAGCAGATCAGGCGCGTCTTCATGTACCACGGCGCCGAGCACATGACCGTCCACGCCCAGGAGCACCTGCAGCCGCTGGACGTGGCGTCGGTCCGAAACTACCCAACCGCGCACCCCAGGTGCGGCACGGCGTTCCTGCTTTTCGTAGTGGTGCTGGCGATATTCGTTTTCACCCTGGTAGGCCGCGACCCGCTATGGTGGCTGCTCACCTCCCGAATCGTCCTGGTCCCGGTCATCGCCGGTCTGGCCTATGAGGCCATCCGGTTTAGCTGGTCGCACGGCGACAATCCCATCGTCCGCCTGATCGCAGCGCCCAGCCTGGCGCTGCAGGCCTTGACCACACGCCAGCCGGACGACGACCAGATCGAGATCGCGATCGCGGCCATGAAGCACGCCCTCGAAGGCGACGAGGCCGCGGCAGCAGCCGAGGCGACACAGGTTTAGCGGTCAGGCCGTCCAGGAGGCGACCGCAAGCCCGCACCGTTTGACCCGCTGTTGGAAGAGTTGCTCTGTCTGAGGGTGTCTCAGAAGTCCCCCGATAGGTCGGGGCTAGGATGAGGGGAAGCCGACGCTAGTCGGCAGATCGGTGACAAGAGGCGCCGTTTTCTGGACGATCTCCAGATCACCCTCACCTTAATCCTCTCCCGTCAATGGAGAGGAGACAAGAGGGCGGACGCCGCGCGCGGATTCAGAGAGGCTCGTCTCATCGGGGAACGAGCTGACCGCGCGAGCCTGTCGCAATACGCGTCCCAGCCGAATGGAGCAGGCCGGGCTAGGTCCCTCTACCGCCGCCGCTCCCGAAGCTCCGCCCAAACATCCTCGGGCCGCGCTCCCAACGCCGCCAGCAGCACCAGTGTGTGATAGAGGAGGTCGGCGGCCTCGGCGACCAGGTTCTCCTTGTCGCCACGGGCCCCGGCCAGTGCCGTCTCTCCCGCTTCCTCGATGACCTTCTGGCTCACACGGTCGATCCCCGAGCGCAGAAGGTCCGCGGTGTAGCTGCCCTCTGGCATGTCCCGCTTGCGCTCCTGGATCACCGCGAACAGCTCTTCGACTATTCCCGGCCCGGTGTCCGCGTGCGCGAACTCGGGCATCTCCTCGACCGGCGTGAAGAAGCAGGTCTCGTTACCCGTGTGGCAGATGGGTCCGTCCGGGTCGACCTTCAGAAGAAGCGTGTCGCCGTCGCAGTCGGCCGTGACCGATCGGACGTGCATGTAGTTGCCGGACATCTCGCCCTTGTGCCATAAGTCGGAGCGGCCGCGGCTGTAGAACCAGACATCGCCGCCCTCCAGTGTCCGCTTCAGCGACCCTGGGCTGACGTAGCCGAGCATCAAGACCTCGCCTGTATCGGCGTGCTGAGCGATCGCCGGCACAAGGCCCTTCTCATCCAGCCGTACTGTCGTCTGTTCCATCTCGCGCCTCCAGCGCGTGTTTCAGGTTCGGATAGGGGCAGGCTTCACAATTATGAACGAAATACATCACGGCCGCCGAAGCGGTGCCCCTATCATGTCATCTTGAGGAGTCCGCGACGAAGGACCTGGGGCGTGGTAGCGTCTCACATCCGCTTGCCCATTGCCGACTGGGTCGGGGACCGACCGCCCCAGGCCCCGATAAGGCTCGGGACAGGCTTCGTGTCGCTTAGGGAGGCGATACGCCTCGGTGCCAAGCTAATCGGTTAGTGGCCGTCAAATCTGCCCTTCTGATGATAACCGCCATCGCATCTTTGTTGTGACGGGCTAGGAATTCAGCACCGGCCGTACCGGTATGCCCCGTTCTCGGAGATACTCCTTGGCCTCACGGATGCTGTGGGCGCCGAAGTGAAAGATACTGGCCGCCAGAGCCGCGTCTGCTCTGCCCTCGTCCAGGGCTTCCCGCAGGTGCTCCAGCTCGCCCGCGCCCCCGCTAGCGATAAAGGGGATAGAGACAGCCTCCGACACCAGCCGTGTGTACTCCAGGTCGTAGCCATCCTGCTGCCCGTCAGCATCCATGCTGGTGAGCAGCAGCTCGCCCGCCCCCAGCTCCGCGGCACGAACCGCCCACCTGACAGCGTCGATGCCAGTGTGTGTGCGTCCCCCGTGTGTGTAGACCTCCCAGCGTGATTCGGGTCCAAGCGCCAGACTCGGGTCGGTCACATCCCGGCGCGGGTTTTCGGCAGGCGGGCCGTCGATCCGTTTGTAGTCGATGGCGACCACGATGCACTGGCAGCCGAAGAAGTCCGAGGCCTCCGATATGAGCTGCGGCCGCTTGACTACCGCCGTGTTCAGGGAGACCTTGTCCGCACCCGCCTCCAACAGGCGGCGCACTCCTTCGACGGAGCGTATCCCGCCGCCTACCGTGAGTGGGATGAAGACCTGCTCCGACACCTGCTTGACCACGTCGATCATGATGTCCCGGGCGTCGGAGCTGGCGGTGATGTCCAGGAACACCAGCTCGTCGGCGCCTTCACGGTCGTACAGCGCGGCCAACTCGGCCGGGTCGCCCGCGTCGCGGATGTCCACGAAGCTGACGCCCTTGACTACCCTTCCCCCGTCGACGTCGAGACAGGGGATGATGCGCTTGGTCAGCAAGTCTACTTCCGCGCCAGCACCATGTACTGCTTGCCGTTGAGATCCCGTGTCTCCCTCACCCGAAAACCCACCTTCTGCGTCAGCTCCTTCATATCATCCATGTCAATCCGCTGGCTCTGCGGCGGGCCCTCGTCCATCTCGGTCTTGTACCACTCCAGGACCACCAGCCACCCGTGTGTCTTCAGGCAGCGCATCGCCTCTTTGAGCAGCGTCCTGGGGCTACTGGTCTCCTGAAGAACGAAGGCCGCGACAGCGCCGTCGATCGACTCGTCCTCCAGTGGAAGCTTCCTCTCCTGGCTCTTCAACACCTCCACGTTCGACAGGTTGACCTTCTTGACTTGCTCGCGGACTGCGTCCAGCATCTCCTCCTGGACGTCCAGCGCGTACACCTTGCCGTCGAAGACCATCTTCGCTATCGGTATGGTGAAGAACCCTGGGCCGCAGCCGATGTCGGCGACCGCGTGGTGCGACAGGACCGGGAATATCCTGAGCAGCTTGTACACGTCCATCGCGTTACGCCGGTTCTGGGATATAAGCATCTCTTTGTTCTTGGGGTCGAATTTCACCTTCGTCGGCATCTTGTTCCTACCTCATAGCCTTCTCTCAAGATTCCAGCGCCCGACCGCAACCTAGTCCCTTGTGCCGCTGTCCGGGAATGTGGATGAGGGGGCACCCACCGTCCGGAACGCCTCCGCCATATCGATGTCTCCGGTATATGCGGCGGTCCCGACGATGGCCCCTTCCACGCCCATCCGGGACAGTGTGGTCAGGTGCTCGATCGAGGTAATACCGCCGGCGACCAGCAGGCTTACCCCATCCGAGCCGAATAGGGCCTCGATCGCGGCGAAGTTGGGCTCCGTGAGGGTCCCATCTCTACCAATGTCAGTATAGACGATGCGGCTCACACCCGTCGCCCGTACCTGCGCGATGACTTCGGCCACCGGCGAGCGGCTCGTCCGGGTCCAGCCACGAGTGGCGACGTACCCGTCCCTGGCGTCCAGGCTGATCACCACGCGGTCCGCCCCCAGGTCGGCACACACCGACGCCAACAGGTTCGGGTCCTCTACGACCGCGGTGCCTATGACCACACGATCGACACCGGCGTCCACCGCGGCCCTGGCGGCCTTCAGATCGCGTATGCCACCGCCCGTCTGCACCGGCACGCGGACCGCGAACGCGATCTGTCGTACCAGCGGCAGATTCTCGGGCTTTCCCGACCGGGCGGCGTCCAGGTCCACTACGTGAATCCGGGACGCTCCCAGCTCGGCCCAGTGGACGGCCATGTCGACGGGGCTGTCCGAGAAAACGGTCTCTCTTTCATAGTCGCCCTGATAGAGTTGGACGCAGCGCCCGTCGCGTATGTCTATTGCGGGAATCACTTCCATCGGGACCAGCTCACCCTGGCTCCGGCCAGCTCCACGAAGTTCCTGTACAGGCTCAGGCCGACCGTGCCGCTCTTCTCCGGGTGGAACTGCACGGCGACCGCGTTGCCCCAGGAGACGGCGCTGCAAAACTTGACTCCATAGTCCGTCGTGCCTGTCGTAAGCGTCTCATCCACCGGGTCGGCGTAGTAGCTGTGCACGAAGTAGAAGTAGCTGCCGGTGGCCACCCCGGCGAAAACGGGATGGTCGCCCCGTATCTCGACCCGGTTCCAACCCATGTGCGGCACCTTGACGCCAGCTGGCAGCCGCCGGACCCAGCCGTCAAGCAGCCCGAGACCGGGTTCGACACCCTCGTCGGAGCCCTCGAACAAGAGCTGCAGGCCCAGACACACGCCGAGAAACGGCCTGCCGCCGCTCACGAAATCCCTGATCGGCTCGATCAGGCCTCTGGTCCGCAGATGGCGCATCGACGAATCGTTGGCGCCCTGGCCTGGGAAGACGAGTCCATCGGCTCCGACGATGTCGCCGGGGTCGCTGGTCACCACCGCGTCTGCGCCGAACCGCTCCAGCGCCTTGTGGACGCTGCGCAGGTTGCCGGCCTGATAGTCGACGATGACGATCCTGGGGCCGCTCATCGTCAGCCAGCCCGCCTCACAGCGCCCGCTCCTCGCCTGACGAAAGCTGGGCGGGCAGGTCCTTGTCCTCAAATCGGGCCAGCATGAACAGCAGGTCGGATAGCCGGTTGAGGTACCGCAGCACCTCGGGCTTGGGCTGCGCGCGCGCCCCCTGGAGGGCGACGACCCGGCGCTCGCTCTCCCGGACCAGGCTGCGCGCCAGGTCCAGCGCCCCTGAGCCCACGGAGCCGCCGGGCACGATAAAGGCGCGAGGCAGCTCTATCTGGGCGTTCACCTCGTCGATGAGCCGCTCCAGCTTGGTCACCATGTCGGCGGTCACTACTCCGAACGTAGACCTGAGCCGTCCATAGTCCGAGGGGTCGGTCGCCAGCTCGGACCCAACGACGAACATGTCTCGCTGAACCTCCAGAAGGACCCCCTTCACCCACGCGTCCCCGCATAGCGCGCGGGCCAGGCCCATGGCCGACACGGCGGTGTCGACGGTGCCGTAGGCGTCGCACCTCGGGTCGTCCTTTGGAACGCGGCCTCCGAACAGCAGGCCGGTCTCCCCCGTATCTCCTCGGCGCGTGTACACTTTGACCACCGTCAGCCTCCCCCGTACACGGCCGATTATAGCAGTCAGCACGGCACCCCGGAGCAAGGATGCCTACCTTCCGGCACCCTCGGCCCGCCAGGTCTGTTTCAAAGGCGGGCAGCGAAATAGAGGAAAGGTATACATCGTCGCCGGCCGGTGAACGGATGCCGCACGGGCAGGCCCATCGATACACCCCGATTCCGAATCGGAGCACTCGGGGTAATCGGGCTTACGATCGTCAGTTCACGCCTCGATCCTTGGGCTGGGGGAAAACCTGGCCCCGTGCCGCGTGGGGCGGTGATGTCGGGTGGGCAACCAAGCCGGAGCGGGGCCGACAACCCGACCGATACGGCGATGGCTTGACAATAGAGCGTAGCCTCCCGAAATAGCATGAGCAGCGAGCAGCCCCGTCCAGCCCGAGTGCCTCGATACACCCATCTACGTGTATCGAGGGGCGGCAGCTTGTCAGACGATCAAAAAAGAGGCCCCTCCGCATCGAACGCGGAGGGGCCTCACTCAGGGAAGCCCAGGGTTACGGTCGTGGCGCTAGGCCACGTTCACCTCGATGCGCTTGGCCTTCGTCTCCTCGCGCTTGGGTAAAGTGATCGTCAGCACACCGTGTTCGTACCCAGACTCGACGTTCTCCGCGTCCAGCGACTCGGGCAGCCGCAGCGAGCGTCGGTAGGAGCCGGCCCGGCGCTCTCGCACCACGTAGTTGTCGTCCTTGCTCTCTTCCTCGGTGGCCGACTCGGTCCGAATGGCCAGGACCCGGTCCTCGATGGTCACGTTGATATCCTCCGGCGCCACACCGGGCAGGGAGGCCGTAACCACGATCTCGTCGTCCGTCTCCTGGACGTCCAAGGGTACTACCCTGTTGGTCGTGCCAGGGAACGGGGCTCCCAGGGTGAAGAAACCGCGCCACAGACGGTCGACGGGATCGTAGCTGGGCCGTCGCGTCGCCAGTGGGTACCATCGCTGTAAGACCATTATGCACCTCCTGTGTGCTATCGTGAATCTCCGTGTGAGGCTCGACGCCATCACCGTTGTACGTATTGTATAGAAGTTATCATTTATATGTCAAGTATTATTGTGCGTTACGTATGAGGTTTAATGCTCCATTATACCAGTTTTGTTATACTTGACGTACCAAACATCGGATAACCAACGCGTATGGCACGGAAGCAGGACTATTACCAGGAGCTGGGCGTACCCAGGACCGCCGACGAGAAAGAGATAAGACAGGCGTACCGGAAGCTGGCCCGTAGATACCACCCCGACCTGAACCCTGACGACAAGAAGGCCGAGGAGCGATTTAAGCGGGTCAATGAGGCCCACGAGGTGCTCTCCGACGCCGACAGCCGCGGGAAGTACGACCGCTACGGCGAGAACTGGAAGAACGCCGACCGCATCGAGAGCGCGACCGGCGGCTTCCGTTCGCCCTTCACTCAGCGACGCCGTGGGGGCACTGACCCGGGCGGCTTTGGCGGCCCGTTCGCCAACATCGAAGACCTCATCGGCCAAAACCCGTTCGGCCGTCGAGGCCGGACCCCCACCGCGACTCGAATAGAGGCGTCGGTGGACGTGAGCCTTGAGGAGGCCATTGCCGGCACCACGCGCAGCGTGACCGTCACCGCCGACGGCAGCGAGCGCCAGTTGGAGGTCACGATTCCTCCGGGTGTCAAGACCGGCTCCGTGGTGCGCTTTAGCCCAGGCGAGGGCCCACAGTTGCACCTCAACATCAAGGTCGTGTCCCACGGTCGGTTCACGCGCAGGGGCGACGACCTGTACACCGAGGTCGAGGTCCCGCTGGAGGACGCAGTTCTCGGCGGCGAGGTAGAGGTGCAGACGCTCCGGCGCAAGGTCAGCCTCACGGTGCCGCCCGAGAGCCAGAACGGCCAGAAGATCCGCCTGAAAGGCCAGGGCATGCCCAGGCTGGGCTCGCCCGACACCGTGGGCAACCTCTTCGTCACCGTACGCCCCCGGATGCCCAAGAATATAAGCGAGGAGGAGCTGGATCTGTTCCGCAAGCTCAAGAAGCTCCGTAACAAAGACTCTTAGCGGGCTGCCGAATTAAGGGATAATGCAACCCGATGCCGAATCGGGGTTGCCGGGAGTCTGTGGGTGTGCCTCAGATATAATTTCTGACCTCCCTCCTTGCGAGGAGGGAGGTCAGGGGGATGGTCGAAAGGGACTGGGGGCCAAAGTCCTGCCGTATGACGGGGGGAGGACTCTGGGACCAAGCAGATTGAGGTGACGATATGACGAACCACGACATTCTCGACTACGACGAGCCATGCTTCGTAATCAGCGTGGCGGCACGGATGCTCGGGGTCCGGACCCAGACCCTGCGCTATTACGAGCGCCAGCGCCTGATCGAGCCGCGGCGCACCGGCGGCCGGCAGCGGATATTTTCCCGTCGTGACGTCGACCGCATCAGGCGTATCAGGCTCTACATGGACGAGTGGGGCCTGAACCTCGCCGGAGTCGAGGTCGTCCTCAAGCTGATGGACCGGGTCCAGAAGGCCGATGCCGAGGTAGAGCGTCTCGTCGCCGAAAACGACCGTCTCCAACGCGAGCTGGAGACCGCCCACTCCGCCTAGACGAGCCAATCCCAAGGGGCAGACCTGGTCTCTGTCCTATCTTCCCCATACCCTTACTCTAGCCCCTCTCATGTATACTTGGCGTTGGAGTTACAACCTATGAACAGCGAGTACACACGATACCAGCCGCCTGAGCCTGACCCCGAAGACAGCATTCCCGAGGGCGGTCTGGTCATCAGGCAGGTGCAGTGGGCCTGGGTCTGGTCCTCCATACCCTGGCTGGTCCTGGCGTTCGTCCTTCTAGCCGTGGGCTTCCTGGAAGAAATCCTGACGGTACTGTTCCTCGTCATCATCGTCGTGCCCAGGTACTTCAGGTGGCGGCGGACCGAGTACGTCCTCACCAGGGATACGCTGTTCTACCAGCAGGGCGGCGTCACCGGGTTCCAGAAATACGAGATCCCCATCTCCACCCTGCGCGACGTCCGGCCCCGCTTCGGCATGTTTGGCCGCTCCCTGGGCTACCAGACCATCGACATCATGCTGGACAACGGGTCTGTGGCCAGCCTCCAGTACGTTTCCGCCCTCCAGGATCTGAGCTCGCTGATCCGCCGGCTCATCGATTCCAGTCCTCCCACGGACGAGCCGATGGACTCTGTCAACGATGGAAAGCCTGAGGACGATCGGGACTGAACCGAGCGCGGACCGTGGTCTCGCTCCCCAACGCCCCACCCGCGGCGCACCGCCACGCATCGGCCCGAAGGTCTACGTCCTCGGCCGCCACGACTACGGCTGGCGCGAGTTGTCACAGTGTCCGGGCACGCCGCGCCACTCGCCCAGCATGGCCGCCGTGGGCGGCATGGTCTACGCGATCGGCGGCGACGTGGCGACGACGGAGCCGCCCGGGATGCCTAGCGTCATCGATAGCTGGCACTACGACCCGGCAACGGATACTTGGAAGCGGCTCAGGGACCTGCCGTATCCTGCGGAGGGTTCTCCTCGGGCGATATCGTGTACAACTACCGTTATCTGCTACTCGCCACCGGGTACCAGCGCGACACCGTCCTCAACCCCGACGGCACCGTACGCCACAGGTATGGGACGCCCTCCAGGGTGGTCGAGACCTGGAAGACGCACCCCAGCTTCAAGACGTCGAAGTACTTCAACCACTTCTGGGTCTATGACACCGAGACGAACCTGTACGGCACCGGCACGAAGCTCCCCTACAACAACCATCTGCCCGGCACCCACGTCGTAGGCAGCACCGTCTGCCTGTTCGCGGGCGAGACCGTCGGCTTCGAGTGAGAGGGCGAGTACTACGGACACCACCCGGAGTTCGTCCTCAAAGGCGCAATCGAGGTGCTGGCCTGGGCATAGTGCGACGCCGGACGACCATCCAAACGCTAGCGTCCAAATCCGACACGGAGGTAGCTCGATGACCGACGACCGCGGCGACTTCACGCTGATCAAGGCCGCCAGGCTGATCGACGGCACAGGCAGGCCACCCGTCGACAACGGCGCGGTGCTGATCGAAGGCCCCGCCATCATGGCCGTGGGCCGTCAGGCCGACGTGGCCGCACCCGAGGGCGCTCCGGTGGAGGTCCTCGACTTCGGCGACAAGACGGTCATGTCGGGCATGGTCGACTGCCACACGCACCACAACGGCTTCGGCGACGGCCGGCCTGGCGACGACGTCGCCCTGATTCCCGACGAGGTGCTGACGCTGCAGTCTGCCCGCAACGCACGCGCCTCGCTCATGTCCGGCGTCACCTCCATCCGCGAGAACGGGCCCAAGAACGTCACCATGTTCCGGCTGCGCGACGCCATACGCGCGGGGCGCGAGATCGGGCCACGCATGGTCCTCTGCGGCCGCCCCATCTCCATCATCGGCGGCCACATGGGCTACTTCGGCTCCGAGGTCACCGGCCCCAACGAGGCCAGGGCGATGGCCAGACAGCTCATCAAGGAAGGCGCAGACTACCTCAAGATCACGGCCACAGGAGGCAGCACGGCAACGTCCCACCCCTTGCGCCCAACCTTCGACGTCGACGAGCTGTCGGCCATCGTCGAAGAGGCCGGGAAGTTCGGCAAACTGACGGCCACACACTGCGTGTCGGCGCAGGGAATCATGAACTCGCTGGACGCGGGTGTGGACATGATCATCCACTGCGTCTTCAAGGAGCCCGACGGCACCGACCGCTTCAGGGAAGACGTGGCCGAGCGTATCGCCCGCCAGGGCGCCTACGTGAACCCCACTCTGCACGTCTTCAGGGCCAGGATGTGGGCGCTCGAGAGCAAGCAGAGACACGGCCCCCTGAATCCGGAAGATCTGGCGCTCATGGATCGGGCCGACCGCGACTTCGAGACCCGTCTCGACCACTGCCGCCGGATGATGGACATGGGGGTGAAGGTGATCACCGGCTCCGACTCGTCGTGGGGCGACTACATGCTCGGCAACACCCCATACGAGACCGAGTGCCTGGCAATGGCTGGCTGCTCACCGATGCAGGCCGTGGTCTCCGTCACCGGAGAGGCTGCCACGGCTCTGGGCATCGACGACGTGACGGGCACGCTGGAGCCCGGCAAGGCCGCCGACGTGATCGTCGTCGACGGTAACCCGGCCGAGCGCGTCCAAGACCTCTGGAACGTCACCGAGGTGTTCCTCGCCGGCCGGCGACTGGACCGCGGCTCGGCGGAGTCCCTCGCCTCCCTACGCCAGCACCCGCCCGAGTAGCCCAATACGCTGGCGTATAATGGGACGCCAACTCAGCAGGAGAACGCAATGACCGACGCCGATGGCCGATTCACGCTTGTCCGTGCCGCCCGCCTTATCGATGGCAACGGCGGCCCACCTCTGGAGCGGGGCGCCGTCTTGATGGAGGGCGACATGATCGCGGCCGTCGGCACCGAGGAGGCGGTGGTGCCGCCCGAGGGAGCCCCCGTAGTCGAGCTCGACTACGGGGGCAAGACCGTGCTCCCGGGCCTCATCGACTGCCACGTCCACCTCATCGGCATCGGCGACGGCCGCATGGGAGACGAGCTCACGACACTACCAGACGAGGTGCTGGCCCTCCAGGCGGCGCGCAACGCCCGCGCCCATCTCTACTCCGGCGTCACGACGGTGCGCGACTGCGGCGCCAAGAACCGCACCACCTTCATGCTGCGACAGGCCGTCGAGATGGGCATCACGCCGTCGCCGCGGCTTGTCCTGGCCGGCCGCCCGGTAGCGATCATCGGCGGGCACCTGAGCTACTTCGGGATACAAGCTACCGGTCCCGTGGAGTGTCGAGCCGCGGTGCGCCAGCTCGTCAAAGAGGGCGCCGACTTTATCAAGATCACCGCCACCGGGGGAAGCACACGGACCTCTCACCCGCTGCGCCCATCTTTCACCGTCGAGGAACTGACGGCCATCGTCGAAGAGGCGCACAAGTTCGGCAAGCACGCCGCCGCCCACTGCGCGTCGTCCGAGGGTATCGTCTACGCTCTGGAAGCCGGCGTCGACACCGTCATCCACGGCTACCACAAGGACCCCGACGGCTCCCACCGCTACCGGCCCGAGATCACCGAGAAGCTGGCGAGGGACGGCGTGTTCCTCAATCCGACGCTGCACCAGGGCCGCGACGCCGAGGCGAACCTGGAACGCAAGGCCGAGACGGTCGGCCTGAACCCCCGGGAGCAGACTCAGCTCGACGAGATCAAGGGCAAGAACGACGTGATCTTCGAGCACGTGGGGCGCATGAGGGAGGCCGGGGTACGCCTGGCGTGCGGCTCGGACGCTTCGTGGTCCTACTACAAGCTCGGGGACTACCAGAGCGAAGTCGAAGCCCACGTGGACACCGGAATGTCCGCGATGGAGGCCCTCGTCTCGGCCACCGGCGACTCGGCTCGCTCGTGCTGGATCGACGGCGAAGTGGGCACCCTGGAGGCCGGCAAGCAGGCCGACCTCCTGGTCGTCAACGGGGATCCGTCGACCGACGTCAAAGCCCTCCGCAACGTCGTAGACGTCTTCCAGGCCGGCAGCCGCGTAGACCGAGGAAACAACATATAGCGAGGGCATTGCCCACCCCGCCTCAGATTCTTCGCCCCTGACTCAGAATGATATCCTGAGAGGCCACACTACAGGAGACGGCCACGCAATTTGTTCATGACCGACGACCAGGAGTGGCCCCATGAAGCTCTCGGACCGCCAGCTCAACTACTTCCGCACCTTCGGCTTTCTGACGTTCCCAGGGCATTTCGCAGACGAAATCGACGACGTCACCGACGCATTCGAGAAGGTCTGGGCAGACCATAGCGGCGGACATGGCAACACGGCCACGACCACAAGCGCAGGTCGGCGCTGGTCCCGTTCATCGACCAGGACGAGTACCTCTGCTCGCTCTTCGACGACCCCCGCATAGAGTGCGTCACCGCCTCGCTCCTGGGCGACGACTTCAACTACACGGCCAGCGACGGCAACTTCTACGTAGGTGACACGAACTGGCACTCCGACGGGTACACGGACCGCAAATACGTCTCGCTGAAGATCGCCTTCTACCTCGACGTCGTGAAGAAGGACAGCGGCTGCCTGCGGGTCATCCCCGGCAGCCATCACTTCGGCGACGCCTTCGGCAACGCCCTGCACGAGGCAGCCCCACGATCGGCGGACTCCAACGTTGAGGGCGCGTGGGGTACGACCGGCGACCAGGTGCCAGCCTGCTAGGTCGGGGGTTGCAGGGGCGGGTCCCACGCCAACCAGGCGAGTCTTAGGCCGAGGTCGGGCCTGCTAGGCGGGCACGGCGGGCATCCCGCAGAAGGCGTCGTAGTCGATCAGCTCCGTAACTGTGGGGTTGTCTCCGCACAACGGACAATCGGGATTGCGCCGCAGCTTGACTGTGCGAAACTCCATCTGCAGCCCGTCGATGAGAAGCAGGCGGCCGTTCAGGGACTGGCCGATGTCCATGATCAGCTTGACGGTCTCGGTCGCCTGTATGGTGCCGACCAGGCCGGGCAGCACCCCCAGCACGCCGGCTTCGGCGCAGCTCGGCACCTCGCCCGGCGGAGGCGGCTCGGGGAACAGGCAGCGGTAGCAGCCGTTGCCTGGGAGATAGACCGACGCCATTCCGTCGAATATCAGTATGGAACCGTCCACTAGCGGCTTGTTATTCAGGTACGCCGCATCGTTCACGAGGTAGCGGGCCGGAAAGTTGTCGGCGCCGTTCACGATCACGTCGTAGCCGGCGATGATCTCCATGGCGTTCTCGGACGTGAGCGGCTCTTCGTGGACGATTACGTTGACGTCGGGATTGTATGCCAGAAGTGTCTCCCTTGCCGAGACCACCTTACGGCGCCCTATGTCGTCGTTTTGGTGCAGGATCTGGCGCTGCAGGTTGGTCACGTCCACGGTATCGAAGTCCACGATGCCGATGGTGCCCACGCCCGCCAGCGTCAGGTAGACTGCGACCGGAGAGCCGAGGCCTCCAGCGCCTATTATCAGTACCTTCGCGTCAATCAGCTTCCGCTGGCCCGCGCTGCCCACCTGGGGCATGATGATGTGTCGGCTGTACCGCTGCACCTGGTACGGCGTCAACGGCTGAGTGGCGATCATTGCTCCAGTCTCCTCCATTCCATAGCTCACTCTGGGGGCTCTCCCGAGACGGAGGCCTCATCAGATTAGATGCGCTTATAAACAAAACGCTCCACCCTTTTTGCAGCGGAGCATAGGCCGTTCCCTACTTGGGTCCGGCGCCCAGCAAGTATAGCATCCGGCCGCGAAGCGGGACAACGACGCGGCAGACCGTCAAGGACACCGGATCACAGCTTCCGGCCGCAGGGTCGCCGAGTAGGGCACCGATTGACACCACTTAGCCCTTAATCTATATTGCGGGCGGGCGTCTCCGCACGCCGATTTCAGCACTCCATTCAGGTGGCACAATGACAGACCAGAAGACCCTCAAAGCGGTCCATATCGGAATGAGCACTGGGCACGCGGGCAGCCTCGACTCGTCTCGCCCGAGGCTCATCCGCACGTTCCAGCAACTCGAAGGCGTCGAGGTCGTGGGCTACTGCGAGACATACGACCCATCCTTCCTTGACCAGGCCAGGGCGTTCAATCCGGCGGCTGGACTCTACACGAGCGTCGACAACCTGATAGAGAACCAGGAGTTCGACCTCGCGTGCGTGGTGGTGCTGCCACGGGACGTCCCCGATGTGCTTCTGAAGCTCGCCAACGCCGGCAAGCACTTTCTGGTGGACAAGCAGTTCGCCCGCAAGTCCGAGGACCTCTACGAGACGGTCAAGAGCGTTCGTACCAACAACATCACGACCTTCATCGCCTATCCGTGGCGCTACCATCCCGCCGCCCAGGACCTGAGGGATATGGTGGACCGGGGCCTGATGGGTAAGCCACTGTCGATAGAGGCCAATCAGATCTTCGACGTGGTCGACGCGGTCAAGGCCCTGGTGCCGGCCCACCGGAACGACACCGAGTCGGGCGGCTCCCTCCACTACGTCGGTTGCCACATCATGGACACGATGCGGTTCCTGGTGGGTGGCGAGGTCAGGTCGGTGCAGGCGATCACCGGCCGGCCCAACGGCCACATCGAGCCAGGGATGGAAGAGGCTGCGATGCTGGCGCTGGAGTACGACAACGGATCCCTCGGCACGCTGCACTGCGGCTATCTGGGTCACCTGGGCACCAACTACGCGCAAATCAGCCTGCGGAGCGAGTTAGGCGAAGGCCATCTGGAGGTGGGGAAACAGGGCGGCCACCCCGCGCGTCTGGAGGTCATATGCAAGGCGCCGTCATGGCGCGGAGCCCCGAACAGGACAGTCGACTACGAGGTGCCGGCGTTCGAAGGCATCATGACGTCGGTCTGGTACCACAGCCGGATCGAGCGCTTCATCTCCGACATCCGGGCAGGCGAGCCCGGCGAGCTGAACATCAACGACGCTCTGTACGTGTTGCAGAGCATCGACGCCGCCTACGAGTCGGCCCGCACAGGTCGCAGGGTCGAGGTCCAATACGGCATCTAGGACGGGCTCTAGCGTACGGGGTGCAGGGTACGGAGTAAAGAAATGAGGTGAATGTGGCATGGCTAACGACAAGACCCTAAGAGCGGTACACGTCGGGCTCAGCACGGGCCACGCCGGCAGCTTCGACGACTCCAGACCGCGCCTGATTCACGATCTGCGGCGGCTGGAAGGTGTTGAGGTCGTGGCGTACTGCGAGACATACGACAGCTCTTTCCTCGACGAAGCAAAGAAGTACGACCCTGGCGCCGGCCTCTACTCCAGCCTGGACGACATGCTCGCCAAGGAGGACTTCGACCTGGCTGTCGTCGTCCTTCACCCCTCGGACGTCGCGGCCGCGCTGCTCAAGCTGGCCGACGCTGGCAAGCACTTCATGGTCGACAAGCAGTTCGCCCTCAAGTCCGACGAGCTGATACCCGTGACAAGGGCCGTCCAGCGCAACGAGCTGACCACGTTCATGCTGTACCCCTGGCGACACCACCCGGCGGCGATCGAGATACGCCGGCTGATCGAGGAGGACGTGCTGGGCAAGCCCATTGACATCGAGAGCAGACAGTTCTGGGGCCAGGTCGGAGGCCCGTTGGGCAAGGATATCGACGCCCCCGCACACCGTCTCGACACCGAGGGCGGAGGGGTGCTGCACTATATCGGTTGCCACCACCTCGACCTAATGCGCGCGGTTATGGGCTGTGAGGTCAAGTCGGTACAGGCCATGACCGGCCGGCCCTTCGGCCACATGGAGGAGCCGATGGAGGACATCATCGTGCTCGCCCTCGAGTACGAGAATGGCGGTTTCGGCAGCCTGCACAACGGCTACACGAAGCCCATCACCGTCGGCGATCAGGGCTACGACAGCGCGTTCGTCCTCCGCGGCGTCAACGGCTGGGCGGAGTGGACCCCCGTCGGCGGCAACAAGCTCCAGGTCACCAGCGCCTCGCCGCAATGGAAAGGCGCGCCTGAGAAAACCATCGGCTACGAGCTGACGCCCATGGACAGCATCGTCTCACACGTCTGGTACTACATCTGGATTGAGCAGTTCATCGAGGACATTCGTGCCGGGCGTCCCGGTGTGCCCAACATGGTGGACGGCCTGCACGTGCTCCAGAGCATCGACGCCGCGTACGAGTCCGCCCGCACCGGTACAAGGATCGCGGTCAAATACGGCGTAGACGTCTAACCCTGAAGCCAGGCGGCACGTCGGGACCCAATCGCCGCCGCCCGAGGTGAGGCTGAGATGACCGACGACCGTATCGGAGTAGGCTTTGTCGGCTGCGGCGGCATATCCCGGCTGTACACGGACATCTACGCGGGCCTCGCCGACGTCGCCCGGGTCGTCGCCATGGCCGACCTGGACAGCGGCCTCGCCGAACGCAGACGTGACCTCCAGGTGGACGCCTACCGGGCCACGGCCCAGAGGGCGCGGGTGTTGGCCGGCGAGGCCCGCGACGGCGAGACCCGCGCCGCACAGCAGCGGAGGGCCGAACTGGCCGATTCGGCGGCCTCGACCACCATGCGGACCTATGGCGACCACGAGGAGCTTCTTGGCGACGACGAGGTCCAGGTGATGGTGCTGCTGACCCCACCGTCGGTCCGCGCCGAGCCGACTATCGCCGCCGCCGAGGCGGGCCGCCACGTCTTCACCCAGGGCCCCATGGCCCGAAGCGTCGCCGACGCGGAGGCGATGGCGGAGGCCGTGCGCCGCGCAGGCGTCAGATTCCACTCACAGTGCGGCTCGCGATATCCCAGGGGCGTCGTGCTGGCCCACCGGGCGGTCGAGAGCGGCCTGCTCGGAGATGTCGGCAGCGCCCGTGTGGAGCTCAACTGGTACCGTCCCCAGAGCTACTACCGGGGCTGGCACGGCACCTGGGAGGGCGAAGGAGGCGGCGCCGCGTTCCACCACGGCAGGTACGTCATCGACCCGTTCCTGTGGGTGCTCGGCTCCCGCGCCGTCGAGGTCTTCGCCTACTCGACCCCCGCGCTGCGGGACGTCGAGCACGAGAGCCTGACCCAAGCGGCCGTCCGGTACGCTAACGGCGCCACCGGCACCATCCACGCCTCCCTGCTGAACCACCGGCAACAGCTCACCCCTCAGAACCGGTTCGAGGTCCTCGGACGCCTCGCCTCGGTTCTGGTGAACGAGGAGTACGTCAACATTGCAGACTCGCCCGGGGCAAACTACTGGCAGGCCGACACGACCTTCGGCTCCAACGATGACCCGGCAGCACTGTCCGCGCTGGCCTCACTCGTGAACGAGGTCTCAGAGGTGCCCGAGCGCGCCTCCGAGGAGTACCAGAGCCGGCTATTCCTGGAGGGCATCGCCAATGACGTGGACCCGCGGGTGCCCATCGACGTCCCGATGCAACACGTCGAGCTCGTGCGCGCCATGTACAAGTCGGCCCATGAGCGCGCGCCGGTCACCCTGCCGCTGGACAAGAACGACCCCTTCTACACCTTTGAGGGACGCCTGACAGATTAGGAGCACCACCATGACCAGGTACCGCGCGGGAGCCATCGGAAGGACGGGCCGCGGCGACTGGGGCCACGGTCTAGACGTGGCCTTCGTCGGCCTGCCCGACGTCGAGATCATCGCCGTTGCCGACGACCACCCCGAGGGGCTGAAGGCCGCTGCGGCACGAACCGGCGCCACCGTGTCGTACGACGACTACCACGAGATGCTGGACCAGGAAGACCTGGACCTGGTCGCCGTCTGCCCACGGTGGCTCGGCCCCCACCGGGAGATGGTCATCGCAGCCGCCGAGGCCGGGGTCAAGGGCATCCTGTGCGAGAAGCCCTTCGCCCCTACCCTGGCCGACGCCGACGCTATGGTCGAGGCCTGCGAGCGCGCCGGGACCCGCGTCGCAGTCGCCCACCGTCGTGCCAACCCCTACGAGCAGCACGCCAGGAAGCTGGTCGACGACGGCGCCATCGGCGACCTGCGGGTGCTGCGGGCCCACGGGAAGTGCGACCACCGCTCCGGCGCCCAGGACCTGATGGTGCTGGGCACCCACATGATGGACAGCATGCGGTACGTCGCCGGCTCGAACGTTGCCTGGGCCACCGGCCACGTCACCCAAGACGGCCAGGACGTGACCGTCGATGACGTCAGGGCCGGCGACGAGGAGATCGGCCTCATCGCCGGCAATGGGGTGTCGGCCTACTATGCATTCGAGAACGGCGTCGCTGCCCACTTCGAGTCCCTGCCCAGCGAGATGACGGCCGACCGCACCGGCAACCGGTTCGGGTTCGAGGTCTACGGCACCCGGGGTGTCATCTCGGTCCGCAACTCACCCAGGGGCAACATGTTCGTCTACCCCCACGGCCAGTGGGTCCCGGGCAACGAAGACGAGAAGTGGGAGCCGGTCGTGCTGGACGGCTGGGGACAGCATGAAAACGTGCCCGACAGGTCCTCGATGCACCTCAGCAACCGCATGATCGTCACCGAGCTGATCGAGGCCGTCGACGAGGGACGAGACGTGGTCGCCAGCTCCAGCGACAAGGACGCCCGGGCCGCGCTGGAGATGATCATGGGCGTCCATGAGTCGCACCGCCTCGGGGCCCGCGTCCCGTTCCCGATGGCCAACCGCGACAACCCCTACGACATCTGGCGCCGAGAGGCTGGCTAGGCCTCCCAGCAGGCTCGCCCGCCCAGCAGCCTGTCGCCCTGGACTCAGTTGTTAGAGAGAGCCGCCTGCGAATCCAAATGCACTGACCCTTCGATACGTCCCAAAGCGGAACTACTCGGGGTATACGGAGCCTTTCGTGGCTCCACAGATACCCCGTACTCTATATCCTGTACCCCAGCCCCTAGCCCCTTCCCAACCTCCGGTCCTCCGCCGCCAGCCACTCGTAATAGTCCCGCGGCATCGTCTCGGGCTCGTCCAGGCCGTGCTCCTTGCGCCATCGCCGCAGCGGATGGTCACGGCCAGCCTGAGGAAGCTCGACCCTGCGGCGGTAAGCGGCCGACTCGAAGATGCCCATCATGATCTCCAGCACCCGGCGGGCTGCTTCGACGTTGCTCTCATGCTCGCGGCCCTCGTCCAGGGCATTGACGTACTCGTCGACGTAGCAGTACTCCTCCAGCTTGGCCGTGCTGTTCGGGTCGTACCCGGCGGGTACCTGGGTCTCCAACGGCTCCCACCTGTCGTGCTCGCCGTCCGGCCGGAAGTGGGGTACCGGCAGAATCCAGGCGCTGTTGTAGGCCCAGTAGAGGCGCCCCTCGGTCCCGTATATCTCCATCATAGAGCCAGTGCTATCCACCTCGGGGAAACGGTGCTGCAGCAGCGTGGCGGTCACGTTGTCGTCGAACTCCATTACCGCCGTGATGTTCTCGCCGGCGATCATCCCCATCCCACTGGGCGACGGGACGACATCTTCAGGTGTGATGGAATGCCCGTTCGTCAGAGCGGTAGTTGACACGCTGCGGCACGGCCCGGCCAGCTTGGTCACGAAGTTCAGGGTGTGCACCGCGATGTTCATGATCCCATAGCCGCCATAGTAACCCTTGCCGCTAGCGTAGATGTAGCGCAGCCGGCCGATCCTCCCGTCGTCAATGGCGGCTTGTGCCGCCCTCAGTGGCGGTGCGACTCGCTGTTGGTGGTGGACGGCGATACGCGAGCCGACCTCCTTCGCCCTGGCCACCAGCGTGTCTACCTGCTCGAGGTCGATGGTGACCGGCTTCTCGACGTCAATGTCGACACCGTGCTCCAGTACCCGCATGCACAATGGATAGTGAAACTCGGTACCCGTCGGTATCGCCACGACGTCGGGCCTGACCTCCTCGATCATGGCGTCGAGGTCGGTGTATCGGGCCGAGACGCCAAGCTCGTCTCCCAGCCCGTTCAGGCGCTCCACCACGGTGTCGCAGAGCCCCACGACCTCGGTGCGCGGGTGCGCCCGATAGGCCCGACCCACGTGACCACCTCGATCACGGCATCCCAGGATTGCGACTCGATAGGTCTTCATGGTAACAATGGCTCCAGTCTGCAAGTGGCACCCGAGGAACGATCACCCGAATAAGCACCCAGAGTATAAACGAACGGCTGCCAACGCGCTCCTATAATGGCCGCGTTCAGCAGGCCCGGCTAGGGGCCAGGAAACCTGCCGCGACACTCCGGGGGGGTCAATGTCGGTGAATTCGCCAACACCCAAGTCCAGCCCCTTCGACGACGTTGCCGGATTCGGCGGCGCCGACGCCATCGGCAACGACGAGCTTCTTGAGCTTGACTATGAGTTCCTGGCCCCCGCGGCCGTCAACGGAGTGATACACACCGGCAACGCCACGCGCATAAAGGCCGGCGTCGGTCCTTGTCGACCGGGGCATCCACGTGCTCCCCGACATCCTAGTCAACGCCGGAGGGGTGGTCGGTTCATACTTCGAGTGGACACAGAACCTGTACCAGTGGAACGAAGCTCGGGTGAGTGACGAGTTGAGCAAGATCATGACCAGGGCGTACCGTGAAGTGCGGGAGTGTGTCTAGCGCGACGGTATCACCTACAAGGAGGCCGCCTTCGCCATTGGCGTGGAGAGAGTCCACCACGTTGCCAAGCTCCGCAGCTTCATATAGCCGCGCATCCGCCGATGGTATAATCACGCGCATATCTGAGTGACATGCTCCTCGCCCTCGACATAGGCAACACCAACATCACCTTCGGCGTGTTCGCCGATGGCGAGGACCCTCAGGACCACGCGCCCGAGGCGACCTGGCGGATCGCAACGGATTCAAACCGGATGACGGACGAGTACGGCGTCCTCCTTCACGACCTGCTGGCACTGAAGGGCGTCAAGCCGGCCGACGTCTCAGCCGTGGCCATGTGCAGCGTGGTGCCCCCTCTCACACCGGCGTTCACCGAGCTGTGTCGCACGTACTTCGACGTGGAGCCCATGGTGGTGGGAGCCGGCATCAAGACCGGGATCAAGATCCTGTACGACAACCCTCGCGACGTCGGCGCCGACCGCATAGCGGACGCCGCCGCGGCGCTCAAGCTATACGGAGGGCCGGCGATCATCGTCGACTTCGGGACCGCCACCGTCTTCGACGCCGTGTCGGACGACGCCGAGTACATCGGGGGCGCCATCGCGCCGGGCATGGTCGTCGCCGCCGATGCCCTCTTCCACAGCACCTCGCAGCTCAGGCGCGTCGAGCTGGAGCGACCGGCGGCCGCCATCGGCAAGAACACCATCCAGGCCCTGCAATCCGGCCTCGTGCTGGGCTACGCGGACCTCGTCAAGGGCATGGTGTCCAGGTTCGACAAGGAGCTTGGTGGAGCTTGCAAGGTAATCGCCACCGGCGGCCTCGCCGACCTGATCGAGGCCGAGGCCGGCATCTTCGACGCCGTTAACCCCGACCTTACCCTCATCGGCCTCAGCATCATTCACCAGATGAACACCTGAGCCGACAACCCGACCTCGCGCCACACCAGATTCTTCGTCCCGATACCGCATCGGGACTCAGAAAGACGTCGTCTGGAAGCCAGGCCATGGCTGCCGCCAGGTCAATAGGGGAAATGAATGAGTATCTCGGCCGTCACTCACTCCGTTCACCCCGAGTAGCCCGCCTTGGAGCGTATCCAGAGGCGCACACCCGCTGGCCCTGGGGCGGGGCAAGCGAATGCCGCGTCCCAGGCGCGGGCCGACTGGGCGGACAACAAGAAAGGGGTGGGGCAAGCACAGTGAAAGCTCACGTCTAGCTTAACCGAGGCTGTGCCTCGCCCTTTCGTCGGGACCGCCGGTAGAGACACATCCATATCACACCGGGTATCATTGTCAGACGAACAAATCGAAACGACCCGGCATCGGCCTTTACCGCGAAAGGAAGGGACCATCAGGATGCCAAACCCACTCGACGGCAAGCACGTAGCGCTCGGAGTCACCGGCAGCATCGCCTGCCACAAGGCCGTGGACCTGGCCAGCAAGCTCACCCAAGCAGGCGCCCTCGTTGACGTCATCATAACCGGCAGCGCCGCCAGGTTCGCCACTCCGCTGGCGTTCCGGAGCATCACCCACCGGCCGGTGATTACCGACACCTTCGACCCCGCGTCGCCGGACTCCATCGAGCACGTCGCCATCGCAGAGCGGGCTGACGTCATCCTGGTAGCGCCAGCCACCGCCAACACCATCGCCAGGATGGCGCTGGGCCTCGCCGATGACGCTCTGACCACCACTTTGCTCGCCACCCGAGCGCCGGTCATCGTCTGCCCCGCAATGGACGGCAATATGCATGAGAACCCGGCGACGCAGCAGAACGTGGCCACGCTGCGATCGCGCGGCGTCAAGATAGCCGGACCAGCCGAGGGACACCTTGCGTCCGGGCTCAGCGGCAAAGGTCGGATGCTCGAGGTTCCCGAGATCGTCGGCTATGTTCGTTGGGTCTTGGGCCGGGACGGCGACCTCGCGGACAAGAAAGTCGTCGTCAGCGCGGGAGGTACGCGGGAGGCCATCGACCCGGTACGGTTCATCTCCAACCGCTCCTCGGGCAAGATGGGCTACGCCGTCGCCGAGGCGGCCCGAGACCGCGGGGCCGACACGGTCATCGTCGCCGCCCCCAACGACCTGACCCACCCCGTCGGCGCGCGGGTCGTGGAGGTGGTCTCCGCCGCTGAAATGCTCGAGATGCTAACCGAGGAGTGCCGCGACGCCGACGCGCTTATCATGGCCGCCGCCGTGGCCGACTGGCGGCCCGCCGCCCTGGCAGAGCGCAAGCTCAAGAAGGGCGACGCCGACCGCATCACCATCGACCTCGTCAAGACTCCGGATGTGATCTCCGGCATATATCGCGACAACCTCGTCAAGGTGGGGTTCGCCGCCGAGACCGACGACCTCGTGGCGAACGCGCGGGCCAAGCTCGTGCCCAAAGGCCTGCACCTGATCGCCGCCAACGACGTCACCGCCGAGGGCAGCGGCTTCGATAGCGATACCAACGAGGTGGTCCTGTTGGACCGCAAAGGCGGCATGGAGGAGCTGGGTCTGATGTCCAAGTACGACGTTGGTCACCGCATCCTCGACCGCGTCGTCAAGCTGCTGAAATAGCCTGAATTGAGTCCCGCCACCTTCCCGCCCTTACAGGGTATGTGGGGAATACCCCTACAGCCCGTCGAGGCGATCACGTACACGACCGCTTCGCCAGGCGTCCTCAAGGCCAAGCCGCACATATGTGGGTCTCGAAAGAACCGTGTAGGTCTTCGTGAGGGCAGCCTTGTCACGGCCGAACTTCCTGTTTCTTTTCACCGATGACCAGCGGCACGACACTATCCGTGCCCTGGGCAACGGGCAAATTCATACACCGAACATCGACTGGCTGGTTGAGAACGGGACCGCCTTCGAGAATACCTACATCATGGGTGGAACAAACTCAGCCGTCTGCATGCCCAGCAGGGCCATGCTCATGACCGGCAGAACACTGTTTCACCTGGCAGACGAGGGCCGGCACATTCCCAACGGCCACGTCATGCTCGGCGAGGCTCTCGAGAGCGCCGGATACGAGTGCTGGGGTGCCGGGAAGTGGCACAACGGTCCCGCATCCTACGCCCGAAGCTTCAATCATGGGTCCGACATCTATTTCGGCGGCATGTACGACCACTGGGGTGTGCCGGTACATGAATTCGACCCGACGGGCAAGTACGAGAGCCGCATTACGCGTACCGCCTACTACCTTCCCTCCAACGTCGTCGAGGAAAAAATCGCGGACCACGTTCACGGCGGAACTCACTCAAGCGAGCTCTTCGCTGGGCAGGCCGCTGAGTTCATAGACGACTACACTGCCGACAGTCCCTTTTTCGCCTACGTCGCCTTCATGGCCCCGCACGATCCTAGGACCATGCCACAGGAGTTCCTGGATATGTACGATCCTGACGGCATCGAGGTCCCCGCCAGCTTCATGCCACAACACCCCTTCGACAACGGCGAGCTCGACGTGAGGGACGAACTCCTGGCCGGCTTTCCTCGCTCGGAAAGAGAGGTGAGACACCACGTCGCGGAGTATTACGCGATGATCACTCACGTCGATGCACAGATAGGCAATGTGATTGAATCTCTCCGCAAGTCGGGCAGGCTGGACGAGACTGTCATCGTCTTTGCCAGCGACAACGGACTCGCTGTCGGGAGGCACGGCCTCATGGGCAAGCAGAATCTCTACGACCACAGCATCCACGTCCCGTTGGTCATGGCGGGTCCGAGCATCTCGAGAGGTGGACGAGTTCAGTCCCTTGCCTATACCGTGGACATCTACCTGATCCTCTGCGAGATTGCCGGTGTCGAGATCTCGGGCTCGGTCCTCGGCAACAGTCTCCTGCCTACGATCCAGGACCAGTCCATTCAAATCAGGGACTATCTCTACTTCGCTTACAAGGACCTGATGCGGAGCATTCAGGTGGATCAGTGGAAGCTTATCGAGTACTCTGTCGCCGGTGAACGGCATGCACAGCTTTTCGACCTCGCTTCGGACCCCATGGAGACCAACGACCTTTCAGGAGTCCAGGCCCATCTCGGTAGATTGAGGGGCCTGAGGGAGAAACTGGCCTCGGCCCGCGAGGAGTTCGGAGACCACATCCCGCCCTTCGACTCTTTCTGGCAGGGTTTCTAGGGTCGTAAGAACGCTGCTGTTCGGCTCGCTTGCGGCCTTCATCCTGCTCCGCCGTCGCCGCAATTGGCGCCGCGCACCCTTCAGCAAGCCAGCGTGCCTTCTCGCCCTTGGGAGGGACAACGGCCGCGTCCTGAGCATGTCGAAGGGTGAAGGAGACTCACCTCGCCAGCCTACGTTCCTTCCTTCGTTGACGAATTTCGTAGCTCTGAATAGAATATCCTGACCCACGACGAGAGACTGAAGGGATAGACGAGCATGGCGCCAACCGCATCTACCTCAGACATGTCCAGGGCCTACGACCCCAGGGCCGTGGAGCAGCGCATCTACGACTTCTGGATGAAGGGCGACTACTTCACCCCAGAGATCGACCGCTCCAAGAAACCCTACGTCCTCATCATGCCACCGCCAAACGTCACCGGCGAGCTACACATGGGACACGCGCTGACCACCGCGCTGGAGGACCTGATGGTCCGCTGGCACCGGATGAAGGGCGAACCGACCCTCTACCTGCCCGGCACCGACCACGCCGGCATCGCCACCCAGGTGGTGGTCGAGCGGCAGCTCGCCTCCAACGACAAGACCAGACACGACCTCGGGCGAGACGCCTTCGTCGAGTTGGTCTGGGAGTGGGTGGACCGCTACGGCGGTAGGATCAACGAGCAGATCAAGCGCCTGGGCGCGTCATGTGACTGGACGCGCCAGAGCTTCACCCTCGACGAGGGGCCCAGCCGGGCCGTGCGGACCACCTTCGTCAACCTGTACCGCGAGGGGCTCATCTACCGCGGCGAGCGCATTGTCAACTGGTGTCCGCGCTGCGCCACGGCTCTGTCCGACCTGGAAGTGAAACACCAAGAAGAGAGCGGCTCCCTCTACTACATCCGCTACCCGTTGGAAGACAGCGACGGTGCCATCACGATTGCGACCACCAGGCCGGAGACCCTCCTGGGCGACACGGCCGTGGCCGTCAACCCCGACGACGATGGGCACACACACCTGGTAGGCAAGACCGTCGTGCTTCCCGTGCTGGGGCGCAGGCTGCCGATCATTGCCGACGAGACCGTCGACCCCGAGTTCGGGACCGGCGCCCTCAAGGTGACCCCTGGCCACGACGCCAACGACTTCGAGATCGGCCGGCGGCACGGCCTGCCGGTGGTCACCGTGATGGACCTCAACGGTACGATGAATGAGAACGCGGGTCACTACCAGGGCAAGGACCGCCTGGCCTGCAGGACCGAGATCGTAGAGGAACTGGAGCGCGACGGCCTCCTGGAGAGGGTCGAGGCGCAACACCACTCCGTCGGCCATTGCGACCGCTGCGACGAGATCGTGGAGCCTATGGTCTCCAAGCAGTGGTACATGAAGATGACGCCGCTGGCGAAGCCGGCCATCGACGCCGTTCGCGATGGCACGATCAGAATAGTCCCCGAGCGCTTCTCCAAGGTCTACTACAACTGGATGGAGAACATCCGCGACTGGTGCATCAGCCGCCAGCTATGGTGGGGGCACCGGATTCCGGTCTGGTATTGCGATGACTGCGACGGCATCACCGTCGACTACGACGACCCCACAGCCTGTGCCGAGTGCGGCTCGACGTCACTGGCCAGGGACCCGGACGTCCTCGACACCTGGTTCAGCTCGGCCCTGTGGCCGCATTCCACCCTTGGCTGGCCCGACCAGACGGAGGACTTGGACTACTTCCACCCCAGCAGCGACATGGAGACCGGCCACGACATCCTCTTTTTCTGGATAGCGCGGATGATCATGATGGGCCTCAAGAACACTTCCGACATACCGTTCGACACCGTGTACCTGCACGGCCTGGTGCGAGACCCCGAAGGCGTGAAGATGAGCAAGTCCCGGGGCAACGTCATGGACCCCCTGGACCTGATCGACCTTTACGGCGCAGACGCGCTGCGGTTCGCCCTGACCAGCGGGAACTCGCCCGGGAACGACATGCGGCTCAACGAGCAGAAGATGGAGGCCAGCCGAAACTTCGCCAACAAGCTCTGGAACGCGTCGCGCTTCGTGATCGGCAACATCGACCGGGCCGGCGACATCACCGACTGGCAGTGGCCGCCAAGGCCGGAGCATGTCGAGGACCGCTGGGTGCTCAGCCGGCTCAATCGCGTCGCGGGCCAGGTCCAGACCTTCATGCAGGAATACCAGTTCGGCGAGGCCCAGCGGGCGATCCACGACTTCCTGTGGGGCGAGTACTGCGACTGGTACCTCGAGACGGCCAAGGTGCGCTTCCGCGGCGGCGACGAGACGCCGCTGCCGGTGCTGGCCTACGTGCTGGAGAGGCTGCTGAGGCTACTGCACCCGTTCATGCCGTTCATCACCGAGGAGATATGGCAAATCCTGGTGGGCCGGCTCCCCGACAAGCCGGGGCGCCCCGACTCGCTGA
>CAZENU010000002.1:0-123323 GCA_964513735.1 uncultured Dehalococcoidia bacterium
CCTACGCGTTAGTGTTGTATAACGACAGGCTCTTTTATAAAACTACAGTATAGTGACGATCACTCTTAACAAAAAACGACATTGATGTGAACAACAAGCCCACTCCTTACCCTCCGGGAAGGAGTCGATGAAATAATAATTTCAGACAGAGGCCAACTTTTCAAACCGTGCGGTGTCGGCGCCGCCAGCCCCTCCGTGGACGAGGATTGTGAGTCGAGACGCTGCCTGCGTCATATCGCGCTACCTTCAACGGACTCAGTGGAACGGAAGAAGATCACTAGCTACCCGACCGGGGAGAGGGGGAGAGTTGGCGCGCCAGTAGATGCCCGACCTGGCGGAGATGGACATCAATCAGGGTCCCTTCCCCTTGGGAGAGGGCCTTGATGGGGCGCCTTCCTTCAGAACACCGCCAGGTTTGGCGCGATCGTCACCTCAGGACACTCAGGTCTTAGCCCTTGACCAGCAGAATCCGCAGAGTGTCCGGCGCGGCCCTGACGGCGTAGTCCCGCAGGGACTCCTGCGACAGGTGTGCCATCGGGTGCGGCAGTATCACGAACGGGTAGTCGGGGATACCGCCCAGCCTGGACATGGCCCTGGCGCTGGATATGAAGGGCTCGGTGCAAATGGCCACCGCGGGAACGCCTCTCTTCTCCATCTCGATTGCATCGTGCACACTGCACGACGAACAGGAACCTCAGTCACCTGACGCGGTGATCACCGCGTCACACCTCACGGCCAGATCGTCGAGCATATCCTTGGGAGCGGGCCGCGAGGCGTTGCCCTTGTTCCTGGCCACGATGCCGGCAAACTCGTACCGGTCGGCCAGCACCTCCTCGACCATCTCCAGGAAGCCGGCGGCGTAGGGCTTGCCGTTGGATAGAAGTCCGATGGTGGCGCCGTCGAGGGTGGACGGCCGGGGCGCGATCACGGCGCTTGCCGGTATGTGGTCGGAAGTCGGGTCGAGGACCTCGAGCCTGGTCGCGGTGGTCATGGGGCGTCTCCTTTACGATGTGCTCCCGATCTCTGTGATCAGTCTGTCATTCCGACGCTCCGGGGAGAATCTGGGGTGGTGGGGCCCTCCCCCAAGTCCTTCGTCGAGGACTCCTCAGGACTACAGTATCTCTCGCGATATGGACTTCGAGTTCGATCCGCCCCCCCAGATCGGAATTATCGCACAGTTCCCGCCGGCGTCACCGCCCGCGACGACGATGGCCAGGCTGTCCGGGCCCTTGACGACCCCAGGCGCCGCCTCGTGCAGCATCTCAATGAACCGCTGCTTGGACCAGCCGGCCTCCTGGATGTGGCCCAGCGCCTCGGGCGAGACCACCACGACCAGCTCGTCCTGGCCGCTCCCCGAGGCCAGGAGGGCCTGGCGAAAGCTCCCCGCGATGGCGCTGGGGTCGTCACCGGGATCGACGCCTGTCTGTATCGGAGAGATACCGGCGAATACCGTGACGGTGCTCCGGCCGGCGGCGAAGCCTCGATCGACGTGCATCGGGTCCCACGGGCTGGCGTCCTCCGCCTCGGCAATGCACCAAGTGTACTTGCCGGCGTGTCCCAGCGTGGCCTTGTCCAGCACACCCGCCACGGCGCCGGTAACGTTGGCTATGATCAAACGTACCGCGCGTCCGATGGTGGCATTGGCCCGGTTGCCCGGACCGAAAACGCTCACGCCGGAGTTCATCTCCAGCTCCCGTGTGACCGGGCCGTTGACCACGGTCAGCGTGGCCGCGCCCATTGTGCTGGCGGAGATCGCGTGCAGGTTGTAGGCCGAGTCGCTGATGGCATCGACGGCCGCGAGAACGACGGGGAAGTGCTGGGGCAGGCAGCCTGCCATCACGGCGTTGATTGCCGCCTTCTCGGCGGTGATCACGCGGCCCTTGGTCGGCTCCTCGCCGACGATGTCCGAGGGCGACCGCCCGGTGTGGTCGAGGAACTCCCGCACACGCCCAACGGTGGGCGGCACCACCGGCAGGCCGTCGGTCCAACCCTGGCTGAAGTAGTGTTCGATGGCCTCCGCGGGGTCGTCGAACTCCAGTCGGTTGGAGGTCAGGGGCTGAGTGCTCAAGGTGCATCTCGCTGGACACCAAAGTGGCCCGATTATAGGCGCGGTCATTTGTCCGGGTCAAATGAGTGTCACTCATATTTGCGGGCATGGCGAAGCGGCTACGTGATTAGGCTCGGGCAGAGATCGGATCAAGCCGGACGGTCTGCTGAGCCTGCTTGCATGGCCAAGGCTATCGCGCCCAAGACGCCGACGCGGGCGCCGAGAGCGGGCGCGACGATGTAGCCGTCGATGCCGTCGAGCACCTCCGGTGCGCGGACGTAGCCGACGAGCAGCTCCCGGACCCCGGTCCGGATGAGCGGCAGCAGCGGCGGCCGCTCCATTACGCCGCCACCCATGACTACGCGGCGAGGCGACAGCGCGCACACCAGGTTCACGACGCCCGTGGCCAGGTAGCCGGCCTCTAGCTCCCACGCCGGGTGGTCGTCCGGCAGGTCCTCGGGCCGCCGGCCCCAGCGCCGATGGACCGCCGGGCCGGACGCCAGCCCCTCGAGGCAGTCACCGTGGTAGGGGCACACGCCGTCGAATCGGTCGGCGTCCATGTCGTGAGGGACGCGCATGTGGCCCATCTCCGGGTGGACCAGCCCGTGCACCAGCCTGCCGCCCGCCATGGCCCCGCCGCCGATGCCGGTGCCCACCGTGACGTAGACGAAGTCGTCCAGGCCGTCTGCCGATCCCCACAGGTGCTCGGCCAGGGCGGACGCGTTCACGTCTGTGTCTATGGCAACCGGGACTCCGAGCGCGCCGGCCACGGTGCCCGCCAGGTCGGTGCCCTCCCAGCCGGGCTTGGGCGTCGACGTCACGCGGCCGTACGTCGGCGAGGACGGCGCCAGGTCCAGCGGCCCGAAGGAGCCGATTCCCACGGCAGCGAGACCGGACCCGCCGCTCTTGCGGAAGAAATCGACGGCGCGGGCGAGGGTCTCTTCGGGCGTCGTGGTGGAGAAGCTCGTCTCGGCGTCGAGCCGGTCGGGTCCAGAGCCGATGGCGCACACGAAGTGCGCGCCGCCTGCCTCGATCCCGCCCCATGTCTCGGTCATCGTGGCCACCTCCGACGGCGGAAGTGTAAGGCCGGTCATGGGACCCGTCAACGACGCGTCGCGGAGCCCGCGGAGAGGTGGTAAACTCCAGCGGTCACTTTGGAGTGCGGTGAAGAAGGCGCCGGGCGAGTGGTCGGAAAACTAAGCAGCTTAAAGGAGGAGCACATTGCGACTGGTAACCATCGGGTGCGAGTACGTTGGGAAGACGGCCCTCGCCGACGCCCTGCAGACATGGGGGGCGCAGCACGGGCGCAACTTCCACATGGACGACAGCGATTTCAGCATCCCCGACGACCGCCACCTGGCGGAGGATGAGCAGCAGGCGCTAGTAGAGGCGCCCCCGGCCCTCAAGGAGCGGTTTCAGCGGATGCAGATCTACTACCACGTCTTCGTGCAACGTAACTGCGAGGACTGCATCTTCGGCGGCTACCACATCCAGGAGGCCATCTACGGCCCGCGGTACTACTATCCCGGCACCGAGGTCCACTACCAGCGCCAGGTGGAGGGGTTTCTCCAGCCGGATACCATCCTGGTGCTGATGACGGCAGACCCGGACGAGATCAGGGCGCGGATGAAGGCGGCGCCGCACAAGTTCCCCATCGTGCCGCCGGGGGATGTCGAGGAGGTGCAGGCCGAGTTCGAGAAGGAGTTCGCCGCTTCGACCATCAAGCGCAAGGTGCACCTAGACACGACCGGCTTTCCCGCCGACGAGATACTGGACCGCTTCCTCGTAGCCGTCCGCCCGGCCCTGAGCGCCAGGGACCTGCTGCTCATGTCTTGAGCTGCCGTAGAAGCCGCACGGACAGCGGTTCCGTGCGGCTTTCCGGCGGCCCGGCAGCTACGGTCGAGTCTCTCTATCCCAAACCCCGCCACCGGCTAATATCGGGGCTCTTCGCAGATGCTTGCAGAATAGCGCTGAGGGGACAGTACGCAGGACCATTTGTTGGTAGTCTGCCATCGTAGATCGAGATAGTACATTCGTCATCACGGAAATAGTACGTCGCCGAGCCTCAGCTCCAGCATCCGCTCGGTGGTCGGTTCGATGAGGACATCCTGAAAGGCGTTTCCGTCTCCGATCTTGTCGTCCCACCAGTCGGCAATGCCGTCCCAGACCCCGGCGGTGAGATCATCGTAGTCCGGGAAATCGGGGGAGGCGTCAATTCTCACGGCGTGTCCTCCCGACGCGCGATTGGACGCCGACCAGGGCTGCGTGCCACTCTATAGCCCGAGATGGTCGTTGGCGACCCGCTGGTAGTCGTTGACGCGGTCATACATCACGTCGTCGAAGCGGACAGGCTGGCGGGCGAGGCCCGACTCCAGGATAGCGTAGACCAGTGCGACTGCCCCCAGACCGACCTCGCCGGTGACCTCTGGCGGGCGTTCGTCCAGGATGGCCCGGGCGAAGTCCTGCAGCTCGATGGCGATGTTCTTGGCGTCCGTCTGCCTGAAGTCCAGATCGTAGGACGCAAGCCGGCGCCGGCCGTCGAACAGCCCGGCCGTCTGGTCGTCGAGCTGGAAGTCGGGCACCATCTCCAGCGCGGCCTCGGGCGGCAGCGGCTCCGACTCGCCTAGCCTGGTGATGAGGACCGGCCATCCCGAGCGGGCGGCGGGCAGCCGGATCGAGCCTTCCGCACAGTAGATGATGTCCGCCGCCGTGCCCTCGCCCGGCGCGGCGATGGTCTTGGTCATCTGGCCGATGGCCCCTGACTTGAAGCGCATCACCACGATCGCCATGTCCTCGGAGTCGACCTCGACCGCGCCACTACGTTCGATATCCTCCTGAACCCTGTGGCGGTACATCTCCGCCATCGAGTCCGACTCGGGCCGGTCGAGGGTCCGGACCTTCTCCCACAGGGCAGTCTCGGCGTAGACCGTGTCCACGTCGCCCATGAAGTACATGTGGAGGTCGGCATTATGCACGGCGTAGTCCAGCAGATAGCCGCCCCTGTGTTTCAGATGGCGCCACGCCGTTGTATGAGGCATGCGCCGCGTGCCGCTGGCGGAGACGTCCATCAGCAGCCGGGGCTCGCCCAGGACGCCGGCATCGAGGACCGCCCTCACCAGCCGCACCATGGGGTCGCGGCGGTAGTTCTCGTGCACCGACAGCACCCGCCCGGCCCGCTCCGCCGCCGCGATGATCTCCCGGCCGGCGCGGACGGTGAGCGCGATCGGCTTCTCGACGGCCACGTGGACGCCCGCGGCGAAGGCCTTGAGCGCGATGGTGTGGTGAGTCCTGGCGTCAGTCACGATGTCGACGGCGTCGGGACGCTCGCGCTCCAGCAGCTCGTCGAAGTCGGTATAGACGTTCGGGCGGGCGCCCAGGCCTTTCTCGGCCTCGTCGGCGACGTGCTCGGCGGCCTTGCGGTTGACGTCGCAAAGGGCCACGAGATCGAAGGTGCCGAAGACACGCCACGTCTCGACCTCGCCGTAAAGGTGACGCAGCCCCATACCTCCACACCCAACCTGTGCTATCCGAAGATCGGCCACGTATTCCTCCTCTCAGGTCCTCGGCCTTCTCACTTCCCCAGTACGGTACGGACGGGTTTGAAATCTGCCCCTACCAGCACGGTACATCATGCAGGTACTAGAAAGCCTGTCCAATCACCTGCCGGCTACACGAAACCCACCGATCCGTCGGCGCGCAGGGGTGTCCCGATCTCGCGCTCGGAATACGGGTGTCTGGCAACCGCTTCGTCGTCGAGCTCCAGACCGATCCCCGGCGCATCGGGCACCGTGACGTAGCCGTCCATGAGCATGGGTATCGGTGACGCGATATCGTACCGCTCGTCCATGCGGTACTCCAGCACCAGGAAATTTGGGATGGCGGCGCAGAGCTGGACGTGCGCGGCCAGCAGCACCGGGCCTCGCGCGTTGTGGGGCGACACCGTGGCGTGGTAGGCCTCCGCGATGCCGGCAGCCTTCTTGCACTGGGTGAAGCCGCCGTGCAAGCCGACGTCAAGCTTGATGTCCCTGGCCGCCTGAAGCTCCAGCAGCTCCCTGAACTCGAACAGCGAGTTGAACCGCTCTCCGGTCGCGATGGGGACCTTTACGCGGGAGGCGACGTCGGCCATCGACCTCACGCTGTCGGGCTGGATGGGGTCTTCCATGAACAGGATGCCGAAGGGCTCCAGCTTCTGGGCCAGCATCACGGCCTGGCCCGGCGACATGTTCCGGTGTATCTCGACGCCGATGTCGACGTCCGGGCCTACCGCGTCCCTTACCGCCGCCACTCTGGCGACAGTCTCCCGCATGAGCCGCGTCTGGCTGAGCTGCGAGAAACCGGGAGGTATGGGCGTGATCTTCACCGCGGTATGGCCCTCGGCGACCGCCGCCGCGGTCGAACTCGCCGCCACCTCCACGGTGTCCGCGGGACACAGGGCGCACATCCTGATCCTGTCGCGGTGGCGGCCTCCCAGCAGGCTGTAGACCGGCGCGCCGTAGTGCTTGCCGGCGATGTCCCAGAGCGCGACGTCGATGGCGCTCAGCGCCGCCGAAATCGAGGCGCCCCGGAAGCTCGAGCTGCGGTACAAGTACTGCCAGTGGCGGTCGATGGTCAGCGGGTCCTGGCCGATCAGGTAAGGCTTGAAGCTCTCCACCACCACAGTCGTCGCGGCAGGCTGGGCCCAGAAGGTGCCCTCGCCAACGCCGCTCAGCCCTGTATCCGTGCGAATCCTGACCAGCGGCCAGTCGCCGACCAGCAGTGTCTCGATGCTCTCTATCCTCACGGCTTCTCCTTGGGCTGGCTTGCCGGTTGCGAGGCGTCTGGGCTGACGTCGGATCCCGGCGCGTCTTCGGCGGACTCGGCCTCTTCGTTCTCCGGCTCGGGTTCAAAGGGTGCGACCGGCTCGCTCCACTCGTTGTGGAAGTACTTGAAGACGTCGCGGCCCACGGCAGTCACCGGGACCGCAAGCAGGACTCCCCAGAGCCCCGCGGTCTCGCTGCCTACCATAAGCGCGACCATGATGATCACAGGGTGTATGCCCACGGCGTGGCTCTGGATCCGTGGGACGAGGACCGCGTTCTCGACCATCTGAATGCCCGCGTAGAGCAACAATACCCAGAAGATCTTTTCCGGTGAGGTGGCGAGCGCCACGAAGACACCCGGTACCGCGCCGAGCAGCGGTCCGATGACCGGGATCAACTCTGTTACACCCGCTATGATCCCCAGCAGCACCGAGAACTTTATGCCGAGCAGGAAGAGGCCGAGGGACACGACGAAGCCCACGACCACTCCAAGAGTGAGCTGAGCTCGTATGTATGCGCCCAGGATACGGTTGACTATCTCCATGACGTTGACGGCGTGGCGCCGGGCGTCCGGTGGCAACAGGGAGTGGAAGCCCTCGACGGCGGCTTCTCGGTCCTTGAGCAGATAGAACAGCATGAACGGGACGACTGCCAGGCCGATCACCGTCGAGAGCACGTTGGAGACCGCGCCCAGCGTCTTGAGCAGCACGGTACGGGCCGCCGCGATCAGGACCGAGCCGCTGCCGGCCGCGTACTCCTCGATACGAACCTTGACGTCTTCGGGGATCCTGTCAGCGTACTCCTCGTTCCAGCCCTCTATGGCGGCGCGGGCGCTCGCATAGTAGTCGGGGACCTCGTCGATGAAGTCGCTGCCCTGGCTCAACGCGGGTGGGACGATCAGCGCCAGGACGCCCGCGACAACGGCCAGCGCCAGCAGGAAGATCAGCCAGATCGCGGTGATGCGGCTCAGGTTGGGCCAGCGCTCCCGCCAGGGCATCCACGACTCGACGGCACGCACTATCGGGAAGAGGATGTAGGCGAGGACGCCGCTGAGGATGAACGGGAACAGGGTGCCCCTAGCCAGTACCAGCAGCCCCGCGACCACCACGACACCCACTGCGACTAGTAGAAGCCTATTACGTCTCGCCTGCGGTCTAATGGTCACGGTCTCTAGCCTCCACAGGGGTAGCGGTCGCAAGCAGTCTACGAAGGCGAACTAAAGGGTAGAGTAACCGTCACCGAGTGGCAACCGGCGGCGGCCTGGACCGGAGCTACTGAGAGGTCTAGGGGACCGGCGAGGAGCTCACCTTGTCGCACAGGGGGGGAGGGGTTCCTCCCGTCCGCAGATGCTTCGCGGAGCCTCAGCAAAACATACTCCGTTCAGTTTCGCCCAAAGTAGCCATCTGCCGGACACGAGACTAGGTTAAGGGCGCCGGGCGGAAGCCCAATGGCTCCAGCCGCCTATCTACCTCTGCCACGAGGTCGGGCGCCAGCGGGCCATTCTCCAGGGTCCGGACGTTCTCTTCCAGGTGCTCTGGGTCCAGGGTGCCGACGATCACGGTGCTGATGTCGGGGTGAGCGAAGGTGTAGCGCAGAACGAAGGCAGTACGACTCTCGCCTTCCTCGCGCAGCTCGTCCAGCCCAACGCTCTCGAAGCTGACCCAGCGCTCCTCGTCGGTGGCGAACTGGACCCCCCTGGAGTGAGCAGGTGACCCGGGGATATCCGGCTCGCCCTTGGCGGCCCTGGTCCGAATAATCGTGCCGCGGCCGTCCTCCGTCAGTTTCGTGATCCAGTCGAAGTGCTCCGGCTGTAGAGTGGAGTAGTTGGTCTGGTAGACGTCAAAGGCGTCAATGGCCGCGAAGGTCGACATGTAGGGCAGGTTGGTCGATATGCCGATCCACCGGGCCTTGCCCTGACGGCGGATCTCTTCAAGAGTGCCCACGAGGTCCACGGACTCGGCGTCCTTGGGCATCGGGTTGTGCAACTGAAGCACGTCAACGTAGTCGGTCTTCATGCGCTTCAGGCTCTGTTCGATGTTGCGGAACATGTTCTCCGTGGTCCAGACGTTCCTGCCTTCCGCCGTAGCCTCGCGGGTGCACTTTGTTGCCAGAACGTACTCGGAGCGCCTGTGGGATATGCACTTGCCGATGTACTCCTCGGAGGCCCCGTAGCGGCTGGCGGTGTCTATGTAGTTGATGCCCGAGTCCAGCACCGCGTTCAGGATCGTCTCGGCTTGGCCGTCGGTAATCGCCCGCTCCAGCACGCCAGCCTGGTCGGTCATGCCTCGCAGCTCCAGCGCGCCATAGCCCAGGTGCGTGACCTCCAGCCCCGTCCGACCCAGCGTGCGTACCGGCAGACCGCTCGTCATTTATCGCTCCTCCGCGTCTACGTCCGTGCTATTCCGGTCACGTCGAGGATTGACCCGCCCGCGACTGCGTTACTATAGCCTAGAAGAAGGGTTGCCAGACCACGTAGATGCTTACCGGCCCGGAGCGCTGCCCCTGTAAACCGGTCCTGCGGGACGGGCGACAACTCGACATGACAAGGAGGCCACAATGGGCGAGCTGGACGGCAAAGTCGCGATCGTGACCGGCGCGGGAAGACTGCGCAGCATCGGGTACTCCACGGCGATGGCCCTTGCCGAGAAGGGCGCGGACCTGGTCGTGACCGGCACTGGCCGCGACCCGGCGACGTTCCCAGCCGACGAGAAGGAGATCGGCTGGATGGACGTCGCGAGCACGGCCGAGCACGTCCGCGGCCTTGGCCGGCGCGCTCTGCCGCTGGTCGTCGACGTCACAGACGGCGAGCAGGTGCGGATGATGGTCGACCGGACCGTCCAGGAGTTGGGCCGCGTCGACATCCTGGTCAACAACGCCGCCGTGTCCATCGGCGCGGACCGGGTGCCCATCGTCGACGTCGACGTCGACCTCTTCCGGAGGGTCGTAGACGTCAAGCTGACAGGCATGTTCCTGTGCTCAAAGGCGGCCATCAAGGTGATGATCGAGCAGGGCGAGGGCGGCAAGATCGTCGGCGTTTCGTCGGTGGCCGGAAAACGGGGCACGGCCAACTCCCTGGCCTACAACGCTGCCTGTTTCGCCATGGTCGGCATGACCCAGTCGCTGGCCCAGGAGCTTGGCCCGCACCGGATCAACGTGAACTGCGTCTGCCCTTCGGCCGTCGATACCTCAAGGATGGACCACTATGAGCGGGACGAAGGATGGCGGGAGATGTCCGAGCGCCACCCCATCGGCCGCAGTGGCACCCCCGAGGAGGTGGGCGGCTTCATCACCTACCTGTGCACCGAGGCTGCCTCGTGGATCCACGGCCAGTCGATCAACATCGACGGCGGCATGGTGATGGAGCACTAGCGGGGTCTGACCACAGAGGGCACAGAGAAGACGTCGACTGTCTCAGCCCTCGTGCTCTGCCGTGATGAACCGCTTCCGGCTAGCCCGGGATTCGCTTGCGGGAGACGGTGGCGCCGTCGAACTGGAACCCCTGCTCCTGGCGCGGCAGCGGTAGCTGCACCGCGGCCCCCGACAGGCTCGACATGTAAGCGCCCTGCACCATCTCGATGGCTGCGCGCCCGTCCTTCCCGCTGACGTCCGGCTCTCGCTCCTCGCGCAGAGAGGAGATGAAGTCCTGGGTTTGCAGGTAGAAGGCCTCCAGCCGGTTGGGGTCGTTGGGACGGCCGACGGGGTCTATCTTGGGCATCTCCCAGACGTCTTCCCATTCACCTGAGTCGGCGATGCGCAGCTTGGCGAAGCCGTCGGCCTCGATGATGCCCTTCTCCCCATAGATGCGCGCCAGGTATCGTGTGTCGGGGAAGCCCGGCTGCGGCAGCTCGTGGCTCATCCAGGACTGGGCGCTCGCGCCCCCGACGAACTGAATCTGGATCACGGCGTTCATCGCCTTCCAGGCCTCGCCCTTGGTCGAGCCCACCGACCCGAACACGCGCGAAGGCTCGTCGCCGGTCAGCCAGCGCAGCGCGTCGCATATATGGGCGCCCCGGTCCAGAAAGCTGCCACCGCTCTCCGGCTCGTCCAGCCATGTCTTCGTCTGGTGGTACCACGTCCACAGCGACGTGAGCTGCGTCATGTGCACCTTGCCGATGCGGCCCTCGTCGATGAGCTGCTTGGCCCGCTTGAAGACCCCCCGGTACCGGAGTGTCTGGATGACGCTCAGCGTAACGCCGGCCTTCTCGCAGGCCGCGATCATCGCGTCGCAGTCCGCCACGTTGGTGGCCATCGGTTTCTCGACCAGCACGTGTTTGCCATGCTCGGCCGCGGCGATCACCTGCTCGGCGTGGACCTGGTGCGGCGTCGCCACTAGGACCGCGTCGACGTCGCTCCTGGACAGCAGAGCGTCAAGACTTGGCTCGACGTCCATCCCGTAGTCCTCAGCCAGCCCAGGAGCCCGGGTGCCGCCCGCCACCGCCACGAGCGTGCCGCCCTCGTTGTACTTGGATATGCTCTCGGTGTACGTGCGGGCCATGTAGCCCGAGCCGATCATGCCGACCCCGACGTTGTCCATGTTCACTTCCCCAATTCGCGTCCCAAAGTTCGCGCTCGCCCGCCTGAGCGGGGCCGCGTATTTTGTATCTGAGGCCACGCCACGATACCGGCGGCCCGTTGCAATGTCAAACACCGGCGCGATGCAGGATAGCGGCCGGGCCCTGGTAGGCTGAGACGCGGATGTCTGCCCGAGACGGCGGACGCATACACAGGTGCGCTCAGACCTGGGTTGGGTGTAACCTGGGGCTAGCAAACTGCCCGAGCCGTTCGGCTACGAGGACTTCATCGCCGAGTGGTCTGAATCCGTCTGAGCCTTCAGCCCTGGGAGGGTGTTGAGAGGATGTCACCCCTTGGCAGGATGAGATTCGGCTCGTTCATAGCGCCGTTCCACGAGCCCACGGAAAACCCGACCCTGGCCCTGGAGCGCGTCCTCGAGCTGGTCCAGTGGCTGGAGTACCTGGGCTTCGACGAGGTGTGGATCGGCGAGCACCATACGGCCGGGTGGGAGACGATCTCGTCGCCGGAGGTGTTCATCGCCGCGGCCGCCGAGCGGACCAGGCACATCAACCTGGGGATGGGCGTCATCGGCCTGCCCTACCACCATCCGTTCATCGTGGCCGACCGGATGGTGCTGCTGGACCACCTGACGCGAGGCCGGGTCATCATGGGCATCGGGCCCGGCTCGCTGCCAACCGACGCGCTGATGCTGGGCATCGACCCGGCGGTCCAACGCCGGCGCATGGACGAGGCGATGGACGTCATCATGCGCCTGCTCACGGACCTCGATCCGGTGACGCACGAGTCCGACTGATTCACGCTGAGGGAGGCGGTGCTGCAGCTGCGGCCCTACACGGATCCGCACTTCCCCGGTCACGGTGGCCGCGTCCAAGACGCCGGCGGGCATGGTGCTGGCCGGAAAGCACGGCCTCGGCGTGCTCTCGCCCGGGGCGATCCCCGAGGGCGGGACGACCGCCGACCTCAAGGAGTTCTGGGCCATCGCGGATGAGACCGCGGCAGAGCACGGCAAGACGATGGACCGCGGGCAGTGGCGCCTGGGCACCGTGGCCCATCTGGCGGACACAAAGGACGACGCCATTGAGCAGGTGCGGACCAAGGCCGGTCGGTGGATACGCCACTACCACGAGAGGACCATTGGCCGCGAGCCGCTGGACGTGCCCGAGGACAAGATAATCGACCACATGGTCGACACGGGTGCCTGGTGCATAGGCACGCCCGACGACATGATCGCCCTGATCGAGCGGCTTCAGGAACTGAGCGGCGGGTTCGGAAGCTTCTTCGTCCAGGACGGAGAGATGGCCAGCCGCGAGCAGACGATGCACAGCTACGAGCTGGTTGCCCGGTACGTGATGCCTCGGTTCCAGGGCTCGCTGGTCGGCCGGCAAGCTCTCAGAGATCGCGGACGCCCGCGATCGGGCGGTCAGCCGGGCGAACCGGGACTACACGCAGCGTCGGTAGCCGGCGAGGCGCTGGTCGTCAGGAGCCGGCAGGGGGCCTTTGACAGGCCGCGTCCTGAGCTCGCCGAAGGGCTCGCGCCGAACGCAATACGGGGCAGAGGACTAGATCCCGGCTCTGAGTCCGCTCATCTCCGTGGCGAACCAGATGGCCATGCTGCCGCTGCGGTCGTCGAAGCCGGAGAGGGCCTGCCGGTCCAGGTAGTCCTGCCGGCTGTCCATCAGCCCGGTGCCCTCGCACGCGTCGGTGACGTTGCCCTCCTCGTCGATCCGCTGGGAGACGCCACGCCAGGCGCGCTCCACCATGTCACCGTACGACCCGTCCAGCCAGCCTCGATTCAAGCCGCGGGCCACCGCGTAGCCGATCTGGCATGTGGCCGTGAACTCGTCGAAGGAGCCGGGCGAGTCGAGGAGTTGCGGGAACATCCCCGAGGGGCGTTGCAGCAGTCGCAGCGCCTCCACATGCCTCCGATGCTTGGCCACAACGTCGTTGCGCCGCGGGTGGTCGTCCGGAACATAGGTCAGCGCCTCCGCGAAGCCCAGGGCCGCGAAGCCGTTTCCTCGACCCCAGTAGTGGGGCGCCGACGGGCTGTGCCAGAAGTAGCCGATGTCTTGTTGGTTGCGCGCGCCGAGCAGGAAGCGGGCCAGCCGGTCGGGGTACGACACGTCGCCGGTGATCTTGAAGGCGCGGCCCCACAGGACCCCGGCGTGGAACATGTCCTCGACCAGCGTGTCGGCGGCCTCGGGCGGCCCGCCGCCCTCCATGCCCCTGGGCTCGAACTTGTCGGCGACCCTCACCAGCAGGTCGGAGTAGCGGCTGTTCCTCGTGGCCTCGGCCAGATCGTCGCACCAGACGAAGCCCGACAGCGCTCCCTGCTCCAGCGCATTAGCCTCCACCGAGTCGAAGTCCGACACGAAGGGCGACACGAGCGCCTCTATGTCGTCCAGCGAGCTTTCGCCTTGGGAGTCCAGCTCCGCCAGGCGAAGCCGCCCGCTTACGGCGACGCCCTTGGTGTACATCATCGGCGTTAAGGTGTGGCCGTAGACCAGCGCCAGTGTCCGGCCCACCTCCACAGGCGAGCGCACGGCTCGAGCCTCCAGCGCCACACGGGCCGCGGACGGCCCCGACGCACCGGTGCCCCGCAGCAGCGACCAGAGGCGGTCCAGCTCTGCCTTAAGACGGCCTTGAGGCGTCGAGAGTCGCAGCCCAGGGACAGTCCCCAGGCCATCAGGCTCTCCGGTGCCCAGGGCGGCCAGCAGAGAGTCGGACGGGCCCAGGGGCGCCGCGTCCAGCGGCCGCGCCATCACAACGGCGGCCTCGTTGACCTCCCAGGCAACTGCGTCGGAGTCGCACAACTCCAGGACCAGGTCGGGCGCCTGATGGCAGACCCACCGCCACAGGTAGCGCTTCTCCGGGTCGGTGGGGTCGTTGAAGAAGCCGTCGACCGGCGGGTACCCGGCCTCCGGAACGCCGCCGGCACCGTTCTGCGGGCCGACGCCGAGCGCGAGTCCATCGGGGTTGGCGCACGGCACCACGCTCAGTGCGATCCCGTGGGCCTTTCGGGCCATTCCCGCGTACAGGTGCATGCCGCGCAGGGCCAAGTCCACGTCCTGCTGCCGCCCGGAGAGGCCGCCGACCAGCAGCACCCTAGCGGCCTCGACGCCACCTCGATAGGCGTCGCGGTGGACCAGGGCCGCGATGGCGCGCTCCGTGCGGGTGATGCCGCAGGCGGACAGCGTCCAGACGCCTCCACCTGTGCATACTGTGGATTCGACGTCGGCGCTCAGGTCCGAGATGTAGTCTGACATGGGACGGATGATACTCCGAAAGCCATCGAGTCTCCACCGCTCCCCAATTCCTCCGCGGCCTCTGCGATCTCCGCGGTGCGATCTCCGGTTTGCCCGGAGGTTGGAAAGAAAGTATGCTGTGGCCAATCTGGCTTAGGGGGACTCGATGGGAGTGGTGAAGCTAAACGACGCCCAGATGCAGATGGAGTCCGACGTTCCGTTCAAGATGGTAGTCAGCGCCGTAACTGTAAGGTGAGAGCGATGCCTCTATTCCCCGAGGGCGGACCCGGACGCCATCTGAAGGCGCGACTGGCCGCCGGCGAGGTGCTCGTCTGCGCGATGGTCGCCGAGTACGCGCGTCCGTCGCTGATGAAGCTGTACAGCCAGGCGGGCATCGACTTCGTCTTTTTCGAGTACGAGCACGCATACTTCAGTCCGACCGCGTTGGCCGACACGGTCCTCGCCGCCCGCGACAGCGGCATGCCGCCCGTCGCCAAGACGCCACAGCTCGATCGACAGGAGATCGCCAAGCTGTTGGAGTGCGGCATCATCGGCATCCAGCTACCACGGACAGAGAGCCGGGCCCAGGTCGAGGATCTGCGTAGCTACATGAAGTTCCCGCCGGCGGGGACACGCGCGGCCGCGATCGGACTGGGCAACAGCGACTACTCGCTGCCCGATGACCTGCGCAACCTTCAGGACTGGATGGACGACCAAGACGCCGAGACCACGCTGATAGTACACATCGAGACCCGGCTGGCCTACGACAACGCCGACGAGATAGTCGGCACGCCGGGTGTCGACATGGTCTACGTCGGCCCAGGCGACTTCTCCATCGAGATGGGGCACCCCGGCCAGTACGACCATCCGGGCGTGGTCGGGCCCACCGAGGACATCCTGGAGCTGTGTAGGAAACACGGCGTACCCTTCGGCACGTCAGCCACGAGCGTCAAGGGAGCGCAACGGTGGGTAGACAAGGGCGCCAGCTTCTTCCTGGCCGCCGACGAGCTTAGCTTCATCCGGCGCGGCGCGGCCCGGCTCGTTGAAGACTATAGCACCCTGAAGCGCTAAGGCAGGGATCACCCCGAAAGTCAGGAGGAACCATGTACGGCACAGTCGCTTATGTTCGCGTCAAGTCGGGACATCAGGATGACATGGCCGCGGTGCTGGAGGAGTGGCGGACGCAGCGGAAGCCCAGCGTACGGGGCGCGTTGGACGGCTACGTGTTCAAGCTTGACTCGGACGCCCAGGACTGGATCATGGTGGCCCTGTTTGAGGACAAGGACTCCTACTTCGTCAACGCCGACGACTCCGAGCACGGCAAGTGGTTTGAGCGGTTCATGGAGCACCTCGAGGAAGAGCCTCGCTGGCACGACGGCGAAGTCTTACAGGCCTGAACGTAGAGCGCCGCGGAGGGCCCCTCGACGCCCCAATGCGGCATCAGGGCAGACAAGAGGACGAATGGAAGGACGCGGCTTCTTACACGCGCTCCACGGCTCTGCTCATACACGCTGGCGTGGCGCACAGCCTTGCATCTGCGTAGCGTCGTATTCGCCTGTGTACCCGAGTCCCGATTCGAAATCGGGTGGTATCGAAGGGCCGACGCGCGTTGTTGCGCACTGGGCTTCACGGCTTTGGCCCCTCAATACAACGCCTGAGGCGCCACTCGGGTACGGAGGGCGAGTTGGGAGGCACAAAGAACTGGTCGGGACGCGGTAGGATGATTGGTGTCGGCCATCGGTAAGCACAACGCACTATTGCGGCGAACATGATTCGCCGCAATAGTGCGTTGTGCTTACCGATGTGTTGAGCAGCCCCCCCCCCGTATCTCTACGGGATATGGTCGGGGCTCAGGGTGCCTCTTTCAGGCCTATCCCTTGCCGATGCGGAACATCTTGGTCCCGCAGACGGGACATGTCCCCTGGGTTGCCGGCCTGCCGTTCTTCAGGGTCACCTGGGTCGGGTTGCTGATCTCCCTCTTCGTTCGGCACTTGAGACAATAGGCTTCCATAGATACCCCCCCTAGTCTCGAATAGATTCCATTGTATCTACACTTCTCGCCAATCACAAGATGGTTTGGCGCGAATTTGGACAAATACGGGAAAAGTCGGCGCTATATCTTCTCCTACACTACCGTTCCAGGTCGAACACCTCCTCCATGGGAGCCCACCAGGCGCCGGGCTCGGCCTCCTCGACCTGCTCCTGGAATCCACGCATCAGCGCGTCCCACTCTCTGGCGCGTTCCGTGTCCTGGTACTTCTGGAAGTCGCGGTCAGGGTCGAAGTCGTCACCGGCCTCGAAGTACATGAAGAGTCGCCTGCCCAGCAGGAATATCTTCATCTTCGATATCCCTATGCCTCTGAGCCCTTCAAGGACGTCCGGCCAGACGGCACGGTGGCGCTCCTTGTAGGTCTCGACGGCCTGCGGGTCGTCCTTAAGGTTCAGTGCCATCGCGAAGGACTTCATGCCCACCTCCCGGTCGTCGTCATCAAGCCGACAGGGTCGGCGCCGCGTCCGGCAGGAACCCTCCTTGCTTCAGCTCCGCCCACAGGTCGTGGGGAATGTCGTGCTCCACCATCCGCACGTTCTCCTCGGCCTCCTCCGGCGACCGGCCGCCCGGTATGGTGCTCGCCACGGCGGGATGCGCCAGGCCGAACTGCAGTGCGGCCGCCTTCAGCGGCACCCTATGGCGATCGCAGACCGCTTTGACACCCCTGGCCCGATCCAGGACGTCGGCCGGCGCTTCGCTGTAGAAGTAGGTCGCGCCCGGCGACAGGTCGGAGGCCAGGACGCCGCTATTGTACGGGCCTCCGAGGATGAGGCTAATGTGCTTCTCCTCGCACAGCGGCATCAGCGTAGGCAGGGCAGACTGGTCCAGCAGGGTGTAGCGCCCGGCCAGCAGGAAGCAGTCGAAGTCGCCAGCCCGGGCGAACCGGGCCAGCGCCTGCCACTGGTTCATGCCAACGCCGATGGCCTTCAAGACACCTTCGGAACGCAGACGATCCAGCGTCGGGTACGCTTCGTCCATGGCCTGCCTGAAGTGGACGGGCTCGACATCGTCCTGGTCCGCTATCGCCTGTCCGGCGTCCGGGTCGTGCATGAACGCTATCTCGACGCGGTCCTGTCGCAGCCGTTGGAGGCTCTCCTCCAGCGACCTCAGGATGCCGTCGCTGCTGTAGTCGAAGACCGGCTGCAGCGGCGGCGGATTCACGAACTGGCCGGCCTGCGGATGGGATTCCACGGGGACCAGCACACGGCCGACCTTCGTGGAGATCACGAGCCGGTCGCGGTCCAGGCCCTGTAGACCGTGACCAAGGGACATCTCGCTCTTCCCGTGGCCATATAACGGGGCGGTATCAAAGTACCGCGCGCCCAGCGCGAAGCTCTGCTGGACGGTCTCCCGCGCCATGTCCTTGGACACGTCGGAGTAAAGGCCGCCCAGGCCCGCGCCGCCCAGGCCCAGGCGGGTCACCATCAGGCCCGTCTTGCCTACCTCCGCGGTGCCGATCGATCCCATCGCGCTGCACCCCGGCCGGCCGCCTTCAAGGCGCCGGCCCGGTGGGAGTGTAAGAGCGCCCGATTTCCTTGTCAACGAAAGGCATCGCAGGGGCCTGCCGAACCGCCGGAAACCCACTTCAGACCACCGGGCCGGGCCGCACGGGCTCTGCTACAATCGTCCGCGGGCGGCCGGGAGGCTGCGCCAGACACACTCGACAAGGGGGTAGGGATGGAGATCGAGCGAGGCGATTTCGTCGATGCCGTGGCCAGGTTGGGCGACAGCGTCTACTCTTTTCACGAGCGGTTCGGACTGCCGACCGTGGACGCCACCGACCGGGACGCCACCCTCGAGGCCCTTCGCCGCCGGCTCACCCTGCTGTCCGAGGAGATCGGCGAGCACGCGCGCGAGCTGAACCGGGCCAACCTGGAAGACGCCACCTCCGAGGCAATCGACGTCGCATACGTTGCTCTGGGCACCGTCCTTACGCTGGGCTACGCGGGCCGCGACGCCTGCTACTCGATCGCGACCAAGAACGACGCTAAGACGCTCACTACCCACGGCAGCCGTGACTCGACCGGCAAGGTGGTCGCCCGGTAGGCGACAGGGGGACTGCGATGGACGGCGAGATCTGCATCGTCACCGGCGCCGGGAGCGGCATCGGCCGAGCGGCGGCCCTGAATCTGGCGGGGGCCGGGGCCATGCCGGTGCTGGTGGGACGCACCACGGGCAAGCTGGAGGCCGTGGCCGCCGAGATCGCCGCCCAGGGGCGCTCCTCTGACGTCGAGCAGGCCGACGTCACCGACTACGAGGCCATGCGGCGTCTGGCGGCCTCGGTGCTGAAGAAGCACGGCCAGATCGACGTGATCATCAATAACGCGGGCTTCACCAGCCGCAACCGCTACCTCCTGGACACCACCGATCAGGAGGCAGAGGACGTGGTCAGGGTCAACCTGCTGGGGCCATTCTTCCTCATCCAGGCGGCGCTGCCGTCCATGCTGAAGCGCGGCACCGGCACCATCGTCAACGTCTCCTCCCGCGCAGGCCTTGACCCGGTGCTGCTGGGCGGCGCGATGTACAGTGCCTCCAAGGCGGCTATTATCAATCTCACCAAGTACATGAACGTCGAGCTCAAGAACACCGGCATCCGGGCCTGCAACGTGATCCCAGGGGAGACCGACACCCCGGTCCTCAAAACGCGACTGGTTCCGCCAGCACCAGACCAGCTCACCAAGATCCTGCAGCCGGAGGACGTAGCCGACGCCATCCTGCTGGCCGTCACCAGCCCGAAGCGGGTCCTGATCGAAGAGGTGATCGTGAAGCCCCGGTTCCAGAGGGACGTCTCGGCCGAGGTGCCTGACCCGATCCCCGCAGACCTGATGCCACCCTCCGGCTAGCGGTCTCATGCCGCCGACCCGACCGCCCTGACCCGTCGGCACGGGTCAAGACATGACCCCGGTCCTTTGAAGAGTCCGAGCTCACCGCACGACAGTTCTTCGAGAGCAATCCCAGATGGGGTATCCAGAGGGAAACCCCTCTGGCGGGGGGTTGGGGGTGTGTCCCAAGCTTGTTCTTTCCCCCTTCCAACAGGAAGGGGGCCAGGGGGATGGTCGAAAGGGCCCGGCAGCGGCCTGCTTGGGCCGAGTGCAGAAAACTGTCGTGTATTAAGGGGATCCGAGGGAGCGGAGGGAGAGCCAACGGATGGAGCAGTTGAAGGCGGGGGTGATCGGCTGCGGGAGCCATGCCCAGAGACACTTCGCGATGATCGCCGCGGAGCCGCGGCTTCGGCTGGCAGCCATCGCCGAGGTCGACCCGGCCCGCCTCAAGGCCAACGCCGCTGAGCATCGTCCGGACCGCGCCTTCGACGACTACCGGCAGATGCTGGCCGAGACCGACCTGAACGTGGTCTACGTCGTCACAATGCCAGGCCAACTGACGCCCATCGTGCTCGACTGCCTGGAGCGCGACCTCCACGTCTCGGTGGAGAAGCCTCCAGGCATGAGCTCCGCTGATACGGAGCGGATGGCCGACGCCGCCCAACGGAGCAAAGGCAAGGCGATGGTCTCGTTCAACCGGCGCTACATCCCGGAGGTCCTGGCCGTACGGCGGCTGGCCCGGGAACGAGGCGAGGTCATCCACTGTGCCGCGACCTACAATCAGGCCCTCACTACCCTGGGAACGCCGGCCATGTCGGGCATCGCGCCCGACCCGGTGATCTGCGACGCCATCCATCACGTCGACCTGCTGCGATGGCTAGCCGGGTCCTCCGAGGGCACCGCGGCCAGGCCGGTAGAGATTCACGCCACCGCTCAGGATGGCGACCGGGCGGGAGCCCAACGACAGAGCGCGGTCATCGGCTTCGACAACGGTGCGGTCGGCGTGTTGATGAGTAACTACGGGGTCGGCTATCGCATCCAACGCGCGGAGGTTCACGCCGAGGACCTCTTGGTATACCTGGACCTGACCCGCAAGCCGAGATACGAGGTCTACGAGGCCATCCCGCAGACCGACGGGACCACCGAAGGCAGAGCCATCCAGGAGCAGCTGGACCTGGGCCCCACCGGCGGCGCCGGGCACGACGAGACCGGCCACTTCGTCGACTGCATCCTGAACGACCAGACACCCTGGTCCACGCTGGACGACGCCGTCTACACGATGCGTCTCTGCGAGGCCATCAGGCGAGGTCACAAGGGCAGTCTGTAGGCCGGCAACGCCCCGGCGACCACGCGAGTCCAAAGGAGATGATCGCCATGAAGCTGTCGCTGTCGGTGCGGGTGGCCGAGAAGTATCATGACAAACGCCAGACATCCATGACGCTGGACGAGCTGGCGCGAATCGCGGTCGAGGAGGGCTACCAGGCCCTCTGTATGCGGGCATCCCAGCTTGGCCTCGAGACGCCGCCGGAGACCGTGGGGCAATGGCGCGGGGAGCTCGCCGCTGGAGGCCTAGCCATCTCCATGGCCACGGGCGACTTCCCCATCCCGGAGAACTCCTTCGAAGCCCCGGCGGCACTGCGAAACATCACTCCTTACCTTGACCTGGCCAAATTGCTCGATTGCGACATGGTCCGCGTGGGCCTGAAGAAGGAGGAGGACGTCGAGTGGGCACGGCGGGCCGCCGACGAGGCGCATGAGCGCGGCATCCGGCTGGCCCAACAGTGCCATGTCGCCAGCCTCTTCGAGCGGGTGGACGAATCGCTGGACGTCCTGCGCAGGATCGGCCGCTCCAACTTCGGCGTCACCTACGAGCCCGCCAACCTCGAGGCGTGCGGCGAGGACTACGGGCCCGAGACGATCAAGCGCCTGTCACCCCACATGATCAACGTCTACCTACAGAACCAGCGGCTGAACCCCGACGGCAGGGACACGCTGAACACCTGGTCGCGGGGAGACGTGAGGGTAGACCATATCCCGATCGCCGCCCAGGGCGGTATCGAATTCCCGCCGATCATGGACACGCTTCAGCGCATCGGCTACGACGGCTACGTGACGGTGCACCAGGCCTCCACCGGCTCGGAGACGCCCGAGGAGACGATCAGGAACGGCGCCCGCTACCTCAAGTCGCTGACGGCCTTCGAGGGATAGCCGGATCTCCCGCCGATCAGCCGGCCGCCATGATGTGCTGCCTGCCGATCTCCCTGACGCTCGTGCAGCCGCTGAAGGCGAGCACCCTGTCGAATTCGCCTCGAAGTATCTCAAGGGCCCTCAGGACGCCGTCCTCGCCGGCGTAGGCGAGGCCCCAGTGGATGGGCCGGCCTACGAACACGGCCCTCGCGCCCAGCGCCATCACTCTGAACACGTCCAGGGCGGACCTGATCCCCGAATCGAAGTAGACCTCAAGCCGGTCACCGGCGGCCTCGGCGATCCGAGGCAGGACCTCGACCGAGGACAGGCCGCCGTCCACCTGCCTCCCGCCGTGGTTGGAGACCACGATGCCATCGGCGCCGCGCTCGACGCACTGGCGCGCGTCCTCGACGTTCCTGATGCCCTTTATGACCAGCGGCAGGTCGCCCGAAAGCGAGCGGAGCCAGTCGAGCCGGTCCCACGTGATGTTTGGCGGCTCCCAGCGGACTAGGCCGTGTTCATCGAGCAGGTCTGGCCGGTCGCGCAGGCTGCCGAACATCTTGCCGACGTCGGGTATCTTGCGCGAGACGTTGGCGTCCAGCGGGAATGGACCCAGGGCGTCCACCGTCAGCACTACCGCCGTGCATCCCGCGGGCTTCAGACGCGGCAGAAACTCCTCGGTTACGCCGTCATTGTAATGGATGTGCTGGAACCACAGCGGCCCGGTCGCCGCCTCGGCGATCTCCTCTATGCTGTATCCGGAACCGACCGGGACAGCCATCAAGGTGCCGGCCCGACCCGCCGCCCCCGCGGTCGCCAGCTCGTCGTCGGGGTGGCTTCCGCACTGGGCTCCGGCAGGCGCGCACATCACCGGAAAGCTGATCTCCTGGCCGAGCACCGTCGTGGTTAGGTCGCGGTCGTCGACCTGGATGAGCAGCCGTGGGTTGAGAGCGAGGCCGTCAAGCTTTGCCAGATTACGATCGCGTGTCCCGTTGCCACCCGAGCCCCGTCTGACGAACTTCCGCTGCTCGAGCGCGATCCCGGGCTCCGCAAGCTGCTGGAGCTCGGCTATGGTCGTAGGCTCGGTGCTCACTACGGAACGGACCCCCGTCATCCCTTCGTAAGGCTCAGGGCGGGCCTATGGCTCAGCCCTCACGACTGGGCTACACCCTCTTTCAGTGCGTCGACCAGCCGGGCGACCTCGTCCTCGTTGTTGAAGCTGGCGATGGATATGCGGATACCGATGCGGTTGACGTCAAGAGGCGCGGTGATCCACTGGAACTTGACCAGCGCATTGTACTTTTCGTATATGCGCGAAACCAGCGCTTGCAGGTCCTCGATCGTATAGCCGTCGAAGGTCAGCGTCGTGATGCCGGCGGAGCGGCACGGCCTGGTAGGGGTCAGCACGTTGACGCCGCCGATCCGCGACGCCTCGTACCGCAGGATGCGAGACAGGCAGGCCACCCGGGAAGCGATAGCCGCCGTGCCGAGCTCGTCGACGATCTCGACGGCCTTGCCGAGGCCGATGGCCATCGCTGTGTTGTGGGTGCCGCTTTCGGCGCGATCGTATGCCGTTGGCTCGGGGATGGGGGACCCGGGTATGCTCCACGGCTTCCTGTCCGGCAGCGGGTCGGGCATGAAGTCGTTTAGATTGTCGGGTGCCACCCAGAGGATGCCCACACCCATCGGCCCCATCAGCCATTTGTGGCCCGAGCCCACCATGAAGTCGCAGCCCAGGGCGGGGACGTCCACCGGGAACTGGCCCAGCGACTGTGCTACGTCCACGACGACCGGGACTCCACGATCGTGCGCCAACTCGGCGGCGGCGGCCACCGGGAGAATACGCCCGTCGGGCGAGGCCACATGGCTGACGCACACCAGCCTCGTGCGATCTGTCAGGGCGGACTTGAGGCTCTCCAGGAACACGGCGTCGCCCTGGTCGGCTTCAACCACCTCGACCCGCACGCCGTTCTGTCGCGTCAGGCCCATGCCGAGGCTGACAGTGCTGACATGCTCCAGCGAAGTGATTAGGAGCTCATCGCCCTCTCGCCAGCCGATGCTCCGGGACACCTGCCGCATCGCCTGGGTGGTGTTGGGGGTCAGAGCGACCTCGGCGGAGCCGGCGCAGATGAACGACGCCACCCGCTCTCGTGCGCAGGCCTCACGCTCGGCCTGCGCCGCCTTGACCGACGGCACCGAGTGGTAGTGGGCCTCCAGCGCCATCTCGTCGCGGACCACGTCCAGCACCGTGTCCGGCGTCGGGCCGTGGCTTCCGACCTGGAAGTAGGCCACCTCCCTGGTGATAGGCAGATCGTCCCTGAGCTTTTCGAATGTCATTGCGCCCGACGTCATCGCTTCCTCACTCCCTCCCTATCTACGCCCGACCAAGCCTATTCAGGGATTACCGGTTTGTCAATGCTCTTCGGGGATGTTGACACCGGCGTCGACCGGCCCAGATAATCCACCCGCAGCCAGGAGGCGGTGGAAGGAGTAGGGCATGGCCAACGATTTCGTACTTTGGGGGCCGCCGGTCGTTCCGAGCGTGCCGGGCGAACCGCGTTACGAGAGGGACGTGCGACGGTGGGTAGGCCGTTGTCAGGGCGTGGGCGTGACGAAGATGATCACCGGGGCCGCCGACCCGGTCCTGGTCGATGCGGCGCACGAAAAAGGCATCGACATCTCGCCGTACGTGGACTACACGGCCTTCCCGAGCTATGGCTCCAGACCGGCGACCTACGGCTGGTCGCTGGCGTACCTCAGGCCGCCCGTGGAGTCGCCTGAGGCCCGTGAGATAGCGGACCGCCACCGTCCGGTGTGGGACGGCCCGACGGTCGGAGAAGAGACCCTGGACGACTTCGCGCGGGAGCACCCGGAACTCTGGAGCCTTACCCGGGACGGCAAACGCGAGCTGCGACCCGGCGAGCGGCGCTATCTGAGCCTCGCGTTCCCCGAGGTTAGAGCGGATAAGACCGCCAGGTTCATCGCGGCCCTGGAGTGCTCCGGCGGCGCGGACGGCATACAGGTCGAGTTCGTGCTGGGCGACGAGGACGAGCACGGCGTCACGCCCTACGGCTACGAGGAGGCGGTGGCCGGACCGTTCCGAGAGCAGACCGGCCGCGACCCCTTCGACATAGCCAACGGCGACCTTGAGTGGTTGCGGTTCCGGGCCGGCTACGTCACCCTGTTCCTGAAGGAGCTCAGGCAGGCGGTCGCTACGCGGTTTCCGGGGACCCGGCTCACTACGACCATGATCGCCGGTGACCCCGACAACTACATCAAGGTGCTGCAGGACTGGCCTTCATGGCTAGACGACGGCACCGTCGACGAGCTGTACGTCTGGTGGCGCACCGACTCAGACCTGGGGCGGCTGGAGCGCCAGGCCCGTCACGTGGCCGACGTGGTCGCGGGCCGGTGCCCGTTCATCGCGGAGCTATCGTGCTACCACCCGGGCAGCTTCCAGGACCCCGAGCTGATGGTGGAGGGAGCCCGCGTCGCCAGGGCAAACGGCGCCGACGCCGTGGGCGTCTACCGCAGCCACGCGGTGGAGCAGCTCGGCCTCTGGTCCGCCCTGGAGCAGATGGCGAAACAGTAGGGTCACCTACACATTACGTCCAGGTCGACCGTGTCGTACTCGTGGATTCGCCGGTTGCGCATCCCGATGATCCGAGGCCAGTCGATCCCCTGGTGCTTGCGCTGCTCGTCCGGCGGCATCCTGCCCGCTGCTTCTCCGACTATCTCCATGAGGTGGGTCAACGCCAGGTTGAGGAGGCGATCGTCTTCAAGGTCGCTGCGGCCCCAGTCCTGGACCAAAGAGATGGCCTCCCCGGCATGGTCCAGCATAGGTCCCAGCGTGACGGAGTAGTCACGTCTCGTTATAGAGGTACTTACTGATTCCACCCCGCGTGTGCATATCTACTTTGCGACCGGCGGCGAGCTCGGACAGCTCGATCTCGCCGCCAGCAAGTGTCATGAGGCAAGGAATGTCCTTTAGGCGAAACTCGACCAGAACGTCTACGTCGCTATCCGGACCGAAGTCGTCCTGCAGAATTGAGCCGAAAAGCGACATGTCACGGATGTGAGGGCGGCGGCAGACGTCCACCAGCGGCTCATTGGTGACCTTCAATTCTGCTTAGCCGTACTCGGCACGTTGGGGTTCATGCCGCCTGTGTCACACGCGGGATTGCGCGGTAGCGCGGATGGTGGCGATGGCCTCGGCGACGGTCGAGTCTGCGGCGTAGACCGCCGAGCCCGCCACCAGCACACGGGCGCCGGCCTCCGTCACGAGGCGGGCGTTGGCTGGCTTGATGCCGCCATCCACCTGCAGCTCGGCATCGAGTCGGCGCTGGTCGAGGGTCGCTCGCAGCCGGCGGATCTTGTCCACCATCGTCTCGATGAAAGGCTGGCCGCCGAACCCCGGGTTGACCGTCATGACCAGCGCCAGGTCCAGGTCCGGCAGCACCTCCTCGACGGCTGACACCGGAGTGGCCGGATTGATGGCCACTCCAGGCCTGGCTCCGGCCTGCCTGATCTGGCCCACCACGCGGTGCAGGTGCACGCACGCCTCGGCGTGGACGGTGATGACGTCCGCGCCGGCGTCGGCGATCTCGTCAACGTACCGCTCCGGAGCTTGGACCATCATGTGGACGTCCAAAGGCGTCTTGGTCCAGCGGCGGATCGCCCGCACCACCTCGGGGCCGAAGGTCAGGCTGGGGACGAAGTGGCCGTCCATCACGTCGACGTGGATGTAGTCGGCGCCGCCCTCCGATGCCTCTGCCACCTGCTCGCCCAGACGGCTGAAGTCTGCCGACAGGATAGACGGCGCGATCTTGATAACCCTATCGGCCACCTTCAGCCTCCAGCTCCGCCCTCGCTCCGGCCAGCGCCTGCCGTACCTGGCCGGGGCCCGTACCGCCGGGAACGTCCCTGGCGGTGATGGACGAGTCGACGGTAATCGACAGCACGTCCTCTTCGAACAGCGACGAAAACTCCTTGTACGCGTCCAATGACAGCTCGTCGAGCCCTTTGCCCTCGTCGTACGCGCGGGCCGAGACGCGAGCGGCCAACCCGTGTGCCTCCCGGAAGGGCATTCCCCGGGCAACCAGGTAGTCGGCGACGTCGGTGGCCAGGATGTACCCGGCCTCGGCGGCCCGGCGCAGATTGGCCTTTCGCAGCTCCAGCGACAAGACCATCCCGGCCATCGCGCTCAGGGTCGGCACGAGGGTGTCGACCGTGTCGAACAGCGGCTCCTTATCCTCCTGAAGATCGCGGTTGTAGGTCATCGGCAGACCCTTGAGCACGGTCAGTGTCGCGACCAGGTTGCCGAACACCCTTCCGGTCTTGCCCCTGGCCAGCTCGGCGAAGTCGGGATTTCGCTTCTGCGGCATGATGCTGCTGCCGGTGGTGTAGTCGTCGCTGAGCCGGATAAACCCGAACTCGTCGGACGACCAGACCACGATCTCCTCGGCCATGCGGGATAGGTGGGTGGCGCATATTGCAGACGCGGCGTGGAAGTCCAGCAGGAAGTCGCGGTCCGAGACCGCATCCATGCTGTTGGCCGATACGGCGGCGAAGCCCAACTCCCCCGCCAGGAAGTCGCGGTCGACGGGGTACGGGACCCCCGCCAGCGCCCCGCTGCCCAGCGGCAGCACATCGGCCCGCCCTCTGGCCTGACGGAAGCGCTCGCCGTCCCTGCCGAGCATCTCGAAGTAGGCCAGCATGTGGTGGGCGAAGAGCACGGGCTGTGCCCGCTGAAGATGCGTGTATCCCGGCATTATGACGCCGGAGTTGGCCTCTGCCAGGTCGACCAAGGCCAGGCGCAGCCCGCGTATCACTGACAGGACGTCGCCGATGGCGTCCTTCACGTAGAGGCGCATGTCGACCGCGACCTGGTCGTTGCGCGAGCGAGCGGTATGCAGCTTGCCGGCGACGTCGCCGATGGTCTCGAACAGCCGGCGCTCGACGTTCATGTGAATGTCTTCGAGCTCGGCACGCCAGGGGAATTCGCCGCCTTCGATCTCTTGGCGGACGGCCGTTAGACCATCGACGATGACCGAGGCCTCATCGTCAGCGATGATACCTTGCCGCCCTAGCATCCGGGCGTGCGCTATCGAGGCCGCGATGTCCTGGCGATACAGCCGGCGGTCGTAGTGGACGGATACAGTGTAGTCAGAGGTGGCGTTGTCCATGAGCTCGACTCAGACGCGGCGGTCAGGGTCGTGGCTGCTATCCAGAGTGAGCAGCCATGATAGCTGATTTCGCGACAGCCCGGCATTCCAGAATCAGAATCAAGGGAAATCGGGGTGGTGCCTGAACCCAGCCTCCTCCGGGTCGAGCTCGGTGAGCACCGCGGGGTTTGTTCGTATCGACGTATCGGGAAAGGGCGCGGCTTCTCGTAGCATATCGATGAACCGGCCCGTCCTCACCTCCTCGATAATGCGCTCGGCTTCCTGCCTGGCGCCGTCGTACCAGGCCTGCCCGAATAGGCCATCGTCGTAGGCGCTCTGGAAGTCCTGGACGTCCGAGTGCAGGCCGGTGGTATAGATGGCGTCGACGTAGTGCGGCGGCGTCATGTCGCAATTGAAGGCGAACGGGAATTCGTCTCCTGGGTAAGGGGTTGAGCTCAGGTCATCGACGTCGAAAGTGACGAAGGCACTGAGCCATCGGTCGAGAAAGCCAGTAGTAGCGACCATAGGCCCTCCAGCCCCGCCATTCGGCGAGCGCTTCGATGACTATCGCGTCGCGACCCCCTTGTTGGGGCATCGTTGGGTACTCCCACAGGCTTACGTGCCGGTCCGGCCATCCCTGCGACGGGAGGAATAGCTGGTAGAGCGTAGGAGTCCAGAGACCGGAGGACATAGGCGGCCTTCTGCTTTCTCGGCGCATTCCCGTAGTGCGCTCGCTTGGTTGCTGGCGACACTACATCTGTCGCTTCGGGACCAGGAACCGCCGCCTGAGCGTGAGCACTTTCTTGCCGTCCTGGTTCGAGGCGCGGCTCTCCATGTAGACCACGCCGCGGTCGGGCCGGCTGCGGGACTCCCGGACCTCCAGCACCTCGCTCTCGGCGTATATCGTGTCGCCCTGGCAGACCGGCGCGTCGTGGGTGATCCGCTCGTACTCCAGGTTGGCGACGGCCTTGCCCGAGGTGTCGCCGACGCTCATCCCCACCACCAGGCTGAGCACGTACGTCCCGACCACCAGGACGCGGCCGTGCTGGTGGTCCTTCATGTAGTTCTCGTCGATGTGCAGCGGGTTGTGGTTCATCGTCAAAAGCGAAAAGAGGTGGTTGTCGGCTTCGGTTATAGTCTTGCCCGGCCAGTGCTTGAAGACATCGCCGACGGCGAAGTCCTCAAGGTACCTTCCGAAGTTTTCATTACCGTCGTGAATCATGCTCGGCCCTATTCTACGCTAGCCGGCCGGGACAGCTTCGTGGACGTGCAGCCGGAGCCAGTCCTCGAACTCGCCTAACGTGGCGACGCCGTGGTTGGCCACCGCATCGTAGACATGGCCGTTGTAGGCTCCTTTACGGTACTGCCCCCACCCGCATACGGCGTCCTTGACTCGCAGGACCGCCATCCGGTCCGCGCCTGCCAGAGTCTGCCGGAGCTTCTCGAAGGCGCCCTTTTTCTCGGCGTATTCTCTCTCACCGTACCCCACAGGTCGACCTTCCACGTCTGACCTCGGTGCAGGAGCCGGATACCCCGGTACAGCCCACTTGGGAAGTCCTGGTCCGTCCGGATGAACATGTTGGCGTAGGACATCATGGTCGCCTCAAACCGATTGGCGGTCGCGACACCGATCCGGAAGAAGGTCGCGACGTCTCTCTCATCCGGTAACTGAATGTCGATGTCGCGCCAGGTCATCAGGTCGAGGGCGTACGAACCGATCACCTCAGTCAGGCCATAGCTCGCGATGCCGGACAGCAACCCGTACTGGTCCAGCAGCTCACCGGCCTCGCCGCGCAGGCCGGCGGCCTGGTCGAGGAACTCCTTGTCGGTCTCGACCATGCGTCGGCTCTTTAGCGGTCGAAGCGGGGGAACTGTCGTTCGCCCACGTTCTTGGCGGAGATGCCGAGGACCTTCAGGAAGCCCTCGGCGTCGGCGTGGCCGTAGGTCCCCATCGCCTCCATGGACGAGTCGTCGGTATAGAGCGAGTGGGGCATCGCCTCCGGAGTGTCCTCGGCGGTCTCAAAGTAGACGTCCCCACGGTGCAGGCGTACGGCGATGGTGCCTGTGACCAGCCTGTTTATGGGCTCCACGGCGGCCAGCGCGGCCGTCGTCGCCAGGTCGAGCCAGTAGCCCTGGTATATCTGCAGGCTGATGACGGCCGATAGCTGGTCGAAGAGCTGCCGCGCTCGGCGGTCGAGGATGAACTGGAGCAGATATTCGTGGGTGCGCCCCAGGAGCTCCATGCCGGGGGACTCGTAGATGCCCCGTGACTTGACCCCGACGAACCGGTTCTCCACGACGTGTGTGCCTATGCCGACGCCATGCACGCCGGCTATGCGGTTTGCCTGGGCGAAGATGTCCAGCAGGCCCATCTCTTTGCCGTCCAGGGCCACCGGCACGCCCTCCTCCCAGCGAATGCTGACCACCTCGTGCCGCGACGGCGCGTCCCAGGGCCACACGCCCATGCCGGGCTCGACGAACCAAGGCGACTTGCCCACGTCCTCTAGATCGCCCGCCTCGTGGGTCAGGCCCAGGAAGCTGGCGTCGGTCGAGTAGCGCGCCTCGCTCGCCGGCTTGATCGGCAGGTCGTTGGCCTGGCAGTAGTCCAGCATCTGCTGCCGCCCCGGGAACTGCTCCACGAACTCCGGGTCGCGCCATGGAGCATAGACATCCAGGCTGGGCGCCAGCGTGTTGGCCGCAAGCTGGAAGCGGACTTGGTCGTTGCCCCGGCCCGTGGCGCCATGGAAGAAGACTCCGATGTCTTGGTCCTCGAGGCGGGGCAGGATGGCGCGCACCGTCACCGGGCGGGCGATGCCCGTCGTGTTCCAGTAGCCGCCTTCGTACCGAGCCTGTGACTGGATGACCTGCAGGCCGACTGCGGCCAGCGCTTCGCGGCCGTCGACGATCTCCGACACCGTTGCGCCGCAGGCCACCATGCGCCGCTTGACGGGCTCCAGGCTCTTCTCGTCGGGTTGGCCCAGGTCAACTGTGTAGCCGCGGACGTCAAAGCCCTTGCTGCTCAACCAGTGTGCCGCCGTGCAGCTATCCAGGCCGCCGGAGACGGCACCTCCCAGCACCGTCTGGCCGTTATCTTTCAGCTCCCGCCAGTTCACTTCTTCTCCCTGAGGACTGTCAGGCTCTCTGATGGGAACCGCCCGTCGAACGAGTAGATGACGCCGCTCCCAGACGAACGAGCCGCCGCCCATATCAACGCGTCCCCGAAAGAGACACGTCCCGAGGGCCGACACATGAGCAACGCGTGGATAACTACGTCCTTTCTGAGGCCGAAGAGCGAGATATTCGCCTTGCGAACAAAGCTTACAAGATGGTCGACTATTGCGTCTCGCGGGAAGTGGTAAACGGAAGCCAGGACAAACGCCGTCTCAGCCAATGCTACGTCAGTAACTTGAAGGTCCTCCTCCTGATCGATTATTCCAGCGGCCTGCTCCGCGCCTTCAGTAGGGACACCTGTCAGGTAGCGTACCATCACACTGGTGCCGACGAACCGGCTCACGGCTGCCGCTCTCGGACCCCCACCTTTTCCTCAGCCGCGATTGTCCAGGCCCTCTCCTTGACCTCGTGCCAGTCTTCGTCCGAAGGGACTTCCCCTCCCTTGATGTACTTCTTCAAGCCCCCCATCAATGATCGATTGTGCTCCGGCGGCACAAAATAGAGCTCCACGTGGTCATCTACGAGCCTCTGGATTGCCATCCAGCCCGGCTTTATGCCCAGGCGGTCTCGGATCTCTTTTTCGACGACGACTTGCCCCTTCGTTCCTACTTTGGCGGCCACAGTATGACCTCAATGCGTCGTGTATGACACAGAATAAGATACCGTACCCGAGAGGGTCAAAACAAGCTCAGCGCTGCGTCACCGGGTGCGGTGCTAGGCGTTGGCCGCGGCGACGGCTTTGGGAAGCGCCGCCTTGAGGAGCGCTAGCGCCTCGTCGATCTCGGCCTTGGACACTGTCAGCGGGGGCATGATTCGCACCGCGTTGGGCCGCGTCACGTTCATGAGCAGGCCTGCCTCGTTGCACGCGTTCAGCACCTGGGGCGCCATCTCGGAGGTGAACTCCAAGGCGATGAGCAGGCCCATGCCGCGCACATCGGCGATGAACTCGGCCTCGGCCTGGATCTCATTCAGGCCCGCCCGCAGGTACTCGCCCATCTCCAGGGCCCGCGCGGGGACGTCGTTGTCGACGATGAACCGCACCGACGCGTTGGCCGCCGCGCAGGTCAGCGCGTTGCCGCCGAAGGTCGAGCCGTGCTCTCCCTTGGGCTCGAAAACGGCTGCGGAGTCCTTGGCAAGGAACGCGCCTATGGGGACGCCGCCTCCAAGAGCCTTGGCCAGCGTCATCACGTCCGGCTCGACGTCGAAGGACTGATAGCCGAACAGGGTGCCCAGCCTGCCCAGGCCGGTCTGCACCTCGTCCATTATCAGCAGCAGGCCGTTCTCGTCGCACCACTCCCTCACCTGGGCGAAGTAGTCGTTGGAGGGCACGTTGACACCGCCCTCACCCTGGACCGGCTCGAGCATGACGGCCGCCGTCCAGTCGGTGGTGGCGGCCTTGATGGCGTCGATGCTGTCGTAATCGACCGTCACGAAGCCGGACGGCAGTGGCTGGAACGGGTCCTCGTCGTGGGGTTTGCCCGTCGCGGCGGTCATCGCCAGCGTGCGGCCGTGGAACGAGTTCCAGGTCGTTATGACCTCGTAGGACCCGTTGCGGTGCAGCTTGCCGTACTTTCGGGCCAGCTTGACCGCGCCCTCGTTGGCCTCTGCGCCGCTGTTGCAGATGAACACCTTGTCCATGCAGCTATTCTCGACCAGCGCCTCGGCCAGTTGTAGCTGGGGCACCGTGTAGAACTGGTTCGACGTTTGCAGAAGCGTCCGCGCCTGCTCCGCGATCGCGTCCGCGACGACCGGGTTGGCGTGACCGATGTTGTTGACGGCCCAGCCCGCGGTGAAGTCGAGGTACTCCTTGTTCTGGTCGTCCCACACTCGCGTCCCTTCGCCTCGGACCAGCACGATGGGCTGCCGCCGGACGGCGAACATGTAGTACTTGCTCTCAACCGCTTTCCAGTCGGTCGTCATGTCACTCCCCTCCCGCCAGGTCGGCCAGGCGCTTCAGGGCCTCCTCCAGATTGGAGAGCTCTCGCTTGATTCCGTCGATGGCCTCCGACAGCGCCTTCATTTCCTGCTGCAGGCCGCCCTCTGGAACCGTCGACGCGGGCGGCTGCTGAGGGTCACCCGGAGTCTCCACGGGGCTCGTGAACCCGGTAAGCGCCGCCAATGCCTCGGGGACGGAGCCTTCCATCACTACGCGGTTGCCGGTCGCGAGGATGACCTGCTTGAGCTCCGGGAAGTCGATCCCCTCGGCCTGCAGGTAGACCGGCTCGGCATAGAGCAGTCCGAACTGGTCACCGGACGCTAACGGAATGACCAGCAAGTTGCCCCGGATGCAGAAGGAGCCCTCCTGGCAACGAAGCGTGAACCACTCGGAGATGTCCGGGTCATTGTCGATCTTGGCCTCGATCTGCTGCGGGCTGTCGACCTGGCGCTCTTTGGGGAATGTGAAGGCGACCAGCTCGCCATAGCTCTCGCCGTCGTTACGGGCTGCCAGCCAGCCGGCGAGAATGGGAGGGTCGTTCCTGGTATACGGGATCAGCAGGACGAACTCCTCCTTCTCCTCGCCCGGGATCTTCATGATCACGTAGTAGGGCTCCACGAGCTGCAGGTCCCCGCTCTGGCCGAACTTTTCGCTGGGTATGTCCCAGAGGTCCTCCTGGTTGTAGAAGTCCCGGGGCTCGAGCATGTGGTACCTGAGGTACTTGGCCGCCTGGAAGCCAAACAGGTCTTGCGGATAGCGAATGTGGTCGCGCAGGCCCTGTGGCATCTCGTTCATGTCGCGGAACAGCTTCGGGAAGATCTCGCGATAGGTCCTCAGGATCGGGTCGTCGGGGTCGACTATGTAGAAGTCGAGGGAGCCGTTATAGGCGTTGACCACGACCTTGACGCTGTTGCGAATATAGTTGAAGCCTCTAGGATGCGGCTCCGAGTACGGGTAACGGTCGGATACGGTATAAGCATCCTGAATCCAGAAGAGCTGTCCACCGGCGGTGACGACATAGGGGTCGTGGTCCAGCACCAAGAACGGCGCGACTGTGGAGATGCGGTCCTGGACTTCCCTCCGGTACTGAATCCTGCTATCGCTCGTCACCTCGCCCGTGATCAGGACGTTGATGTCCGCGAACTGCCAGGCGTAGGCGAGACGGCGGATATACGAGCTCAGGCCAACGCCGCCCTCGCCGTCGTAGTTATTGCTCTTGAGTTCGCCGCCTTCCGCCTGGTAGTCAAGCTCGTCGGTCTTCGTATTAACGATTACGTAGCTGGTCGTCTTCTCCCCGTAGTAGATGCGGGGGTTCGTAATCAGGATGTCGGGCTCGTCGACCGGCGTCGTCGGCTGCACCCTGATGACGCCATCGTTGGGAATGTCCTTGGCGAAGAACTCCGGACGTCCCTCGGGAGTGAACTCCGTGACCGGGCTCATCGCCACACCGAAGCCGTGGGTGAAGCGCAGCTTCGTGTTGACCCAGGTCTGCGCGGCGGCGTCCAGCTTCTCGTGCGCCACCTCCCGGGCAGCCAGCATCACCTGGCGGTAGGTGCCGCCAACCGTATAGCGGTCTACGTCTGAGTCGTTGAAGTCGTAGTACGGCCGGATGAGTTGGATCTGCCGGTAGACGTCGGACAGCGGCCCGTGGTCCCAGAGCCGAATGTTGTCGGCCGTTAGGAGGTTGTCGGCGATCAGCTCCGCTGACAACCCGGGGTTCACCGGGTAGGGCCGCGTACTCACCTGGGCCAGATCGAAGCCCCGGCGCGTGAAGTCGATGTTCCTCGCGATGAACTCGCCCTCTTTCACGAGCTCGTTGGGGTTGACGGTGAATCGTTGCATCGTCCTGGGCCAGGCGACCTGCAGGAGCACCAGCATCACCACCCACAGTACGACGCCGGCCACCGCGAGCCGGACCCCGCGCATGTAGGCGTTCACCAGCATCAGTATGCTGCTGGCCGCCGCAACGACGGTCAAGATGAGCAGCGCCGGCTTGCGTGCGTTGATGTCGGTGAAGGCGGCGCCGAACACCGCGCCGTTTTCAGAGAACAAGAGGGCCCAGCGGTCCAACCAGTGACCCGCGGCCAGAATCAGGAAAAGCGCGCCCACGATGATCGATATGTGGACCTTCAGCCCCCGGCTGATGTCGAAGCCGACGCCCCTGAAGCTGAACCGGACGAAGTAGACGCCCAGGGTCGCGATCAGAATGACGATCACACCCTTTAGCAGCCAGCCCTGGATGAAACCGTAGACAGGAAGGCTGAAGACGTAGAAGGACACGTCTCTGTTGAAGACCGGTTCCGTCTCGCCGAAAGAGACGGCGCTCCAGAACCTGAGGAACAGCTCCCACTCGGCGGCGGCTATTATGCCGAACACGACGCTGAGGATGGCAGTTGCGGCTATGGTGCCCCAGAAGATCGCGCGCCGCAGAAAGTTCGCAGCCGCCGGTGGTAGGGAAGGCGCCTCCGTGCCTCTGGACACCCGGAAGGCGAAATAGAGGCTGCCCCCGGCAAATACCGCGAAGGCGATGGCCCATGCCAGGAACAGGGCGGCCTTGGTGACCAGGACTTTGACGTAGACGCCGCGGAAGCCCAGCTCGCCGAACCAGAGCCAGTCCGTGTAGGTCCCTCGCAGGAAGTTGAGCAGGACGAAGAGCACGGCAAGGCCGGCGATGACCACCAGCCATTTCCATTTGTCGCGGACCTGGGCCGGGATCGACCCGCCCAGATCGAGAGAGAAGTCCGACTGCTCCTGAAAGTACGATGCCATCGATTCCCCTATCCGACCCGTGTACCGAGCTCGGCCCCGCTCAGGATGTCCCTGAGAGCGTGGGGTTTCCGCCCGTCTATTATGTGCGTTGAATCGACTTCTTTGAGGGCCCGGAGGCAGGCGCCGATCTTGGGCACCATGCCCCCCGCGACCACCCTGGAGCTCATCAGGCCGCTCGCCTGCCGCTGCGTCAGCCTCGGGATCACCCGGCGGGAAGAGTCCATGACACCGTCAACGTCGGTCAGGAAGACGAGGCGTTCGGCGCCGAGGGCCAGCGCGATCTCTCCGGCAGCGGTGTCAGCGTTCACATTGAGCAGCGAGCCCCCGTGCGCTGTAGCCTCGGGGCTCCGCACTGCCACGGGAGCAATGATCGGCATGAAGCCGGCGTCAATCACTATCCGAGCAGGCTCCGGATCAACCGCGACGACATTGCCGACCAGGCCCAAATCAGGGTCCAATTCATTCGCCCGCAGCATACCACCATCGACTCCCGACAGTCCAACGGCGCGCCCCTTCAGCGCCAGTATGGACGCCACCAGGGACTTGTTGACGACGCCGGACAGGACGGCCACCACGATCTCCATGCTGGGAGCGTCTGTCACGCGCAGCCCGTGAACGAACCTGGGGCGGACCCCCTGCCGCTCCATCCACTCGCTGATCGCCTTGCCGCCCCCGTGCACCACGACCGGCTGGATGCCACGGCCCTGTAGCGCGACCAGGTCCTCCAGCGTCGTGTCGTGCCTTCCGAGAGTGCTCCCACCGATCTTTACGATGATCGTCCCAACGGCATCGGGCCCCTTACCCGCCATAGCATCGGTCCCGCCGCCGGACGGGTCAGGCTCTTGATCGAGCCCGCCACGCCCTCCGGCTGTCAAACCGTCCGTATGACGACCTCCTGCTTCCATGGCTATCTATAAACGGGAGTCCGTTGCCTTGAGAGGGAAACGACTGGACACCGCACACACGAGGGGACGGGTGCGTGGCGGCTAGGTGCTGTATGCGGAATTGAAGGTGACGTAATCTTCGGTGAGGTCGCTCCCCCAGGCGGTCGCGCTGGCGTCTCCGTGGTTGAGGCTGACGCCCAACCGGACCTCGGCGTCGCCCATCGCGCTGATGACCGCGTCCTTGAGGTACGGAATGGCGACGCCCTCATGGACCATCTGGATGCCGGCGATGAACAGGTCGACCTTCGACTCCTCAAAGTCCGCCCCGCTCCGTCCCACCGCCATCATGATCCGGCCCCAATTCGGGTCCCTGCCGTGGACCATGGCCTTGACCAGTAACGAGCTCGCGACGGTCCGCGCGGCCATTCTGGCCTCGCCGGACGTGGCGGCGCCGTCGACGACCACCTCGATCAACGTCCTGGCCCCCTCACCGTCCCTGGCAAGCTCCTTGGCCAGCGCGGTGCAGACGTAGGTGAGCGCCTCGCGGAACGCGCCGGCCGACGCCGAGCCGTCCCGTATCTGCTCGCCCCTTGCCATTCCGTTGGCCAGCACCAGTACCGTGTCGTTAGTGCTGGTGTCGCCGTCCACGTCTATCATGTTGAACGAAGCGTCGACGGCGTCGCTCAGGGCCCGCTGCAGGAAGCCCCACGCGACGTCCGCGTCGGTGGAGACGAATGCCAGCATCGTGGCCATGTCGGGGTGTACCATCCCCACCCCTTTCGCGGCGCCGCCCACTGTGATACGCGTGCCCGCCGCGTCGATCGAAACGGCGATCTCCTTGGATCGCGTGTCTGTCGTCATGATGGACCGGGCGAAATCGGTGCCGCCCTGGTCGGAGAGTTCCACGTTGCCGATGTTCTGCCTGATCAGGGCCATCGGCAGCTCGACCCCGATGAGTCCCGTGCTGCACACGAGCATCTCATCCACGTCGACGCCGGCATGGCCCGCCGCCAGCGCCGCCATCTCCTCGGCGTCTTTGAGCCCCTGCTCACCGACGGCGCAGTTGGCGCAGCCGCTGTTGGCCACGACGCCCCGGGCGTGCCCGCCCGCCACGCGCTGCCGTGACAGCACCACGGAGGGCGATACGACCTTGTTCCTGGTGAAGGTACCTGCCACCGCGGCGGGGGCCTCGGACAGCAGGACGCCCAGATCCAGCGCCTCGGCGGTGTCGGACTTGATCCCGGCGCAGGTACCCCCTGCCACAAACCCTTTAGGCGAGGTCACGCCGCCGGCCTGAACCAGCTCTATCATCGCAGCCATGTGGTCATCCCTCGGGGCCGCCGTCAATAAGTACGTTCGCCGCCTTGCCACTGTGGGAGACGCGCCTGTGAAGAGCCTGAGAAGTATAGCATAGCGCCATTCGGGCCTTGAAGCTGAAGTCCTGGCCCGCTGCACCTGCGCCAGGCAGTGCAATTTCTTGAAGCCACGACGAGGCAGCGTTAGAATCGGCGTATACGTAGACTCCGGGGCGCCGAGAAGTCGAGAGCAGTGGGGGCAACACCGGCGCGGTCGAGATCGCAATCTACGGCCAACCGGCCCCCTGACCCAACCGCGAGGCCGCCTCTGTCTCCGTTCGTCCTGAGCCTGTCGACGGACCGAATACCCCTACGCCGGCCAGGAAGCCAGACGGGAACGACATGGGCAGCTTCGAGCTTATCGAGCACACCGCGGACCTGGGCGTAGTCGGCCGAGGCGACACACTGACCGAGGCGCTGGAGTGGGTGGCCACCGGGATGCTCGGCTTCATGGCCGACCTGGACCAGGTCCGCGAGCGCGAGACTATCTCCTTGTCCATCGCCGCCTCGGACCGGGAGGCGCTGGCGGTGGACTGGCTGAACGAGCTGCTGTACCGCTTTGAGGCCGACGGCTTCCTGCCTAAACGGCTCGAGGTCACGGTGAACGACGTCGGCACGGCGCTGGACGCGACTTGCGTGGGCGAGGTGGTCACCGCGAGGCCCATGGACGTCCGCGCAGCAGTCAAGGCGGCTACCTACCACTCAGTGGAGGTTGTCCAGGACGGCGGCGGGTGGCGGATCCGGGTCTATCTGGACATCTGACGGGCGCTCGCCGGCCTAAGGGGAGTGTGGTTGGATATGCCGTGTCCCGAGCTCGCCGAAGACTGTCCCGAGCCTGTCCAGGGTGGGCTTTCAACTAACTACCCGCCGCACTGCGTTGGTAGGGGCTGGTATGAAACCAGCCCCTGGCAGGTCAATGACGTATGGGGTGTGCATAGAGGCTTGGCCCCTCTGCCGGGAGCCTGAGGGTGTCCCTCAGACATGATTTCTTCTCCCTCCCTGGCGGGGAAGCGTGTCAGGAAGGAAGAAGGCAGATGGACTACAAGACGGTGCTCAAGAGGCTGGACGGGGACCGGTGGGAGCTGCCGGCGGACTACAAGGACGGCATGCGGGTCCCTGGGACTGTGTTCGCCGACGACAAGCTGCTGGAGCTCATCCGGGAGGACCAGTGCATCGAGCAGGTGGCCAATGTGGCGTTCCTGCCCGGCATCGTGGGGCGGTCGATGGCAATGCCCGACGTCCACTGGGGCTACGGGTTTCCCATCGGCGGCGTCGCCGCCACGCGCGTCGAGGACGGCGTGGTGTCGCCGGGGGGCGTCGGCTTCGATATCAACTGTGGCATCCGGCTGCTGCGCAGCGACCTGACCGAAGCCGACGTAAGGCCACGCATCGATGACCTCGTCTCGGCCTTGTTCCGGGACATCCATACGGGAACGGGCGGCGGCAACCGCGTGAAGCTCGACGCGCGCGCGGTCGACACCGTGCTCGAGAAGGGCGCCCTGTGGGCCGTCGAGCAGGGCATGGGCGACCCGGACGACCTCGAGGTAACCGAGGAGGGCGGCCGCATGGCCCAGGCCAACCCGGACGCGGTAGGCCAGCGGCCCAGGAGCCGCGGCAGCTCGCAACTCGGCACCCTGGGCTCGGGTAACCACTTCGTGGAGGTGCAGGAGGTCGACGAGGTGCTGGACGGGCAGGCCGCCGCGGCCATGGGACTGCACGAACCGGGGCAGGTCACCGTCATGATCCACACCGGGTCCAGGGGCCTGGGGCACCAGGTGTGCACCGATTCGCTCAAGACGGTCGTCGACGACGCCCGTGGCTACGGCATCTCGCTGCCGGACCGCCAGCTTGCCGCCGTGCCGGTTTCGTCTCCTGAGGGCCAGGAGTACCTGGGCGCGATGTGCGCCGCCGCCAACTTCGCCTGGGCCAACCGCCAGACCATCGCCCACTTCGCCAGGCAGTCCTTCGAGCAGACCTTCGGCCGGTCTTGGGGCGAGCTGGGCCTGCGGCAGGTATACGACCTTAGCCACAACATGGCCAAGATCGAGACCCATGACGTAGACGGCAAGGCGGCCCGACTGTGCGTCCACCGAAAGGGCGCGACGCGGTCGTTTCCGCCTGGGCATCCGGACGTCCCCATGCGCTATCGGAAGATCGGCCAGCCGGTGCTTATCCCGGGCGACATGGGCCGCAGCTCGTACGTCGCGGTTGGCGTTCCGGAGGCGATGGGCATATCCTTAGGCTCCTGCTGTCACGGCGCCGGCAGGGTCCAGAGTCGCACCAGAGTCAAGAAAATGCTGAAGGGCCGCGACATCGGCGTCGAGCTGGCAGAGCAGGGGATCTTGGCCAAGGGCCACGGCTGGGCATCGCTGGCGGAAGAGGCGTCCGAGGCCTACAAAGACGTCTCCAACGTGGTGCGCGTGTCCGAGGAGGCCGGTCTGTGCAAAGTGGTCGTCCGGCTCCGCCCACTGGGCGTCATCAAGGGATAGTGATTTGAACGTCACCTCGGTCGATGCGACTACCTGCGTGGTGCCGCTGGACGGCGGCATCGCCATCGCAACCCGGACGCTGACCGAGCGCCATTACACGCTGGTCCGTGTGCGGACCGACACCGGCGCGGAGGGCATCGGGTTCTGCTACGGCGGCAACCGGGGCGGGGCCCTGGCCACGCTGGCGGTACGGGACCTACTGCGGGACTCGGTGGTCGGGCGCGACCCGCACCAGGTCGAGGCGATCTGGGACTCGATGTTCCGCGAGGCCCTGCTCCAGGGACGGCGCGGGGCCGTGCTGCGGGCCATCAGCGCCGTGGACCAGGCGCTGTGGGACGCCGTGTCCCGGGAGGCAGGGCTGCCGCTCTACCGGTACCTGGGCGGCCACTGCGAGGACATGGTCCCCGCGTATGCCAGCGGCGGGTACTACGCCGAGGGCAAGACGCCCGACGACTTGGCCGACGAGATGCGCGGCTACCTCGACATGGGCTTCGGCGCGGTCAAGATCAAGGTCGGCGGCCTGTCCACGAGAGAGGACGCGGCCAGGGTCGCGGCGGCGAGAGAGGCCGTCGGCCCCGACGTCCCGCTCTTCCTGGACGCCAACAACGCGTGGCCCGACGCCGGCACCGCTCTCCGGGTCGTGCGCGAGTTCGAGAAGTCGGATCCGGGCTGGATCGAGGAGCCGCTGATGCCCGACGACGTCCAGGGCCACGCGGAGATCGCTGCCGCGGTCGCCACGCCGGTTGCCACCGGCGAGATCCACGCCACCCGCTGGGAGTTCGCCAATCTAATCGAGCGACGCTCGGCCTCCATCCTCCAGCCCGACGCCGGGGTCTGCGGAGGCATCACCGAGTGGCGCAAGATCGCCGCGCTGGCGGCGGCCCACGACATCGCCGTCGCCCCCCACTGGCTCGCCGACCTGCACGTCCACATGGTGGCCTCGACGCCCAACGCGGTCTGGGTGGAGTACTTTCCCGACTTCAGCGTGCTCAACCTGGGCATGCTGTTCTCGACCGCCCTGGAGGTCAGGCCGGGCGGCCTGGCGCTGCCCCAGGGCCCCGGCCTGGGCATCGACCTGGACGAAGCGGCCGTGTCGCGGTACTCTGTGGACGGCTGGCAGTAGCCGACGCCCTTCTCCCGCGTTTGCGCCCCCCGAGTAGCCCCGATGGGGCATCGGGGCTACTCGGGGGGAATCTACTTCCAGGGTTCGAAGTCCGGGAAGACCTCGAGGACGGCATGGCTTCAGCCCGTGCGCAGCGACAGGCGGGCAGCAGGCCACGGGAGGGGACCGCACTGGCAGGCTGCGGGATTATGGGGCGTGCAGAGGGGCATAGCACCTAAGCCAAGAGTCTGAGGGTGTCCCTCAAATACAATTCCTTTCCCTTTCCTACTGGAAACGGGATCACGGGATGCTCGAAACGGGTTTTCATCACCCCGTTAGTCAACACGCGCTGGACAATGGCGGCAAGCATGGATGGCGAAGCCGACGACCGGACACCGGGCCCGCTCGGCCGAGTCAAAGTGGCCCTCGGCCTGCTGTTGGGGCTGCGGCCACACGACCTCGGAGCCGCCCGGACCTTCGTGGCGACAGCTTACCCGTCCGTCAGCACGCCCGTCGCACTCCTCAGGTTCGCCGGATGGGTCGCCGGACAGGCATTCGGCACAATCCCCAATGCCCTGACGACCGTCTCCTTCGCCCGCCACGTGTCGCGCATTTCAGTCTGGCTAGCGTCGGAGAACCCCGTCGCCAACCACCCCTGGGCGACCCGCCCAGACGCCGAGCTGCCGCGGCAGGTGGAGGTCGCCGTCATCGGCGCTGGGTTCACCGGGTCGGCGTGCGCCTACCACTGGTCGAAGCACGGCGGCGGACCGATGGCGGTCCTGGAAATGAACGAGGCCGCCTCGGGCGCCAGCGGCCGCAACGAGGGCCTTGTTGTCATGGGCCGCTTCTTCGCCTATGTGAAGCGGACCATGCGCCAGGACCTTGACCGCATCCGCGACGACCTCAGCCCGGACCAGCGCGACCTGCTGTCATCTCGATTTGCCGACGCCTACGTCCGCAGCGCATACAGGAATTCCGACCTGATCGAGGCCACGGTCCGGGACGAGGGTTTCCAATGTGACTACACGCGGGAGGGCTGGATTCAGGCCGGTGATGGGGCGGCCCAGGGCGACCTACGGGAGTCGGTCCGGCTCGGTGAGGAGGCCGGTTTCGACGACTGGACGTCGCTGGAGCCCGCGGAGGTGCTCGAGCGCGGCGGGATGGCCGTCGACCACCCGGCCGGGTTCTCCCGGCGCACCGCGTCGTGGCACCCGGCGAGGTGGGTCTGGTCGCTGCTACACGTCGCCCTGCGATCGGACAACGTGGAGCTGTTCACCAACACCAGGGTGCTAGGCATCGACGACCTTGGCGACCACTACCTCGTCCGTACGGAGCGTGGCGATGTCCGGGCGACCTACGTGGTCAACGCCACCGAGTCCTACAGCGCCATTCTGCAGCCGCGGCTGCGGAACGTGCTCCACGCGGTCCAGACTCAGGCCGCCTTCGCGGACGGTGGCCCTGCGTCCATGAAGGCCGGCGTCGGGCTCGGCGGCGGCAACGGCTGGTTCGGACGCGTCGCCAACGGCACCATCTTCGGGTCGGACGCCACGCGGGTCTCGTATAAGAAGGCCGGGCGCAACCGCCCATCCAGGTTCGTCACCAGGTTCCTTGTCGGAGAGATGAGACGCTACTTCGGGCCCGGCAACATGAGGGTGACCCGCGAGTGGAGCTGTACCGCGGGCTTCACCGACGACGAGTACCCAATCGTCGGCCTGCTGGACGGCAAGCGGCAGTACATCGTCGCCGGCATGTGCGGGTCGGGCTCGGCGGTGCACTTCAACGGCGCGCGCCACGTCGTGCAGCATATACTGGGGCTGGACGGCCCCGACGACTACCCCGCCGAGTTCTTCTCACCCACCCGCGTGCTCGACCCGAACAACCACACGTGGCCGAGCGTCGACGCGCAGCCGACCGCGTCGGCGGACCCGCACGACAGTCGTTCTGTTCCTCTATAACTATAACGACACTGCCGGTCAGTCGCCCAGACGGACCAGCGCCTTGACCAGCCTGCGGTCTGCCACGGCGTCCAGCGCGCCCCGGCGCAGTAGCGCGACCACCTCGTCGTGGACCTCGCCTTCGTCGTAGCCACCGGAGTAGTAGGTGAAGGCCCCGGCCGCGCGGTTGGGGTCGACGGTGACGGCCATGGGTCGCAAGCTACGTTGGAGGCAACCGGCGGTGCGCTGGTCGCTAGTTACACGTAGGATGATGTGTGCCGATGGTACCCTCGCTGTACACCCGGTCAAACAGCTTTGTGAGAATGCGGTTGGTGGGCGTGGCTTGCCGCTAGTACCCCTTGTGTTTGTCGATTACGCTGAGCATGGGCCGGCCGTCAATGAACCGCCGGAGGTTGTCGCAGAACAGGCCGACCAGCCTGCCGTTGCGGTTTGGAGACCCGCCTGCGGTATGGGGCGTCACGATCACGTTGTCCATGCTCCAGAGCGGGTGGTCCAGCGGCAGCGGCTCCCGGGGTGTGACGTCCAGGCCCGCACCGCCGATGATACCGCCCTCCAGCGCCTCCATTAGCGCTGCCTCGTCGACGATACGGCCCCGTGTCACGTTGATCAGCAGCGCGTGATCGGGCATTGAGGCGAAGGCAGCCCGGTCGAACATGCCCTCGGTCTCGTGCGTGAGGGGCGCACAGACCCCGACCACGTCGGACTGGGGCAGAAGATCGTGGAAGCGGTCCATCTTCCAGCAGGACTCGACGTGTTCGGGCAGATCCACGTCCTCCGGATCGACGGCGATGACCCTCATGCCGAACCCGCTCGCCAGCCGGGCCAGGTGGCGGCCGGTGCCTCCCAGACCAACGATGCCCATGGTCCGGCCGATTAGCTCCCACGACGCGTTGCGGATGGGTATGCGCTGATCCCAGCCATGCCTGCGGACGGCCCACGCGATGCCTCTGGTGAGCCCCAGCAGCAGCGCCATGGCGTGCTCGGCCAGGTGGACGCCCACGGTCCCCTTGGCGCTTGTCAGCAAGACGTCGCTCGCGACGAACTCAGGGAACAGAGAGCCGTCGGCGCCGGCGCCACCGGTCTGGACCCAGCGGAGCCGGTCGCCGCGCTTCAACATCTCAGGCGTAACGCCACCGAGCACGACGTCGACCTCGGGCATCGCCTCCAGGGCCTCGCCCGCGGAGTCGAGATCCAAAAGCCTGACGTCGTCCGACACGGCTCGGATTCGCTCGCGCTCTTCGTCTCCTAGCTCGACATTCAGCAGGATGTTCATGGACAGTCCCCCGGTTCGGCCCGGTCCCCTCATAGCGCTGGTCCGGCCGATTGTACTCGCAGTCCGGCGAGCGGGCACGTCTCCTGTGTTGACCGGGCCTCCGATACGATGCCTAGAGGCGCAGGTCCCGTCGCTGGAAGGCCCGGTAGCCGATGCCGACCAGCACGGCCACGGCGGCCGCCAGCACGGCGGCGTGTGCCGGGTTGAGGCCGTTGGCCAGGACGTTGGCGTCGTTGTAGTAGTAGAACGGCGACACCCACTTGGCCGGGTCTATGGAATCGGCAATCTCTCCCAAAGCGGTCGCCACGAAGGTCGACACGGCGGCCGCTGAGCTGACGCCGAGTGCGAGACCGCGGTTGCCGGTAATGCAGCCGATGGCCAGCGCCAGACCGCCGAAAGTCAGGCCCAGCAGCATGACCGTCAGCACCGCTTCGGCGAAGCGCACCGGGCCTATGTCCATGTCCACCGCCACCGCGCCGACAACCATCGCAACCCACAGCACGATGCCCAGGACGACGGTGGCGGCGATCATGGCGCCGGACTTCTCCAGGACGACGCGGCCTCGGTCCACCGGCTCTGCCAGGAGTATTTCCATGGTCGCGCGGCCCTCCTCACCCGCGATTGCGCCGCTGCCGAGGCCGACCGCGAAAACGATGAACAGCAGCGGCACCATGAAGCCGAACAGCTCGACGTTCAGGAACCCGGCTGCCGAGGTTATGTTCTCCAGGTCCGAGGCCCCGAACAGCGCCATCAGGCCTTCAGGGTAGGCCTTCATCAGCTCCTCGATGTCGGCGTTGTCGCGAATGCTCGGAAAGAAAGCGATGATCGACGCGGTCAGCAGGACGAGGCCCAGCGACCACCACCCCAGGCTTCGCCTCTGGTCGCGCAGGGACTTGGCGAACACGCTACCCAGCATCGTCGTCCTCATGGTCCCCGTAGTGGGCCAGGAATATCTCCTCCAGACTCGGCTCGGTCGTCGTCAGATTGACGACCGTGTAGCGCGCCGCTGTCTTGACAAGCTGGTCCAGCGCCCCGGACACGTCACAGTTGAGCACCCCGTCCGCCACGACCACGTTGCTGACGCCCTCCAGCCCTGCGAAGGCCTCGGGCGGTACCGGGCCCGCGAACTGTAGCTCGAGGCTGCGAAAGGCCCGCGACTTGAGGGCGGCGATCTCCTCGACCGCCACCAGACGCCCCGAGCGGATAATGGCGACGCGGTCGCACACCTGCTCCACGTCGGGCAGGATGTGCGACGAGAGAAACACGGTGGACCCGGCTGCGCTGGCCTCGCGTATTAGCTGCTCAAACACCTCCTGCATGAGCGGGTCGAGCCCGCTGGTGGGCTCGTCCAGTATTAGCACTTCTGGTTCGTGCATAAGTGCGCGAATGATGGCCAGCTTCTGCCGGTTGCCCCGCGACAGGGTGCCAATACGACGGGTCAGGTCGCTCTCCAGACGTTCCGTCAGGACGACGATCCGTCCCCAGTCGACTCCGCCGCGCACGCTGGCGAGGTATCGCAGGAGCTCTTCGCCCCTCAGGTTCGGATAGAGGGCGGGATCGGCGGGGACGTAGCCTACTCGCCGCCGAACCTCTATCGAGTCCTTCCAAGCGTCCTTTCCCAGGACCGTTGCGGTCCCTCGGGTGGGGCGGATCAGGTCCAGGAGCATCCTGATCGTGGTCGTCTTGCCTGCGCCGTTCGGCCCCAGATAGCCGAAGACCTCGCCGGCCTTGACCTCCAGGTCGAGGTCCTCCACGCCGCGCTGCTGGCCGTAGAACTTGGTCAGCCCCTCGAACCGTATCGCCGTGTCCGCCGTCATAGCCGTCTGCTTTCCCTCCTGCCCGATGCGTCCCACCCCACCTGGTTGCCTAACAGCATAGCCGTCGACGGCGCTTCGGTCCATCAACGAGTCCAACGCACGCTTCAAGAACCCGTGGCCTTCCGTCGCTAAGGTGTGTCGAAGAAGGCCACGAGCGTGGCGGGGGTGACTCTCCTCAGCCTTAGAGTGGCTCCGCCGCCGGTGGTGAGCTCGATGAAGAACTCCTGGGAGCTCCCTAGGCGAGGGCTGAGGCTGGTGGGGTCAACGGCGATCTTGGCGCGCTCGCCCGGGTTGACCAGCGAGCCGAAACCGATCAGCCAGGTTGCCGTCCACTCGTTGGGAGCGAGGCGCTTGATCTGGTGTTCGTCGATATAGGTGAGTCCGGACTGGTCGGGAGAGAGGCTCACGCCGTAGGTGCCTTTCGTGGCGTTGACGATCTGAACTTTATGGTGTCGGCGGTGCTCGTGTCGGCGGTGCTCGTGTCGCTGCTGCCCCCTATCATCGTGCCGCTCTGAAACAGCGTGGCCGAGCTGGCCCTCGGGCCAGTGGACCCAGGCGACGCTGCTCTCGTCCTCCATGAAGGTCATGGCGGAGAACGTCAGGAACAGGCCGGTGAACACGATTAGGAAGCCGGCGAAGCTGGGGTCGAAGGCCAGCTCGCTCACGAAGAAGAGGGCCAGGCCGCTTCTCCTGCGACCGGGGCAGCGTGAAGACCCGTCTGTCTTTACACCTCACAGCGGTTTCCGCTATCCCCCTTCCTAACCTTCTTCTCCCTTCCCACCGCTCGGCCCGGCCTTGTTGACCCGTACAACGGCCTGCGGCGGCGCCATATCCGTCGCCCTCAGAGCCGTGTATCCTTTGGTCGCCTGACCGTTTCGGCCGTTACTCAGCTTGAGTCGTACCGGAGGCGACGATGAGAATTACCGACGTCAAGGTGTCCGTCTTCGAGATAGAGCGGGGGCAGCGGATTTTCGACCTGGTGCTTCTGCCCGGGATGGGGAGGGACCGCTGGGTCCACGACAACGCGACTCATCAGCAGGGCCACCTACAGGTGATGCAGGTCACCACCGACGAGGGCGTAGAGGGGCTCTGCGAGGTGCCGCCGTTCCCCGGGCCAATGTCCGAACAGTCCCTGAAACAGCTCCGGCACCTTGTCGTCGGCGAGAACCCGCTTGACAGGGAGAGGCTATACCAGAAGCTCCATGCCGGCACGCGATGGGTCTACTACCATCAGGGGTGGGCCGGCACCTTCGACAACTGCCTCTGGGACATCGTAGGCAAGGCAGCTGAGCTGCCGGTCCACGCCATCATCGGGCGGGTACGCGACTCGGCCCCCGTATACATGAACATAGGCGGCGACACCAAGGACCTGGCCGCCGAGGACGCTGCCCGGGCAGTCGCGGCCGGGTATCCGGCCGTCAAAGACCATTTCTACCACTCCGTGGCCGAGAACATCCGGTGGTTCCAGGCGATCCGGGAGGCCGTAGGGCCCAACGTCGACCTCATGCACGACCCCGTCGCGATCTACTCGCTGGAGCAGGCTGTCCGCGTGGGCCACGCCCTGGAGGAGCTGGACTACAGGTGGCTGGAGGAGCCGCTGCCGGAGCGGCACCACTTCAGGATGAAGGCGCTCTGTGACGCGCTGGACATCCCTGTCCTGGCTCCGGAGACGATGATGAACGACGTAGACCTGTCGGCCCAGTGGCTGATCTCCGGGGCCACCGACATGCTCCGCGCCAACGCCAGGCACGGCACCACGCCGGTCTTAAAGCTGGCCCACCTGGCGGAGCTGCACGGCACTTCCATCGAGCTCAACGGCACCGGCGGCCTCGGCGGTCTGGTGCACGCCCATCTCCTGGCCAGCATCTCCAACACGACCTACTACGAGTACTTCGGTGGAGCTCACGAGCAGGCGAGCAGGGAGATCGGGATGACGAATCCGATAGTGCCGCAAGGAGGGAGGATCGCGCCGCCGGATGGGCCGGGCTGGGGTGCGGAGTGGGACCTGGACTACTTCGAAGCGAAAAGGGCCGCCGAGATCTAGCCTCGGGGGCTAGCCGATGGCGGTCGGGACGGTACGGCCGGTCCCCGAGCCCTTCGACTCAGCCCTCGACACGTACTCGAACACGAAGCTCACCGGACGCGGTGCCACCGACACCGCGTCTCCGTCGCTCAGCACGTGCGGCGTGAGACCGATGTGCTCGTGGTTCACGAACGTGCCATTGGTGGAGTCGAGGTCCCGGAGCACGAAGCCGGCTTCGGTCTTCTCGAGCACGGCATGGAACCGCGAAACGCCAACGTCGCGTAGGACCACGTCGTTGGCCTTGAGGCGCCCGAACGTAACGCGGCTTCCCGTGAGGAGTATCGTGGTCCCGTCGCCAGGACCCCCGTAGACCTTCAGCCTGGCAACGCCGTTCTGCGCCATACCCTCGCCCACGCTACTCGGTCTGGGCCGTTGGCAGGGGGCACGGGCGGCAACGTTCCATGGTCGGAACGGCCGTGCTCCCGTGTCCCTCCTCGTTTCAGGGTAGTGGCAGCCACTGGCGGGAAACAGGCTGCCAACACCCATGTCGATAAGGGGCCTCACCCCGAACCGCGTCCCTGTGCTCCTAGGCGACGCGGTCCTGCCAGAGTCCCATGACCTCTCTTATGTCCTCCATGAGCTCTCCGAGCGCGGCGTCGTCCACGGCGCCGCCGAGCGTCTTCACGTTAGCGTCGCCTTTGGCGACCTCTTCCGCGAAGATATCCATCAGATCGAGATCGTCGTCGTCCAGCCCTCCGTCCGCCAGAGGGTCCTCGTCTTCGGCCCCGTCGTCATCGAGCGCAGACACATCCACCCGCGCCTCTGCCACAGCCAGTGCGCCTGCCTCCTGAAGAACGTCTTCGTCCGATTCGTCGCGAGACAAGATCTTGGAAAGGAACCCCATATTTGTTCGTTGTCCTGGGCTCGGCGCTCACCGTAGTGCCCGCGGCTGGCCTCTACCAGCTCCTGCGCCCGGCCGGCAGCACGACGCCCATCGCGCTGGCCGCCTTCGTTACCGGCTCGCTGTTCGTATTCGTCCACAGCCTCATAGAGCTGGGCCTGGGCTACGAGCTCATACCGGAGTACGCCAACGCCGCCGAAGAGGCACGACCCGCGCTCGAGGTCGTGGTCGGGACGCTCCACGTCACGGGGGTGTTCGCATTGGTGGTGGGAAACCTGTTCGCCTTCGGCGTGGATATCGCGCTCTTCGCCTTCGCGAGCATCAGGAGCGCCACGCCGCTGGCGTGGCTGGGGCTCGCCGCCGCGGCCCTGGCCGGCTGGGTCGGCGCCATGGAGTCCGTATCGGTGGTTTCGAGGTGCTCGCCCTCGCCGGGTCGCTGGCCGTGCTGGCGTGGCTGGCCCTGATGGGCATCGTGATGATGAGAAATGGCGAGCCGCAGGCGCCGGCCGCCTAGCGGAGCTCTTCCGGCAGATCTATCTCGAACCGCTCTGCCGTCGACCTGACTGTACAAGTGCAGTGTCAGGCGATCCAAGGTCTTTCGGTTTTCAGGGCTTCGCCGAGGTCCGCTTGGCGCGTTGGTAGGGGCGGGTTTCAAATCCGCACTTGCGGTACCGGGGCGGCGAGCGTTCATGACCACAACCGCCAAAGGCATCTCCATCTGCACGGCCCTGATGCCGCATCGGAGCACAACGCTGTTCACCATCTACGGAGGCCCCTCAGCCGTTCGCCCTGAGTAGCCGCCGAGGGCGCCGTGTCGAAGCAAGCCCGTCGAGGGGGAACCTCCCGTACGTCAACAATCGCAAGACTCTGTCCGGCGACCACGGGCAGCGTGGGGTTACAATATGCTGCACCACGTTACGCAGCGGCAGCGGGAGTGCCATGGCCACCAGAAAGCTACAGAGGGGTGTCTCGGTCGTGGGCAGCGCCGTATCGCGCTTCGGCGCTTTCCCCGGCACGAACTCCCGCGACTTGATGGCCGAGGCCTATGTAGAGGCACTCGCCTCGGTTGACAAGGGCTTCGACCCCGAGGACGTCGAGGCGCTCTACCTGGGCAACTTCACGGCGGACCTCTTCGAGGGCCAATCCCACCTGGGCCACCTGATGGCCGACCATCTGGGACTGGCACCGCGTCCCGCGACCCGGGTCGAGGGCGCATGCGCCAGCAGCAGCCTGGCGTTTCGGCAGGGCATCATGGCCATCGCCTCGGGCCTGCACGACGTCGTCCTAGTGGGCGGCGTGGAGAAGATGACCGACGCTCCCGCCGCGGAGGTGCAGTCGTACCTGGCCGCGGCGGGCGACGTGCCCATCGAGGTCGACCAGGCCGCCTTCACATTTCCGGCGCTCTACGCGGCCATGGCCTCGGCCTACATGGCCCGCTACGGCGCCACCCGCGAGCACTTCATGCACGTGGCCATCAAGAACCACGAGAACGGCGCGCTCAATCCTAAGGCGCACTTCAACCAGTCGCTGAGGCAGACCATGGACCGTCGCCGCCAGCGTGCCGGCGAGCGGAGACAGCCGGTGCCCGAGTGGCGCGACGAGATCGATTTCCTGAACGACGAAAAGGCCAACCCGGTCGTAGCCTGGCCGCTGCACCTGTTCGACTGCTCTCCGGTCACCGACGGCGCGTCGTGCATGCTGCTGGTGGCCGACGAGATCTCCGGCAGCTTTACCGACAGCCCTGTTTCCGTGGTCGCCAGCTCCCAGGCCAGCGCCGGGCCCTTCGGAACGTGGGACGGCGACATCACCTCCATCCCGTCTGTCCGGGCGGCCGCCCGCGGCGCCTACGAGATGGCCGGCGTCTCCCCGGCCGACATCGACCTGGCGGAGGTCCACGACTGTTTTACCAACGCCGAGATCATGGCAATCGAAGACCTGGGCTTCTTTCCCGCCGGCCAGGGCGCCTTCGCGACCTCCGAAGGCCTGACGGCCCGGGACGCCGGTGTCCCGGTCAACGTGTCGGGAGGACTCAAGGCCAAGGGCCACCCGGTGGGCGCCACGGGCACCGCCCAGTTGCACGAGGTCTGGACCCAGCTCCGGGGCGGCGCCGGAGAGCGGCAGGTCACGGGCAAAGACCTCCGCCTGGGGCTGACCCACAACGCGGGCGGGACCGGCGGCACCTGCGCGGTCCACATCCTGGAGCGGCGCTGAGGTGGGTCGCCAAGAACTCACGCTGGCTACGTACCGGCGCAACCTCGCCCAGGGCAGGCTGACCGGCTCTCGGTGCCTCAAGTGCGGCGAACGCTACCTGCCGCCCAGGCCGATATGCGCCCGGTGCCATGCCAAGCGCATGGAGCTCTCCGACTTCAAGGGCGAGGGCACCGTGGCCGGGTTCGCGGCGGTCTCGGTGCCGGGCCCCACCATGGCCGACAGAGGCCACGGCCGCGACAACCCCTACATGACCGCGCTGATCACCTTGAGCGAAGGCCCCGGCGTAACGGCACGCATAGCGGCGCCCAACCCGGCCTCGCCGGACGGCGGCGTCCGCGTCGGCATGCCGGTAACGGCCGTCTTCGCCTCCGAAGGCGACGGCGAGGAAGCCACGGTCACGCTGATCTTCAAGCCGCGCTGACGAAGGCAATTAGACGGGCACCTCCCTGAGGAGTCCCCGACGAAGGGCCTGGGGCGGGGTCCCATGCGCCACCACGCCAAAACCCTCCGTTCGCCCTGAGCCCGTCGTGACCCCTAAACAGCCATAGTCCGGCCGGTCAACCTCCGGCCGGCGTCCGCGACCCCCCGATCCGCAGTGCCGATGATCCTCGCTCCCAACTCCTCGATGACGTACTTCGCCTTCTCCTCGTCGCTCATGATCGGGTCCGGCCAGCCGCCGTGGAAAGCGATCCCCGCCTTGTGGCAGGCCGAGATCACCGTTCTCATCGCGCCCAAGAGCTGTGGCGGATAAGGCATCGTCCGCAAGCCCGGGGCGCCGAAGGAGAAGGACATGTCTCCGGGCCCCCACTCGGCGAAGTAGATCCCCGGCGTCGCCGCGATGGCGTCGGCGTTGGGCAGCGCGTGCCGGTCCTCTATCTTCAGGCCCAGGAGCAGCTCTCCATCCGGATTGAGCGGCCAGGGATCGGCCCTGCGCAGGTACTCGTCCGAGCTGATGCCCCATATCGCGGCGGGCTGTGACTGACCGCCGCCCCCGCGGAATCCCTCCGGCAGTCCGAGGTCGCGGCCGATGGTCTGGAACGAGTACCGTGCCGTCGCGATGTAGGCCTTGACCGCCTCCGGGTCGCGGGCGTGGGTGTGGTTGACGCCGTGGGCGCCGGCCGTCAGCACATGGCGGGTCTGCCAGGCGTTGTAGATGACCTCGTCACGTGTCCTGCAGTTGGACGGCAGGGACGCGACGACGGCCGGCGTTGGGTGGCCGCTGGGCGTCGGCCCGCCGTCTTTGAGACCGCGCATGAAATCGGTCAGCCCCTTGATGTCGAATGCGAAGTGCTCAAACTCGACCAGCAGCATGTCGGCCCAGGTCTGCGACGCCTTGAGCCCCGACTCGTAAGTTAGCTCCGGCGCCGGCGTCGAGTACGCCGGCTGGCCCTGCTCCAGCAGCTCGATCACCTTGTTGATTCTCGCCATCTCGCTCCTCCTTGCAGCAATCCGCACGCTCGCCACTCACTCGTCCACGACTACGTAGCCGCCGACCCCCACGACGGACTCCGCGCTGAGCCACGCCGCGAGCTGCTCCAGCTCGGGTCTGTCTACGCGGTAGTCCTCGTCCGAAGGGAGAACGGGGGCAGCGGAAGGTCCGGCAGCCTGCCATCCAGCCAGCTGGTAAGTATCGTCGATGTGGACGTCGCGACCGGCCGAGTCGTCGTCGAGATCGACGGCAGGTGCCGGCTCTTCGTTCGTGAATGGCGGCTCATCGAGTTCGTTTTCCTGGGGCGTTGGGTGATTATCTTTGCGCAGGATCTTGAATACGACTATCGCACTCGGAACGGCGTTCCAGAGCCCTACGATGGTTTGCGCAATCGTGAGATCCATCTCGGCGTCATGTTACCAAGCACGACCGGAGTCGTGCACTGGCTGTTCCAGCCTCCCCCATCTCCCTTCCCCACGACTCGCCAGGTTCGTCCTGTCTTGTTTCGAAGCATTCCAGGTAGCTATCACGGGCGGTACACAAGATGTTCCATTTCAGCCACCGGTGTTCCACCATCTAGATACAGCGCGGTACAGAATGGAACAAAGCGCCGGCGAGCTTGACTACAGCCGGGCGGGCAGGCGCCAACGGGGCCGCCGTTCCTTGACTTCGATTTGGCTGGTATGCTACGAAAACGGCGACTCGGTTTCAGATGCGCTGCAACGGGGTGAACATGGCTAACGCGACACCGGAAGACCTGACCCCGAACGACCTGCGGGAGATGTACCGGCTCATGCTTTTGGGCCGCAGGTTCTCCGAGCGGGCGATGGAGCTGGCGGAGGCCGGCCTCCTGCCCACCGGGCTGCATCCCAGTGCCGGGCAGGAGGCGGTAGGCGTTGGCGCCTGCTACGGCCTACGCGACACCGACTGGATCATACCCTCGCTCAGGACCACCGAGGCCTACTGGACCCGAGGCGTGACGCTGCTGCAGATGATGAACGCCATCATGGCCAACTCGGGCAGCATCTCCATGGGGAAGGAGTCTTTCCACCACTGCGGGTACCCCGAGCTGGGCATCATCTCCGGCCCTGCCATCGTCGCCGCCCAGATCCCCATGACCGTCGGCGCGGCACTCGGAATGCGGATGAAGGGCACCGATGGCGTCGGCGTCTGCTTTTTCGGCGACGGGGCCACCGCGCGGGGCGACTTCCACGAAGGGCTGAACCTGGCCGCGCTGCTCAAGGCGCCGGTCGTCTTCATCTGCGAGAACAACCTCTACTTCCAGACCGTCCCGACCGAGATAGGACTGCCCATTGAGAACGTGGCCGACCGGGCCGCGTCCTACGGTCTGCCGGGCACCATCGTGGACGGCCAAGACGTGATCGCCGTCTACGAGGCGACCAGGGAGGGCGTGCGGCGGGCCCGCCAGGGCGAGGGGCCCAGCCTGGTCGAGTGCAAGACCTACCGCTTCTTCCGCCACCACTCGACCCTCAGGGAGACCAGGTCGCTGGACGAGGTGGCGCGGTGGAAACAGCGGGACCCGCTGGCCATCATGGCCGGCTCGCTCAAGGACCAGGGCATACTGGACGACGCGACCATCGCCAAGATGGACCAACGTATCGGAGAAGAGTTGGATGCCGCGGTGGAAGAGTCGATGGCCACACCCGGGCCCGACGCCCGTGAGGCGTTCACCCACGTCTACGCCGAGCCCATCGAGGCCATGAACATATGAGGACCCTCCAGGTAAGAGAGGCGCTGCGGGAGGCGCTCCGACAGGAGCTGGAAGCCAACCCCAGTGTCTTCGTATTCGGCGAGGACGTGGCCGGCTACGGCGGCCTGGACGCCGTCACCGCCGGGCTCCAGAAGGAGTTCGGGCCCGAGCGCGTGTTCGACACGCCGATCGCGGAGTCGGGAATGGCCGGGCTGGCCGTCGGAGCGGCGATGATGGGCATGCGCCCGGTCGTCGAGATGCAGTTCACCGGCCTGATCACCGTCGCGCTGGACCAGATCGCCAACAGCGCGGCCAAGGCCCGCTACGTCCACCAGGGCGGGCTTACGGTGCCGATCGTGGTGCGCACGATCAACTTCGGCAAGGGCAACGCGTACGTCGCCCAGGCCCTCGAGACGTGGGTGACCCACGTGCCCGGCCTGAAGGTCGTGGCACCCTCCAACCCCGCCGACTCCAAGGGGCTGATGATCGCCTCGATACGCGACCCGGACCCCGTCGTCTTCGTGGAGCACGTCTCGCTCTACGGGCGTGAGGGGCCCGTCCCCGAGGAGCCGTACACGGTGCCGCTGGGCAAGGCGTCGGTGACCCGTCAAGGGTCGGACGTCACGGTAGTGACCTATCTGAGCAACGTACCCATCGCCGAGGAGGCCGCCGACGAGCTGGCCGACGAGAGCATCAGCGTCGAGGTCGTCGACCTGCGCACGCTGGTGCCCTTCGACCGAGAGACCGTTTTGAGCTCGGTGTCGAAAACCGGCAGGCTAGTCGTGGCGCACGAGGCGGTCCGCCGTGCCGGCTTCGGGGCGGAGATCGTCGCCGTGGTAACCGAGAGCGAGACATTCCGTGACCTGAAGGCGCCGGTGGTCAGGGTGGCCAACGAGGGCGTACCCGTCCCGCACAGCCACCACCTCTACCCCCACGTGCTTCCGGACAAAGACGACGTCATCGCAGGCATCAGGCGCGCCTTGGACTAGGCCAGCGGCACGCCCCACCTGACAGCGAGGCCGACGTTTGTACGACCTGCTGATTACCAACGGCCGCGTCCTCGACGGCACCGGCAGCCCCTGGTACAGGGCTGACGTGGCCGTCGCCGGCGATACGATCGTCGCCATCGGACGGCTGGCCGGCCGTGAGGCAGCGCGCGTCATAGACGCCACGGGCCACTTCGTCACGCCCGGCTTCATCGAGGAGCATGGACACTCGGACGTCACCTACCTGGTCGATCCCCACTCCCAGAGCGCCGTCCGCCAAGGAATGACCACCCTAGTCGTCGGCAACTGCGGGATGTCGGCGGCGCCGGTCTCCAACGAGATGCTCCAGACGTACCTGCGCGGCGCGCCGCTGTTCAGCTTCGACGGCTACGACTGGACGTGGGAAGGCATGGGCCAGTATCTCGAGGCGGTCGCCGCCGCACGGCCGTCCGTAAACGTCACCGCGCTGGCCGGCCACATGCCGGTGCGCGCCATTGTTCTGGGCGAGGCCAACCGGCCGGCCACGAAAGACGAGCGCGCGGACATGAGAGCGGTGCTGGACCGGGCGCTATCCGAGGGGGCCTGCGGATTCAGCACGGGCCTTACCTACCAGCACACCGTCTTCGCCGACACCGATGAGATCGCTGAGACCGCCAGGGCACTGAAGGCCCACGGCCGCTCCTACCACACGCACATGCGGAGCTACGGCAAGGGCCTGCTCGGCGCGTTGAAGGAGTCCATCGAGGTCGCGCGCCGCGCCGAGGTGCCGCTCGTCGTCTCACACATGTATCCGGCGGGGCGCGACTACTGGGGCAAGTCAGCCGACTGCCTCGAGATGCTGGAGCGCGCCCGCGACGAGGGCCTGGAGGTGGGGTACGACGTGACACCGTGGCTCAGGGGTGGCGGGCCGATCATGCAGATGTTCCCGCTGTGGGCCCGTGAGGGCGGCATCGACGCGACAATCGAGCGCCTCAAGAATGCCGACGTGCGCTCCGGGGTGACGGCCGAGATAGAAGGCGAGGGCCCGTACTCCATCGGCTCTCCGTGGGACGACCAGCTCATATGCCACGTCGGTGACCCGGAGCACCGGGACTGGCTGGGCCGCTCCATAGCGGAGATCGCGGCGGAGCGCGGCGAGCCGCCCGCGGAGGCGGCGCTGCTCATGCTCGTCGAGGACAAGGGCAACTACTGGGTGGCACCCACCAACAAGTGCGACGAGGACATCGACCGGCTGATCAAGCACCCGATGGGCGTCCCGGTCGCCGACGGTTACGCCCTGGCACCCGAGGGGCCGCTGGCATACCAAGACCGTCCCAACTCCTACGGCACCTTCCCGCGAGTGCTCGGGCGCTACGTCAGGGAGCGCGGCGTGCTGACCTGGGAGGAGGCCGTCCAGAAGATGACCGCTATCCCGGCGGCCAGGGTCGGCCTGTGGGACCGGGGTGTGCTCCGGGAGGGTCTTGCGGCCGACGTCGTCGTGCTCGATCCGGAGACCGTGATCGAGAAGGCGGACTACTTTCACCCACAGGAGTACCCGGAGGGTATCGACTGGGTCGTCGTCAACGGCCAGGTGACGGTCTCGCCCTCTGGACACACGGGCACCCGGGCCGGCAAGGTCTTCTAGTCCGCAGTATTGTACGGATGCGGGTTTACATTGGACCGTGGGGCGGGTTTGAAACCCGCCTCTACCAAGGCGGCGTGCGGCGCGCATCGGCGTCTTAGAGGGGGGAATCAATCATGACCGAGAACCTCGCCATCGACGGCGGCTCTCCTATACGCGAGCAGTCCTTGCCGTTCACCAGGATAAGCTACGGCTACGAGGAGCTGCGGGAGATCCTGGACGTCTTCGAGAGCGGCACGTTCTGCTCCGTCATGCCCTCCGCCGTGAAGGTGCCGGCCTTCGAGAAGGCCTTCGCCGAATACGTCGGCACCCGTTACGCCGTCGCCTTCAGCTCGGGTACGACTGCGCAGCACGCCGCGCTGGTCGCCGCGGGAGTCGGGCCGGGCGACGAGGTGATCGTCCCACCCCTCACCTTCGCGTCAACCGGCTACACCGTGTTCATGGTCGGCGCCACCCCGGTCTTCGCCGATGTCGACGACGACACGATCACCCTGGACGCGGCGCGCGTCGTCGAGGCAACCACCGAGCGCACCCGCGCCATCGTGCCGGTGCACTGGTTCGGTCACCCCGCCGACATGAACGCGATTATGGACCACGCCGACCGAAACGACATCGCGGTCATAGAGGACTGCGCCCACGCCTACGGCTCACGTTACCAGGACCACGGCATCGGGACCATCGGCGCCATGTCATGCTGGAGCCTGCAGCAGTCCAAGGTCCTGACCGCGGCCGGCGAGGGCGGAGCTCTGGCGACCGACGACGAGGGACACGCCCAGGTGGCCAGGTCGATGCTCGACCACGGCAAGGACAAGACCGCCCCGGCCGGCGTCGTAGACCGGTACTCCATCGTCCGAGTCGGCAACAACTACCGTCTCTCCGAGCTGCATGCGGGCTTCGCCCTGGCGCAGCTCAGGAAGGCCGAGCGTCTCCAGGATGCGCGAGAGGGGCACGCCCGGTACCTGGACGCTAGGCTGGGAGACGTGCCCGGTGTCCGCAGGCCCAGGCCGGCCGACGACGTGACGGTCGGTTACCCCTACTACCCGGTGCGCTTCAGCGAAGGGCACTTCAGGGCCGATCTGCACAAGATCACCGACGCCCTCCAGGCCGAAGGCATCGATACCATTCGCATCGCCGACGAGGAGTTCGTGCCGGACCACCCGCTGTTCCGGGAGAACAGCGACCCGGTCAACCTTCCGGTGGCGCGGCAGATCGGCAATGAACTGATGCTGCTGCCCCTGTACCCGGACATGGCCCAGTCGGACCTCGACGACATCGTCGCCGCCGTGAAGAAAGTAACCGACGCCTACGCGGCCTAGATGAGGTCTGCCCGCTTGTAACCAATGTGGAACCGTCTGGGTGGAGCGGTTAGGCGGGTCGGCGACGGCGAACGGATCGTGGAGATGTCGCTCCCTCGATGGGGCTACCTCATGCCCCGCCGCAGGCGCGAGGCGGGAGGGCGGGCAGCAAGAACGGGAAGGGCACCTTAACGGTAGGTCGGCCCTGGCGACCACCTCGCATTAGCCTGCATTCGGCAGATACGGAGAGACACTTATGACGAGAATGACGGGCGGAGAGGCGCTGGTCCAGTCGCTTGTGCGGCACGGCGTCGAGGTGGTGTTCGGCGTGCCGGGCTACCAACTCTATCACGCCACCGACGCCCTCCACGGCGAGCCCAATATCAGGTACATAACCACCCGCCACGAGCAGGCCGCAGCCTACATGGCCTACGGCTACTCCCGCACCGGCGGGGGCACGGGCACGGCGATGGTGGTGCCCGGTCCCGGTCTGCTCAACGCCACTGCGGCCATTGGCACCGCCTACTCGGCATCAACTTCCATGCTGGTGGTGTCCGGCCAGATCCCGAGAGAATTTCAGGGATTCAACCGCGGCGAGCTACATGAGGTCGACGACCAGCTCGACTGCGTACGACCCATCACCAAGTGGGCGGCCCGCATCGACGACCCGCGGCGCATTCCCGACGCGGTCCAGGAGGCGTTCCGACACCTCAGCACCGGCAGGCCAAGGCCCGTGGAGATCGAGATGCCGCTGGACACCCTGGAGGAGGCTGCGGACATCGATCTGCCGGTGCCGGTGCAACACCCGCGTCAGGCGCCCGCCCGCGACAGCGTCGCGGAAGCGGCGCGCCTGCTTGCCGCGGCCAGGCGACCCGTGATCTGGGCCGGTGGCGGCGTATTCTCCTCCCGTGCCTCCGGGCAGCTCGAACGGCTGGCGGAGTACCTCCAGGCCCCGGTCGTGGCCAGCTACGAGGGCCGGGGCTCTATCTCGGACCGAAGCTACCTGTCCCTGGGTGCGCCCAACCTCCGCCGCGACAGGCTAGACGACTTCCTCGACGAGTGTGACGTAGTCCTGGCCGTGGGCACCAGGCTGGCGCGGACGAGCTTCCAGCGCCAGACGCTCGTCCAGATCGACGTCGACCCGGACGAGATCGGCAGGAACTACCAGGACAACACCGTCGGCGTCCTGGGCGACGCCGCGTTGACGCTGGACGTCCTTCGCGCGGCGCTGGAGGCCACGGGGCCGGCGAGGCCCGTTCGCCGCGAGGAGTTCGAGGCCATCAAGGCCGAGCGCAGCGACCCAGCGAACCAGATCGAGCCCCAAGGCTCCTTCGTCCAGGCCATCCGCGCCGCGATGCCCGACGACGGCATCCTAGTGCCCGACGAGACTCAGATAGGCTACTACAGCCGCAGCTTCTTCCCTGTGTACACGCCCGGCACCTTCGTCACCTCGTCGTACTTCGGCAACCTGGGATACGGGTTCCCGACGGCGCTCGGCGCCAAGGTCGCCTGGCCCGACCGGGTCGTCGTTTCGATCTCTGGGGACGGCGGCTTCATGTTCAACGTCCAGGAGCTGGCGACGGCCGCCATGCACCGCATCAACGTCGTGGCCATCGTGTTCAACGACAACGCCTTCGGGAACGTGATGCGCTCTCAGATCCACCAGTTCGACGGCCGCGTCGTCGGCTCCGAGCTCGAGAACCCGGACTTCGTTAAGCTCGGGCAGGCCTTCGGCGTGCGTAGCGTCAGAGTGCACGAGCCTGACGAGCTGACCGCCGCGATCACGGATGCCACCGCCATCGAGGCCCCGTCGCTGATCGAGGTGCCGGTGGAGATGATGCCGGACCCGCTATAGGTCGCAGCGGTCTGCTCTATCTCCTGGTCGCCCAAGTCTCCTCCTGAGCGCTCGGGCCAGCCGGCGGCTGCAAAGTCGTCCTTGGATTCAGGCCTCGCCTTTGCGGCTGTAGAGCAGGCCACGGACCCAGACGTCGCGTGACTTGAGGTCTACGAACAGCTCGCCGCTCTGAAGAGCATGCCCTTCCTTCCCCAGGCGCGTCCCGTTGACGTATGTGCCGTTCCGGTTGTCCAGATCGCGGATGATGAACCTGTCCGTTTCCGTCACGATCTGGGCGTGCATGAGCGATACGTAGGGGTTGTCAAGGAAGACGTCGGCGATCGGCGAAGCGCCCTGCATGAAAATCTACTGGTCCAGCGGGATGACCCGGACCCCCAGGACGCCCCGTTCAACCAGCAGCATCGACACCCACTCTTCGGTCGTCATCAGTCGCCCCCTGGTGAGTGATAACGTTGCCGAGGTGGCAGTCGCATTCTATCTCTCGCAACCTGAAGCGGCAAGTGACCCCTGGCACGAGGCACCGTTGTCAGGCTTCCGTCAGGGTCGCGGAAGGGATGCGTCAGGCTATCGGGGTTGCCGTCTCATACGATCCTGGCATGAGTAACTCAACTGCGCTCCGAGCGGACACGACCATGCTAACGTTCAACGGTTGTCCCAGATGCAGAGGAACGGTCCTCGACTACACTGCCCGCGCGGACAAAGACGCCCTGTGTGTCATCTGCGGTTGGCGGCGACCGAACATCCCGCCGGACGTACCGGCCTACGTCGACGAGCACCCCTGGAAGCCGCGGCTGCGCGAGCGCTACGAGCGGACCACCATCGGCACCGGCAAACCGCCACTGGGCGGGTGGGAGCGACTCAAGCGCCTGAGGCACCCTAAGACCGCGTAGGCGACTCGATGCGGTCCGGAATCGGGGGAATGATGCGCGAGGTCGCCCTCGACGAGACCACCACCCGACTCCTTGAGGCATTTATGCAGCCGGGAGAGACGATCTGCACCGCCATTCGGCGCGCGTTGAGGCTCGCATACGGCGACCGTGGGGCGCCGCCACCGACGTGGCTGTCTAGGAGCATCGCGGTCTGGCTGGAGTTCAAGGGGTTGGAATCCGACGGGGGTCGCCCTTCGGCTGGCGTCGCATACCCTGAACAACTGAGAAATGGTCCGCGTGACCACGGCCGGCCGCGCCGGAAACGCTTCTCGTTAATTGTAGCCGTCGGCGCGAATGCAGGCCACCCAGTGGTCCTTGCCAATCTCCCTGAGCTCCGGCATTTCGAGCTTGCACTCGTCAATGGCTATGGGGCACCGGGTGTGGAACACGCAGCCCTGCGGAGGATTCATGGGGCTGGGCACTTCTCCCTTCAGCACCATGTACTCTCGTCCGGCCTCGACCGCCGGGTCGGGAATGGGGATCGCGGACAGCAGTGCCTTGGTGTACGGGTGCAGGGGGTTCTCGTACAACTCGGTGCGGTCGGCGATCTCGACGATATGGCCCAGGTACATGACCGCCACGCGGTCGCTGATGTGGCGGACCACCGACAGGTCGTGGGCGATGAAGAGGTAGGTCAGCCCAAAAACCTCCTGAAGCTCCTCCAGCAGGTTGATCACCTGGGCCTGGATCGAGACGTCCAGGGCCGACACGGGCTCGTCGCAGACGATGAAAGCGGGGTTCGACGCTAGGGCCCGGGCCAGGCCGATGCGCTGCCGCTGACCTCCGCTGAACTCGTGGGGGTACCGGTCGGCCATGTACGGGTTGAGGCCGACGACGCCGAGCAGCTCGGCGACTCTGTCCCTGTACTCTCCCTTGCCGTCGGTGAGCTTGTGTACGATCAGCGGCTCGCCGATGATGTCGCCGCAGGTCATCCTGGGGTTCAGCGACCCGTAGGGGTCCTGGAAGACGATCTGCATTCGCCGCCGGACGAGCCTCATTCCCCGGGAGCTCAGATCGCTCAGCATCTGCCCCTCGAAGATGACGTCGCCGGCCGTGGGATCGTATAGCTGGAGGATGCACCGGGCGACAGTCGTCTTGCCGGAGCCGCTCTCGCCCACCAGGCCCAGCGTCTCGCCGCGCCTGATGAAGAAGCTGACGTCGTCGACCGCCTTGATCTCGGCCACCTGCTTCTGGAAGATCGCACCAGAGGTGACCGAGAAGTACATCCGCAGGTGGCGGACCTGCAACAGGATGTCCTCGCCGGTCTGTGTCTGAATCAAGAGCCGGCCCCCTGGGTTACCGTGGACTTAATCTCGTGTAGCTCCACCCCCCTCCAGCACGCGGACAAGTGTGTGTCCTCGGTCGCCATGAGCTGGGGCACCTCCTGAAGGCATCGGTCGATGACGTACTTGCATCGTGGAGCGAACCTGCACTCTTCAGGCATGTCGATCAGGTCCGGAGGCATCCCCTCGATTGTCTCCAGCTTGGTCCCTTCCGGCTCGTCCAAACGGGGCACGGACCTGAGCAGGCCGAGGGTGTAGGGGTGCCTGGGGTCGGCGTATATCTGCCTGGCTTCCCCGGTCTCGGCGATCTTGCCCGCGTACATCACGATGACGTGGGAGGCGTAGCGTGCGATGATTCCCAGGTTGTGGGTGATAAGTATCAGCGCCATCCCGAGCTGCGTGGTCAGCGACCGCATGAGCTCGAGGATCTGCGCCTGGATGGTGACGTCCAACGCCGTGGTCGGCTCGTCGGCCAGTATCAGGCGTGGGTTGCAGCTTATGGCCATTGCGATCATCACGCGCTGGCTCATTCCTCCGCTGAGCTGGTGTGGGTAGTCCTCGAGGAGGCGTTCGGCATCGGGGATCCCAACCATGCCGAGCAGCTCGCGGGCCCTCTTGTGCGCGTCGGGCCTGTTCATGCCAAGATGGAGCTCCAGCGTCTCGGTGAGCTGCCGACCGATGGTCAGCACCGGGTTAAGCGACGTCATCGGCTCCTGGAAGATCATCGACATCCGGTTGCCGCGTACCCGCCTCATCCGGGAGTTGCTCAGCTTGAGCAGGTCCTGGCCGTCGAAGATGACCTCCCCGCTTACGATCTTGCCCGGCGGGCTGGCGATGAGCCGCATTATCGAAAGGGCGCTGACCGTCTTGCCGCAGCCGCTCTCACCGACGATGCCAATGATCTCGCCCTCGTTGATGTCGTAGCTGATGCCGTCGACCGCCCTCACGACGCCGTCCTGGGTCGTGAACTCCGTGACCAGGTCTCTGACTTCGAGCAGTTTGGCCATGTAGCGGTACCCTCCTCACCCTGACAACTAAAGGCCACCGCCCCAATTCGGCGCCGGCCGACTCAGCGATTGTAGTCCATGGCCTTTGCCGCTTCAATACGTGCCGCAGCCTCATTGCAGATGCGATGCGTCGTTGAAGCGGCTGATCCGGAAGTACGTCCCGACCAGCCGGTGCTCGCCGTCCAAGGGCCAGCGCTCCTTGTCTATGCTGAAGTCGAACACCCCCGTGTTGTGCACAGTCGTGCCCCAGGTGCGATCGGTCCCCAGCAGCACGGCAAGGATGTGCTGCAAGATGCCACCGTGGGTAACCATGACCACCGTATCGCCGTCGTAGTGGCCGCCGAGAGCGCGCTCAACGACCCTTTCGGCGCGGGCCCGGCGGGCCCGGAGCGGCTCTGCTCCCTCAACGTCGGCAAGCTGCCTGGTCCAGGCGTGCTCCAGGTCTAGGTCCGGGTACTTGACGGCGATCTCCTCGTCGTTCAGCCCCGACAGGATGCCGATGTCGTACTCCATCAGGTCGTCCATGTAGGCGACCTCGACAGGCCAGCGGCGCGCCAGTACCGCGGCCGTCTGCCTCGTCCTCATCAAGGGGCTGGCGTAGACATGAGTCGGCTCGAAGCCGTCGCGGTGAAACTGCCGGGAGAGTTGCTCGGCCTGGGCCTCCCCGAGCCCGGACAGTGGGTGCTCGGAGTGCCCCTGATAGCGTCCCTCGGCGTTGGCGGTCGACTCGGCGTGGCGGACGAAAATAAGCTTCATTTGTCTGCACTCCACACGTTGGGATTTCGGATACAACTCTGGTGGTCTATTCTAGCGTCTTGGCAAGGGTGGCAGGTCACGTGTGGTCGCGCCTGCTCACGATGAGGTGGAGATGTATAATTCCGTGACCAGTCTGTCCGTTTATTGGTCAGTAGTTTTCAGCCACGCGCGGTCCAAATCTCTTATACTTATAGACAGTATGGACGAAAGCCGCTAGCCCGGTTTTCGAAACCCAGCAAAGAGAAGGGTGAGATGGGAGATACCGTGGTCGGGCCGGGGGTAGCCGGGAGCCAGTCGACCTACAGGTCCGCAGGGGTCGATACGGCTGCTCAAGACGCCGCGTTGTCGTCTTTGGCGCAGCGGCTAAGGGGCACGTGGAGCAACCACGGCAGGCCAAGCCTCGACTTCGGTCACTATGCCAACATCATCACGATGGGTCCGGTCGGCGTCGCCATCTCCACGGACGGCATCGGAACAAAGGCCCTTATCGCCCAACTCATGGACAAGTACGACACCGTTGGGATCGACTGTGTCGCCATGAACGTCAACGACGTTCTCTGCGTCGGCGCGGTGCCCCAGACGATGGTCGACTACATCGCCGTCGAGCGAATCGACCCCCGCGTTCTTACAGGGATCGGCAAGGGTCTTGCCGATGGTGCATCGCAGGCCGGCATCTCCATTATCGGCGGCGAGACCGCGCAGCTCCCGGAAGTCATCCGCGGAGAGAAAGATGGCGGCGGCTTCGATCTGGCGGGTACCTGCCTCGGTCTCGTGCGCCCCGAGGGGGCGATCACCGGCAGCCGGGTTGAGGCAGGTGACACGATCATTGGCTTGCGAAGCTCAGGGATACACAGCAACGGCCTGACTCTGGCGCGGGCTGCGTTCGGACTCACCTCTGCCAAGCCCTTGTCAGAACGGCGGCGGATCGCCGCTGAGTACTATACTGAGCTCGGGTCGATGTTGGGTGAAGAGCTGCTGAGGCCGACGCGCATCTACGTATCCGAGGTGTTGGCGCTTCTGGATGAGGGTGTTGACGTCAGGGGACTCGCCCACATGACCACCGACGGTTTCTTGAATCTCCCGCGGCTGGAGGCGGATGCCGGATACGTCATCGACGCTCTACCTGAACCTCATCCGATTTTCGCCATGATTCAGGACCTCGGCGATGTGTCGGATGCGGAGATGTACGAGGTCTTCAATATGGGGATCGGTATGTGCGTCATCGTTCCCGGCGGAGAGGCCGCGGCGGCGCTTGACGTCCTGGCGAAGCTCCAGCAAGAAGCGTCGGCCATCGGACACGTCGTCGCCGACGCCCAGAGGACCGTGGACATCACCCCGCGGCGGCTCCGGGGCCGGCGCCACGACGGACTCGCGTCCTACTAGTCCCATCACGGCGCTGCAGGCGCGATGTTGCCCTCGTCGTCGGCCTCGAGCAGAGCGAAGAAGTCGTAGCCGCGCCTCCTGACCTCGTCGCTCCCGCCCTGCCGCCGGTCCAGGATGCACAGCACCTTCACCACCTGGCTCCCCGCCTGCTCTACGGCATCGATTGCGTGGAGCAGGCTGCCCCCCGTGCTGCATGTGTCGTCCACCACCGCAACTCTGGTCCCGGGGGTCAGCCGTCCCTCGATCAGCCGCCCGGTACCGTGCTCCTTGGCCTTCGCCCTGACGATCAGCGCCGAGATCGGATTGCCTTTGAGGTGGCTGACGGTGGCGATAGAGGCCACGATGGGGTCGGCACCAACCGAGGGACCGGCTATCGCCTGCGCGCCGCACCCTACAAGGACCGGATAGAACGCCGTCGCGACCCTGTAGGACCCTTCGGGGTCCAGCGTCACCAGACGCCCGTCGAAATAGTAGCTACTGGTGCCTCCGGAGGTCAGGGTGAACTCGCCGAACCGCAGCGCACCGATCTCGGTGGCCAACTCCAAGATTCCGGCAGCGGTCGAACCTGCCATGGTCGCGCTCCCTCCCTCCAGGTAGAGCCCGTGGTCGCGGATGTACTGCTCGACAGGCTCCGGCACGAGGTCGGCGATGGACAGCCCGTCGCCGGTCCGCCGCCTGACCTCTGTGCTGCTTACGTCCAGAAGCGGCCCACCGACCTGCCTCACGGCCTCCGACGCCCCCACCGCCGCCTCCTCCAGCGCGTCAAGGTCCAGGCCGGCCGCTCCAGGCCTCACGATCGCTACAGGGTCGCAGAGCTCGAGGACGCGTTCGGGCCGGTGCCATGCTCCGAGCTGGTTCAGCGCATCGGTGCCCACCAGCAGGAAGAGGATCCTGCCCGGCGCAAGCGCCTCCAGCGTGTCTACGGTATAGCTCGGCCCGGCTCGCCGAATCTCGACGTCGGACACGCTGAAACCGTCGTGAGGGCCGACCGCCAGACGCACCATCTCAAGCCGCTGGGCCCCGGACGCCACCGGCGGCCGCGTTTTGAGTCGAGGTTGACCTGCCGGGACGAAGAGCACCTCGTCGAGCCCGACCGCCTCTTGTGCGATTCGTGCCGCGATGAGATGCCCAAGGTGGACCGGGTCGAAGGTGCCACCGAGCAGCCCGACCCTCACCCTATTCCCATTCCAGCTCAGTCTTGCCTATCTTCACCCTGTCCCCAGCCCTAGCGCCCGCCTTCTCCAAGGCCGAAACCACGCCCAGCCTTCTAAGCTGCTCCATGAGCTGGGTCTGAGCGTGCCAGTCGCTTGAGTCGACCATTGCAGCGATCCTCTCAGCCGAGCGCAGGGCGACGACGTATACTCCCTCGATCCTGCTCACCTCAACGCCCCGGTCTACCGGCCTGGGGCGAAGCACGGGGATCCCATCCCCCTCCGGCGCCTTGGCCGCTTCCTCCCGAGCGGACGCCAGCGTCCCGGCCACATCGTCCAGCAGGCCGTCCAGCCCTCGCCTGGCAAGTGCCGAGATGCAGTGCACCCTGTGCCCGCCGAGCTTCGGCCTCAGGACGTCGCTCTTCTCCTCTACTCCTTCAAGGTCGGCTTTGTTGACAGCAACGATCTCGGGCTTAGTGGAGAGGCTCTCATTGAACATCCCTATCTCAGAGCGTATCCGCAGGTACTCGCCAAGGCTGTCATCCTGTTCACCGTCGATAAGGTGGATGAGCACCTTGGTCCTCTGGATGTGCCTGAGGAAGTCGTGCCCGAGGCCCGCGCCCGTATGGGCCCCCTCTATCAGCCCTGGGATGTCGACCATCACGAAGCTCTCGTATCCGATCTCCACAGTGCCGAGGGCGGGCTCTATTGTCGTGAACGGGTAGCCAGCCACCTTTGGGCTCGCCCCACTAACGGCGGCCAGCAGGCTAGACTTCCCTGCATTGGGCGCGCCCACGATCCCAACGTCCGCCAGGAGCTTCAGCTCCAACCGCAGTGTCAGACTCTCTCCTGGATCGCCCCCTTCGGCAAGCACCGGGTATCGGTTCGTAGGTGAGGTGAAGCGGGTATTCCCTCTACCTCCACGCCCTCCGCGTGCGATCACTATCCGCACCCCATCCTCCCAGAGGTCAGCTACTCGTTGCCCTTCGCCGTTGTTGCTCCAGACCTCCGTGCCGACGGGCACCTCTATCTCAAGGTGCGCCCCCCGCGCGCCATGGCGCTTCTTCCCCGATCCATGGCCCCCGTTCTCTGCCGTGAATAGCCGTCTGTAGCGGAACTCACTTAGTGTACTTATCCCGCCCGATGAGCGCATAACCACCGACCCGCCCTCACCACCATCCCCACCATCCGGTCCTCCACGAGGGACATACTTCTCCCGCCGGCCACTGACACTTCCGTTGCCCCCATTTCCACTGGTGACTTGGATAGTTGCTTGATCTATCATTTTGAAGAGTATAACAGCCATCTATAATAAGGCTGGGGATCTTATGGATATCTGGTCTCCAGGGCTTCGTGGACTGGAGGACGATGGTTCATAGGGAGGGGATTCTTATGGGCAACAAGCGGTGCGAAGGTGGGTAATGTTGGGAGGGCGGAGTTAAGGGAATAGTTTTCCACAATGGACCGGAGTTGTCCACCTACGGCGGCGAGTTATCCACTGTGCTGGGCCGAAGCTCGCAGCCTGGGAAGAGAGCTATTTGGCGAGAGCCTCGCGGATATTGATTACGTCCCTGCGGAGGTCCGCATCGGCGTTGATACGGCTCGATATTCGGACGCAGGCGTGCATAACGGTGGTGTGGTCCTTGCCGCCCAGGACCGCGCCGGCCGACTTCAGGGTGAGATTGGCATCTTCGCGGAGGAGGTACATGGCGACCTGCCTGGCGAGAGCGGTCTCTTTGTCTCGTCTTCTGCCCTTGAGCACCTCAACGTCAATGGAGAAGTACGAGCATACTGCGTCGAGGATCCGCTGGTCGGACACTTTATGCCGGCGGGAGGTTTTCAGGGAGTCGGCGATGGCGCGCTTGACCAGATCTACGGAGATCGGGCGTTCGGTGAGCTGCGCGTAGGCAACGATCCTGTTCAGGTTGCCCTCCAGCTCGCGGACGTTCTTGTGGACCCGCTCTGCCAGGAAGTCCAGCACGTCGTCTGGGAACTGCCGTCCGGTTCCGGCAGCCTTTGCGCGCAGGATGTCCATGCGCATCTCCAGGTCCGGGGTCTGGATGTCGACGACCAGGCCTGCGGCTAGTCTGGAGCTGACGCGGTCCTCGAGCAGGGTCAGGTTGGACACTGGCCGGTCGCTGGTGATGACCACCTGCCTGCCGGCCAGGTGGAGCGAGTTGAATGTGTGGAAGAAGCCCTCCTGGGTCTGCTCCTTCCCGATGATGAACTGGATGTCGTCCAGCAGAAGGACGTCTGCGCTGCGATATCGCGCACGGAAGTCCTCGGTCTTGCCCTCGCGAATAGCCTTGATGTACTGGTTGGTGAACTCCTCGGTAGTTGCGTAGATCGGGGACAGACCGCGAGATGCCAGCGTGTGTCCGATGGCGTGGAGCAGGTGGGTCTTCCCCAGGCCGACCCCAGAGTAGATGAACAGGGGGTTGTAGACGCTGCCCGGGCTGTCCGACACCGCAGAGGCGGCCGCGTGGGCCAACTCGTTTGACCGGCCAATGATGAAGGCCTCGAATGTGTAGCGGGGATTGAGCACCGCGGCAAAGGGTGCCGGTTCCCGTGAGGGTATGGAGCCGCTCGCCTTCGCGGCACCGCTGGACGTTGCGCCGTTGTGGCTGCCGCCGCCGCGGGCTCCCTCGGCGGCCCTGTTCGAAGAGATCACCGTGAAGCGTACGGCCACCCCTTTGGCGACGACCCGCTCCACCGACTGGGAGATGAGCGAGTACATTCGTTGTTCGAGCATCTCGGCCACGAAGGTGTTGGGTGCGCCGATCACGAACTCGCCATCGCCATAAGCGATGCCGGTAGTGTCGCGGAGCCACGTCTCATAGCTTGGACGGGTTACGCGCAACTGGAGGTCGCCGAGGACCGCCTGCCAGACATCTCCAGCTTGTCGATTATTCTCCATGCGGCCTCAGCAGAGATGGCTCTGTCCAACCAGCGCGACGGCGGCGGCTGTTGCTCCGGCCACATGCGTTGTAGCGAACGACGGCCGCCGACGAATCGCCAGGTAGAGCAAGCCTCTGCAAGAGCTCGTCTATCACAATAGTCGGCATCTGTCTTGTGGCGATCGTGGCCCTCAAAGCTATGGCTGGCTGCACGCGGCCCATCGTACCCGCGTCGAACACCTGGAACCGCATGCTGCAGGCGCGGAGGGCTAGCGGCTCCCTGGGGAGGAGTTGGGGACGCGGGGCAGTTTACCACGGGCCTTTTCTTAGACCGCAAGCCTTGAAATAACTAATTTCCAGCGACTTTTCTCGCCCCGAGGCACGCGTCCCCTGCGCGGCTTGCCACAGGGCTCCGCTGGGCGGAAAGGCTTCGTAACGGCGGGGCGAGGCAGGCGTTGGTCGACACGGGCCTAAGTGTTTCTACCGACTATGCGCCGCAGTGCGATGCGGCGGAGGGGTCGCGAGATAGAGAAAAAGGGGCCTGTCTGCCTGGCGAGATTATACGAAGGCTAATCAACGACTGCCCAACAGCACCTAGCGGGTCTTAGACAAATCTGGGTGGCGTGGCCGCCGGAAGGCCTGGACCGGGCGACCGGGGAACGCATCTAAATTTCGGGAGGCCGGTCCGCGACGGCGGCCAATCGCCCCGGCGACCTACCGGAGGGGGCTGTGCGAGCTATCGTCCGGCAGGTGCGGTTATCGGTGAAAGAGTTCTTGGAGTTGTAGTCGGATTCACCGTCCGGCCCGGTAGGAGCCCAGGGGTTTGACGCTATAGGAGTCTGCGCCGGTGACCAGGCTTTCGACCGCGGCGCGGGCCGTGTCCAGCGAGGTGAAGCAGGGGATGCGGCGCTCGACGGCCTCCCTGCGTATCTCGAATCCGTCTTCCAGCGCTTCGCGGTCGCCCCTTAAGGTGTTGACGACAGCGTCGACCGTCCCGTCGGCGATCACGTCCACCACGTTGGGGTGCCCCGGTTCCTGGAGCTTCGGCACCACGACGGCGTCGATGCCCTGGTCCCGAATCATGGCCGCAGTGCCCGCAGTCGCGTACAGGCGATAGCCGGCGGCGGCCAGGGTCTGCACCATCTGCGCCGACTCGGCCTTGTCCCTATCTGCAATGCTAAGAAGGATGGAGCCCCGGGGGGGCAGCATCAACCCGGCGGCCAAAAGCGCTTTGGCGACGGCGGGTGCGAACTCATAGTCCAGCCCCATCACCTCTCCCGTGGACTTCATCTCCGGTCCCAGGTATGTGTCTACGCCTGCCAGCTTGGACATCGAGAAAACGGGCGCCTTGACACCCACGAGGTCCTGCTTCTTCCACAGGCCGCCCTGGTAGCCCTGCTCCTCGAGGGACTTCCCCAGCATGGCGTTGATGCCCAGGTGCACCATCGGCACGCCCGTGATCTTGGAGATGAACGGGATCGTGCGGCTGGCGCGCGGATTCACCTCCAGGATGTAGACCTCGCTGTCGCCCTGCTGCTCGTTGTGGGACAGGCCGGGACTCCGGTAGGCCGGGCCTCCGAGGACCACGAACTGGATGTTCATCAGCCCCCTGACCTGCAGCGCCAGGCCGATGCGCGTCGCGTAGTCGACGATCGTGTCCACCTCGCTGGTGGTGAGGGTCAGGCCGGGGTATATGGCCATCGAGTCGCCGCTGTGGACGCCCGCCCGCTCGACGTGCTCCATGATGCCCGGAATCAGCACAGACTCGCCGTCGCAAACCGCGTCCACCTCGACCTCGCGGCCCTCGAAGTACTTATCTATGAGCACTCGCCGTCCTTCGCCTGCCGCGAGGGCGAATGACATGTAGCGGCGTAGCTCACCGGCGTTCTTGACGATCTCCATCGCCCTGCCGCCGAGGACGTAGCTGGGCCGGACCAGCACCGGGTAGCCGATGGCGTCGGCCACCGTGAGCGCCTGGTCGGCGTTTGCCACGGCCGCTCCTGGAGGGTTAGGGATGCCCACCCGGGTGAGGAAGTCCTCGAACAGGTGCCGGTCCGAAGCCACGTTGATGGACTGGGCCGTCGAGCCCAGGATCGGTAGGCCGGCGCCGTCCAGAGACTGGGAGAGGTTGATGGCGGTCTGGCCGCCGAACTGGACGACACTGGGCGGTACGACGACCTCGTCGCCATCCAGGTACGTCTCGTTCTCGAGAATGTCCAGAACGCTCTCGTCGTCCAGGGGCTCGAAGTAGAGGCGGTCGCTGGTGTCGAAGTCGGTGGAGACCGTCTCCGGGTTGGAGTTGATCATAATGCTCTTGATGCCCGCCTGCTGGAGCGCCCAAGCCGCGTGAACGGAGCAGTAGTCGAACTCGATGCCCTGGCCGATGCGTATGGGCCCGCTGCCGATGACCAGCGCCTTCCGGTCGGTGATGGGTGCGGCCTCGTTCTCTTGCTCGTATGTGCCGTAGAAATACGGCGTTACCGCCTCGAACTCCGCCGCACAGGTGTCCACCATCTTGTAGACCGGCCTGATGTCCCACCGCAGGCGCAGACCGCGCACTTCGGCCGGCAAGCGGTCCGAGAGCACCGCGATCTTGTGATCGGAGAAGCCCAGCCGCTTGGCGTCCCACAGCAGGCCGGCGGTCAAGTTCGACGACAGCAGGCGCCGCTCCATGTCAGCTATCCTCGCGAAGGCGCGGGTGAACCACGGGTCGATACCCGTGCTGCGCGAGAGCTCCTCCGCAGTCGCCCCCCGCCGGAGGGAAGCCAGCAGCGCCCACAGCCGGTCGTCGGTGGGGTGCAGCGGCGCGCCTGTCTCGGTCCAGCCGGCCTGCTCCCACAGCAGCGAACGGCTGGTGATTTCCAACGAACGGACTGCCTTCTGAAAGGCCGACTCGAAAGACCGATCAATGGCCATCACCTCGCCCGTGGCCTTCATCTGGGTGCCGAGGGCCCGGTCGCCGGTGGGGAACTTGTCGAAGGGCCAGCGCGGTATCTTAACGACGCAGTAGTCCAGCGTCGGCTCGAAGGCGGCCATGGTTTTCTTGGTGACCGCGTTGGGAATCTCGTCCAGCCGTTTGCCTACGGCGATCTTGGCGGCCACGCGGGCTATCGGGTAGCCCGTGGCCTTGCTGGCCAGCGCCGAGCTGCGGCTCACCCGGGGGTTCACCTCGATGACGTAGTAGCTGCTCTCGGCCCTGCCGCCGCCGGGAAGCGTTTCGGCGACCACGTCGCCCGGCTCCAGCGCGAGCTGGACATTGCAGCCGCCCTCGATACCCAGCGCGCGGATGATTCTCAGGCTCGCTGACCGCAGCAGCTGGTACTCCTTGTCCGAGAGCGTCTGGCTGGGCGCCACGACGATGCTGTCACCGGTGTGCACGCCCATCGGGTCAATGTTCTCCATGTTGCAAACAGTGATGCAGTTGTCGGCGCCGTCGCGCATCACCTCGTACTCGATCTCTTTCCATCCGACCAGCGACTTCTCGAGCAACACCTGCCCGATGGGGCTGGCCGAGATACCGCGCTGCGCTATCTCTCGCAGCTCCTGCTCGGACTCGGCCACGCCCCCGCCAGTGCCTCCCAGGGTGTAGGCCGGCCTGACGACCAACGGGAGCCCGATCTCGGCAATGGCGGCGACCGCCTCCTCGACCGAGCCCACCGCCACGTTGGGCGGCAGCGGCTCGTCGATGTCCACCATGAGCTTACGGAACAGCTCGCGGTCCTCGGCGCTCCTGATGGCGGAAAGGGGCGTGCCCAGCATGCGAACGTGGTACTTGTCCAGCACCCCGGCCTCGGCCAGCTCCACGGCTAGGTTGAGGCCGGTCTGTCCGCCCAGCGTCGGCAGGATGCCGTCGGGGCGCTCGGCGCCGATGATGCGCTCCAGCACCGGGACGGTGAGCGGCTCGATGTACACGACGTCGGCGACGCCCTCGTCGGTCATGATGGTGGCTGGGTTCGAGTTCACCAGCACGGTGGTGACGCCCTCCTCGCGAAGGGCCTTGCACGCCTGCGTGCCGGCATAGTCGAACTCGGCCGCCTGCCCAATGACAATGGGCCCCGAGCCAATGACGAGGACTTTGGAGGGTTTAGGGCTCATCAATTGGTCCTCTGAAGGCCGGTCGTCGTGGGATGTACCACCTGCGTCGGACCATCCAGAATTACCAAGCTACCCAGCAGATCGCGAGGGTGACTATCAAGCATGTCCCATACGCGTTGAGGAGCCGTCTCGTAAGCCCCGGGCAAAGTCCCTGCCTCTTGTCTCGCAGAACTCCCGCCAGGACCCAACCACCTTCCTGTGGATATAATTAACCTGCACTTCAGGTCGTAGGTCTTGCGGAATTCTCGGAGTTGCCCTGGTTTGTTGTCCACTGCGCCCCACACAGCGGCCTGTATCTTTGGTGAGGCTTCCGTCCCGCTGAACAGTACATGAGTAGCACTAAGGTCAAATGGCTTCACGGTCTTTCCGTTCGAACGCGGAACTCCTAGGCGGGCAACCTCTGCGCCGTATCGCTCGCCGAGCACCTTATCGAGGAAGTCAACGGTCTTCGTGGAGCTTTCCCTAAGCTTTAGTACGTCTCTGAACCCGATCTTCCTGGGGCAGGCATAGGCCTCAACTTCCGTCAGGAAGTCCAGGGCCTTGCTGCTTACGGTGTCCGTGTCCCCCGCAGGGGTCTCCTTGAAGATGCCTGCGAAGTATTGACAATTCGTCTTGCTTTCACTCAATACTCGCTCCAACTTGTCAACAACCTCTCGCGAGGCTTCGTCTGACATGATGCCGCGTAGGATATTCTGCCGTAAGACTGGTCTCTTAAAGCCTGGCTTAATCCACTTGCCCAGGCAGTGCCTGATATGTAGATTTGACTGAAGCCTGGTTCGGGCTAGCCGAAGTTCGCCCTCTGAGAGAGGCTCGCCTAGTTGTGCGACATCAACCATTTCACCATGATGATCGGCTTTCACAGGATCTCCAGCAGCTCGGATAGGGCTGAGATCTGGAAGTCGGGCTGGTGCTCGCCGTCGGCCGTGGCGCCGTCGCGGTTGACCCAGACAACCCAAGCGCCGACGCCTTTGGCGCCGCCCACGTCGCTGCGCAGCGAGTCTCCCACGTGCAGCAGCTCGTGGGGCTGGCAGCCCGCCTCGTGTATGGCGATCTGGAACAGGCGTGGGTCGGGCTTGTTGATGCCTCCGTGGTCCTGGGCGTACACGCCGAAGGAGAACAGGTGCCCCAGGCCGAAGCGCTCGGGGTAGCTGTTGCCGTTGGATAATATGCCGAGGCGATATCTCGGCGCCAGGGCTTCCAGGGCCGGGCGCACGTCGGCGAACGGTCGCGACGGCGCCCAGCGGTGCTCGAAGTAGACGTCGCTGAGCCGCTCCGCCAGGGCGTCGTCGGGCCTGCCGACGTCGATCAGCGCCTGCCTGAACGACGCTTTCCTGATCTCGACCAGGTCGGGGGTGACGTCGCGCATCTTGATGCGGACGCGGTCCCTCGTCTCGACCATTTTGTCGACGTCCAGTATGGCGGCCGCCTCGGGGTCGTGCCTCTCAAGCTCCCGCAGCGCCTTCTGCAGGGAGCCGCGCATCATCCCGTGGAAGTCCCACAGGGTGCCGTCCACGTCCAGGGTGATGGACTTGATGCCGGTGAGACGGGTCATGAGGCCGGCGAGTACAGCCGGAGGTCTGTAACACGCGCGAACTGTGGTATATCGGTATCAGCCATTACCACCGGAGCTTTTCCTGTTCTTCCATCTCCAATCGCTCCATCTCGCCAAGGTCGACGTCGAGGTTCCCCGCCAACGCTCGCAGCTCCGCTATCTTCCGAATACGAACGAACTCCCGCAGCGCGGGTAGTGACCGCCCCGCTCTTGGTCTTCTCGCCGATCAGCCGCACTGCGTCCGCCATCAGCTTCTCGTCGATGTTCAGCGTGGCGCGCATGACGACGCCTCGTTGTTATTCCGCATCGCGAATCAGGTCCAGGAAGCGGTCGAAGAGATATTCATTGTCCAGCGGCCCCGGTGAGGCCTCCGAGTGGTACTGGATGCTCATGACAGGCAGCGTGCGGTGGCTCAGGCCCTCGACCGTGCCGTCGTTGAGGTTGACGTGGCTGACCTTGACGTCCGCCGGCAGGCTGTCGGGGTCAACCGCATAGCCGTGGTTCTGGGCGGTGATGTGCACCAGGCCGGTGCTGACGTCGCGCACGGGGTGGTTGCCGCCGCGGTGGCCGAACTTCAGCTTGAAGTTGCTGCCGCCGAATGCACGGGCCAGGACCTGGTTGCCCAGGCAGATGCCCAGGACCGGCTGCTTGTCCACCAGCCCCCTCGCTGTCTCCACTGCGTAGTCAAGCAGCTCCGGGTCGCCGGGGCCGGGGGACATCACCACGCCATCGGGACGCAGCGCGAGGATGTCCTCGGCCGAGGAGCGCACGGGCAGGGCTATCACCTCGCAGCCGCGCGCCCTGAGCATTCGCAGGATGTTGTACTTGAGGCCGCAGTCGTAGACGACCACGCGATGCCTGGTCTCGGAGGCCTCGCCGTCGTCCGCGGGGCACCCGTAGGAGCTTTCGGTGCTCACCCGCGAGACGAAATCGGTCTCGTCGTAGGTCGGCAGGTCATGGAGTCTGGCAAGGGCCTCTTCGGGAGTCGTGTCCACGGAGATCATGCCCATCATGACGCCGCGGGTCCGCAGCCTGCGGGTGATGGCGCGTGTGTCGACGCCGCCGATCCCAGGGACGCCCTGGTTCGCCAGGAACCGGTCCAAGGTCATCGTGCTCAGCGAGTGGCTGGGCGCGGTGTCGTGGGCCCTTACCGCGAACCCAGCGACCTGGACCCGGCGCGACTCGAAGTCGCGGTCGTTGATGCCGTAGTTGCCGATCATCGGGTACGTGGGCACTACGATCTGTCCGGCGTAGGACGGGTCGGTGAGCATCTCCTGGTAGCCGGTCATCGAGGTGTTGAACACCACCTCGCCGTGGGCGGAGGTCTCGGCACCGAAGGCACGCCCCCGGAAGACCGAGCCGTCCTCCAGGACCAGGAATGCCGGCTTAGGTGACATATGCGGCGCCAATTGGAGAGATGTCTAGCGCCCCAGCGTCCTGGGCGGGCCCTTCGACAGGCTCAGGGCGAACGGCCGCGGTGTTCCGCTCGTGGTGAGCCCGTCGATAAGGCTCATGACAGGCTTGTCGAACCACAGCCCTCTGCCGGCTCCGGGGCTTAGCCACCCTCGAAAGCGCCCCTGGCGTCGTACTTGACCTCGCCGCCGACTATGGTGGCCACGACGCGACCCTTGAGGGTCGCGCCGTCCAGCGGCGTGTTGCGGCCCTTCGACGCGAAGGCCGCCGTGTCGACGACCCACTCCTCCTGGGGATCGAAGACCGTTATGTCCGCGGCGGCTCCGACCTTGAGGGTCCCGAGCTCCATGCCCAGGAACCTCGCCGGGGCGGCCGTGAGCTTCTCTATCAATTTCGGGAGCTGGGCGTCGCCGGCGTGGACCAGAGACATGAGCGAGCCGAGGGCGGTCTCCAGGTTGCTGATCCCGCTGGCGGCATCCTCCAGTGTGCAGAACTTGTCGACCGGGCTGTGGGGCGCGTGGTCGGTGGCGATCAGGTCGATGGTGCCGTCCACGAGGCCGTCCACCATCGCCTCAACGTCTCTTCGGGAACGCAGGGGTGGCGCGACCTTGGCGTTGGAGTCGTAGGCGTCGGGCGTCAGGTGCTCGAAGTCGGCCCGCCCGTCTCGTCCCAGGAGCGCTTCGTCGCTAAGAGTGAGGTGGTGCGGCGTGACCTCGCAGGTGACGTTTCGAAGCCCCCGGCGCTTGGCCTGGCGCACCAGCTCGACGGAGCCGGCCGTGCTGGCGTGCGCGATGTGCAGCCGCCCGCCAGTGAGTTCCGCCAGGGCGATGTCCCGGGCGACCATGATCTCTTCAGCCGAGCTCGGAATACCCTGGACACCCAGGAGACTCGATACCCAGCCTTCGTTGGCCAGGCCGTTGCGGCTTAGCTCGGCGACCTCGCAGTGGTTGATGATCGGCAGGCCGAAGGACGAGCTGTAGCTCAGCGCCTGCCGCATCACGTTGGCGTCGCGGACCGGAAGGCCGTCGTCGCTGAAGCCGACGACTCCGGCGTCCGACATCTCTCCCATCTCGGAGAGCTCGGCGCCCCGGCTTCCCTTGGTCACGCTGCCGATGGCCAGGACCCTGACCGCGCCCTCTTCACGGCCTTTGCGTAAGATAAAGTCGACCACGGCCCGCGCGTCGATGACCGGGTTGGTGTTCGGCATGGCGCACACTGTCGTGAAGCCGCCCCGGGCCGCGGCCCGGGTGCCAGTGGTGATGGTCTCCTTGTACTCGAAGCCGGGTTCCCTCAGGTGGCAGTGGAGGTCGATAAACCCGGGGCAGACCACCAACCCCGTAGCGTCGAAGACCTGGGCATCACCCCGGGACGTGACCCTGACGCCCAGCCCCTTGACGACGCCGTCGTCGATCAGCAGGTTGGCCGTCCGGTCGACTTCCTGGCCGGGGTCTATGACCCGGCCGCCGGTAATGAGAATAGACATGCGCCTAGGTCCTTCCGTGGGGCATGAGCCCGTAGAGCAGCGCCATACGAACGGCCACGCCGTTGGTCACCTGCTCTTCGATGACCGACCGGGCCCCGTGGGCGACCTCGGTGTCGATCTCGATGCCCTCGTTCATCGGCCCGGGGTGCATCACGATGACGTCGGGGCTGGCGAGCCTGAGGCGGTCCGCCGTGATCCCGTACATCCGCGAGTACTCGCGGACGGTGGGTAGATGGCCGGCCTGCTGGCGCTCGCGCTGTATCCGGAGCGCCATCACGACGTCGGCACCCTCCAGGGCGCGCTCGACGCTGGTCTCCGTCTCTATGGAGGCGAAGGGGTGCCCTTCGGGCACTCTGGAACCCCCGATGAAGGCCGGCGGCAGCAGCGTAGGGGGGGCACAGATGACCACGCTGGCGCCCATCCTGGTCAGCCCCCACAGGTTAGACCGCGCCACACGGCCGTACAGGATGTCGCCCACGATGGCGACTCTGACGCCCTCGATGCGGCCGAGGCGCGTCTGGATGGTGTACAAGTCGAGTAGCGCCTGCGTCGGGTGGGCGTGGCCGCCGTCGCCGGCGTTGATGACGCCGGCGTCGAGGTTGCGCGCGAGGAAGTACGGCGCCCCCGAGTGTGGATGGCGCATCACGAGCAGGTCGGCGTTCATCGCCTGCAGGGTCAGCGCAGTGTTGTAGAGCGACTCGCCCTTCTCGGCGCTGCTGCCGGTGCCGGTCACGTTGATCACGTCGGCGCTGAGGGTCTTGGCGGCGTGCTCGAAGGACACCCTGGTCCGGGTGCTGGGCTCCAGGAACAGGGTGACGATCGACTTGCCCCTGAGCGCGGGCACCTTCTTGATGTCCCGCCCGAGGACCTCCTTCATGACCGAGGAGTTCTGCATGACCTCCTCGATCTCCTCACGGCTGAAGTCGTCAAGGTCCAGGACGTGCCGGCGGCGGGGGCGATGTGTGTCCGGTGCCTGCGCGGCAGCCTCACCTTCTCGAGCGGACCGGGAGGTCACTGCTGCCTCCTCGAGATGACGACCTCGTCTGAGCCGTCTATCTCCTTGACCCGGACCAGCACCTCCTCGTCGTGGGAGGTGGGGACGTTCTTGCCGACGTAGTCCGCCCTGATGGGCAGCTCTCGATGGCCGCGATCGATCAGCACAGCAAGCTGGATCTGCCTAGGCCGCCCGATGTCGGTCAGGGCGTCCATCGCTGCGCGGATGGTCCTGCCCGTGAACAGGACGTCGTCGACCAGCACGACTAGGCGCCCCTCGACGCTGTCGGGGATGTAGGTTGGGCGCATGAAGGACCGAATGCCGCCGGAGAAGTCGTCCCGATACAGCCCGATGTCCAGGGCGCCCACCGGAGGCCTGGTATCCTCGAACTCCTCGATCCATGTGGCCAGCCGATGCGCCAGCGGGACGCCACGGGTATGTAGGCCCACGAGCACGATCTCGCCGGCGCCGCCGTTGCGCTCGAGGACCTCGTGGGCGATGCGTGACAGAGCACGCCGTATCTCTTCCGCCGACAGTATGGGTCTTGCCTCGGCGATCTCGGAGCCTCCCTTCCGGTGCGCAAAAAAGCCTCTTGCCACTGCTGGCAAGAGGCCGGCACAGGTTCCGCGCAGGTCTCGTGGCCACGCTTGACCCAGGAGGGGCACCTTGCCAGCCTCACAGGACTGGATTAAAGGTTCGCTACTGACGTTCTGCTCCGTATTGGACGTCCGTGACATTGTACCCAATACCGGGAGGCGTATCAACCGGTGGCCGGCAGACGGGCGCGATCTTGGGGCAGGCGCCATCATTTACCTTGACGCTATATGGAGGCCGCCATAGAATTGGCGTAATGGGACGGAACAGGCGCGCCGTTGAGCTGGTCTCGGCGGGAGGCGTCGTGCTCAGAGGAGGCGCAAACGGGAACGAGGTGGTGCTCTGTGGCCGGAGCGAGCCGGTCCTCTGGGGCCTGCCCAAGGGCACGCCGGACCCGGGTGAAACGCAAGAGCAGACGGCCCTGCGCGAAGTACGAGAGGAGACCGGCCTTGAAGTAGAGATAGTCCGGCCGCTGGAGAGCATCCAGTACTGGTTCGTGCGGCCGTCGGACCGCGCCCGGTGTCATAAGACGGTCCACTACTATCTGATGTCGCCCACCGGCGGCGATACGTCACGCCACGACCATGAGTTCGACGTCGTGGAGTGGTTCCCGGTACAAGAGGCCATCAAGGCCATGACCCATCGGAACGAGGCGAGACTTGTTGAGAAAGGCACTGCCCTGGCTTCGCGGCAGGAGTGAGCCGGCGCGCGCTTCCAGAGTCGAGATCAGGGGCGAGAAAGTCGTCATCCGCGAGAAGCGGATCGAGGACGTCGCCGACGACTACGCGTGGCGCACGGACGAAGAGCTGTCGCGCCTGGACGCGACCCACCCGCTGCGGATGTCCTTCGCCGAGTTCGCCCGGTTCTCCCGGGATGAGATCATCTATGACAGCTCGGCTTCGAGGCGTCTCGCTATTGACACGCTCGACGGCCTGCACATCGGCAACTGCATGTACTACGACGTCAATCTCAAGCGCGGCGAGGCCGAGCTGGGGATCATGATCGGCGACCGCGGCTACTGGGACAATGGCTACGGCACCGACTCGGTCGAGGCCCTGCTGGGCCATATCTTCACCACGACGCCACTCGGCAGGGTCTACCTCCATACGCTGGAGTGGAACGTCCGCGCCCGGCGCGCCTTCGCCAAGTCGGGCTTCAGCGAGGTGAAGAAGGTGAGGCGCAGCGGAATGGACTTCCTCCAGATGGACGTCCGCTGCGAGGACTGGGAGCGTCGCAACCGCAACGGTCGCAATCTCGAGCCGCTGGCTGAGCCCGACCAGGATTCCTCCCCCGGACCGGACGCCTAGCCCCGCGGTACCTGCCGCCGTTTTCCACCAGCCGATCTGGTCCCTACGCCACCTGGTTCTCGCCTGGCCTCCGCTGCTCTCGCCCATAGCCCCCGTATCGTCCCCGGTCTCGCGGCGAGGTGCGCCAAGCCCGATCCGGGTAGCGCTCGGCGTGGCTATGGTGCCAACACCACCATGAGTTCAGGGGGCAACTCTCTACGCACCTGGGGGAAGTTAGGCAAAACTACCGAGCGTCGATACGAACGCGTGATGGGAGGCGCGACATGAGGCGCATACGTTATCTAGTAGCATTGACCGCCGTCGTCGGTCGCGTACGCGGGTTGGGGCTGGTGGCGGAACGCCGAGATCGAACTCGAGGGCCTCGAGCTCCGGACTGCGCGGACCATCGACGGAGGCGAGGACCCGGACGCTGCCGACGACTATCATGCCAGGATTAAGGTCTCGCTGCCCGGCGGTGCCAGGGGCACTATAGACACCACGGCCGATCAGGAGACCGTCGTCATCAATAAGTCCAAGGGGCTGCGGTGTGGCCCCAACGGTCTTCAGGCCAGAGTGCAGTACAAGGTGAGGTCCGTCGAGAAGATCGACCTACAGGCCCGGCACCGTGTCCAGACCAGAGTGACCCTAGACGGCAAGCTCGTGAGTGAGAAGTCCGGCAGGCACAACGAGAGCATCAAGATCAGATTCAACGTGCCGGCCGACCACCCCGCCTGCGCCGACCCGGAGAACGATTCGAAGAAGAAGTCGAAGAGACACAGGTAAGCGGAGTCCGCGAAGTAACGGCCGCTAGAGCCGCCGCCAGGTCTGGTGCCAGACGGACCGAGAGGAGACGACGACACAGGCAACGCCTCGCATTTAGCCGGCCCCGCAGGCTTGTTGAGCCCCGAGACCACGCCCACTCGCGCATCACGGGCGTTTGGACCTGGCGGTGCGGCGGGCGGGATTTAACAATGCGGTGATCAGGCCGTACGGTAGCTGACAGCAGGACTCAGGCAAGCATGAGGTCGAAGGTGCAACCACACCTCCGGCCTCGTTTCATTCAGGGCGAAATCCTCAAAAACCAGGAGTGGCGATCAAGAAGGAGGGGAGAATGTCGTTGAGCCAGCACGACAAGCTTTGGCGAGCTCTGGGAGTCAGGCCTGCCGACTCGGCGCGCGATGGGTTGATATATGCCAAACTAACAGAGAGACAGGCGACGGTCCTGCGACGGCGATTCAGGCTACAGAACCGGCGCTCTATGGCCTTGAAGTAGACTGGGCTCCACATCGGCCGCTCAGCCGAGCGCGCCCGCCAGATCGAGGCAGAAGCACTGGGAGCCCTCCGCCGCGAGCTCCCAGCCTATCTGCCTAGTTCTGAATGGCGCTCTTTTTGACACTGATTTGCGGCGCTGGGTATAATCAAAGTCAGTGAGGTTGCCGTGCCGAAAAGAACATATCAACCGAAAAAGCGAAGGCGGCACCGGGTGCATGGGTTCCGCCTCAGGATGCGGACACGGAGCGGTCGCGCCGTCATCAAGCGCCGGATGTTCAAGGGGCGGCATCGGCTGACGGTCTAGCCCATCGGCTACTCCAAGGCGGGCGTCAGATGGCCACAGTCCAGCGCCTTACGAGAACGGCCGACTTCGCCGCGGCGAGACGCGAAGGGCGCTCCTGGTCCGACAACGTCCTGGTTCTGATCGCGCGGCCCAACGGCCTGGGCGTGAGCCGGGCCGGCTACTCCGTCGGCAAACGCGTTGGTAACGCCGTCGTCCGCAACAGGGCCAAGAGGAGACTGCGCGAATCGGTGCGCGGCTCCCACATCGAGAAGGGTTGGGATCTGGTATTCATCGCCCGTAAGGATGCTTCCGACGCCGACTTCCACACCCTCGACCGCTCGGTGACAGCCTTGGTTGAGCGCGCCGGAGTCGTCGAGCGGCCACACACGACACCGATTAGCCGTGCGTAGACTCGCCCTGGTCGCCATCCGTCTCTACCAGCGGGTCATCTCGCCCTACACGCCGGGCTCGTGCCGCCACACGCCCACGTGCTCCATGTACACCCACGAAGCCATCTCACGCTACGGCGTCGCAAGAGGGACCTGGCTCGGGGTCCGGCGGCTCTCCCGCTGTCGCCCTTTTGGCACCAGCGGATACGATCCTGTCCCGGAGTCACGCGATTCAATCTAGCTGTCTTCGACAACGCGCCGAGGACGGGTGCGCGTCGCTGGAGACATGGAAGGTCCGGTTGGTGCATAATCTAGCAATGCGATTTGGTTTCTGGCCCCTCCTGCTCATCGGCGTCGTCCTGACCGGCTGCACGCAGATCCCGAGCCCCGAGGGCTGGTCGGGCGGTGTCATCGTCGAGGACGTCACCTACCGCGACGACGTTTACCGACAGGTGCTCTACATCGGCACCCAGGATGGCGACCTCAGGGCCCTGGTCGCCGAAGACCAAGACAATCCCACCGCCAATGGGGGCGAGCTGCTGTGGCGGTACACCCTGACGGGTGCCTTAGAGAGCGACCTGGCTATCTACGGTACGCCCGTGGTCGCGAGGGAGACGATCTTCTTCGCTAGCTACCACGGCCACCTCTACTCGCTCAGCCTAGACGGGGAGGAGCTCTGGGATACGAGGGTCGGCGAGGCCGACCATATCGTTGGAGGCGTCGCCGTCGCGGACAACCTGGTGCTGGTGGGCTCGGACGACGGCCAGTTGTACGCCTACGAGTACGACTTCGCGGCCAATGACAGCGACCTCCGGTGGAGATTCTCCACCGACGGCGAGGTCTGGTCGACGCCGGCCGTGCGGGACGGCATCGTATACTTCGGCTCCCTCGACCACTACGTCTATGCCGTCGACCTGGCCAACGGCTCCCAGGTCTGGAGATTCAAGACCGGCGGCGGCGTCGTCGCGGGCCCGGTGATTGCCGCAGGCAAGGTGCTTGTGGGATCGATCGACAGCACCTTCTATGCCATCGATGCCGCGGGCGGCTCGCTGGTCTGGAAGTTCGAGGGCGCCGAGCAGTGGTATTGGGGTAGCGCCGTGGTCGACGGCGACACGGTGTATGCTCCCTCGCTCGATGGCAATCTATACGCCCTGGATCTCGACGATGGCCTGCGGCGATGGACGCTGGAGACCGAGGGACCGATCATCGGCTCACCCGCCGTGATCGGTAACAGGCTGGCGGTGCCGTCGAAAGACGGCGGTGTATATCTGGTGGCGCTGAACGACGGCGATTTCGAGGACCAGTGCAATCTTGGAGCCAAGCTCAGGGCGTCCCTCACCATCCACGGGGACACTATCTACCTGTCCGACGGCGACCACACGGTCCGTGAGCTGGCCGTCAAGCCCAACGGCAACCTGGACTCGGGCTGGGCCCACTTCACCAACGCCGGCGATGCCGAGGCGGATATCGGAAACTGGAACTGCGGCTAGCCGTAGTTCCTGTACGACCCAGGGAGGCCGAGATGATGTCTGGCAGTCTCAGCGACGAGGTCTCCCGGTACGTGGCTAGCACGCCCAGGTCGAAGGCGCTCCACGAGGAGGCGTCCGCGTACCTGCCTGGAGGCAACTCTCGCGGCACGGCGTACTTCGATCCCCACCCCTTCTTCGTCGATCACGGCGAGGGCCACTACATCTACGACGTCGACGGTAACCGCTACCTTGACTTCATGCTCAACGCTACCACCCTCATTCTGGGACACGCCCATCAGGACGTCATGCGGGCGGTTCAGGAGCAGGCCGCCAAGGGGGTGTCATTCAGTGTGCCGACCGAGGCGCAGGCGCGACTGGCCAGGCTGATCTGCGACCGTGTACCGTCCATCGACTCGGTCCGGTTTGCCAACTCGGGCACCGAGGCCACGCTGAACGCCATCAGGGCCGCCCGCGCATTCACCGGCCGGCACAAGATCTCCAAGTTCGAGGGCGCCTATCATGGCACCCATGAGTATGTGTCGGTCAGCTTCAGCCCGCCCCTGGACGCCCTGGACCCAGATGGGCCGAGCTCGATTCCAGACTTCCCGGCCATGCCTCCCGGGGTGATGGAGGACGTGGTCGTGCTGCCCTACAACGACCTGGCGGAGAGCGAGCGCGTCATCCGCGCACACGGCGACGAGCTGGCGTGTGTGATCATGGAGCCCGTCGCCTCGGCCTTCGGCTACCTGCCGGGCCGCCTGGACTTCCTGAAGGGCGTCCGCGCGGTCACAGAGGAGCTGGGCATACTTCTGGTGTACGACGAGGTGCAGAGCCTCCGCGTCGCGCCGGGTGGGGCCCAGGAGCTGTTCGGCGTCGCCGCAGACGTGACCGCGATGGGTAAGATCGTGGGAGGCGGCATGCCGGTCGGCGTCTTCGGCGGCCGGGCGGACGTCATGGCCCAGTTCAACCCCACCGGCGGCGCCACGATCGCTCACGCAGGTACCTTCAACGCCAACCCGATGACCATGGTCGCCGGCGAGGTGACCATGAGCGCGCTGACGCCGGATGTCTACCGGCGCATGAGCGACCTTGGCGACTCACTGCGACGGCGGCTGCAGGCGGTGTTCGACGAGCTCGACGTTGAGGCACAGGTCACGGGGGTGGCCTCGCTGTTCGGCGTCCACTTCACCTCCGAGGAGGTGACCGACTACCGCTCGGTCCTGCGCGCCGACCAGGACGTCAAGAAGCGCCTATTCATCGCGATGCTCAACGAGGGCATCCTGGTGCAGGTCTCCTGCGGCGGCGCCCTGTCGACGCTGACCACCGAGGCCGAGGTCGACACTCTCATTGAGGCCTATCGCACCGCTATCCAGCGCGTCAGGTAGGTCGCCGGCCACTCAGATAAACGCCGGGCTATTGTCCTGGCGGTGAGGGTCGCCCCGCCGCCAGGGCGAGTATGAGTAGCGGTCCAGCGCCGCCTCGTTCACCTCAAGGCCCCAGCCGGGCCCGGCGGGGATGTCGAGATAGCCGCCCACCGGCACCCAGGGCTCTTTGACGAGCTCGCGCCATCTTCCCGTGTCGTGGGGCTTGTACTCCAGTACGAGGAAGTTCGTGGTCGCCGCGGCGAAATGCATGTTGACCGCGCCGGCCACCGGCCCCATGGGATTATGTGGCGCCACCATGACGTCGTGGCCCTCGGCGATGGCCGCGACCTTCCGCATCTCCATCAGTCCACCGCACACGCACACATCCGGTTGGATGATGTCGGCCGCCTGGGCCTGTAACAGGTCGTTAAACTCGAATTTTGCGTACAGGGCCTCCCCGGTGGCCAGGGGGACCGGCATTCGTCGTCGCAGGAGGGCCATCTCACGGATGTTCTCCGGTCTGATCGGCTCCTCGAAAAAGAAGGGAGCGAACGGCGCGACGGCTTGGGCCAGCTCCAGCGCCCGCGCCGGCTCGAACACCTTGGCGTGGGCGTCCAGGCCGATGTCAACCCCGTCCCCCACCGCTCGGCGCACGGCCTCAAGGAATCTGGGGCCCTCGCGGAGCACCTGGTTCCAGGGGCGCAGGTCCATGTCCGGTGGATACGGGCTCATTTTCAACGCGGTGTAGCCGTATGTCCCGATGAGGGCCAGGGCGTGGTCCACCGCCTCCACAGGAGTCGCACCGCCGCAGCTCTGGTACACCCGCACGCGGTCGCGGACCCGTCCTCCCAGCAGCTTGTAGACGGGTACGCCCAGCGCCCTGGCGGATATGTCCCATAGAGTGTGCTCGATGCCGCTGATCGACGCGAGACCGACGGAGCCCGGTGGGAACCGCAATCCCTGGTACATCAGCGCCCATAGGCGCTCGATATTCCGCGGGTCCTCGCCCACGAGCCAATCCTTGAGATACTCTATGGTGGCCGCCACCGCCAGGTCTGGCCCCACGCTGAAGGACTCGCCCCAGCCGACGATCCCCTCGTCGGTCTCCGTCTTGACGAAGATGATGTTGCGGCCGCCACCGTCTACGACAAAAGGCGATATGTCGGTGATCTTCACTTCTTCCCCGTCTCTGTGTCTATCCCGTCCCTCGGGCCCGGAGCCCCTAGTCCAGGGTCTCGACTCGCGGCAACCCCGATTCGGTATCGGTGCCTGCACACCTCATATCCCCGCAACCTGCTAGATGAATCCCGCGCTGCCGTCGGGGTGCTGGGGGAAACCACGGTCCCACGCGATGGGAGGACTTCCGGCGATGGTATCCAGGTCCAGCTCCATGCCCAGGCCGGGCTTGGTGGGCAATGGCATGTAGCCGTCCACCGGCTTCCAGGGGTCGTCGACGAAACGCGCCTTGGTCCTGGCGTGGTCTCCGTGATACTCCAGGATGACGAAGTTTGGGATGCTGGCCGCCAGGTGCACGCTAACGGCGGTGGACAGCAGGCCCAGCGGGTTGTGGGGCGCCACGGTGACGTAGTTGGCCTCTGCCACGGCGGCGATCTTTTTCGCTTCGAGGATGCCTCCGCATGAGCAGAGGTCCGGCTGAATTATGTCCACGCCCTGAGCGTCGATCAACGTTACGAACTGGGCCAGGCCGTACAGGTTCTCCCCGGTGGCAAGCGGCACCTGAAGCCTTTCGCGGAGTCGCGCGAACGATGGAAAGTGTTCGGGGCGCACCGGCTCCTCGACGAACATCGGCCTGTATGGGGCCAGCGCCGCTGTGAGCTGCTCGGCTCGCACCGGCTCCATGAGGGCGGCGTGGACGTCGACGCCGATGTCGATGTCCTCGCCCACCGCGGTTCTCAACGCCTCCAGTCGTCGTGCAGCCTCGCGCAGGACCTCGTTCCAGAGGAGTGAGCGCCACTCAGGCCCGTAAGGGGAGGTCTTGAGGGCGGTGTAGCCCTCCTCGATCAGTGCCAGGCCGTTCTCGGCCAGCTCCTCTGGAGACCTGCCCTGGACGCCGTGGTACACTCTCGCCCTGTCGCGGAACCTGCCGCCCAGCAGCATGTAGACCGGCAGGCCCGCGGCCTTCCCCGCGATGTCCCACAGGGCATGGTCGATTCCTGACAGCGCGGACCAGCCAACCGGCCCCTGAGGAAAGCGCATGGCGTTGCGGGCGCGCCTAAGCAGCCACTCGATCCGCGAAGGGTCCTGCCCCACAAACCAGGGCTTGATGGACTCCAACAGAGCCAGAATGCCCTCGTCAGGACCGATGGTGTAGGGCTCGCCCACCCCGACGAGCCCCTCGTCTGTGTGGACCTGGACAAAGATGGTGTTTCGGGTGCCGTCGGAGCAATGGAAAGTGAGAATGTCTGTGATCTTCACGGACCTATTGTCTCCACCTATTCTCTAACAGAGTATGCCATGCTCAGGGCGGTGCCGGTGAACGCGGGCGGTGGCCGGCCACATACGAGTCTATACCTTGCGGGCAGGATTCGCGCGAAAGGCGCCAAACCGGCAGGGCCAGCCCTTGGCCCGTGGGGGCTGTGTCGACCCCCCCCCCGAAGCCTTCGCATGCCCCGTAGCCCAACCCTGAATCTCTGTTTCACAGACTGCTCGACGGCTACAGGCCATGGAACCGTGGCGATCTGCGGTCCTTGAAGGCCCGGCGGCCCTCGTGGAAGTCCTCTGAGTCGAAGTTGGAGAAAGGCAGGTCTTCCTGCTCTGCCGTCAGTCCCTCCAGGCTTGGGTTGTGCAGGACGGTCTCCATGATCTGCTTGTGCCGGAGATGCGAGAGGGGCGCCAGCGAGGCGATCTCCGCCGCCATCGCGTAGACGTACTCGTCAACCTCGGCCAACGGCAGCACCGCGTTGACCAGCCCGATCCGAAGAGCCTCCGTGGCGCTGATGAGCCGGCACGACAGCAGCAGGTAACTCGCGTTACCACGGCCCACCAGACCGACCAGGCGGCCCATCTCCCGATGGCCGATCAGAATGCCGAGCCGCGCCGCGGGTATCCCGAAGCGCCCGTTGTCGGCCGCGATGCGAATGTCTGCGGCAAGCGACAGCTCGCATCCTCCCCCGATGCAGGCGCCCTTGATCAGACACACCGTCGGCTGTGGGATGGCCTCGATGGCGTCGACGGCGCCGTCGAAAGCCGCCCCATAGACGCGCGCCTCTTCGGAGTCGTTGCGGTGGTGGTCGAAGTCGGCGATGTCCGCGCCGGCCGAGAAGGCCTCGTCTCCCTCGCCGGCGAATACGACGACTCTGATGTCGGCTCGCCCGGCCAGCGCCTCGGCGACCCGCCGGAGCGCCAACCAGCCATCGTAGTCGATGGCGTTCCGGCGCTGCGGGCGGGTGAAGGTGACCGTCGCAACCGCGTCCTCGACGCCAACGACGATGTCGCCATCCGATGGCAGGCTCTCGTCCCCGGCATTCATCTCAGAAGGACGAGAAGCCGCCGTCAACGGGGATGACCGCTCCGGTGACGTAGTCGGATGCGCTGCTGGCCAGGAACACCGCTATCCCCGCGAAGTCGGCGGGCTTGCCCCAGCGGCCCTGAGGAATGCGCGAACTGATCAGGGACCGTCGGTCGGGGGCGATGGTCTGGAGCGGCGCTGTCAGGTCGGTCTCGATCCAGCCGGGCAGTATCGCGTTGGCCTGGATGTTGTCCTTGGCCCATGCAACGGTCATGTTCTTGGCGAGTTGCACCGCACCGCCCTTGCTGGCGCCGTAGGCGGGCGCCCAGTCGAGGCCGAAGATGGAGGTCATTGAGCCGATGTTGATCACCTTCCCGCCGCCGGCCTTCACCATGTGGGGGTAGACTGCCCGTGAGAAGAGAAACATCCCTTTCAAGTTCACGTCGACGACGCTGTCCCAGTCGTCCTCGGTGTAGTCCTGTAGCATCCCGCGGATGGCGATGCCCGCGTTGTTGACCAGGATGTCGATGCCGCCCAGGCGGTCGGCGGTCGATGCGACGACCTGCCTGACCGCTGCGTCGTCGCTCACGTGGGCAACGAGGGCCAACGCCTCGACACCGTACCCGCGAAGCCGCTCTGCCGCCGCGTCGGTCTTGGCCCTGTCGCGGCCGACGATGGACACGTTGGCGCCGGCGCCGGCCAGCCCCTCGGCGATGCCGAGGCCGATGCCGCCGTTGCCGCCCGTCACGATGGCGACCTTGCCGCTGAGATCGAAGCTGCTATTGGTCATGGCTGTAGCTGCCGGCATGGTATAGCAAGTCGTCGCCCTGGCGCCAGGGCGCGCTGGCGGCCGAGGGTCGTTCTGACGATGCCGGTGGCTTCCTCCGCCCCAGGGGTGTCTTGCGCTGAGACCAGGAGTCTCCCGCAAACGGACCACGTCCCTATCCATGAGTGGAGGTCAACGCCATTCGGGGCGCTCGGGCCGACGGTCTGCGGGGTCGCGGCGGCCGGCTTGACAGCGCCAGACTCATTGACGACCATGTGGGTGCCAAAGCTGAGGAGGAATAATGAGAGGCACACCATGACCACGACCACTTGCCCGCACGGCACCCACACCTGGCAGAACCGGGTCTCGAATCCAAGGCGCTGTATCAACCCGAGATGCCAGCACCCACCGGTGCGGCGTTCCCCGTCAGAGGACCACGCACGACCCAGCGCAGGATCAAGGAGGCATCAATGAAGGTAGAGTGGTTCAACCACACGGGCATCGTGGTCCAGGACATGGAGAAGTCCCTAGCGTTCTACAAGGACCTGCTCGGGCTGGAAGAGGAGCGCAACCAGGTCCTGGAGGGCGAGCTGGTGGACCAGCTTGTGGGATACAAGGACTCCAAGCTCCACGTCATATACCTGAGCAACGGCGACATGAGGCACGCCATAGAGCTGGTGCACTACCTGAACCCCGTCGGGGAGGTCATGCACACTGCCCAGCGCAACACCGTCGGCGCCATCCACATCGGCGTCATCGTTGACGACCTCGACTCCTTCTACAAGGACATAACCGGCAGGGGGATCAAATTCGTCAACAAGCCGTTCCTGCGCGAGAACGCCGAGTACCCGTGGGCGCGCAAGGCCTGCTACCTGCAGGACCCCGAGGGCAACTGGCTGGAGTTCATAGAGAGGCCGCCGGCTCCCCCTGGCGTCACCGCCGTCTGAAGGCCGAAAGCGAAGAGTTTACCACAGAGGACACCGAGTACGATGGAGATAGGACCTGAATCCTACCTGATCTTACCCTCTGTGTTCTCTGTGGTAAATTCTAGTCGCGGAAGCGTTGGACGGCAGTCCGGCGCTCGACGACCCGGCCGTCGCGCATCTCCAGCACCTCGTCGGCCAGGTTCAGCAGCGTGGAGTCGTGGGTGGCGGCGACGACGCTGATACCTTCGTTTTGGACCATCTCAGCGAAGAGGCCGAAAATCACCCTGGCGTTAGTCGAGTCGAGCTCCCCGGTCGGCTCGTCCGCGAGCATCAGGGAAGGCCGGATGACCATGGCGCGGGCGATGGCGACCCTCTGCTGCTCGCCGCCCGAGAGTTCGTAGGGCCTGTGCCGCGATCGCGGGACCAGGCCGACCATCTCTAGGGCCTCTTTCGTTCGCTGCTCCCGCTCCCGGCTGCCCACGCCGGAGATCCTCAGCGGCAGCTCGATGTTTTCGAACGCTGACAGCAGAGGCAGCAGCCCGAACGACTGGAAGACGAACCCGATCTTGTGCCGCCGCAGCTCGATGAGTTCGCCCTCGCTCATGTCAGCGATGTCTCGCTCCTCAAAGAGGACGCTGCCTGACGTGGCCTGGTCCAGGCCGGCCATCAGGTTGAGCAGGGTCGTCTTGCCCGATCCCGACCTGCCGACCACGGCTATGAATTTGCCGGCGTGAACGTCGAGGCTGACGCCGTTGACGGCCACGATCTCCTCTGTGCCCAGGTGGTACACGCGCCCCACGTTGACGGCTGTCACGATTCTTGTGAGTGAGCTCAAATCTCGTAGTCTCCTGGCACGATGTTCAGTTTGTCCCCGTCAAGGAGCACCTTGGCTCGGTCACGGATCTTTAGCCGGTCCAGGTAATCCTTGGGAAGCTGCACCCTGCCTGCGGGGTCGACGACGGCTAGCTCGTCCAGCGCCTCTTCGCCGTCGCCGTCTTTTCGCCGGTAGGTGACCTTCTTCTTGATCTCCGTGGAGATCTTGCCGTCCCGGATCATCACGACGCGCCCGACCTTGTAAGCTATGTCCGGGTCGTGGGTGACGATAGCTATAGTCGTTCCCAGCTCCCGGTTGACGTCGCGGAACACCTCGAGCACCTCGCTGGCGGTGGCGTCGTCCAACTCGCCCATCGGCTCGTCGGCGAGCAGGAGTGGCGGCTTGTTGGCCAGCGCGACGGCGATGGCGACGCGCTGCTGCTCACCGCCCGACAGCGCCTCCGCGGTGTGGCTCAGCCGGTCGCCCAGGCCGACCAGGCCAAGAAGCTCGGTGGCCCGCGCTCGCCGATCGCCGCGCGACGTGCGGGTAAGCATCATCGGCAGCGTGACGTTCTCCATTGCCGTCAAGTACGGGAACAGGTTGCGGCTGGTCTGCTGCCAGACGAAGCCTACCTCGCTGCGCCGGTACTCCTCCACGTCGCGGCCCGACATGTCCAGCAGGTCTCTGTCGCCCACCCTGACGTGACCGGCTGAGGGCGAGTCGTAGCCGGCGAGGATGTTTAGCAGAGAGGTCTTTCCGGTACCGCTGGCGCCGACGATGGCCAGGATCTCGCCGGGCTGGACGGCCATGTCGAGGCCGCGAAGGGCAACGACCTCCAGATCGGCGATCTTGTAGATCTTGAACAGGTCCTCGCAGACTATGTAGGGTCTTCTGTCCAACTAATGACCTCTCCTCGCGGGTCCCATCAGACCTCTCCCAGCCTGAGCATCCTCTGCAGCGAGATCCTGTGCACCAGCCAGACTATACTCGTGATAATGATAGCGAATACCCCGACCATGGCGATATACGATGTCAGCAACATCTCCCAGCTTACCTCCATCCGGTAGGGGGGCATCACCTGGCCGCCGAAGTCGTCGTGCGCCAGGAACGGGAGGATGACGTTGCCGAGCCTTCCGCCCAGCCACGTACCCAGGCCCAGTCCGGCGACCACGATGAGCGTCTGCTCCAGCCACACCATGGCCATGATCTGCCGCATTGACGTGCCCACGGTGCGGAGCAAGGCGTACTGGAGCCGCCGGCTCTTGAACGACACGTAGGCGTGGATGAGGAACCCCACCGAGCTGAGCAGCAGCACCGCCGAGAACGCGATGAACAGGAGAGCCTTCCACCCTGCTTCGACCAGCGGGTCGACCTTGGAGCCGGCGAGTCGCGCCGCCCGGTCTTGTACTTCGCCATGCGAGAAGCCTCCGACGCCGCTTAGCCTCCGGGCCAACCCGTCGTTGTCCCTGTCGGGCGACGTGGAGATCCAGAGCTCGTTGGGCAGAAGCTCGGTGATCATTGGGCTCAGGTTGGCGTACCTGCTGACCGCCGCCCAGTCCGCGACGAGGAACGGCTCGTCCGGGTCGGTGACGGTCGGGAACATGGTGATAGTGTCGGCAATCATCACCGGCAAGCGGTAGCCGGACACGGAGACCTCGAACGAGTCCCCACGCGAGTGGCCGGTGACGTCCGTGAACGCCTTGCTGGCCAGCACCGGGAATAGCTGCTGACCGGGGCCATGGAATATGCCGCGAGGTGTCCGAGTCCTGCCGGAGACCCAGGAGAATAGCGCTGAGCGAGGTACGTCCGCTCCGCCGCCGAAGCCAAGCAGCCCGTCCGCCTTGGACTCGGGCGCGCCCTTGATGACAGCCCAGCCGTCGACGCTGTCGAAGGTCTCAAGGACCACGACGCCGCCGTCGCGGGTGCGCACGGATATCTCGTCGATCAGCAACGAGCCGGACTCGAGGTTGCGTTCGAACACCGCCTCGTGCACCCGCAGGGACGTGAGGACGAGAGGCACGCCGGAAGCCGGCGTGCCCAGGTTGGCCTCCTTCACCGTCCAGCCCTCGCCGGCAAGGCTGCCGAGGTCGTAGGTGAAGTGCTGGCCGCGGTCGTTCATGACCCGCGCCGTCAGCCTCAAGGTGGCATGACGACGGTCCGGCCTGACGTTCAGGCGCAGCGCGGTGGCATCGTCGGGCAGCACAATGCCTTGAGGCGGGTTCTCTACCTTGATCGACGTCAGGAGACTGTCCATCGACTTGCCGGCGAAGTCGTCCCGAAACCAGGCCACCTCGGCGAAGCTCTCGGTGTCCACGGCCAGCAACATGAAAGACTCGCCTATGGCCGCGGTCAGGTCCCGGCCGGTGGCCCTGAGTACGGGGCTGGCGCGCTCTACGCCGACGGCCCGCTCGTAGCTCTCGACCAGAGGCACCCGAGGCCTGCGGGCCCGCGTGGTCATCGGAACGGTGCGCCTCTCCCGCACCGAGGGCCGGAACTGCTCCAGCCGTATGTCGGCGCCGGTGGAGAACAACACTCGCTCCCTGAAGCTGCGGTCCAACGTCGCCCCGAAGCTGGATGCGAAGATCCCAAGCCCGGCGGTCAGCACGAGCAGCAGGGATAGACGCGCGTAGTGGGACGGGCTGCGGGCCATCTGCCACAAACCCAGGGCCAGTCCGGCGGGCAGCCACGGTGCAAGCACCCGGCTTCCCACCTTCAGCGCCAGGGGGAAGAGGCGGAGAACGACGACTGCGGCGGCGACCATGATGACGCCGGGGAGGAGTATAAAGAGCTGGCTCGCCTCGATCTCTCCAATCAGGTTTCTCGCCACCACCGAGCCCTGCTGGTTGAGCTGGTACAGCAGCAGCATGCCGATCAGCAGAAGCACGACGTCGAAGTAGTAGCGCTGGAAGGTCGGCTGTGCGGCCGGCCGAGCCGCTTGCTGCCTGTGGCGGGTGACTCCCAGACGCGAGGCCTGTATCGCGGGCACCATGAGGGCGGCGAAGGCGAGCAGGCCGCCCAGGGAGCTGAGCAGAAAAGCGTTGGTCGACAGCGCAGCGGGCAGGCGGCCTGTGTCCGTCAGGTCGGAGAAAGCCGGCGCGAAGCCGATCAGGCTCACGATCGCTGCGGCCAGCAGCGGGCCGAGGACGATCGAGGCCACGGCGATGGCCGTGCCCTCGATGGCGAACACGGCCAGAATCTGGGCCGAGGTGGCGCCCCTGCTGCGCAGCAGCGCGATCTCCGTCTTGCGGTCCTCCACCGCCAGGTTGGACAGAGTCACTATGTAGTAGAGGATGACGACCGTGATGAGCGAGAAGACCACGAACATCGGCAGCTTGCTGAAGAAAAGCCTCTGCCGGTACTCGCGCAGGGCCTCGTCCATCTCGGTGGTCTGGCGGTACGACGCCAGGGTGGAGGCCAGCACCCTTTCCATCCGGAGGAGCCCGTCCAGGGCGCCCTCGGCGTTGTTCGCGTTCAGCCGGTCTCTGTCTACTATCAGCAGCCAGGCGTATAGGCCTGACATCTTGCGCACCGAGGGCCCGAGGACCTCCATGAACGTCCGCTCTGAGATGTGGAAGGGCACAGTGCGGAAGCTCGGGCCAGTGGCCGCGTTCAGGACGGCTTTTTCCATGTACCACAGCTCGTGGTCGGGGTCGTCGCGCTCGAAGATGCCGCTGATCAGGACCCGAACGTTGTTGAAGTCCTCGGTCCGAGGGGGAACAGCCACGAGGCGGTCGCCGACCTCGACGCCGAACAGCTCGGCCGCCTCCACGGGGATGATCGCCTCGATCTCGAGCACGTCCTCCGGAGCGCTCAAGCGCGTCTCGCTGGGGAGTCTCCCCTTGACGAGGGTCGTCTCGTCGTTGAGGCGGGGGACGAAGGCGAAATAAGCGCGGGCGTTGTCGTCCCCGGCACGTGCCTCCTCGCCGGGCTGTGTCAGGAAGAAGGTCTGGGTTTTCCCCACGCGCATGTGGTCGGTGACCGCCCAGCCGATCCGCGCATCGGCCTCCCGATCGGCGATGGCGTCGATCCTGTCGTACTCCGCATGGGAGATCGGGCCGCGTTGCGCCCGCTGGAGGATGTTTAGCTCGAGGTCGCTGCGCTTGCCCAGGATGTTGTTCATGGCGAGGTCACGCAGAGCGTCGAAGTAGACCACGGTGCCCGACATGATGGTGGTCGCGAGGACGACGCCCACTACCACCGACGACAGTAGCCGCCAGTGCGCGAAGCTTTGCTTGGCAGCAAGCTGCCAAGCGGTTAGAAAGCGGTCAGTCAACGGCCAGGCCTGCTCCTGATCAGGCAGCGACGGGCGCGGGCCCGGCGGGTGCCTGCCGACCTAATGTTACTCGAAGCATCCGCGGGGCGGCGGAAGCTGCCACTCGCCTGGCGTCACGGGAGCCCGCGGACGTCGTCGGAAGAAGGCCGAACGGGGCGGGCGGCATCGTCAGCAGCATGCCCGAGACCCCGAAGGTCAGCTCGAGGCTGCCGACCTCCCGGTCGAACACGATGACCGAGTAGCACAGGGGGCACCTGGTTATCGCGATCTTCCTGCCTCCGACCACGTCGTTGACGATCTCGTGGCCGCTCAGATGCGGGACCGAGCAGGCTCGATGGTCGCCGTCTATGGAGACACCGATGACCAGTTCCCCGTCCGCCATGATCTTCCCGCCCTCGTCTGCGCTGAGGAAGAACGGGAAGTCGATGGACGGGATGCGGTCTTTGGGAAGGATGGTTACGAGGTTGTGCGCGAAGGAGGTCTTTGCGTCCGCCGGCGCCGGCGTGGGAGCGTCGCTCAGGTAGGATCCCTGGCTGTCTGATCCAACGGCCGTCGCCTCTGCCGTAGGCCGGGGCGTAGACGCCGCCCCCTGAGCTGTGGCACCGACGGGCTCGTCCCCACCACATGCCGCAACGGCCATTACAGCCACGGCGACGCCCGACGTCAGGGCCGTCAGTACCGGCCGGCGCAAAGGGGGAAGCTCGCGAATCGCAATGCTATGCGTCAGCCCCAGGAGGCCGCAGCCCGCCAAGGCCCGGCCCATCACACAGTTCGATGCCTTCGCCGGAGCCCTCTGGAGACGGATTGCGGACTCCGCTGGCAAGCCAGTCTACCTTGACCCGCCTCCGAAGCCGTACCTATAATTGGCGTACGCGCGGACACGTTCGCGCGGATGTCTAGGAGGGACCTTGGCTGAGAGCTCGACCACCGACGCTGTAGAAGAGGTCCAGGCCAAGGCTCAGGGAGAGCTCCGGTCGGCCGACACCCTAGAGGCGCTGGAGCAGTGGCGGATCGCCTACCTCGGCCGCGGCGGTGAGATGACCCGGGTGCTGCGTGGCCTTGGGTCTCTGCCGCCCGAAGACCGGCGCGCCGTCGGCGCCGCGGCCAACCGGGCGAAGACTGCGCTGGAGGATGGTCTTGCGGCTCGGCGCGGCGAGCTTGAGGGCGCCGCAACGTCGGCTCCCATCGACGAAGACCGCATCGACGTCACACTCCCGGGCCGGCCCGCGCCCAGGGGCGGGCTCCACCCCACGACACTAGTGGCCAGGGAGATTTGCGAGATATTCGCTTCTATAGGATTCGATGTCGTGGAAGGCCCCGAGGTGGAGTGGGGGAGGTACAACTTCGAGATGCTGAACATTCCCAAGGACCACCCCGCGCGAGACATGCACGACACCTTCTGGGTCGACTACGCCGACGAGAACGGCGACCGGTCAATACTACTGCGTACCCACACGTCGCCCATGCAGGCCCGTGTCATGGAGGCCACCAGACCCCCGGTACGCGTTGTGGTGCCGGGTAAAGTCTACCGATACGAGGCCACCGACGCCACCCACGAGTGGCAGCTGACTCAGGTAGAGGGCCTGGCGGTTGACCGGGGAATCACCTTCGCCGATCTCAAGGGCACCCTCTACGAGTTCGCCCGACGCATCTTCGGGGAGGAGCGTCAAGTGCGGTTCCGGTGCGACTACTTCCCCTTTGTCGAGCCCGGCGTCGAGATGTCCATCGACTGCTTCCAGTGCGGCGGCGGGGGATGCCGCATCTGCAGCGATACAGGCTGGATCGAGATCATGGGCGCGGGCATGGTCCACCCGAAGGTCCTGGAGAGGGTGGACTACGATCCGTCCGTCTACACCGGGTTCGCCTTCGGCATGGGGGTGGAGCGCATCGCGCTGCTCAAGTACGGCATCGACCACATACGGCTGTTCTACTCCAACGACCTGCGCTTCCTTCGCCAGTTCTAGGACCGATGACATAACCACACGATGACATAACCACAGAGGTCACAGAGGACGCCGAGGAATCAGATCGAAGACGTCGCACCCTCTGCGTTCTCCGCGTGCTCTGCGGTGAGCTCTTCTTGAGGCTCTAAATCCGACTCCAGGCCAGAGGCCCAGATGCTAGTCCCGTTGTCTTTGCTGAAGAAGTACGTGCCCGTGTCGCTGCCGCCGGCCGAGCTTGCCCACCGGCTTACGATGGCCGGGACCGAGATAGGCGGCGTCAACGAGATCGGCGCCGACTGGGACCGGGACAAGGTGCTGGTCGGCCACGTGCTCAAGGTCGACCCGCACCCCGACGCGGACCGGCTTACGCTTCCCACCGTGGAACTGGGAGGCGGCGAATCGATCACAGTCGTCTGCGGCGCCCCCAACGTGGCCGCCGGCCAGAAGATAGCCTTCGCCCATGAGGGCGCGCGCCTGTACAGCGCCAGGTCGGGGCGAGTCGAAAAGCTGAAGTCGGCGAAGATCAGGGGCGTGCTCTCGACCGGGATGGTCTGCTCCATGCTGGAGCTTAGCCTGGGAGAAGACCACGAGGGCATTCTGGTCCTGGACGACGACGCACTCGTGGGGACGCCCCTGGTCGACTACCTGGGCGACGCGGTCCTCGACGCGGAGATCACGCCCAACCGGCCCGATTGCCTGTCCATCATCGGCATCGCCCACGAGGTCGGCGCCATCACCGGCCGGCCGGTGACGGAGCCCGACCTCTCGTACCAGGAGGACGGCGACCCCATCGAGGAGCAGGTCAAGATCGAGATCGCAGACCCTGAGCTGTGTGGCCGCTATACCGCGAGCCTGGTGTCAGGCTTAAGCGTCGGCCCTTCGCCGCGGTGGCTTCAGGACGCTCTGTCCCGGCTGGGCCAGCGCCCCATAAACAACATCGTAGACATCACCAACTTCGTCATGCTGGAATACGGCCAACCGCTGCACGCCTTCGATCTCGATACCATCGCGGACCGGACCATCGTCGTCAGGGCGGCGCGAGAAGGCGAGTCCCTGGCCACGTTGGACGGCGAGACCAGGAAGCTGCGCCCGCCGATGCTGGCCATCGCGAACTCCAGGGACGCCATAGCCCTGGCGGGGGTCATCGGCGGCTCGGGGACCGCCGTGACCGAGACCACCACCAGTATCCTGCTCGAGTCGGCCAGCTTCGACCCGATCAACACCCGCCGTACCTCGGCCGGCCTGCGTCTGAAGACCGAGGCGTCCTACCGGTTCGAGCGCGGCATAAGGGCCGAGCTCGCCCCGCTGGCGTTGAAGCGAGCCACGAAGCTGATTCTGGAGATCGCCGGCGGGACCGCGGCGAGGGGCATCTTGGACATCTACCCCGGCAGACGGGACGCGCCGGTTGTTTCGATCTCCCGGCGGCGTATCAAACAATCGCTGGGCGTCGACTTCGATATGGCGCGGGTGGAGGACGCACTTGGCTCCCTGGGCTTCGAGCGGGCCGAAACGGGCAACGGCTCACCGGAAGAGGCGCTGTCCATGAAAGTGCCCTACTGGCGCTCGGACGTCACCGTCGAGGACGACCTCGTTGAGGAGGTGGCGCGCATCGTCGGCTACGACAACATCCCGACGACGATGCTGTCGACCCCCATTCCGCACCATGAGCCACATCGGCTGAGGAAAACGCGCGAGACCCTGCGGGATCTTCTCGCCGCGGCGGGCATGCAGGAGGTGATCTCGTACTCGCTCACGAGCAGGGAGACCCTCGACGCGGTCGGCGCGATCGACGATGGCCCAGAACCGCTGCGTATCGCCAACCCGATGAGCAGCGAGATGCAGCTTCTGCGGACCAGCCTGCGGGGCAGCGTCCTGCAGACACTGGCCTCCAACCTGCGCGTCTCTCGAGGCGAGGGGATAAGGCTCTTCGAGATGGGGAGCGTCTACCTCGCAAGACAAGAGGCCAAAGAGCGTGAGCTCCCCGAGGAGAGGCAGATGCTGGTAGGCGTCCTCTCCGGCCCGCGGAACCCCGTCTCGTGGCTGGCCGAGCCGGGCGAGATGGACTTCTTCGACGCCAAGGGCGTCCTAGAGTCGGCTTTGGGAGGACTGGACGCGGAGGTCGAATACCACGCCTCCAGCGATTCGGTAATGCACCCGGGCAGGACGGCTTCACTGGTGTGCGCCGGCAGCCCGATCGGCGAGGTCGGCGAGGTCCACTCTCGAGTGCTGGGCCACTTCGACGTCGGCGGCCGCGTCGCCATGTTCGAGATAGACCTCGAGGCCCTTCACGACGCGCTCAGGGACGAGACCGGCCGTTTCACGAGCACGCCGAAGTTCCCGGAGTCCGAGCGGGACTTCGCGCTGATGGTGGACGCGGCGGTCTCGTCGGCCCAGGTGCAGGCCATGATCCAGCAGCACAAGCTGGTAGTTCGCAGCAACCCCTTCGACGTCTACTCCGGTGAGGGCTTGCCGGCCGGCAAGAAGTCCATCGCGTACCGGGTCGTCTTCCAGTCGGCCAGGGGCACGCTGACGGCAGCGGAGGTCGAGAGAGCCCGGAGCGACATACTCCGCCGACTCGAGCGAGAGGTGGGCGCGGAGCTCCGCGGCCAGAGCTAGACATGAGAGAGCACGGGCACAGACACGGCGCGGAGTCGATGCTCAGCGTCGAGGATGCCAGAGAGCGCATTCTCGGCTTCTTCGACGTTCTGCCGCCGGAGAGCGAGCCGATTCTGGGGGCTCAGGGCCAGGTGTTGGCCGAGGACGTGTTCGGCGCCTTCGACATCCCGCCTCTGGACAACTCCGCCATGGACGGTTTCGCAGTCCAGGCCGACAGCGTCAAAGGCGCCTCGGCCGAGTCGCCCGTCGTGCTGGCGATTGTCGGGACCGTAGCCGCCGGCGAGATGCCGTCCACCGACGTCGCCCCTGGCACCGCGGTCCGCATCATGACCGGCGCGCCGGTGCCCAACTGGGCCGACTCCGTGGTGCCTTTCGAGGACACCGATGAAGCGGAGCGCAAGCGGTCGGGTGCCGGACGGAGCGAGGTCGGAATACGCACCGAGGTAGCGCCGGGCGAAAACATCAGGCTCGCGGGCAATGACGTTCGGCGGGGCGAGCGGGTGCTGGAGAAGGGCGCGGTGCTGCGTCCCGCCGAGATCGGCGTGCTGGCCTCACTGGGCTACGAGAGCGTTCGCGTCGTCAGGAGGCCCGTCGTGGCCATCCTGGCTACCGGAGACGAGCTCGTCGAGCCGGGCACAGAGGCGGCGCCTGGCAAGATCTACGACAGCAACAGCTACACCATAGTGTCTGCCGTGCGGAGCGCCGGAGGGATACCGCTCGGGTTCGGCATCGCGGGGGACGACCTGAAGTCGCTGGAGGACAAACTGGAACAGGCCGCCGGCGGCGACATGCTGATCACGACGGCAGGCGTGTCCAAGGGCGATTATGATATGGTCAAGGATGTGCTGGCCAGTCGTGGCAATGTCGAGTTCTGGTCGGTGAGGATGCGGCCTGCGAAGCCGCTGGCCTTCGGGACCATCCGGGTGGACGGCGGCAGGACAGTACCCCACCTGGGGCTTCCGGGGAACCCGGTTAGCGCCCTCGTCGCCTTCGAGCAGTTCGGGCGTCCCGCTATCCTCAAGATGCTGGGCAGGGGCGACTGGAGTCGTCCCTCTGTAGAAGCCGTTCTGGAGGACCCCATCTACAACCCCGACGGACGCAAAGTATACGCGCGCGTCATAGTCACCAAGCGCGACGGCGGCTACTTCGCCAGGCTGACCGGTGACCAGAGCTCCAATCTGCTGACCTCCATGGCGCGGGCCAACGGCCTGGCCATATGCCCTGAAGACCAGCAGATGAAAGAGGCCGGAGAGATCGTCATCGTGGAGATGCTGGACTGGCCAGAGAATGTGTTCTAACCTGCCGCCATCGTGACCGATCCACGGACGCGGCGGCAGCTATCTTATCGCAAGGGAGTACGCCTCAATGGCAGACAACGGTAAAGATCGTAGCTACTACGTAGACCTCGACGGTCAAACGAACCCCGGCCGGTCCGTGGCCGCCCTGGTCGCCACGAGACGATGCAGGTCTTGCGTCGAGGCGGAGGGCGACGATCTGACTGGCGACCCCGCAGAGGCTATCGTCCGTATCGCCGAGGAGTGTTCGACGACGCCGGACTATCTACTGCCGGACACGCCGCTCCGCGAGGCCGTGTTCAGGGTGATCCTGGCGGGCGGTAACGAACCCAGGTCGGCTGAGGAGATCAGCGAGACCCTTGCCGTGCAGTGGTCGTCCAATCCCAGCCGGGATATCTCGCCGAAGGTGATAGCCAGGCTCCTGGACCACGGCCGCAGCTACTGCATCGCGGCCGTGGAAGAGGCGGAGGACGAGGCCGAAGACGCTAACGAAGCCGACTTGCCCAAGGATAGCCACCAAGGATAGCCACCAAGGTGTCGTATCGGCGCCTTGATGGCGCCTATGACTGACTCCGCTGCCTCGAGTTTTGGGGCTACGACCCGCGGGTCATGCGACCTCAACCGCGTCTGCGCCTGACGACCTTGGAGAGCGGCGCATCGTGGAAGCCTCATTGCACTGCGCTTTCTGCCAGGCGCCGGAAAACCGCGGGCCACTCCTTGTTGTCGCCGCCTCCTCTTTTCCTGTATACGATGACGCCGTTGGCGTCGAAGGCGACTTTGGTGGACTCCAGGAGCACCCGTAGGTCCTTCATCATGTCCGCCGATGGCTGGGCCACCGGCCAGGGGTATACCCGGTCCCTTCTGGTCTGCTCCAGCTCGTCCAGAGTCTCCGTTGGGTCCTGCCCCACCGCGTAGAAGTCAACGTCGGCGGCGAACTCCGGATAGACGTCCTGCATGCGCCGCAACTCGGCGCGACATGTCGGTCACCAGGTTGCGAAAAAGTAAAGGAAGACCGGTCTGCCGGCGCCGATAAGCTCTCCTGAGGTGACGCTGCTCCTGTCGCCGAGCTGAATACTGAAGTCTGGTACCCGTTGTCCGACCTTACTGCCCACCTTGACTTCCACAAGGCTAGCAAGCTGCGCTGACCCTCCTGCCGCGGCAGGTGCGCCTGGCTCCGCGGCCTGGCTGCCGCACGCCAACGCGACGCTTGTGACACCCGCCAGGCCGACAACGAGAAGTGCCCTCGCGAATCTGTTCAACCTCATGTCTCCTTGCAGCAACGTGCCCCGTACGCCTGGGCCAGCTAGAGTGGTGCCCGCGACGGTCGGCGCTATTTGTCGCCGGCTGAAGCCTTAGCTGACATCTCCAGTCCGAACTTCTGGCGCGAGTCCGGTAGAAGCTCCAAACGCAATCCGGCCGGATGACGGAATAGCAAAGGCCCCACCGCGCACATAGTGGCAAGTGAGGCCTTTAGGGCCGTAGCGCGGTGCCGCGGTCTTAGATCTCTTCCTCTTCCCGTGGCTTCCGCTTCTTTTTGATCACCTGGACCTCGGTGGAGGTAAAGTCCGGGGGCGATATCGCCACCGCTTTGGCAGACTTCTTCTTCGGCTTCTTGACCTCTCGCTTCGACGCGTGTCCCCTGGGCATGGCCCACCTCCGGATAGCTCGTAAATGCCTGCGGTGTCTAGAGTTTAGACCAGCCGGGCCGGGGGTGTAAAGGCTACCCCTCATTGCCTCTGGGCCGCGTATTCACCTACTCCAAGGGTCGGTTGTGCTGTCGAGAAGCCATTGACTATAATGTGCGCCACCCTCAAAGCGTGGGTATAGGAGGACCGCATGCCCAATGCCTTAGCCTTCTTCCGTGGAGAGATCGTCCCGATCGCCGACGCCAAAGTGAGCGTGATGACCCACGCACTCCACTACGGCACGACGGTCTTCGAGGGCGTCCGGGGCAACTGGAACGAGGCCCAGGGCAAGCTGTTCATCTTCCGGCTCAGGGAGCACTACGACCGTTTGCTCCGGGGCTGCAAGATCATGATGATCGACATTCCCTATTCCGTCGACGACCTAGTCAAGATAACCGTCGATCTGGTCCAGAGCTCCGGCTACATGGAGGACCTGTATATCCGTCCCATCGCGTACAAGAGCGAGGAGGCGATAGCCAACCTGATGCTCAACACCCTGGAGAGCGACTTCGCCCTCATGGCGGTGCCCTTCGGCTCGTACATCAAGGCTGACGGCGCCATCAGGTGCAAGACCTCGTCCTGGCGCCGGCCCGACGACACGATGATGCCCACCGGCGTGAAGCTCACGGGCCTGTACACCACCAGCATCCTGGCCAAGACCGAGGCGATCGTGGCCGGATACCACGAAGCGGTCCTGTTGAACCACGACGGCACCGTCTCCGAGGGCAGCGGCGAGAACCTGTTCCTGGTCCAGAACGGCCGCATCTCGACACCGGGCGAGACCGACAACTGCCTCCTCGGCATCACCCGCGACTCGGTGATCGAGCTGGCCCGCGAGGAGCTGGATATCGATGTGGTGGAGCGGCGGATCCACAGGAGCGAGCTGTACCAGGCCGACGAGATATTCCTCACCGGCACCGCGGCCCACGTCACTCCGGTCGGAGAGCTCGACGACCGGCCCGTCGGTGACGGCGAGACCGGGCCGATCACGGCGAGTATCCAGAAGATCTACCGGGCCGTGATACGGGGCGACAGCCCCAAGTACCTCGACTGGTGCACCGGCGTCGCGGTCAAGGCGTAACGGCACGATACTCGGCCACAGTCGCCGTGGCCGGCCCATGTTCAGCTTCGCCCTCGACTACTATCTGCTCGTCTCACTCTCGGCCTTCGGCGTCATCCAGATAGCCGCCTCGCGGGGACGCCTCGACGCCCTGGTGCTGTTCCGCTCAGCCCGCGCCACGTGGACCCTGGGCCTCGGTCTGGCGGCATTGGCCCTGGTCTGGTTCTTCGCCGTCGAGGACCGAAACATCAACGACTACGAGGGCGGCCTGGACGCCAACATCCAGGCGCTTCTGTTCTTTCTCGGTGCGTCCACGGCCTACGGAGTCACCCTGGGGCTGTCCTCACTCGTCAACGATCGGATGGACGGCGGCGTTTGGAAGCCGGGCGAGGGGCTCAGCGCGTTGCGGCGGACCACATTCGCGCGGGCGATATCATGTAGTCTCAGGTACTGGTGGCGAGAATGGCGGACGCAGATACGGCCGTATTTGTCTGGCTGAACGGGCGGACCGGCGCCCTCGCTGCTCTCGACGGCACCATGGAGGTGCTGGGCAGCGACTACAGCGTGCCCGTCGTCATGGGGCTAGTCATCCTTGGACTGTGGTTCGCAGGCCACGGCGCGGATGACCGCGCGCGGCGCCAGGTCGGCGTGTTCGTGGTCCTGACCGCCATCGGGCTGGCGAGCTGGATAGTCTTCGCCGGCAACGAGCTCTACTTCCGCCCTAGGCCCTTCGACGCAGCCCTGGACCACGACGTGACAGTCCTGCTATACCGGCCGACCGACTCGTCGTTCCCGTCCAACTCCGCCGCCGTCGCCTTCGCGGCGGCCGGTGGAGTCTGGCTGATAAGCCGCAAGGCTGGGCTGGCACTGCTGGCGCTGGCGTCGGCCTATGGGCTAGCCAGGGTGTACGGCGGCATCCACTACCCCCTGGACATCCTCGGAGGCGCCGCCGTTGGCCTGCTGGCCGTGGTCATGGCGCGCGCGTTCTGGGGCCTGCTGGGCCCAGTACCGGCCATAGTCATCAGGGCCGCGCGTATCTTCTGTATCGCGTAAGACAGAGCTTAGTAGGTGTTGAGGACGGTGGCCGCTAGCCGCCGTCCTGGCCGTAGACCGTCGTGTCGGTGTGGAAGGCGAACCACCCGAACCAGAACGACATGTGGTTCGGCACGCGCTCCAGCCTCCGGCCGTCGGCCGTCTCGAGGAAGTCCTCCGTCGCCCGCCACGTCGTCCCCTGTCCGTCCACCAGCGACGTGGGCAGCCCCCCGGGCATCGGGGCGTCGTCGCCGAAAGCGAACTGGCTGCCGTCCCGAAGGTAGACCCGCGCCGCCGGGGAGACGGTCGAGCCGAGGACCACCACCTCGACGCCCCCCAGCGTGTCGTTGATGACACGTTCCCGCTGCAGCGCCTCCACCGGATACGCCCTGTCCTCGCCGCCCTGACTCAGGCCGAGGACCACCGCTTTCGTCGTCAACGCGTCGCTGCGGTTCCACACCGGGAACCTGGTGTCGGGATTGGAGAAGTAGTCGTTGTAGGTGGCTCTGGGGTTGGACTCGTTCTCGTACTGCTCAGGGCCGTAGACTCCGGTGACAAGGCCCAGCACCGTCGTGTCGGGGTGCTGGGCCACCCACTCTCCCCAGGTGGTCAGCTCGACCGGGAAGAAGGACAGCCTGATCCCCGAATCGGCCAGCGGTCCGACAACCGGCTCGCCGGTGAACTGCCGCCACAGAGAGTTGGTGAGCCGGTCGTACATGATCTTGTTGCTGCGGTACAGGAGGCCCGATGTGCCGAAGGTGGTTGCCTCGCCGTTGATCGTCGCGGAATACACGATTCCGGTGCCGCAAAGCGTTCAGTATGCAAGGGCGATGGGCTCGCCTCCCAGCGCGTCGTTGGCCATCTCGTGAGGGTTCATGATCCTCAGAGGGTAGGCCCGGTGCTCGCCGTTGATCGACACGCCGAATACCCGCTCGTCCGGGCCTAGATAGTCGGCCTGGTCGGCCGACAGCGTGGGCGGGAACTGGAGGTCCGGAATGCCGTCAGGTCGCACTCCGCCCCAGACCAGCTCGGTGAGGTCTATGCGGGCCGTTTCGTCGGCGTCACCGAGAAAGACCCGGTAGCGGTCGCTTATGGACGAGAGCAGATTGATCTTCCACTTCAGATAATTGTTGGGCGGCCGGTACTCGTCGCGCCGCTTGCCGATCCACTCGGTGGCCTTGAGCCATCCCTGCCTGCCGATGCCGAAATCCTGCCCCGTGAGCTGTTTCAGCACCTCCGCCGATATCGCGACCAGGACCGGGTCGGACAGGAACCGTGAGATCTCGTTGATCACTGGCACCTGGGACATGTCGCCGGCGTCAAGGGCGCTTCTCAACGCCGTAAGGATCTCATCGGCGGATTGTCCCGGGCCGCCGTAGATGGCGAACATGATGGCCTCGGGGTAGTAGTCCTCGGGCAACGCCTTGCGGGTCGGTACCGGGCTGAGGGAGTCCGCGGACACGCCGAGGGGGATCGTTGAGGTCTCGGGGGTTGCTGACGACGATGAATCGCCGCATGCGGCCAGCATCAGCGACAGCATTATGGCCACGGCCGGGTATCCGAGGTGCGTGAGTGGTCCCATCAATATAGTCCTGTCTCGTCTACGGCCACGGCGGCCGGGCGGATTGAGCACGCGGCTACTTGATCAGCCGGCGCCGCATGAAGGCCGACGCGATCTTCAGCGCGACGAGGCCCATGGCCAGCAGTTCGGCGGCCCACAGCAGCATCAGCCAGGATGGCTCCCCGGCCACAAGCCCGCGGACCAGCTCGACCGAGGGAGTCAACGGCAGCGCCCACGACAGCACCTTCACGCTGGTGGGAAGGCGCTCGATGGGGAAGAAGACGCCGCTGATGTAGAACATGGGCAGGATGAACAGAGTGAAGAAGTTGTTCATCGCGCCGATCGTCGTGGCGGTGGCGGTGAGAACCATCGCGATCGACGCGATGGTGAACCCGATCAGAAACGCCGCCGGCAGTGAGAGCGCCGCCATCGGCGAGGGCACCAGACCGAACAACGTGGCGACCACCAGCACTGCGGTGCTGGCCATGAGCGCCCGCGTCGCCGACCAAAGCACCTCGCCGAGCACGATGTCCGTGGGGCCCAGGGGCGTGAACAGGATCGCCTCGTAGATGTTGTGGGAATCCATTCGCAGATAGGCGCCGTAGGTGCTGTCGAAGGTGGCGTGGAACATCGCGTAGCTGGCGATGACGCCCGGAGCCAGGAACTCGGCGTAGCTCAGGTCGCCGATGTCGGTGATGTAGGCGCCCAGCCCGAACCCGATGGCGACCAGCAGGATGACGGGCTCGATGGCGACCCCGCCGATCTCGACCTTCCAGGCCCGCTTGAAGGCATCGCGGTCTCGCTGCCAGACGCGGAAGGCGCCCCAGACGACGGTGCCCTGGAACGACTGGGTCAGCGTGCTCACTCCTCGCGCAGTCCCCGGCCGGTAAGCTGCAGGAAGACGTCTTCGAGGTTGCTGGGCCGTCGCACGACTTTGAGCCCTTCGAACATCGGATCGTCCGTGGCCAGCATGCCGTCCCGGCTGTAGACGATCATCTGGGCGCCCACGTCGTCGAACTGCACGCCGTGCTCGCCGAGCTGGGCGAGCAGGCCGGCCTTCCCGTGGTCGCCGACGTCCACCTGCATCACCCACTCGCCGGCGTGGTCCGCCACCAGATTGGCCGGCGTGCCATCCTCCAGGATCTTGCCTTGGTCGACGACGACCAGACGATCGCACAGGTAGGCGGCTTCGTCCATGTAGTGTGTGCTGAGCAGGACCGTTACCCCCTCCGACTTGAGCGTGTTGAGCTTCTCCCAGACCAGGCGTCTCGTCTGGGGGTCCAGTCCGGTGGTGGGCTCGTCCAGCACCAGCATCCGTGGCCGATGGAGCAGCGCCCGCGCGATCAGCAGCCGTCGCCGCATGCCGCCGGACAAGTCGTCCACCGGGCTGGCGGCCCTGCCGGCGAGCTGCACCATGGCCAGGGCCTCTTCGATGCGCCTTTCGGCCGTCTTGCGCGGCAGGTTGAAGAACCGGGCGTAGGACTGCAGGTTCTGGGCCACGTTCAGCCCCGGATCCAGGCTGTTCGACTGGGAGACAACGCCCAGCCGCGACTTGATCTCGCGCTGGTGCGTCGTCACGCTCATGCCCATCACCGACAGCTCGCCCGACGTCAGCGGCGACATGCAGGTGATCATCCTCAGGGTGGTCGTCTTTCCGGCGCCGTTGGGGCCGAGGAAGCCGAAGCACTCGCCCTGATCGATGGCGAAGTTTATCCCGTCGACCGCAACGAGGTCACCGAATCTCTTGGTGAGGTCCCGGGCAGTTACGAGGGGGGATTGTTGCTGAGTCATTCCCGATTGGAGGCTGGAGGTGTCAGGGTAGCCGCGACGCGCGATGCGCCATTGTACATGGTCGGGGGCCTTGCACTAACGGGCTGCGGATATATGGGGTGTGCAGCCCCGATGCCGAATCGGGGTTGCCGGGAGTCTGAGGGTGTCCCTTAGATATAAATCCTTCCGCATTTCTGCCAGGAATGGGGGTCAGGGGGATACTCGAAAATATTCTTTCAGCACCCTGCTAGACTAGAATGCGGTAGATCTTAGAGACACGAGGAGAGGGACATGGTGGAGAAGCGTCACCCGCAGGGCGTCCTGGCGGCCTGCGACACGCCCTGGACGGAGGAATTCCGACTGGACGAGCCGGTGTTCAGGCGCCATATTGAGCAGCAGCTCGCCTCGGGCGCGGGGAATATCTACGTCATGGGCACCGCCGGCGAGGGCTACGCCGTCACCGATACCCAGTTCCGTCAGGTGGTGGACGTCTTCGCGGACGCCACCGACGGGGCGGACGCCACGCGCATGGTCGCCGTCATCAGCCTGTCGATGGGCCACATGATCGAGCGCATCGGCTACGCTCACGACAAGGGCGTGCGCATGTTCCAGGTCCCGCTGCCGTCGTGGGGCACGCTGACGAACCCGGAGGCGCTGACGTTCTTCAAGACGGTCTGCGGGTCCTTCCCCGACTCGAAGTTCCTGCACTACAATCTGAGGCGGTCCGGGCGCATCTTCGCGGCCGACGACTACCGGCCGGTCCTGGACGAAGTGCCGAACCTGGTCGCCACCAAGGTCAACAATACAGACATGGGCTTCATGCGCGATCTGATCCTGAAGACGCCCGAGCTCCAGCACTTCGTCCTGGAGAACTGCTACGCCAACGCCAGCTTCTACGGGGAGTGCTCGCTGCTGTGCAGCTTCGGCGGCCTGGCGCCGGACCTGGCGCGGCGGCTGTTCGAGGCCGGCAGGGACGGCGACACGGCCACCGCCTTCGCCGCACAGGGGCGGATGATGCAGATGCACGAGGGCTTCTTCCGAGACGTCGAGGGCCCGCACATGGATGGCGCCTTCGACAAGCTGTTCACGTCGCTGGCCCAGCCCGAGTTCCCCCTCCGTATCCTGCCACCCTATCGGTACCTCACCGACGAGCAGGCCGCCGCCGCCCGTGAGTACTTCGAGACCCACTGCAGCGATGTATCTTAGGGGACGCGCGGTGCCTGGCTGCGTAAGAGTGCTAGTCGACGAGCTTCCGGAGCGACTCGCCGTGCCGGGCGTTGACTGTCTCCAGAGCGGCGTCGAGCTGATCAGGTCCTGCCCGTATGCGAGCATTGGTCAATTTCGGAATTAGGACCAGCAACGCTCGAATAGCTCGATCAGCTTTGTGCTCCTAATGTCTCTACGCTTCCGATAGCCCGGCCACCGACAGGTCTTCGTCCAGCTTCCGCCAGTCGTCGTCCGACAGGGGGACATCCCGCGTGCCGTCGGCCGCCTGGGTCAGCGCTTCGATTCCCATGCTAAGCTCGTCCTGACCCGTCCCCGGACTCTTCCTGGAAGGCGTCGAGACTGTCGTCCATCCGGACCTCCTTCGCCCGCGACCTGCGCCCGGTCCTGCTCACGGTCAGACGGGACTCCCGGCAGAGCCGGTCGTAGGCAACCCGCGTGCTGCGCGCCAACGGGTATTCGTTCCGGTACAGGACCCTGTTCGCCCGCACCTGGATGATTTGCCGCAGGCAGCCGAGGCAAGGCTGCACGGTCGTGTAGATATCGCACTCGCTGAGCCGGATCCCGTGGCGCGCCGCAGACAGAATCGCGTTCTCCTCGGCGTGTACGCAGAGGCACTTGTCCAGGTCCTCGCCGCTCTGGACGGTGCCTTCCGCCTTGGCCTCGCACCTGGGGCAGCCGCCGTCCGAGCAGTGGGTGACACCGTCGGGCGCGCCGTTGAAGCCGGTGCTGACTATCCGGTCGTCGACCACGATGACGGTGCCGGCTCTGGTGCCCAGGCAGTCTCCGCGACTGGCCGCGACCTTGGCCATTCTCATGTAGTAGGCGTCCTTGTTAACCCTACGCACGCTGACAGTCCTCCTTCTCCTACACTCTACGTTATCAGCATCGCGTCGCCGAAGCTGTAGAAGCGGTAGCGCTCTCGGACCGCATCGGCGTAGGCGCGCAGCAGTAGCTCGCGGCCGGCGAAGGCGCTGGTGAGCATCAGCAGCGTGGAGCGGGGCAGGTGGAAGTTGGTTACCAGCGAGTCCAGCGCCTGGAAACGGTAGCCGGGGTAGATAAACAGGTCGGCCCAGCCGCTGCCCGGTGCGACGACCTCGTCGCCGTCGCCCGCCGTGGCGGCGGCCTGCTCCAGCAGCCGGACCGCCGTAGTGCCGACGCACACCACCCGCCGTCCCTCCCGTTTCGCCGCGTTGACGGCGCCGGCTGCCTCCGCGCCCAGCGCCCACTGCTCGCTGTGCATGCGGTGGTCGGCGACATCGTCGTCTCTCACGGGCCTGAACGAGTCCCAGCCGACGTGCAGCGTGACGAAGGCCGGCACGACGCCCTTGGCGCGCAGATCGTCCAGCAGCGCCGGCGTGAAGTGGAGCCCGGCTGTCGGCGCCGCCACGCTTCCCGAGATCCTGGAGTAGACGGTCTGGTACCGATCCGAGTCCTCCAGCGGCTCGTGGATGTAGGGCGGCAGGGGGACGACTCCGACGCCGTCTAGGTTGTCGTCCGAGAGGCGGACGCTCCTGGAGCCGTCTTCCATCACCCCGGTGACTACGCCGATGATATCCCGATCGCTGGACGCAACTGCGAAGGCGGCACCTTTCCGCATGTGCCGTCCGGGGCGCACCAGGGCGCGCCACACACCGGGCTCCAGGCGGCGCAGCAGCAGGAGCTCCACTTTGCCGCCCGACGCGCCCGTGCCGTACAGCCGGGCCGGGAATACGCGGCTGTCGTTGAACACTGCCACGTCGCCCGCGCGTAGCAGGCCAGGCAGATCGCCGAAGCGTCGGTGCTCGATGGACCCGCCCCTGCGGTCCACCACCATCAGCCGCGACGAGTCGCGGGGCTCCACCGGCGTCTGGGCGATCAGCTCGGGGGGCAGGGCGTAGTCGAAATCGCTGGTCTTCATGTGACGGCGGCCAGTCCTAGTCTCTAGTCCCCAGCCCCGGCTTCCTGCCAGTCGCCGGACGCTTCCAGTGATGCTCTCTCCGACTTCGTCGATATGTTCTGGAGGTACGCCAGCATCGCGCCGAACAATAGAACGAAGACGACCACCGTGGTAGATACCTGGAAGCCTCGTACCATGAAACCCTGGGCGACCTCGTCGGACACGAGATCGATGCCCGCCGGCAGCGCGAACGCCAGCGCACTGGCGGCGGCCGTCGCGCCAAGGGCGTGCCCCAGCTCCCGCGACGTCTCCAGCATGCCCGAGGCGACGCCCCGGTGCTCCAGCGGCAGCGAGCTCATCACCGTGGCGTTGTTGATCGGATTGAACATGTTGGTGCCGATGGCGATCGGAAACATCAGCAGCGGCAGCACCCAGAACGAGACGTGGGGCGCGGACAGACTCAGCACCACAAAGCCGCCGGCGATGGCGGCGAGAGTGGCGGGCCTGAGGTACTCGGGGTGGTACTTGTCGTAGATCCACCCCGCGACCAGCGGCATGAACAGGCCCAGCGACTGGCTCGGCAGCAGCACCAAGGTGACGAATATCGGCTCTTTGCCGAAGCCCTGTTCCACAAGGATGGGCACCAGCGTGAACGTCGCCAGCATCGACGCGTGGTACGTGACGTTGCTGCCCAGCGAGAGTGAGAACGCCCGCACGCGGAAGTGCCGTAGGTCGATCAACGGGTTGGCGACCGCCCGCTCGACGACGACGAACGCGGCCAGCAGCACCAGGAACAGGGCGTTCATCGGCAGGTGGTAGCTCAATCCTTCGGACGAAACGAAGGACTCTTCGCCGCCGTGCAGGTGGGTGCCCGACAGGATCAGGACGATGGCCGTCGCAGCCAGGAAGCCGCCACCGAGCCAGTCCACTCGCCCGGTGGAGCCGGCCGTGCGCGGCTGGCCGCGTTCCCGGAGCAGCGGCAGGGCGGCGATCACCGCGATGAGCCCTAACGGAATGAATGCGGCGAAGATCACCCGCCAGCTCAGTAGCTGGAGAGCCAGGCCGAACACCGCCAGCCCGGCGAGCGTGCCGACGCGGGAGCCGATGATGGGCAGAGCGTATGCGCGGCCCCTCTCATTGGGCGGGAACGTCGCGGCCAGGATGGCGTTGGCGTTGCCCATGATCAGCGCGGAGCCCAGGCCGGTGACTGCCCGCAATGCGATAACGTGCGACAGCTCCTGCGACAGTGCGATCAGGCCGGTACCAAGGGTCGACGTAAGTATGCCGATGAAGAAGACGCGGCCATGCCCGTACCTGTCTCCGAGCCGCGCCGCCAGCATCACGAAGCTGCCCAGCACCAGCAGGTACACGATGACCAGCCATGCCGTATCCGCGATCCCGGTGCCGAAATACTCCGACAAGGTGGGGATGGAAAGGGCCACCGGGAGGCTCGAGAACTGGACCAGCATCGACGCGCCCGTGAGCGCCATCAAGACGTCACGACGGCGCCTTGTGTTCAGCAGAGGCCCGACCGTGCTGAGGATGCTCAAGGTCTCACCGGCGGTATGCGGCCAGTCACTGAAATGCCGTCGTCCTGAGCGAGGCGAAGGATCTGGGGTGGTGTGTTCTTCGCTTCCAGCTTGGCTGCGGGATGCCGCCCGCGGACCCATCGTCGTCGAAGCGGGGACTCCTCCAGACGACGCACGCTAGCAGATCGGCCTTCGGGACGCACCACTAGCCGCCCCCGTCGCTGCCGACGGCCAGCCGCGCTGCCTTCAGCGTGTTGTGCAGCAGCATGGCGATGGTCATGGGCCCGACTCCACCCGGCACGGGCGTTATGGCGGCGGCCTTTTCAGACACCGAGTCGAAGTCGACGTCGCCGACCAGCCTGTATCCCCGCTTTCGCTCTGGGGCGTCCACCCGGTTGACGCCGACGTCGATGACCACCACGCCCTCTTTGACCATGTCGGCCGTGATGATCCGCGGCTGGCCCATGGCGGCGATCAGGATGTCGGCTTGGCGGGTCATCGAGCCAAGCTCCCGGGTCCGCGTGTGGCAGACGGTTACTGTCGCGTTGCCGCCGTCCAGACGCTGCGCCAGCAGGATGGACACCGGCTTGCCGACGATCTCGCTGCGCCCGCAGACTACCACGTGCTGGCCGGCGGGGTCTCGCCCGGTTCGCAACAGGAGCTGCTGAATGCCGGCGGGCGTGGCGGGAACGAAGCGCTGCTTGCCCTGGACCAGCCGGCCTACGTTGAAGGGGTGCAGCCCGTCCACGTCCTTGTCCGGGCTGATGGCGTCGATGACGGCGTCCTTGTCGATGTGCGCCGGCACCGGTAGCTGGACCAGGATGCCGTGGACGCCGTCATCGGCATTGAGGGCTCGTATTCGGTGCAGTAGCTCGTCGGACGAGGCGTCCGCGGGCATGGAGAAGTCCTCGGCGTCCATCCCGACTTCCGCAGCCGCGCTCCGCTTGCTGCGCACGTAGACAGCGGACGCGGGGTCGCCGCCGACCAGAACTACCGCCAAGCCGGGGGTGACTTCGTGGACCCGACGCAGCTCGGCGACCCTCGTCGCGACCTCGGCTCGGACCTGGGCCGCGATGCTCTTACCGTCTATGAGCTCAGCCGTCATGGCGCTGTACTCCCGGCTATTTCGTCCAATTGGTCCAACCGGCGGGACGAGCGCCCGCGGGAGGGCTTCTACCCGATTATATACGGCCATCGTCGTTCGCTTTCAATCCAACGGTGGTGAATCTATAATATCGTTGCCAGTTAGGAAGCCTCACCACGACCAAAGGAGCGTCATGAGCAGCTTCGCTGGGGCCCTCGCCTCAGACCGGTCCCTCGTAACCTGCGAGCTGAATCCGCCCAAGGGCACCGATCTGGGGGCCCTATACGAAAAGGCGTCGATGCTCGAGTCGAGAGTGGACGCGTTCAACGTCACCGACTCGGCCGCCTCGTGCATGGCCATGGCGCCCATAGCGGCGGCGCACCTGCTGTCGGACAGAGGTATCGAGCCGATTCTGCAGATCACGGCCAGGAACCGCAACAGACTGTCGGTCCAGTCGGACCTGCTCGCCGCCGCCGCCCTCGGCATCCGCAACGTGCTGTGTATGAGCGGCGACCCGCCCGGCGCCGGCGACCATCCGGACGCCAAGACCGTGTTCGACATCGAGACGGTGGCCATTCTGCGCGCCATTGCCTCGCTTCGGGGCGGCGCCGACATGGCGGGCAACGAGCTGACAGGGGCGCCTGATCTGAATTCCGGCGCTGTCGCCAACCCCGGAGCTGACGATCTGGACAAGGAGCTGCGCCGAATGGAGGAAAAGGCCGAGGCGGGCGCGGCGTTCTTTCAGACCCAGGCGGTGTACGATCCCGCGGCCTTCGAGACCTTCATGAAGGCCGCCGTCCGGTTCGACGTCCCCGTCCTGGCAGGGCTTATCGTCCTCAAGTCGGCCCGGATGGCGCGAAATCTCAACGCCAATCTCCCCGGGGTCCACGTGCCCGATTCGATCATCGCCGAGATGGACGGCGCCGATAGCCGCCGCGAGAAGAGCACGGAGATCTCGGCTAGGCTCATACGCGAGATATCGCCCATGTGCCGGGGCGTCCATATCATGGCCATCGGCTGGGAGTCACGGGTCCCTGGAATTCTCGACGCCTCGGGCGTCTCCAGCGGCGGATAGGCCGGCCTCGCGAGGGACATGCTCGTAAACGGCGTCGACATGATCGAGATCTCCCGGATCGGAGACGTGGCCGCGAGGTACGGCCAGCGGTTCTATCGGCGCATTTACACACAGGATGAACTCGATTACTGCCGTGGACGCGCTCCCCAGCTCGCAAGCCGCTTCGCCGCCAAGGAGGCGGTCATGAAGGCCCTCGGCACGGGCGTACGGGGCATGCGCTGGCGAGACATAGAGGTAGTCCGAGAGATGGGCCGGGCGCCAACGATCAAGCTGCACGGCTCCGCGCTGGCCAGGGCGCGCCAGATTGGCATAGACCACATGGCCGTCTCGCTCTCCCACTCTAGAGAGCACGCGCTGGCCTTCGTAGTTGCGGAGAGCGCCTCGGGCAATCAGATGCCGTGGGATGGGCTCCGGCGGTGGGCAGGACGCCCGCCGGTTCGGTGACCCGCCCGTCGAGGTCGCGACTCAGGACTTGCCGCCGCGGCATTTGTCGCATCGTTCATGAATGACCACGCGTCCGTGAGGGACATGAAGATAGTCACGGCGGAGCAGATGCGCCGGATAGAGGCCAGATCTGAGGAGGCTGGGGTGTCTACCGACACCCTGATGGAGAACGCCGGCCTGCAGTTCGCCGCTCGCGTCCGCGACCACGTCGGCGATGTCTCCGGCGCCGGCGTCGTCGTGCTGGTGGGGCCCGGCAACAACGGTGGCGACGGGCTCGTCGCAGCCCGACGACTGCACGCCTGGGGCGCAAAAATCACGGCTTACCTGTGCGGGCCACGCTCTGGGAACGACGCCAACCTGGCGGCCGTCGGCAGGCTCGGCCTGCCTGTGATCAAGGCCGCCAACGACACGGAGTACACGCGGCTCCGCGAGGCGCTGGGGACAGCGAGCGTGGCCATCGATGCCATCCTGGGAACCGGCCGAGCGCGCCCCATCGAGGGCGTGGTCAGAGAGGTGCTTGCGGCGCTCTCCGACGCCAGGGCCGCCCGGCCCGATCTGACTATCGTGGCCCTGGACCTGCCGACCGGGCTCAACTCCGACACCGGCGAGATCGACCCTGCCTGCATAGCCGCCGACCTGACCGTGACCCTGGGCTATCCCAAGCGCGGCCTCTTCGTCTACCCGGGCGCGGGGCTGACAGGCAGGGTCGAGACCTTGGACATCGGCGTGCCGCCTGGCCTGGACGGCGACGTCGACCTGGAGCTGATGACCGATGCATGGGCCGCGGACACCCTCCCCGTGAGGTCGCCGTCGTCCCACAAGGGCACTTTCGGACGGACGCTGATAGTGGCGGGCTCCGGGAGATACGTCGGGGCCGCGTCGCTGGCGGCCTCGGCTGCCGGCCGCGTCGGCGCCGGCCTGGTCACCGTGGCGATTCCCCGCAGCCTGCAAGCCGCCGTCGCGGCCGGCGCGCCCGAGCCGACCTACATACCGCTGCCCGAGTCGTCCTACGGCGAGCCTGCCGAGGAGGCCGCCGAGCTCATCCTTGAGGCGCTGCCCGCCTACAGCTCGCTGCTGGTGGGATGCGGCATCGGCCAGTCGGACGCCGTGGCCCACCTGATGGAGCGGCTTCTCTACTCCGACGTCGCCCTGCCGCCGACGGTGGTCGACGCCGACGGCCTCAACTTCCTGGCGTGGTCCCAGGCCCCCGGCTGGTGGGAACGGATGACGCGGCCGGCCGTCGTCACGCCGCATCCCGGCGAGATGGCGAGGCTGGCGGGCGACCCGGTCGCGGAGCTACAACGAGACCGGGTCGCCAGTGCGACGGACGCGGCCGGCCGTTGGGGCAAAACGGTGGTGCTCAAGGGAGCGCACACTGTCGTGGCGGCCCCGGACGGCACGGCGATGCTGAGCCCCTTCGCCAACCCGGCGCTGGCCAGCGCCGGTACCGGCGACGTCCTCGCGGGCGCCATCGCCGGGCTCCTGGCGCAGGGTTTGGACGTTCAGAGCGCGTCGGCCTTGGGCGTCTACCTGCATGGCGCCGCCGGAGAGAGGGTACGTGACGCACTGGGTGACGCCGGCCTGCTGGCCAGCGACCTACTCACGGCGCTTCCCAGAGCCATCAGGAAGATCAATGCAGGGGTACAGAAGGGGTAAAGGGTACGGGGGATCCGACCCAAAACCCGTGCCCTTTACCCTGGGTGGAGTCGGGCGTGGAGGGAGCCTTGGCGCAACTGCGGGGTAGAGAGCGGGCTCGGTACGTCGCGAGGATGTTCTCCCGCATTACCTCCCGATATGACAGGATGAACACGGTCATGTCTGCCGGGCGACACTACGCCTGGCGCAGGATGGCCGTCGACGTGGCTGTGGGTGGGCTGACCGGCCCCGCGCTTGACGTCGCCGCCGGAACGGGTGACTTCGCCATCGAGCTGGCTCGGAGAGAACCGGTCACCGAGGTCGTGGCGGCGGACTTCAGCCGAGAGATGCTGGAGGCGGCGGCCCGTAAGTCCAGCCGGCAGGGGCTGAGCAGCCGAATAGACCACGCCGTGGTGGACGCCCACGCGCTGCCCTTTTCGGGCCACAGATTCATCTGCGCTACGGTCGGATTCGGCGTTCGCAACTTCACCGATCTTCCCGGTGCGCTGGCTGAGATGGCGCGCGTGGTCGTGCCCGGCGGGCGCGTCGTGGTGTTGGAGATAGTCAGGGCGGCCGACGGGCCTGTCGGCCGGCTGTTTCCCCTGTACTTCAAGTACGCTACGCCCTGGCTGGGAGCGGTCCTGGCCGGCGATCGTGAGGCGTACACTTACCTGCCGGAGTCGGTGCAGGGATTCCTGAGCGTCGACGAGCTGTCGGCCGCGATGCATGCGGCCGGCCTTCGTAACGTCACAGCCCGAAGCCTGGCGCTCGGCACAGTGGCCATCCTCTCCGCCGAGGTACCGCCATAGGGGTGGCCTTGGAGCTTACTTGAAACTCTTCTCGCCGGCGCGGATAGGCACGCGGAGGCGGTTCTCGAACGGCGTGAGCGGGCAGCTCCAGCGCTCGTTGTAAGCACAGTAGGGGTTGTAGGCGTAGTTGAATTCCAGGACCGGTCGCCTGTCCCGCCTGGCGCCGACGCCCCACGCCGAAGGCGTCCGGTAGCCCCGCAGTACAGGCACTGTTCACCTCGGGTGCAGGTGCAGGGAAATAAAGGCGAACGACTGACGGTAGGACCGGCCGTGGTGCGCCCTTACGGTCCGGAAGCGGGGCACCGCTCTACCGTGACCGGAGCTGGGGGAAGAGAACGACCTCGCGGATCGATCGTTGGCCGGTAAGAAGCATCACCAGCCGGTCTATGCCCAGCCCGAGGCCGCCGGTGGGCGGCATGCCGTGCTCGAGGGCGACCAGGAAATCCTCGTCGAGGCGGTCCATGTCCTCGTCCTGGAACTGCTCGTGCAGCGCTTCCTGTTGCTCCAACCGCTCGCGCTGGTCAACCGGGTCGTTTAGCTCGGTGAAGGAGTTGCACACCTCCATCCCGGCTATGAACCCCTCGAACCGCTCGACCACCCGCGGATCGCTGCGCTTTTTCTTGGCCAGCGGCGACATCTCGATCGGGTAGTCGACCAGGAAAGACGGCTGCACCAGCTTGGGCTCCACCGTGTCGGATAGCAGCTTGTCCAGGAGCCCGCCCCAGCTAAGCTGATTGCCGACGTCGAGGCCGATCATCTTCATCTTGGTCTTCAGCGAGTCGATGTCGTTGGCCTCGAGGAAGTCGATCCCGCTGTGGCGCTTTATCTCCTCCCGGAGGTCGAGCCTTGGCCATGGCGGCGTGAGGTCGATCTCGTTGCCGTCGAGCTCCACCGTTGACGTGCCCAATACCTCGACCGCCACCGTGTGGAACAACTCCTCGACCATGGTCATGACGTCGTTGTAGTCGGCCAGCGCCTCGTAGCTCTCCATCATGGTGAACTCGGGGTTGTGGGTGGCGTCGACGCCCTCGTTGCGGAAGGTTCTGCCGATCTCGTAGACTTTCTCCAGCCCGCCGACTATCAGCCGCTTCAGGTACAGTTCGGTGGCGATTCGCAGGTACAGATCGCGGCCGAGCGACTTGTAGTGCGTTGTGAACGGCGTTGCGGTGCCTCCGGCGGCCACCGGCACCAGCACAGGCGTCTCCACCTCCATGAAGCCGTGGCCGTCCATGAAGCGTCGCAGGGCGCTGATCGCTTTGCTGCGAAGTGTCGCGATGCGCCGCGACTCCTCGTTGGAGATCAAGTCGAGATACCGCTGCCGGTAGCGTGTCTCGACGTCTGCCAGGCCGTGCCACTTCTCCGGCAGCGACCGCAGCGCCTTGGACAGCAGGGTGCAATCGTGGGCCTCGACGGTCGGCTCGCCGGTCCTCGTGCGCATCACGGGACCCTCGACGCCGAGCCAGTCGCCGACGCCGAAGTCGTCGAGCATCTCGTATGCCTCGGGCACGATGTTCTTGCGCAGCAGGACCTGAAGCCTGCCGCCGCCGTCCTGAAGGTCGATGAACGCGGCGCGGCCCATGCGCCGCAGGCCTACCACGCGCCCGGCTACGGAGACGCGGTCGGTGCGGATGCCGTCACCTCCGCCTGCCTCCGCCGCCTCGAGGTACGCGACGGCCTGGGCTGACGTGTGAGTGCGGTCGTATTTGTGGGGGTAAGGGTTTACGCCGCGGTCTCGGAGGCGGTCTAGTTTTTCGCGGCGTACCCTGAGGAGTTCGTCGCCTGGCTGAGTCACGAAACGAGGACCTCCGCGTCGGGCCGGACTAGCGGATCTTGGTGATCGTCAGCTTTACGCTGCCCGCGGGGGTCTCCACCTCGATCTTGTCGCCGACGTTGCGCCCCATAAGGGCGCTGCCCACGGGAGACTCGAGAGATATCCTGCCTTCCAGGGGAGCGGCCTCGGCCGAGCCGACCAAGGTGTAGTCCCGCTTGGAGCGGTTTTCGGAGCTCACCGTGACCTTGGAGCCCAGCCGAACGCCGCCGCCATCGTCCGCGGGTGCGACGACTGCGTTGGAGAGGATATTCGACAGGTTGGCAATGCGCCCCTCAAGGAACGCCTGCTGGTTCTTTGCCTCATCGTACTCTGCGTTGTCCACCGTCCCGCCGGTCTCGCTCGCCTTGTGGATACGCGTGGCGACCTCGCGGCGTCGAACGGACAAGAGCTCGGCCAGCTCTTTTTCGAGGTCCTGCCGGCCATCTTCGGTGAGGAAGACTTCCTTGCGAACCACTGCCGAATCACCCCCCCCCATCCAATACACAAAAAGACTGAGGGGCCACACGCGTAATGTGGCTCACTTCTCAGCCTGTTCATCTATTCTATCCCGTGCGGCCCCTTTTGTAAATCCTGAGGGCGCCGAGGAATCGGGAAGGTTCTAAGACTTGTCTAAAAGAGGCCATAAGTTCGCTTTGGGGCCCACCGGGTCCGGTGCTACGATTCGCTCTCATCAATCGTGGTCTCGCCCCAACCTGGACTAGAGGGGCCGCGACGGACGAGGCTGCTCACCGATGACGACGCGGATCACTGGCGGCGAGCACAGGGGTCGAAGGCTGCGCTCGCCACGGGGGCTGCGTCTCAGGCCGACCTCCGAAAAGGTCCGTGCAGCGATCTTCTCGATGATCGGCCTGCCTGCCGTTGCGGGGGCCCGGGTGCTGGACCTCTACGCCGGCAGCGGCGCACTGGGGATCGAGGCGTTGAGCAGAAGGGCTGAATGGGTGGACTTCGTCGAGAGTGACGCGCGGCTCTGCCGCGGTATCCGGCACAACCTCGACGAGATGGGCATGGCGGACCGCGGCCGCGTCTACCACAGAAAGGCCAGTGCGGCGCTGGAGGAATTGGATGCGAGATACGGCCTGGTCTTTGCCGATCCGCCTTATGAAGACGACCCGTGGGCAGGACTGATGGAGAAGCTGGAGAGCTGTTGGCTGTTGGAAGACCGGGCCGTACTGGTGCTGGAGCACAATCGCAGGCTCGAGTTGGCCGAGGCCTATGGTCGCGTCGTTCTGTCGCGGCGCCGGCGGCATGGTGACACCGTGATATCCCTCTATTCGTTCGAGGGCGCGAATGGTTGACGCAGTCTATCCGGGTAGCTTCGATCCGCTGCACAACGGCCACCTGGACGTCGTGACGCGGGCCGCCAAGCTGTTCGACAGTCTATTGGTCGCCATATATGAGACGCCGCCGAAGAACGTCCTATTCTCGACCGAGGAGCGCGTGGAGCTCTTTAGGGGATCCGTCGCACAACTCGACAACGTGGAGGTTGCACCGTTCAAAGGACTCGTCACCCAACTGGCCCGCGACGTGGGGGCCGGATACGTGGTCCGCGGGCTCAGGGCCGGGTACGACTTCGAGTCCGAGTTCGAGATGGCTCTGATGTGGCGCCATCTCGAACCCGGCATCGACGTCGTATGCATGATGAGCGCCCTGGAGTACCAGTTTCTCTATTCAAGCCGCATCAAAGAGGTGGCCCGGCTCGGCGCCGACATCCAGGGCCTTGTGCCGGAGCAGGTAGCCGAAAGGCTCAATGCGAAGCTGAACGGAAGCTAAGTCAAGAACACGGACAGGAGGAGTACCATCAATATCATAGGTATCGTGGAAGAGCTTGAGTCGATCGTCGACAGCGCCACCAGAGTCCCCGGCCTGAAGAAACGGGTCATGGTGGACCCCAACCGCCTGGGCGACGTGGTCAGAAACCTCGCCTCAGCCATCCCCGCGGACATCCAGGAGGCCCAGGAGGTCATCAGGCAGAAGGATAGCATCATTAACCAGGCCCACCTCGAAGCCCGTCGCATGAAGGAGTCGGCCGACAACGAGTCCCGGTCGCTGATTGAGGCCGCAACGCTGGAGCATCAGTCACGCATCGACGAGACCGAGATCGTGAAGGGCGCCGAGGACAAGGCCGAGGAGATCAACCAGCAGGCGCTTCAGGAGGCCCAGCAGATCGTACAGGAGGCCCAGCGCAAGGCCTACCGCATGATAGACGAGGCCGAGGCCGTCTCGTCTACGCGACGCGAGGGCTCCGACCAGTACGCTCGCGAGATCCTGTTCGATCTCGAAGAGCGCCTGGCCAACCAGCTCGGTGAAATCCGCAGGGGCATCGACGTGCTAGGCCTGCAGGTCTCGACCAACGGCGCGACGCCCGCCCACCCGGTC
>CAZENU010000002.1:123423-140859 GCA_964513735.1 uncultured Dehalococcoidia bacterium
GGTCTCGACCAACGGCGCGACGCCCGCCCACCCGGTCGCCGTCGGCTAGGGCTATCCCAGACGATCCTGTCCGTTAGTGCCTCCGGGCCACGGCCCGGGGGTACTCGCTCCCGCCATCGCGCGGGCCGGGGTCCGTCAGCCCTGCAGGACCGAAAGGCCTCGATGATCCGGCGGGTACCCGACAGCGGGCCTACCACGTCGCCATCCATGACGACCAGCGGGCGGCGGACCAGCCGCGGCTCCTCTAGCATCAGGGCGATGAGCTCGTCGTGGCTCAGGGCGTGTCGATCCACCCCCATCTTGCGGAACGAAGGGCTATTCCAGGAGAAGAAGTCGGATGTGGGCCGGTCGCCGATTATCCGACGCAACTCGCCCTCGGAGAAGCGGTCCTGGAAGAAGTCTCTGGACTCCAAGTCGACCCCGGCCTGGGAGAGCCACGCTCTCACCTCGGTGCAGGTGCTTCAGCGCTTGGAGTAGTAGAGCCGGAACTGCGTCACGATGTCCTCCGCCTTCGGGCCGCGCGCGACCGCTAGACCGCCTCGGCAGCGGGCTCCTCTTCGAGGCTCATGGGAAAGCCGCCCGTGAAGATGTCACGCTCTGGCCACTGGTCACGGGGCAACTCGTAGAACACCTCGATCTCGTTGCCGTCGGGATCGAAGAAATAGACCCCCATCGAGATCCCGTGGTCGCCCTTTCCGGCGACCGGCACGTTCTTCTCGCCCAGCTCGCGGTAGATCTTCCGTAGGTCGTTGAACGACTCTATCTCTCAGGCGAAGTGGTACAGGCCGACGCGGTTAGCCTCGGGTCCCGGCGCTCCCTCGCCTATGGCCATGAGCGCGAGCTCGTGGGGCGAATCGCCGGCGGCGCTCAGGAAGGCCATCCTGTCGCCGAGCTCGGCGGTGACCTGAAGGCCCAGCACGTCGGTGTAGAACTGCTGCGAGCGGGCCAGGTCTCTCACCCTGATGACGAGGTGACCGAGTCGCTTTGGCTTGACCATGCCTTCCTCCTGGACTGGAACGCGGGCACAGCGCTGACAACAGACTCTCGCGGACCAGCTAGGTCCGCCACTCGAGGGGATCGAGGACTGCGGCTGTCGCGTTAGCGGCGGGTGCCGGCCGCCGTGCGGTGAACCCTGCTCATTGGCACCATGGCCAGGTGCCGCGCGCGCTTGATAGCGGAGGCCAGACCACGCTGGTGGTTGGAACAGACCCCGCTCTTACGCCGCGATTCGATCTTGAACTGGTCGGAGACGAATCGCTCGAGGGTCCTCACGTCCTTGTAGTCGATGTACGTTACTTTGTTGACACAGAAGGCGCACACCTTTCGGCGGGAAAAGTACCGGGGCCTGCCGCCGCGCCGTAGTGGGGGCCTGCCGGATGGGGCTCTAGTCGTCATACGGTGAAGCTTCTCCAGATAATTCCGAGGGCTACCAGGGCAGTCCCTCGGCGTCGTCGACGTTTTTGGCGTCGTTGGTGTCTATGGCGTCGGCCGCAGGCGGCCCGCCTCCCTCTGCTTCCGCCGATGCGCGGCTGTCGAGGAACTTGACCTCGTTGGCCGTGATCTCGTTGCCGGCGCGGGCCTGCCCGTCACGATCGATCCAGGGGCTGCTCTTCAGCCGGCCCTCCACGTATACCTTCATGCCCTTGGTTACGTACTGATTGCACGTCTCGGCAAGGCGGTTCCAAGCATTGACCCTGAACCACTCCGTCTCCTCGCGCTGCTCGCCCTCGGAGGTCGTGTACCGGCGGTTGGTGGCCACACGGAACGATGTAACCGGCGCCCCGCTGGGCGTGTAACGCATTTCGGGGTCTGTGCCAACATTGCCGATGATCAGCACTTTGTTCAGTGTCATGACTGCAACGTGCCGCAGGCTACTTACGGGTCACCAGGTATCGCATGATGTCCTGGGACGCCTGGAGGTTGTTCTCCAACTCTTCGATGGCCGCCGGCGAGGACTCGAAGTTGGTTAGGGAGTAGTTGCCCTCGCGGAACTTGTTCAAAGGGTATGCCAGCCGTCGCAGCCCCCAGTTGTCGTGCTCACCGACGGACCCTCCACCATCGGTGATGAAGCCGTGGACGGTCTCGACCATCCCCGAGACCTCCTCTTCCGTCGACTCCGGGCTGAGGATCATTACCAGTTCGTACTCACGAGTCAACTCTGCGACCAAAAGGAACCTCTCACCGTAATTGCTAGACGGGATTATATCATGCAGATACGGTGCCCTACAATGGCACGAAGTCGCCGGAGTAGTCAGAAATCGGAAAAGCTATACTGAAACAGGCAACGCCAGTCCAGTCCGGCCCCGCTACGATTGGAGCGAGTCAACAGGAGTGCCTGCGCCATGCCACAAAGAACCGTCATTCGGGAGACCCTCGTAGACTGAGACCTCGGTGAGCTAGATTGACCTTCGTACGATTCATCATGTCCTGCACCGACGCCGTCAAGCAGTTCCTGTCCAGGAACTGTCCCCACACGGCCGGCGCCATATCGTTCTACACACTGTTCTCGATGTTCCCTCTCTTCCTGGCCATCACCATCGGGCTGACCTATGTCTTCGGGCCACGGACCCCGCAGGAGGAGATCGATCTCGCGGAGCGGATCGCCGAGGCTATTCCCGTGTCCCACAGCTTTGTCAGCGAGACTATTCAGGACGTCACCAGCGCGAGGGACGAGATCGCCATCGTCAGCGTGATAGGCCTGCTCTGGGCGGCAACAGCCATGTTCGGCGCACTCCGAAAGGGAATCAACGCCGCGTGGGGCATCCACCGCACGCGGCCGTTCCTCAAAGAGCGGCTGATTGACTTCGGCCTTGTGCTTGGAGCGGGTGTGCTGCTTCTGCTCGTGCTGTTCAGCGCCACGGCCTTTGGAGTGCTGAGGCAGATCACCGCCGAGGTAGCACCCGGATCCGGCGTATTCAGCGGTCTCCTATGGGGGCTATTGCCCAGGCTGCTTTCACCGGTGCTCACCTTCCTCACCTTCCTCGTGCTGTACCGCTTCCTGCCAAACACCGAGATCAAGACACGCGACGTCTGGCCCTGGGCGCTCCTGGCGTCGCTGGCCCTCGATGGCGTCAACCTCGGCTTCGTCTGGTACGTGAGCACGTTCCCCCACTACAACCTGCTTTACGGCTCGGTTGGAGCCGTCCTGGCCCTGCTCACCTGGGTCTATCTCGCCGCCATCATAGTCCTGTTCGGCGCCCTCATCTGCTCCCGCTACTGTGCCTATGTGGCCAACATCGAGACCGAGGACAAGAGCTGGAGGCTGCTGTGGAGCGGCTTCTCCCGCGTCCGGCTGCGAGTACGAGTAGTGGAATCCAACGGACCGGCCTGATATGTCGGCGCCCTTGAGGCTTGCGGCCCTGGTCGCGCCGGTGCTGCTGATCGGGCTGGCTGCCTGCGGCTCGCCTGACCCCGAGCCCACGCCTGCGCCGGCCGTCGCCGCGCCGCTGCCCGCGATAGCCGACGTCGTCGAACAGGTCAACCCGTGGGTGGTCTCGATCACCACCGAGTCCTTGGTCAGGGGCATATTCACCACGTTCACGGCACAGCAGGCCGGGTCCGGCGTCATCGTCCTATCCGACGGCTACATCGCGACCAACAACCATGTGGTCAACAGGGCCAGGCAGGTCAAGGTCCACCTGGCCAACGGCGAGACCTACGACGCCAGAGTGGTGGGCCAGGACCCGCCGCCGGGCGATATAGCCATCCTCAAGATCGACGCCGAGGGCCTGCCGGTCGCGACCTTCGACGAGTCCGACGGGCTCAGGGTGGGCGACTGGGTGATCAGCATCGGCAATGCTCTGTCGCTCAAGGGTAGCCCGACGGTCACGCTGGGCATCGTAAGCGCGCTGGGACGAACGGTGGCGACCGAGGGCGGCACCTTCTACGACATGATCCAGACCGACGCCGCCATCAACACCGGCAGCAGCGGCGGACCGCTGGTCAACCTCAAGGGCCAGATCGTGGGAATTAACCAGGCGTTGCTGCCCAGAGCCCAGGGCGTCGGATTCGCCCAGAGCGCGGCCTCAGCCAAGCGTATCATCGACAGCCTAGTGGAGCACGGCCGGGTGATGAGGCCCCTCATCGGACTCACCGGCGCCGACGTGACCCCTGCGATAGCCAACGAGCTCGACCTTAAGGTCGATCAGGGCGTCATCGTCACCCAGATGTCGGAGACCGGGCCGGCCTACAGGGCCGGCATCCGCGTCCGTGACGTGATCACCGAGCTGGATGGCGTCCTGACCCCGGACATGGCCAGCTTCCTGAAGCTGCTCTGGAGCTACGCCGTGGGCGACATCGTGGATGTGGAGTACCTCCACGAGAACGAGCAGAGGACCGCCACGGTAGAGCTCGTCGAGCGCCCTTCGTAGTGGACCGCCCGGCTCCCTCGGGGCGCCAGGCTCCGGATGGCGGTGAACGCCGAATAGCCCCTATGCGGAATCGGGGCGCATCGAGAGGCACCGCGACACGGCCCGGTGGCTGACACGCCTTTTGACCGCTGCCGGCGGCGTTGCTACACTCCGCCCGGATATGGGAAGAACACCCGCAGCACCGCTGACCCGCCGGGCTATCGCCGAGGCCCTGAGGTCCCTGGGCCTGAAGACCGGGGGTGTCGTCTTCGTGCACAGCTCTCTGAGCAGCCTCGGCGAGGTGGCGGGCGGCGGCGACGCGGTCGTGGACGCGTTGCTGGACGTGCTTGGCCTTGACGGCACGCTGGCGGTCCCCACGTTCACCAGCTCCATTCGGAAACACGGCCTGCTGTACGACCCGGCCACCAGCCCATCGGAGGTTGGCCGGATCACCGAGGTCGTCCGCAACCGGCCCGAGGCGTTCCGGAGCCCGCACCTGTGGCAATCGATGTCCGCCCTGGGCAGGCGGGCGGAGGAGATGATGTCCATCCATCGCCCCGCGGCCTGGACAGCCGACGGGCCCTTCTGGAAACTGTACGAATGGGACGCGCAGATCCTGCTCCTGGGGGTCCCCTACTTTCGGAGTACCTTCTGGCACTTGATTGAGCAGATGGTGCAGCCGGCATATGGCAGGTGGCGTGAGTCGACCGGGCGCGTCAAGAATCCCGACGGCTCGGAGAGTCCGCTGGTGGAGCGGACGTTCGGCCCCAAGCCGGGCTACTCCCATGATTTCAACAAGCTCGGTGCCAGACTTGAGGCGCTGGGCCACGTCAGCATCGGCACGGTCGGCAACGCCATGGCCCGTCTCTACCGGGCCCGGGATGCGTTCGACTCGGGTGTGGCCGAATTCCGAAAGGATTCGATGCTGCTCCTGAAGACTGGCGAGACGCTGACGCAGCTCCGCGACGGGGTGATCGTGGGCGAGTACAACAACGAGAAGTCGGTGGTCGACCCGGAAGCCGCCTACAAGCTGTACGAGTAGCAGAAGGGCTGGGCGGAGCAATTGCGACCGCCGCTGGTAGGGGCGCACCGGTGCGTGCGTCGACACCTGGGCAGACACAGACTCCCCCTCCACATCGCTGTTTGCCGAAGTGATATGGTGGATGGATGCTGGCAGAAGACAGGAATCGCACCTGGACGGAGCCCGTGATCGGAGGGGGTGCGGCTGCAGGAAAGACTACGGCTGCCAGAGCCGTGGCGGCGCGCTACGGTGTTTCTGTCCTGCCCGTCGATGCGATCTGGTTCGCCCTGAAGGCTGCTACTGACCCTACGTCATATCCCGAGTTGCACTACTTCGACCCGCACGATGCGGAGATGCTAAGACTTAAGGCAGAGTACTGGTGTGAGCGTCACATAAGAAGTGCTGAAGCCATAAGCCAGGCGATGGATCCCGTCATCGAATACTACCTGTGGGAGCGATGGCCTGTCATAGTGGAGGTGCCTGGATCACCTCTGCGGCCGCAGCACGGTGGTCTCGTCAATACGATGCCGTGCGAGCCGTGTTTATCCACGAGCCAGATGTGGACGAAGTCCTGGCCGCGATGGTCGCGCGGTCAGGCACCATAACGCCTCGAAGCGGGACGCTGACTGAGCGCGTTCTTGCGGCCACCGAGCTGAGTCGTTGACAAGACCCTGCGCCGGCCGGACTGCACGCGAGCAGCAGTCAACTCCGGCACCCCTCTGTTCAAACTCTCCAAGGGTCGTGCCGGTATGCTGTGCCGAAAAAGGCCTGCTACCCGCAGGTGACCATCTCTATTTCCGCACCAGGCCGATCTGCGCCTCGCGGCCGTTGAGTCTGTGCGACTCGGAGAAGGCGTGCTCCGGCGCCGCCTCTTTCGTGATGGCGCGCGAGAGCGTCTCCTGGCGGATGTAGTCACCGTGGGTGGCAACGAGCTCGTCGAGGTCTGCGTTGCCGGTGAGGTACATCTCGATGCGGTCGGCGATGTCGAACCCGGCGGACCGCCTCATGCTCTGGACGACGTGCACCAGCTCTCGCGCCAGCCCCTCCAGCTCCAGCTCGTGGCTGACCGCAGTCGTGACCGCCACGGTGTACTCGGCCTCCGTCGCCGATGCGAAGCCGGTGGCATCGGTGCGAGTGACCAGGACCTCGTCTGGCTCCAGCGTGAAGTCGCCCGCCTGTACCTGACGTCCGGCGCTGACCCGCCGGTAGACCTCACGGGCGTCCAGGGACTGTAGCGCCGCCACCACTTCCCTGGTCTGGGCACCGAACCTGGGGCCCGCCTTGGACAGGTCGGCTTCGACGTGAAAGCCGACGACCTCGCCGTCGTCCTCCATCTCAGCCACGTCCTTGACGTTGAGCTCGTCGCGCACCTGGTCTTTGATCTGCTCGAAGGCCACACGGTCCGAGGCTGACCGCAGTCCCACGATGGCGCGCTCCAGCGGCTGGCGCACCTTCAGTCCCGCTTTGCTGCGGGCCGCTCTGCCCAGGCTGGAGAGCCTCATGGCCAGGCGTGTCGCCTCGGAGAGGCCACGGTCGATCTTCGTCCCGTCGGCCACCGGGTAGGACTCCAGGTGGACGCTCTCGTACTGGCTGGCGACCGAGCGGGCCAGGTTCTGATAGATCGTCTCCGTCAGGAAGGGCACGAAGGGGGCCAGCAGCCTGCTCAGAGTGACCAGGCACTCGTACAGCGTGGAATATGCCGCCAGCTTGTCGTCATCCGTCTCGCTCTTCCAGAAGCGGCGACGGCTGCGGCGCACGTACCAGTTGGACAGGTAGCCGACGAAGCTCTCGAACCGCGCGCACGCGTCCTCGGGGTCGTAGCGCTCGAGGTCAGCGGTCACCTCGGCGATGAGCTCGTTGAGCTCGGAGATGATCCAACGGTCGAGTTCCGGCCGGTCCTTCACCGCCGGGGCCTCAATCCCGGGTTCGTAGCCGTCGATGTTGGCGTAGGTCACGAAGAAGGAGTAAACGTTCCACAGCGGTATCAGGAAGCTCCTGCGGACGCCGTCGGCGACGCCGACGCCGAAGTTCAGGTTCGCCTCGGGCCTCTGCCGGATGTATACCCACCGCATCGAGTCGACGCCCATACGCTCCGCGGCATCCTCGAACCAGATGGCGTTGCCCTTGCTCTTGTGCATCTCGTCGCCCTGATCGTCGCGCATCATCGCGTAGCTGAACACGGCGCGGAACGGCTCCGTGTTCTCCAGCACCGTGCTCATCGTCAGCAGGGAGTAGAACCAGTTGCGGAACTGGCCGGGGAAGCTCTCCGAGATCAGGTCGGCGGGGAACCATTGGCGCCAGTGTGCGCGATCGTCACGGTAGCCCAGGGTGGAGAAGGGCACGATCCCCGCGTCCAGCCATGGGTTGCCGACGTCGCGGATCCGCGACACTTTCTTGCCGCACTCGGGGCACTGGACCTTGACGGCGTCGATCCACGGCCGGTGAGGCGAGTTGCCGCGGAACTGGTCCCAGCCCTCGACCGCCCTGGCCTCCAGCTCCGTCTCGCTGCCGATGACCTCAAAGTGGCCGCACGCGCACTTGAAGATCGGCAGCGCCAGTCCCCAGTAGCGCTTCTTGGAGATCATCCAGTCGTCCATGTTCCTGAGCCAGTCCAACTCGCGCGCGAGGCCGAAGCCAGGCACCCACGTGATCTTCTTCGTGACGCGGGGGATCAGGTCGCGCAGCTCGTCCATCGAGATGAACCACTCGTCGACGAGCCTGAACACAAGCTCCGTGTCGCAGCGCCAGCAGACCGGGTAGCGGTGGCTGTAGTCCTCCACCCGGTAGAACAGTCCTTTCTCACGCAGGCTGTCGTAGATGTCGTCGTTGACGTCGAAGGCGCTGCGCCCCGTCAGCCAGCCGAAGCCGTCCACGAAGACGCCGAACTCGTCCAGCGGCGCGATGACCGCCAGTCCCTCGCGCTTGCTGAGCTTGAAGTCGGCCTCGCCCGCGCCCGGCGCCGTGTGGACGACGCCCGTGCCCTCTCGTTCGCTGACGTCGTCGAAGAGGACCACCCTGTGCTCGACTCCTCGCTGGGCTGGCAGCTCGTCGAAGGGGCCGCGATAGCGCAGCCCGTCAAGGTCGCGGCCCGGCATCTCCTCCAGCACCTCGTGTTCCTGCTTCAGCTCGGAGAGCCGGCTCTTGAGCAAGTAGTAGACGCCGTCGTCGGTCCGCGCCTTCACGTATGTCAGCTCGGGGTGGACGTACGCGGCCGTATTGCTCGTCAGCGTCCACGGCGTCGTCGTCCAGACCAGCAACGTCTCCCCGTCCCGATCGATCAGCGGCAGCCGCACGTACAGTCCCGGGTGGATGATCTCCTTGTAGCCCTCGGTCACGATCTCGTGCTGGGACAGCCCGGTCCCGCACCTGGGGCACCAGGGCATCACGTCGGTGCCCTCGTATATCCAGCCCCGCTCATGGCACACTTTCAGGAAGTGCCAGATCGTGTAGTTGTTCTCGTCCGACATCGTGTGGTACGAATTGTCCCAGTCCATCCAGTAGCCGAGCTGTACGGACTGCCATGTCTGGACGTCGGCGAACTTTCGCACGCGCTCCTTGCACAGCTCGACGAACTTGTCGATGCCGAACGTCTCGATGTCGCGCTTGGACTCCAGGCCCAGCTCCTTCTCGACCTCGACCTCGATCCAGAGGCCCTGGCCGTCGAAGCCGTTCTGGTACCGCTGCCGGTAGCCCTGCATCGTCTTGAAGCGCTGGAACAGGTCCTTGTAGGTCCGGCCCCAGCCGTGATGGACGCCCATGGGGTTGTTCGCGGTAATGGGACCGTCGATGAACGAGAACCTCTTCTCAGAGGCCTCGTTGCGCTTCAGGTACTTCGCGACGATGCCGTTCTCCTCCCACCAGGCGAGGGTCTCGCGCTCCTGGGCGGGAAAATCGACCTTCGAGTCTACCGTCTTGAACATGTCGCCACTCCTACGATCTGATTACGCCCTATCGCGCTGTCACTCTGAACAGAGGGAAGCCTGTCCCGAGCCTTGTCTGAGGGGCTGAGGTGAGGTGTTCGCCCTAGCTGGCCGGACCCAGCCCCAGATTCTTCCTCGCCGACTCGTAAGAATGACAGTCCTACGTCCCGGCTCTGCTATAGCGCAGCATTGTGAATGTCCTCTCGCGGCGGTGGCCCAGTCTGCGGGCCACCGCGGCTGATGCCGGATTGTTTGGGCGGCAGGTCCACGTTGTTCGGTAGCCGCGCTTCTCACAGGCGCGGACCAGATGGGCGCAGGTCAGGGTCGCATACCCCTGGCCGCGGTGCTCTTCGTTGGTGATGACGCCGATCTCCGCGGTGTCGATGCCCCAGTAGATCGCGTACACTTCGCAGAGTATCTCCCGTCCGTTCATCAGGCAGAATCCCAGCCCGTCCCGGATGAACGACTCCGCGCCCCCGGACGCTCCCGCGGCATAGCCGCGCCACTCGCACCGTTCGACCAGCGCCCGGTCCATACGCCGAATATCAAAGCCCGCCGGCAAGCCGGCCAGGATCAGGTCCAGCGCCGCGTCGTCTGCCGGGCGTTCGCTGAGCTCGAGCAGTGGCAATTGGATATCCGGCGCAGGCGCGTCTGGCAGCTCAGGCGGCTGGCCGTCCCAGGTGATCAGCCATACTTCGCCGTCCTCTCGGAGGCGCGCCACCGCGTCAGCCAGCGCCGAGGCATCCGGCCGGCCCCCGACGAAGGTGTGGTGCCAACCCACCTCTCGCACGACGCACCAGGTCGGATCCTCACGGTCGTCGACCAGAATGTTCCCGGGGTTGCGGTCTGCCAGCACCGCGACGACCCGTGAGTAGGTCGGCACGTCCGGGTCGAACATAAGCAGCAGGCCCTCGGCCACCTGTCCGCCTTCCAGCTCTATCACCCGATGTATCCTCCAGAAGCCATTTGCCGCACAGCGTGCCGAGAACGCTGGGGCATGGGTCCCAAAACGGGAACCTCTGCGCGCTCAGCGATCTCCGCGGCCGACACCCCCGTGAAAATAAAAAACCCGCCCCTCGTAGGGACGGGTCCTGTCGGACACCCGCGGTACCACCCTGGTTCCCCGACGCCCGCGAACGAGCGGCGGGGCACTCATCGGCCCGACGTGTGCATCGGGCCGCCCTGCCTAACGGAGGGCGAGTCCGGCGACGCCTATCGTCTCCCTACGTTTAGACACCCATCGGGGAGATTTCGGGTCGCGGCTCGGGAGGGATATTCGGCGGGGCGGCTCGCGTCTGCTCTCACCGTGCCAGACTCGCTGAGCGACCGGTATCCCGCCTACTCGTCTCCGTCACAGCCTATGCAAGCAGACTAGTGTAGCTGAACCCCTGTGTCAAGCTGCGCAAGTGGCATTGAGACAGAGGAAGTCGCGATGGCGGGTTAACACACTACGGTCTTATCGGCTATGCGGTGTGGGGCCGGCTAGATGGGGTTGGACGTCTCCTCCAGACGGCGACGCACGTCATCAGAAACGCGACCCATGCGCCTGCGTGTCGGGGTCTCACCGTGCTTCGGAAAACACTTCACCGCTTCTGCCAGCAGCGCGACGCCGCCCAGGAAGTCCGACAGGCGGATGTACTCAGCCCCGACGCCGCCGTCCGGGTCTCTGACGTTGGTGGTGGCGTTGTGGTAGTTGCCCAGCGGGAAGGCCATTCCGGTGACGCTGTAGCCGAGCACCGCGAACGCCGTCGCCTCGCACACCCCGCCTGACATGAGCTGGCGCTGGCAGGCGAAATCGCGGTCGTGCCGGCGCAGGGCCTCCCGAGCGGCGATCAGCACCTGCTCGGCGTCGCAGTCGAAGGTGTACGCGGCGTCTCCCGTGCGGACCACCGGCCCGTCGCCCTGCCGGACTCCCGGGATGACCGCGCTGGATTCCACCGAGACGACGATGGTGTCATGAGGTAGCGTCCCCGCCTCGGCCATAAGGCGTGCGCCGAGCAGGCCCTCTTCCTCGGCTCGGGTGAATACGCCGTACACGTCTCCGGCCACCCGGCCGGCGGCGGTCCGCTCAAGAGCGGCAAGGATGCTCGCGCAGCCCGCCAGGTCGTCCAAGGCGCGCATGCGGATCACGTCGCCGTCCAGCTCGAAGTCGGGCAGGTCGAACACTACCGGCGTCTGTGGGCCTATGCGGGCCGGCGATCGGGGCGACAGCGCAACGAGACGGTCTGACTGCGGTGAGTCGGCGTCGTCGGGCTGCCGGAGAGGCCGCAGGGTGACGGACACGCGGCCGTCCTGGGTCAGCGCCAGCGCAGCGGTGTCATGTGCCAGCGACGCCTCCGGCACGCCACCCAACGCCCGCGCCACGATGCCGTCTCCGCCCGCCTCGACTACCTCGAAGCCGGGGTGGTCCATGTGGGCGACCAGGGCCAGCGGCGGCTGCGCGGGGTCCGGCTCGTGGCTGTAGTGTGCGACGACGTTGCCGAAGGAGTCGCGTTGTGCCGGCACGCCGGCCTGCTCCAGGGTCTGCATGATGGACCGGGATGGGCCGTCTTCGAAGAAGGGGATGGCCGGGCGGCCGCCCAACTCCCTCAGCAGCTCCACGGCACGCTCGCCTTTCTGGTCCATCGAATATCCCTGATCGGCCATCGGTCTGCCCGAGGTTAACAACCCGCTCTCATGGCGGCAAGCGATGACGCCTTGAGACAGCATTGGTCGACCCATATAATGTCTGCTGCCCGCGGCCGCCTCTTGACGCCCCTCAATGTCCTCGGCGTCGACTCGCATGTAGCCGGGAGGGCGGTCAGCAAGAACAGGGTGGTTCCAGAATGAAGCCAGGCGCAGTCGTCGTCGCTCTGCTCAGCAAGGGCGCCGCCGTAGTCCAGTACCGGCAGAGTGAGAAGTCCCGGGTCACCGTCTCGATTGGCCGCAACCGTGACGCCCGTATTCCGCCGGACCGCGTAGTGCTCGACACCGACTACATCCCGGCCGGCCAGGAGGAGCTGGAGGAGTTCCGCCGCGGCTGCGACACACTGGCCGCCGAGATAGACCTCTCGGAGGTGTGGGAGGTCGTCCAGGACGACGGGGCCCCGACTACGCCGGAGGGCCTGGCCGAGCTGTACTGGGGTGACTCCCCGGAGGTGGCGCAACGGGTCGCTATGGCGCTCCACCTGGACCGCCACTCGGACCACTTCGTGCGCACGTCGGACGGCTACGCGGCGCGCACCGCTGAGGCCATCGACGAGATACTGACGCGGCGCCGGCGTAAGACAGAGTACGCTTCCGACGCCGACGCGCTGACGCAGGCCCTGTCCGAAGGCCGCCTGCCGCACGAGCTGACGCAAGGCCAGGAGGCGCAACTACGCCACCTGCGCGAGTACGTCGTATACGGGGACGACTATGCCCGCGGCCACGCTGCCCGCGACCTGCTCGACAGGGTGGTCTCCGGCTCCCGCGACCTCCAGCGCGCCTGCTTCGAGCTACTGGTGGCCGCAGGCGTCTTCTCCCTGGACGAGCCCCTGGAGCTGATCCGCGCCGAGGTCCCGATCAAGCTCCCTGCCGACGCCATCGGCGAGGCAGAGACCGCCGCGGAGGCGCCTCCCGACGCCGACACAGCAGTCGACCTGACCGGTCTCGTCGCCGTCACCGTCGACGAGCGGGAGACCGAGGAGCGGGACGACGCGCTGTCCTTTGAGGTCGATGGCGGGCCGCCGTATCGCATCGGCATCCACATCGCCTACGCCGGGCTGCTGGTGCCAAGCGGAGGGGCGATGGACCGCGAGGCCGACCGACGGATGGCGACGATGTATCTGCCCGAGCAACGCATCGACATGCTGCCGCCGTCCTTCTCGCGTCGCGTCGGCAGCCTGGAGCCTCGGGAGACAAAATACGCGCTCAGCCTGATCGTCGAGCTGTCCGAGTTGGGCGAGCCGCTGCGCTGGGAGCTCAAGCCGTCCATGGTGCGCAGCGAGGCAGCCCTTTCCTATGACGAGGCCAACCAGGTCCTGGATGACGACGCTCACCCCAGGCACGCGGCACTGGCCGGACTGGCGCGCGCCGCCCTGGCGCTCAGGACTAGGCGCGAGGAGGCCGGCGCCATCAGCCTCGACCAGCCCGAGATGTCGGTCAGGGTCGACGACTCCGGCAGCGTCCATGTCAGGGTCGTACAGCGGGACAACCCCGCCAGGCAGATGGTGGCCGAGATGGCGATCCTGTACAACGTGCTGATGGCCGAGTTCTGCAAGCGCGAGGGGCTCCCGGCCGCCTACCGCGTGCAGGCGCCGCCCGACCTGTCCGAGGTCACCGCGTTTCAGGAGCCCCTCAGGCGGTACCAGTTGACCAGGCGTCTGTTCCCCGCCGAGCTCGACTCCGAGCCGGGTCCCCACGGCGGCCTGGGAGTGCCCGCCTACCTGCAGGCCACGTCGCCGCTCAGACGCTATCCGGACCTGGTGATGCAGCGGCAGGTCGCCCACTACCTCGCCACCGGCGAGCACTTCCATACTCCAGAGGAGATCGCGTCGGTCATGCAGCGTGCGGAGCTGCACCTCCGCACGCTGTCCAGGCTCGAGGACGCCAGGAAACGTTACTGGTTCCTCAAGTTCCTGAGAGACACGGTCCTCGACTCACCCGACTCGGAGGAGTCGCGGCTGTTCAATGCCATCGTGCTGGAGAACGAGCCCCACCGCCGGGCTCTGCTGGAGCTGGGCAAATACCCCTTCAGGCTGCGGGCCGAGGTACCCAGGCAGGCCGAGCCTGGCGACTGGGTGACGCTGGAACTCCAGGACGTAGACCTCTGGCGCCGCCTGGCCTTTTTCGTGTACCTGCAGCGTGACGCCTAGGCCGGCCCAGCTTCTACCGCGTAGAGGGCAGCGCCGCTAAAGCCGAGATCTCGACCAGCGCCTTGCTGCCGCCGAGTGAGGAAACGTTGACCAGTGTCGAGCAGGGGTAGCCGCCGTTGGGATAGAGGTCGCGGAAGACCTCTGCCCGCGTCTCGAGGAAGGGCTCCACGGACTCATTGCCCACCAGGTATATGGTGAGCTCGACCACGTTTTCGAAGCCGGCGCCGGGGGCCTCGAGCACCTTGCCGAGATTGTGGAACACCTGCCTCGTCTGGGCCGCCACGTCCCCGTCTCCCACTAGGTTCCCGTGCTCGTCCCAGGCGGTCTGGCCGGATACGAACAGCAGATTGCCCGTAGACACCCTGACGGAGTACGAGTACAGGCCGGTGGGTGGGGAGAGGCCCGGGAGATTGGGAGTCCGTCAGAGCTCGGTCATCACGATTCTCCTTTCCTCGTCGCACGGCTCTCGACCGGCGTGTCCCTCGGAGCAGGCTCCTGAGCGGCCGTCGTCTCGGCGAGGACCGCTCTGCCCTGAAGACGACTCGGTCGGGTACCAGGCTGATGATCACTCGGTCCTGCTGGCGCAGCGTGCGGAACCGGGCCTCGACGCCTTCGGGCTTGACGTAGCGCTCGACGATGGCGCGGGTGTCCTCCCAGATGGAGTCGTCGTCCCTGATCTCTGCGCGGCCGCGCACCGTAATCTACTCGGCGGCCAGCGGCTCCGAGTAGATGCACTCCGCCAGCCGGTCGTCTCGGGAGAGGTTGCGGTACTTGATGCGCTCCTTGGTCGTAGAGATCAGCAGCCGCCCATCGGAGTACCAGTACCAGTTGGGGATGCGCTGGGGCCTGCCGTCGCCGCCCACGGTCGCAACGACGGCCATTCTCGTGGGGCCGAGGAACTCAGCCAGTTCGGACTGCTCCTCCGTACTGAGCGGGTTAGACATCCGCGATTCCGCCGGGGCGCTTTGTCGTCACGTGCCGCCGGTTGCCTACTTCAAAAGGAACGCGTTGTTGACGATGGCCCAGTTGAACGGGTGGAACTCCAGGTCCTCGACGGCGTTGAGCAGCGTCGCGAACATGGGCATGAAGACCGGGATGATGGTCGGCACGTCGTCGATCAGGATCTGCTGGATCTGCTGATAGGTGGCCTTCCGCTCGGCCTCGTCTAGCTGGGTGCGCGCCAGCTTGATCAGGTCGTCCAGGTCGGAGTTGCTGTAGTTGGATGTGTTCCAGATGGAGTCGGACCGATACATCAGCGCCATCGCCTCGTCGGGCAGGCGCTGGCTCCAGGTGGCCGTGGCGAAGGACTCGCTCAACCATATGTCGGCCACGTAGCCTCTCTCACCGGCCTCCTCGATCTCGATCCTGAATCCGGCGGGCTCGGCCATCTCCTTGATGGCCGCGGCTATCGCTGCCATGGCCGGTGTCACTGCGCTCGTATGCAACGTGATGTCCACGCCGTCCGCGAAGCCCGCCTCTTTCAGCAGTGCCTTCGCCGCGTCTATGTCGTAGGTTGCCACCTCCTGGCCTGCCCAGTAGAGCGGGTCAGACGGCGCAATCGGATGGTCGTTGGCCACGGTGGCGTCGCCGCCGAGCACCTCTTCGACCAGGGCGACGCGGTCTATGGCCGCCCTCAGCGCCTGGCGCACCAGCTTGTTGTCGAAGGGCGCCGACGTGACGTCCATCGATATGCTCACATAAGAGGAGGCCGGCACCTTGAGGACGACGACCGAGCCCCTGTTCTCGAGCTTTTTGGCCTCGCTGGCCTCGATCGGCAACACGACGTGAACCTGCCCGGCCGCCAGCCCCGAGATACGCGTCTTGAGGGTCGGTGTGCTGAGGAAGGAGAGCTGGCTCAGCTTGGGCTGGCCCTCCCCCCAGTAGTCATCGAACCTCTTCAGTACCGTCCGGGAGCCGGCCGAGTGGTGCTCGATGGAGAACGGCCCGGTCCCCGGCGCCGTCGCGGTCCGGTCGTCGGGCGGATTGTCCGACGCTACGATCTTGGCGTGGGGTATAGAGACCAGATCGGGCAGCAGAGAGCTTGGGCCTGACAGGTCGAACCTGACCGTCAACGGGTCCACGGCGACGACGTCCTCAATGATGTCCAGTACGGGCAGTGCCGGGGACCCCGTCGCGGGATTGAGCAGGCGCTTGAACGTGCTGGCCACGTCTTCCGCCGTGAACTCCTTGCCGTGATGGAACAGCACGCCGGACCGGAGCTTGAAAGTCCATTGGGTGCGGTCCGCGTTGGGCTGCCACGATTCGGCGAGCAGCGGCCTGAGGGTGCCGTCCGGGTCCCTTGACACCAGGTTCTCGTAGATGGACTGCGCGAGGTAGACGTCCGGATTGGTCATCGCAAGGGCCGGGTCTATCGTGGAGAGGTCGGGACTGGTGGCGATCAGCAACGTCACGAGCTGCAGCCGGTCTCCGCCGCCAGGTGCCGGCGTCTGTGGAGTCCCAGGCGCTCCCGCGATCGAGGGATCGGGCGTAGCGGTCCCCGAAGCGATGCCTTCACCACACGCCAGCACGATTACCATGCAGGCGAGGGCTGCGGAGGCGAGGTATTTGAAAGCGCGCGAACGCTCAGGAGGGGTTCTCATCGTCGTGTCTCCGGTTGCAGTTCGGTCCATATGGCTACACAATCCGCGAGTGTAAGTACAGATGTGGGACTTGTCAATAATCCGTTCGAGCGGCGACTCATCAGTGCGCCGGGTTCTCGTTGACAGCCAATCTGGCCTCCATTATAGTCGCCTTTGTCCTCGATGGAGACTGCCGAACGGGAGAACTATACGTGATGCAGCCGCTTCTCCACCCGTCTCAGCACAAGCAGCTCTTTCTCGACGATCATGCCGTTCACTCGACGTCGGGAGTCAAACGACACCTGCACCCGGCCGACAAACAGGGTGCGGTCTTGCATCCCGACCGCTCCCGTGGCCAGAAGCAGACCACGACCCGAAGCGTGCCCCAGTGGAACTCTGACAAGCAGCTCTGGGAGTGGTGGTACAACGCCCGGTACTTCACTCCGGAACTGCCCGTGGGAATGACCTGCAACTACGCCACGTCCACGGACCTCCTGGACTGGGAAGCGCCGTTGTTGGGGCTCTTCGAGTTCAACGGCTCCCGGGACAACTCCATCGCGGGCGATCCAACGCAGCGGCGGCTATACCATATTGTTCGGGATGAGCGAGACCCGGACCCCGCGCGCCGCTACAAGGGTCTGTTCGATACCAGGGACCGTTGGCTAGGCGTCTCGCCCGACGGGTTCGACTGGACCATGCTCGACGTGTCGCCCATCCCAAGCCAGGACGAGT
>CAZENU010000003.1:0-16147 GCA_964513735.1 uncultured Dehalococcoidia bacterium
ACTGGCCGGCGGCGAGCTCAGGGGAGAGTACATAAACAAGAAGCTATACAAGTAGTCGGTCGGCCACTACACATCCGGTGCTCTTTGGGCTCGGCGCGATGAATGAGCGTCCAGCGGCTTCCTACCCCTCGCAGGACCGCGGATTTCACGCCGCCCGCCGCGAGTCGTGGTAGTCTACTGCCATGTTTGGCGATCGCGACCTGGCGGCGGTGCTGGAGTTGATCGGGCGGGCGTCGGCGGCCGGGCGTTCCACGCTGGTCGCCATCGACGGCCTCGGAGGCGCGGGTAAGTCGACGCTGGCGGACGAGGTGCGCGGTGCCACCGACGGCGCCACTGTGGTACCGGTGGACGATTTCTACCGCCCCATCGCGCAGACAGCGCGCGCCCGCCTAGGGCCCGAGGAGAGCTACCGCCGCTACTTCGACTGGGAGAAGCTGCGCGACACGGTGCTGGCGCCACTGAGCGGCGGTTCGCCGTCGCGCTACCAGCGCTACGACTGGGCGGCAGACGCCCTCGCCGACTGGCGTGAGGTCCGCCCCGGCAGCGTAGTGATAGTCGGGGGCGTCTTTTCGACGCGGCCGGAGCTTAGGTCGTTTTACGCCGTAACCGTCTTCGTCGACACGCCGCGCGAGCAGCGGCTCGCCCGGATGCTCGGCCGCGCCTACGACGACGTGTCGTGGGTAGAGCACTGGATGGCGGCCGAGGACTGGTATATGGCCAACGCCCGACCCGCGGAGCACGTCGACGTGGTCCTGGACGGCTCGTCGTGAGCCGTGAACCGAGATACCGGGCGCCTTCGACGTCTGCGTCGAGAACGTGGTCAGCGGAGAGCTCCCGGCCGACGGCCACTCTTCCCACGTCAAAGAGGATGAGCCGGCCGAGATTCTCGACCAGCCTTAATTCGCCTCTGGACCCCGAGCGGCCCGCCCGGTCAGGTGTTAGACTTCCGTGGACCGAGCTGCCGAAACTGGATTCAGACCACGCCGGTAAGGAGTTACAACTAGATGTATCCGAGCACGATCAGAAAGCGCATCGCCAACAACGAGCTGCTGCTGGGCACGGCGATGTTCTCGCGAGAGCCACACGTTGCGGCGGCTGTTCACCAGACCGGCCCGGACTGGACGTGGATCGACAACGAGCACGCCCCATGGGGCATCGAGTCGGTCGGCATGATCTGCATCATGGCCCGCCAGGCAGGCATCGCCACTGTAATACGCGTCCCATGGAACACCCCGGGCGACATCAAGAAGTCCTACGACGTGGGTGCGGTGGGCGTCATGGTCCCCCAGGTTGACACCCCTGAAGAAGTCCACGAGGCGATCAGCTACGCCAAGTACCCGCCCATAGGAGAGCGCGGTATCGCCCCATGGTTCGCCATGTCGATGGGTGTCGCACCCGCCGACGTCATGGCGAACGCCAACGACGAGACGATGCTCATCCTCCAGATGGAGAGCGCCGAGGCGTATGAGAACATCGACGAGATACTGAAGATCGAGCACTTCGAGGTGCTGCTCGTCGGCCCGCAGGACCTGTCGGCTTCCATGGGAGTCCCCGGCCAGATCCACCACGCCAAGGTCGAGAACGCCATGCTGGACGTGGCCCAGAAGATCAAGGGCACAGGCAAGGCGCTGGCAAGCACCTTCGCCAGCGTAGGCGATTGCCGGCGATGGATCAGCGAGGGCTACAGGATGATGAACGTGAGCAGCACTCTGGCACTCGGTACGATTGGCACGCAGCAGATCTTCTCGGAGCTGCGCGAGGAGTTCGGCCCCTGAGTCGGTCCGTCCGGAACCCTGGTCCGACAGCCGGTACAGGGTCTGCATAGGTGGAGGTCTGTCGATGCCCGTAATCGCGGTAGAGACGGTCCGCAGCGAACCTTACGCCGATGGCCGGCCGTTCGGAGACAGTGGCGCCTACCGGCGCACCGACGGAGTCATCACGCTAGCCGTGGACCCAGACAACAGGGCCAACGAGCCGATCGTGGACATCGAGCTCGTGCCACGGGACGACGATGGCCGCGTGCGGTTCCGCTCCGACTTTACGCTGCTCACGCCGGACGACCCGGCCCGTGGAAATCGCCGCCTCATCGTCGACGTGGTGAATCGCGGCCACAGGTACGGCATGAGCGTGATGTTCAACCTGGGCGTCGCGCCGGAAGAGGGCTCAGGGGAGGTCCCGGAGGGAGACGGCTTCCTCTTTCGCAACGGCTACTCCACCGTCTCGATAGGCTGGCAGTGGGACGTCTACCGCAGCGAAGGCCTGATCGGACTGGAGGCCCCGCGGGCCGAGATGGACGGCCGGGCGGTGCGTGGCCAGACGGTCGTCGAGATGTGCCCCAACGACGTCCAGCACACATGGCTGCTGGCCGACCGCGTACACCAGCCGTATCACGTCGCGGACATGGACAACCCCGAATCCTGCCTGCTTGTGCGGGACTGGGAAGACGGACCCGACACGGAAGTGCCGCCGTCGGAGTGGCGGTTCGCCAAAGAGACCGCGGACGGGGTCGTACCCAGCGCCGAGCACGTCTACCTGGAGACCGGCTTCCAACCCGGCAGAATCTACCGCCTGGTCTACACCACCGAGGGAGCGCCAGTGGTCGGCACGGGGCTGCTTGCGGTCCGCGAAGTCGCGACGTGGCTGAGGCATCCAGCGGCACTGAATCCGGTTGACGGCGGCTTCGAGCGCGTCTACGCCTTCGGCTCCTCGCAGACAGGCCGTTTACTCAGGCACCTGGTCTCTCTGGGACTGAACCTGGACGAGGATGACGGGCCGGTCTTCGACGGGCTCATGCCCCACGTGGCCGGAGGGCGCCGCGGCGAGTTCAACCACCGCTTCGCACAGCCGTCGGTCCAGTCGACGCCGGGTTTCGGACACCTGTTCCCGTTCGCGGACAAGGAGACGACCGACCAGCACACCGGCCAGACCGCCGGTCTGCTCTGCAGCCAGACCAGGCTGGGTGCAGTCCCGAAGATCATGTATACCAACACCTCGGCCGAGTACTGGCGAGGTGACGGGTCGCTGGTCCACGTCGATGGCCCCGCGCGAAAGGACCTGGAGCAGGCCGAAGGGACCCGCATCTACCACTTCGCGGGCACCCAGCACGGCCCGGGCTCTCTGCCGCAGCTCCGGGTCAGCGAGTCCGACGGCTGCCGGGGTCGCTACGGGTTCAACGTGGTTGACTACCGGCCGCTGCTTCGCGCCGCCCTGGTCAACCTCGATCGCTGGGTCAGCGAAAGAGTAGATCCGCCCGCGAGCAGCCATCCGCGGCTGGACGACGGCACGGCAGTTACCCGTGAAGAGGTGCTGGCCGCCTTCAACCCGACCCCGGACATCGTGAAACCCGACCCCGAGCGGCTGTGGGTCCTACGCGAGGTCGACCTAGGGCCGGAGGCCGAGGCAAGCATAGGACGGTACCCGGTGCAAGAGGGGCGCACCTACCCGTGCTTCGTTTCAGCCATCGACTCCGACGGAAACGAAGTGGCCGGCGTCCGGCTGCCCTATCTGACGGCCCCGGTGGCGACCCACGCCGGATGGAACACCCGCGCCCCCGAGACAGGCGCCCCTGAGCAGATCGTGCCTATGCAGGGGCTCTCGATTTTCTTCGCCCCCGACGCATCGTCGAGACAGGCGGCCGGGGACACCCGTGCGTCCATACAGGAACGCTACGGCAGCCGCGACGATTATCTCACTCAGGTCCGCGAGCAGGCCCAGCGGCTCGTCGCCGACCGCTATCTGCTCGATGAGGACGTGGACGTGGTCGTCGACGCATGCACGCGACGCTACGACGTGGCCATGGCCTCCGCCCGGTCGCCCGCAGAGGTCGGCGACTGAGAGAGGCCGCAGCAGCATCAACAAAGGAGCACGACATGCATCTGCTCGAGGTACTTAGCCCCGTTGCCAGACAACGGGCGATGGAGAACGTCGCCGACATCAACCCCAGGCTGGACGACCTGAACGGCAGGACCGTCGGCCTGGTGTGGAGCGGCACCCACGGCGGCGACGTGGCCCTCAACCGCGTGGGCGAGATGCTCAAGGAGCATTTCGACACCGTCGAGACCAGGTTCTACACCGGGGGCAACTACCCCAACCCCCCACACATCCTGAAGCAGGCGGCCGACGAGTGTGACGCAGTCATCGGTGCCACCGGCGACTGAGGGACGTGCGCGTCGTGGATGGTCCACGACATGATCGAGATCGAGCGGATGGGCAAGCCCGGGGTGCCCATCATCTCCGGTCGGTTCGAGGGTGACGCCATCGCCAGCAGCCGCGCCTTTGGAATGCCCGCGCTCCGCTTTGTCGTCGTCCCCCGCATCTACCGCAACCTGTCCCCGGCCGAGTCGATCAGCAACACGGAGCCTGCCTTCGACGACCTGGTCCGGATGTTGACTGCCGACGGCGACGCCGCGCTCGACGACAGCCCAACCGAGGACGTGCACCGCTTCAAGGGAGAGGACCGATTCGACGCCGTGCTGCGCATGAACGAAGAGCTCCTGAGGCTGGACTGGGGAGACGGCTTTCCCCTGATGCCCACCACCCGGGACGCCGTCGACGAGCTGCTCACGGGCACCAGCCTCCCTCCGGACCACGTCGTGTGCGACATGCCTCCCGGCTTCGGCATCGCCACGGTTGAGAAGATCGCAGTCAACGCCGCGGCCGCCGGCGCCAGGCCCGAGCACATGCCCGTGATCGTAGGTGCGGTCAAGGCGCTGTCGCAGATGGGCTCGGCCGGCGGCAAGTCTCTGCTGATGTCCACCAGTCCCCAGGCACCCCTACTGGTGGTCAACGGGCCCATCGCACAGGAGCTCGACGTCAACTCGCGATCGGCGCTGGGCCCCGGCTTCGACAACAGGGTCAACATCGTGATCGGCCGTGCGTTCTCCATGTGCATGAGGAACATCGGGCACTGGTATCCGAACAAGATGGACATGGACACCATCGGCACGACGCGGAAGTTCGTCCTGTGCATAGCGGAGAACGAGAAGAAGAGCCCGTGGGAGCCCTACCACGTCGACAAAGGGTTCAAGGCAAACGAAAGCGCGGTCAGCGTGTTCGTCACCAACGGCGAGCTCGACGTGCAGGACCAGGGCAACACCACGGCCGAGGGGCTGCTCAAGACGGTGGCCTACGGGGCGACCTTCGGGACGCGCGGTCTGTGGGAGCGCCACAGCGAGGAACGGCTGATCCTGCTGCCTCCCGACGTGGCAGGCCCCGTGGGCGCGCAGGGCTTCACCAAAAGCGGCGCCAAGGAGTTCATCCACATGCACGCCAACGCCAGCCTGGGCAAGATGACCCAGTACGTCCCGCTGGAGGGTGAAGCGCGAACGGCCGCCCACTGGCAGTGGATAAAGGGCCTGACCGAGCAGGAGCGCCTAGACGTCACCGTCCCGGTGCTCGAGAGCGCCGAACGCTACGACATCCTCGTGGTAGGGGCCGACCGCGCCAAGACGCTTGTCATGCCCAGCGGCCCAAGCGCCGAGACCGTCGGAGTCGACCAGTACCGGCCGTAGCCGCTAGCCGGCGGGCTCAAGCTCTACGCTGGTTATGTGGGACGCCTGGACGCGGCACATGCGCTCGACCATCTCTCTGAACGAGTCCGGGTGCATGATGCACTCCGGACACTCATCGTTGGTGCCCTCGTAGTACCGGACCCTCAGGACGCCGTCAGTCGAGTCCATGGGTTCGATCACGACGCCCTCGTTGTCCCGCGTCAGAGTCCTGACGGTGTCGAGCACCATGTTCACCTTCTCGTCCATCGGCCTTCCCTCGTTGCCTGAACGCGGTCAGGCTGCGCGCATCGTGCTCGACTCAGGCTGACGAGACCCACTACGTCGTCGCCCCGGTCACGCGGCTAGCCGTGGCCGAAGGCCTGGTTGATCTCGTCCAGCCAGATGACCATCTCGGCGGTCAGGTTCAGGCTCGGCTCTTTGTCCGTGGACTGGCCATACCAGTAGCCTTCTTGGGCCTGGTGCGACAGGATGCTGTCGCCGATTCGGGTAGCCAGGTGCCGGTACTTCTCCTCGCCAGTCAGTGTGTAAAGAACGGAGGCGCACCAGCCGGTCTTGCCCTGCCGAAGGCCGGGAAGCGTGATCAGGTGGTCGCTGGCGATCTCGGCGAAGTGCATGTACCGCTTCGCCAGCTCCAGCCACTCAGCCTCGCCCGTGGCCTGGTAGAGGCGCGCCAGGAACCCGCCGGCGATGCCGGGATTGAAGAACTGCTGGTCCACGGTAGAGTCCTGGGACATCACGTATTCCATCTTGTCGCTGGGGTCTGGATGGGTCAAGAGACCGCTCCCCCGCGTGTACACCGAGTAGAGCTGCTGGGGGTAGTTGGGCTGCTCGTCGAGGACCGTGCGCAGAAAGCGGGCCACCCCTCGGGCAACGTCGAGCCGGTTGGTGTAGACGGCCGCGCGCCCGCATCCGGCGGTGATGTAAATCTCCATCTCCGTGTCGTCGCCGCGTTCGTCGTAGCTGGAGTAGAATCCGCCGGTCTCTGGGTCCCAGAACGGCGTGATGAAGTCCATGCCACGCTGAGACAGATCGAACTGGCCGAGGCGGTGGGCGCCCTCAATCAGCCATGAGTTCTGGTAGGCGTAGGACGCCATCTGCTTCTTCTCCGGCGACGTCCCGAAGTCGCCTTCGGGCGTGAATACGTTGGCACGTATCCAGTCAAGGAAGCGGCCCGCCGCGGCCGAGTGGCCGCTGACCGCCAGGGCGATGGGCACGCCCCAGTACCGCCAGACCCTATCGCGTGAGTCCTCGATGGTGCCGTCGGGACCCATGTGCTTGAGAATGTAGTCGCCGCCCCTGTTTCGTCCATTCGCGAACCGGTCCAACGTCTTGTCTGCAACCGATGCAGTGACCATCTTGAATCTCCTGTCCGCTGTTCGAATTACGGCACAACCCCGCGGGGGACCCACCCGAGCATCGTTGGCGCTCAAGTGGGTCCGAGCGGGCGCCTGTTGCGGGCATCCTACTCCTACCCGCCGCCGTTGTGAAGCACCCGCAAGTTGACCGGCTGGCCCAGTGCTGGTACAAACCACCCGTCCCAACCGGCTGCGTACGTCATAGTCGGACTAACCGCAGGGAGCAGCAGCATGGCAAAACCGTACACGGCCATCAGCGACGAGCAGGCCGCTTTGATCGAGGCCGCCCCACTGTTCTTCGTGAGCACCGTCGACCCTCTGATGGAGCCCACGGCCGACGGCCTGGGGCCGATAAACCTGTCGCCCAAGGGCGGTTCCCCATTACGTGTCCTGGGGCCGAACCTCGTCGCCTATCTCGACTACACGGGCAGCGGCGACGAGACCGCCAGGCACAGCCGGGCGGGGGGGCCAATCACGGTGATGGTCTGCTCGTTCGAGGAGGACAACTGCGCCATCGTGCGGCTCTACGGCACAGCCAGAACGACCCCATTGGAGGAGTCGGCGCTGGCTGGTCTGCTACGCGAGCAGCCCGCCGGGGAGCTGAAGCTGCCCGAGCGCCAGGTCGTCGAGATCGACGTCGAGACCGCGGCCACAAGCTGCGGCTACGGCGTCCCGGTGATGGCGTTCGTGCGCGAGCGCACTGTCGATGATCGGGGGCGCAGGTTCAAGAAGAAGCGCTGACCGGAGCACGCCAATGCTAGACCTGCTGATCACAGGCGGCCTCGTCGTAGACGGCACCGGCAACCCCGGCTTCTACGCCGCCGCAGGGGTGGAGGGCGACCGCCTGGCCGTCATCCGAGGCGACACATCCGCTGTCAGAGCGTCGCGGACGATTGACGCCACCGGGAAGGTCGTCTGCCCGGGCTTCATCGACGTCCACTCGCACTCGGGGCTGATGCTGCTGGCCGACCCTATGCACATGCCGAAAGTACACCAGGGCGTCACCACCGAGCTCATCGGCATCGACGGCAACTCCTACGCGCCGTTCCGATCGCCGGACGACCTCGAACGGTTCATCGACCTGAACTCGGGCCTGGACGGCCGACCGGACCTCCCAGAGACGTGGTCCACGGTGTCCGAGTACCTGGCGATGTTCGACCGCAAGGTCGCAGTGAACGTCGCGTACATCGTCGGCAACTCCCCGCTGCGCATCGTCGCCGCAGGGTGGACCGACCGCAGGGCCAGCCGCGGCGAGATCGAGAACATGAAGGCGGTGCTCAGGGAGAGCATGGAGGAGGGCGCGGTCGGGATGTCGACCGGTCTCGACTACCCCCCGGGTAGCTACGCCGACACCGACGAGCTCGTCGAGCTGTCCGCCGAGGCCGCCAGGCTCGGAGGTATCTACCACACCCACGTCCGCTACTCCCTCGGCGACCGGTACCTGGACCCCTTCGAGGAAGCCATCGAGATCGGCCGGCGAAGTGGCATCCCGGTGCATGTCACCCATCTGTTCCGGCGGCTGACCAACCCCGGCGGCGCCGGCCGGATCATTGCGCTGGTCGAGGAGGCGCGAGACGAGGGACTGGACGTGACATTCGACTGCTTCCCATACCCATACGGCGGCACCCGGGCGACCATCGTACTGCCGCAATGGACCCAGAACGGCGGCCCAGACCGGCTCAGGGAGGTGCTGAGGTCTCCAGAGGCCCAGGAGCGCCTGCGCGCCGAAGCGATACCCCGTGGCCGCGGTTGGGATGAGATGTGGCTGACCTACTTCAGCCGGCCCGACAACCGCAAATACGAAGGCTGGTCCCTCGCCGCGATCGCCGACGACAAGGGCCGGCACCCGGTGGATGCGCTTTGCGACCTGCTACTGGACGAGGACCTGCAGGTCTCCTATTTCGCCGCCAGCATCGACCCCACCACAGTCTCCGACTTCGTCGTTCACCCGCTGCAGATGGTGGGCAGCGATGCGCTGCTCGTGGGAGACTATCCCCCGCCGATGGCCTACGGAACCTTCCCGCTCATCCTCTCCGAGATAGTCCGAGAGGAGCGCAGGATGTCGCTACCGGAGGCCATCCGGAAGATGACCTCCTACCCGGCCCAGCGTCTCGCCATCTCAGACCGCGGACTCATACGTGAGGGAATGAAGGCCGACCTGGTCGTGTTCGACGCCGATGCCATCAGAGCGAACGCCACGCGGCAGGCGCCGCGACAGCTTTCAGGGGGCGTGGAGTACGTCATAGTCAACGGCCAGGTAGTGATCGACAAGGGCGAGCACACTGGCGTCCTGCCTGGCCGTGCGTTACGCCGTGGCCGATGACCGCGACCGCCAGCGCTACGGGAGCTGGATGAGCGTCCGCTCATCCAGCCGGCGTGGGAACCCAGTTCAGAGGTCTTGGCCCTGCCACCCTACACTCACGGTGACAGAAACCAAGACCCCTGGGGAGAACGGACCTAAAGAGTGGTCGAGGCCGACGGTTTCTTCCATCAGAACGATCGACCAGCTGCACTCCTTGCAGAACTTGGCGTCGCCTGCGTTTCGTGTCTTACATCTTGGGCACACAACCATCGAAGGCCCTTCCTTCGCTGCGCTGTCGCGGCCAGCGTTCGGTTCTCTATCCTCACCGGTGGATGAAGAGTTTAGGTTGTGGGCGCTTTGAATATCGTGTGACCAGGATTAGAGAACGGTTTGAGTTTCGCCCGACCAGTTCGGTGGGAGAAACAGGGAGGCAGTCGCCGAGCCCTCCCCCCGGCGTGAACGTGATGGCGGTCGCGGGACTGCTTGACGGCCTCGCCCTACCTCCCTACCATCGGCCTAGCTCTGGGCCGACGCGCCCCAAAGAGGAGACGCCATGACGGCTGAGACACTCGCCATCCACGGCGAAACATCTGTGCGCACAGGCCTCTGTAGGGCACGGCATACCGTGCCGCTACGGCAATAAAATTCCACTACGCCGTCGGCTGTTAACTACATCGGTGGACTGGAGAGCATGATGACATCCGAGAAGATCAGGGTCGGGGTGATCGGGGCCAACGCCGAGCGGGGTTGGGCCTCCAGGTCCCACCTGCCGGCACTTCAGGTGCTGCCCGAGTTCGAGATCGCCGCCGTCTGCACCACGCGTGAAGAATCGGCGCGGCAGTCGGCCGACAGGTTCGGCGCGGCCGAGGCCTACGGCGACCACCGGGAGATGCTGGCGCAGGCCGACGTCGACGTCGTCGCTGTATCGGTCAAGGTGCCCCACCACTACCACCTCACCATGGACGCGTTGGAGGCAGGCAAGCACGTCTACACCGAGTGGCCGCTGGCCGCAAATATTCAGGAAGCGCGGGAGATGACCGACCTGGCCCGCGCCAAGGGCGTGCGCACCATGGTGGGCCTGCAGGAGCGCCTGACCCCGATCTACCTCAGGCTCAAAGAGGTGGTAGCCGAGGGGTACGCCGGCGAGGTTCTCGCATGCAGTATGAGCTGGTATCAGTCCGGCGTGCTGGAGATGGCACCCGCGGCATGGTGGCGTGCCGGCAGGGCCGCCGGCGCCAACGTCTTTACCGTGGGCTTCGGCCACCTCGTCGATGCCCTCTGTATGGCCCTGGGCGAGTTCACCGAGGTGTCCGCTGTCGTCGCGACGACAGTCCGCCGCTGGGAGGACCCGGCCTCGGGCCGGACGGTCGACGTCACCGCGGCGGACAACGTCCTGGTGGCCGGCCAGCTGGAGGGTGGGGCCACGATGTCGATCCACGTGGCCAGCGTGCCGGCCCACGCCAGCGGCTACCGGGCCGAGATCTACGGGCGCGACGGGACCTTGATGCTGGACGCCTCCGAGACCAGCTCGTTGGGCACGCTGCGCCTACTGGGAGCGAAGCGTGACGGCCCCGGGCTCAATGAGATAGAAGTCCCCGACCGGCTCACGTGGGCGCCCGAGGCGGCGCATCTCGACGCGGCATTCCCAGTGGCCCAGATGTGGCGGAGGTTCGGAGAGGTGATCAGAGGCGGTGAGTCTGAAGTACCGTCCTTCGAGACAGGGCTGAACCGGCACCGGGTCATGGACGCGATCGAAAGAGCGTCCGAGACAGGCCGGAAGCAGCTACTGTAAGGCGTTCAGGACCTCTCCAGCCGGACCGAACCGACTTTCTTGCCCTGCTCGTAGTTCTTGATCTGCATGCTGTCCAGCAAGAAACCGTCGCCCTTGCCAGCGTCTTTGAATCCCAGGGCCTCGAACATCTCGCGCTTTTCGTAGTCCTCATCCGAAACGGCCACCGCGAACACGATAGCACCGTGCTCCTTACCCCATGCTACAGCGGACTCAATCAGATCACTCCAGCTTCCTTCGTAGTAAGGGTGGGTGAAGCCATCGACCGAGCAGGTCCCGTCCCTCAGCTTTGCTGTGGACAGGCCTACCACCTTCCCTCGCTCTCCTGCACGCGCGGCGAAAAACGTCGAGTCCTCGCAGTCCAGCAGGTCGACGTACCTGCCCGACTGTCCGGCAAAACCCAGGAACTGATTGTAGCGTAGGGAGAGCAGGTTTACGTTGGCATCCATCACCTGCGAGTTATGAGGCGTATGCAACAAAGGCACAGCCGACGTCCGGTCGGCGTGTTCTCCCGGACTCACAGTTGCAGGCCCTAGGTCCCGGAAGAAGTCGACTAGGTAGGCCTCGGGCGACTCGCCGCTCGTTATGTAGGCCAGCGCGACCGACCCAACTAGCTTCCGGTATCCGGCACGATAGTAGGTGCGATATGCGTAGCTACTGGCGCCGAGAAAGATCGCCTCGCCATGCATCTCCCGAAAGTCCGCGACGGGGGCATCGAACAGCGCCTGACCTATACCACGACGTCGGAACTTCGGGGCCGTGGCGGGAAGACCGAACTCGGCCAGCTTGGGGTCTCTTCGAGATACCCAGATCGCCGACGTACCTGCCAGCTTCCCGTCCACCCTGGCCACGTACAGGAGCTTGCGGTCCTCGGTGCGAACCGCGTTCGACAGCTCGTCACGGAGCCCAGAGATATCCTCGCCAACACCGACGTCCTCTGGGACCGTCTCCCACATCGTCCAGATCTCCTCAATCAGATCCATGGAGACCGGCGCCTCAATCCGGGTGATCTCGGCGTTCATCTTCGACCTCCAGCAGTCTACGGGAAGTGGGCGTCGCCAGGGGAGACAACCGGAGTGTATCACGGCAGTCTGGCTCTCCCGAGTAGTCCGGATGCGCATTCGCATTAGGGAGCAGTCGAAGGGCTCGAAGCTGATTAGGCCCGACCATGGTCGGGCCTAATCAGCTTCGTGGTGGCCTGCCCTGTTCGCACTGCGGCCATGAGCGGGCCGGCATCCACCAGACCGGCGCTCTTTTTGTTGACGCCCTCCACCACCACCAATATGATGAGCTCTCGCACACCGCACAGCGAGCCCTCCAACCTTCGACATGGAGGTCAGGCTGTTAATAGGACAGAGCCTAAACGGTGAGGACGAGTAGAAGATGTGCGATCTGTTGATCAAGGGCGGGGTCGTAGTTGACCCTTCCCAGGGACTCAACGCTGCCCGTGACATTGCGCTCTCGGACGGTAAGGTCGCGGCGATCGAGCATTCCATCGACGACGGCGAGGCGCGTGAGGTGGTCGACGCTGCCGGGCTCATTGTGGCACCCGGCCTGATTGACCTACACGTCCACGTCTTCTGGGGCGTCTCACACTTCGGCATTGACCCGGACATAACCAGCCTGGCCAAAGGTGTGACCACGGCCGTGGACGCCGGATCCGCCGGATCCGCCACATTCCCGGCCTTTCGTAGGTACGTACTTCAGACAGCGGAGACCCGCATATACTCACTCCTCAATATCTCCGCTATGGGCATGATCGCCAAGGAAGTGGGTGAATTGGAGGAACTGCGGTGGGCAATCGTGGAAGACGCGGTGGCTACAGGCCTCAACAACCCGGACTACGTTGTGGGAATCAAGGCACGGCTATCACGCCAAATAGCCGGTGAGCAGGACGTAGAAGCCCTCAATCGGGCCATCGAGGCTGCCGCAGCCATCAACGGCTTCGTGATGATCCACGTCGGCGACACCAAAACGCCGCTTGAAGAGCTGACTGCGATGCTGCGGCCCGGTGACGTCGTTACCCATGCGTTCCATGATCGCTCTGAAGGCCTTCTTGACGATGTCGGCAGAGTGAAACCGGGAATTAAGGAGGCTCAGACGCGAGGCGTAGTGTTCGATGTGGGCCACGGCGCCGGCAGCTTCGCCTTTGATACCGCGGAAAAAGCACTGGCCGACGGCTTCAGGCCCGATAACATCAGCAGCGACCTACACATCTACAACGTCGAAGGGCCAGTCCACGACCAAGTGTCGGTGCTGTCCAAATTCATGTGTCTGGGCCTGTCCCTGGACGACGTCATCAGACTCAGCACCGAGTCGGCCTCAAAGGTGTTGGGTTCGACCGATGCGTTGGGCACCTTGCGTGTGGGGGCCGAGGGAGACGTCACCCTCATGCGAAGGGAAGAGGGCGACTTCACCTTTACAGACTCAGTCGGCGTCTCGGTCCAAGGCCGCGAGCGCCTCAGCCACGTCCTGACGGTCAAAGACGGTAGAGTCTATCGTCCGTGGCTCCGGTAATACGCAACTGGAGTCGCGAACCGCATCCAGTGATTGGAGTGCGGTTGGAGAGAATGCGATGGCCAGTGTAGGTTTGGGAATAGTGGACTGTGGTCACAGAGGTCCTCAAATGGCGGTCAACATGGCCAGGATGGAAGGGCTTCGCTGGAGGCCTCACTGGCAATCATCCGGTCCGAAGAGACCGGCGAGGCAGTGTACCTTCCCTTCGAGTAGGAACCAAGACAGAGAACACCTAGTTTCTCGATTGTCATCCTCTTACTCTGTGTTTCTCTATGGGGTACGTGATGACCTCCGGAGCGTTATCCGATGACCAGAATGACTGGTGGCCAAGCGTTGGTGCGCTCGATGCAGCTAGAGGGCATTCGGGTCGTGTTCGGCATACCCGGCGCGGGACAGTACGAGGTTGTAGACGCGCTCTGGGATACGCCCGACATTCAGTACGTCTCGGTGCGTCACGAGCAGGCCGCCACGTACATGGCAGACGGCTACGCGAGAGCCGGCGGCGGCATCGCGGGTGCCATTACCGTACCGGGGCCCGGGATCTTAAACGCCCTGTCCGGTATTGCCACCGCAGACGATCTCTCTTCGCCGATGCTGGTAATTACAGGCGACGGGCTTTTTCGGGATGATGACGGTACGGACGAAGCCGCGTGGCTCAGGCCACTTGCCAGGTGGACCGCCCGCGTCGACCGGCCAGCACAGGTGCCGGAAGCGGTACAGGAGGCGATGAAGCGCATTAAAACAGGCCGCCCCGGCCCAGTCCTGCTCCAGGTGCCTTGGGCTACGCTGGCCAACACAGAGGAAGTCGAACTGCTTGAGCCTAAGGAGTACAGGCCGCTGCCAGCCAACCCCGAATTCGTGCGCCGGGCCGCCCGACTGCTACAGGACTCGGCCGCGCCAGTTATATGGGCAGGAGGCGGCGTGCACACTTCGGACGCTTCTGATGCACTGGTAGCGGTGGCCGAGCATCTGCAAGCGCCCGTGGTGACTACCGCTAACGGAAAAGGCGCGATTTCTGATCGGCACCCATTGTCCCTCGGCCTGGCCGAGCTACGATACCAGCCCCTACTAGAGTGGTTCAATGGCCGCGACGTCGTGCTCGCAGTGGGCACTAGGACGGGTTTCGATAGCCGGCCAGATGGCCAGACTTTGGTCCGCGTTGATGTAGACGGCATTCTAAGTCCGGTCGTAGGCGGTCACGATATCGGCATTACTGGGGACGCCAGGGCAACACTTCGGGCCCTGCTGCACGCGATGCAAGAGGGGGCTATTCGCCCGGACTCGACCGCAGACGAGGTAAAAGCTCACCTTGACGAACGATTCGCGGCGCACAATCAGCTAGAGCCCCAGCGCTCGCTGATCAACGCGATCCGCGAGTCAGTGCCCGAGGACGGCATCGTCGTCCAAGACATGAACCAGATAGGCTACTACAGCCGCAACTACCTGCCCGTATACGCCAGCCGGACATACTTGACGGCATCTCACCACGGGACCCTAGGCCACGCGCTGCCCGTTGGGATCGGCGCAAAGATCGCGAGGCCCGACCGGGCTGTGGTAGTGCTCTCGGGCGACGGCGGGTTCCTATACAATTCCCAGGAGCTCGCTACCGCGGTCCAATACGGGGTTAGAGTCGTGGCCATCGTGTTCAACGATGACGCGTACGGGAACGTCCTGCGCGCACAGATTGAGCAGTTTGACGGCCACGTACTCGGTACCCGGCTGCACAATCCCGACTTCGCCGCGCTCGCGCGCAGCTACGGCGCACGAGGGGTCAAGGCGGAGGGCGCAGCCGAGCTCAAAACTGCCCTGGATGAGGCGATCACGGTAGATGCACCGACCGTGATCGAGGTGCCGCTGGGCAGTCTGGACCGCGTTTTCTAGACCCGGAGAAGATCGCCTTTTTTGGGCAGAGGCGGCCGGCGTCGGGCGAGTCCGGCAGGGCGGCGGCAATGAAATCGCTCCTGACCTCGCCGGGGGAATGGAGGCCCGCCAGCACCTCTTTCGGCGCTCAGGCGCGCCTGGTCGGTTCAGCACATAGAGGGTTCTGCCTCAGAACTTTCGACGCTGAGCATACTTGCCGTTCAGTTCACCCGCAGCAACAATATGACCGTCAATGGCTTTAAGAAGGTCATCCTTGGTCGTATCGGCTCCAAGGCCTTCGAGCTCGATGTCCAATGCATATATCCTGAAGAAAAAATCGTCTACGCCTCGCATAGGAGATCCATAGGTATAGTTGTAACCACCTTGCGTTGACTTGTACTCTCTGGCCAGGCCAATAGGTGCCGGGCATGGTCCGGTCCATCCGGGCACATTTTCATAGTTGAGCCCTTGGCGAACATTGGGCCCGATGGATATCACCTCGGTTGTAGTGGCAATGGCCTCAGCCAGCTCTGTTAGATCAGCCGGAATGTTCCACATGATCCAGTGAACTGCTAGAGGCTCTGGGTACGGCGGCGTAAACTCTTGTGCCTTAGCGCCAGCCACCGTCGACTCTATTTTAGCCAATAGCTTGTCTGTACCTGTTACAACAAGCACCAAGCTCTTGGCGCCTTCAGGGACACCGCTCCATGCCAACGGTGGCGACAGGTTCTCCCCAAAATCGAACCCGGTCGTGCTTCGTTCCGTCGGGCAACTGTACTTGAGGCCGATGCGCCTGACCCTGGTCATCTTAGTA
>CAZENU010000003.1:16157-30077 GCA_964513735.1 uncultured Dehalococcoidia bacterium
GGTGGAAACCCTCATCCCGGACTGGGGCATCTCCGTCGGCGCCGGCCCTGACTCCTGGTCAGCTGACGTCTGCGTTGCCTAAAGTTGTGAAGTCCACCTCCTGGACCAGCTTGTATTCATACGCTGCCGTTGGTTCCGCGTCGGTGGAGGCCGCGCCACCTTCAGAGTCTCCATCCTTGCTACCGGAGCATGCCAGGCCGAACGCCATCAACATGGCGACACCTAGTAGTAATACCGTTGCCTTGTACATCATCGACAGCCCTCCACGAATCCGCGACGACCCTTCTCCGCAACCAATCGACCTGCTCCAGTTCGATTCCAACGCCTCCATCCACCACTCTAATCGTACATGATACGTTCGTGAAGAGACTACGGATCACGTCCGCCACCGCCGGCCGCCCGCAAGCCGGTGTCCGAAGAAGACGTGGTCGACGCCGTAGCCGGCCGGCGTCTCCGCCATTACCCGTTGCCGGTCATGCGTGACATGCGAGCGGCCTCAGTCAAGGCGATAGAAATCGACCGCATTGTCGTGGAACACCTTCCGCAACTCGTCCTCCGACGATCCGACGAGGACCTCCACCAGCGTCTCCACCCATCGCGCGTACGGGGCGGCGTTCAGCACGACCGGCCACTCGCCGCCGAACATGACCCGGTCGAAACCGAAGCTCTCTACGACGTGATCGATGTAGGACTTGAGGTCGTCCAGCGTCCAGGACTGATGGTCGGCCTCGGCCACCATGCCGGACAGCTTGCAGCGCACGTTGGATATCCGCGCCAGCTCGGCAATTTCGGTCTTCCACGGCCCATCCGCCCGGACGCGATGTCAGGCTTGCCAATGTGATCGAGCACGCACTGGATGTTTGGACACCGGCGGACCAGCGTGATCGTGTTGGCCATATGCTCGTGCGAGATGCAGATGTCGAAACTGAAGCCGTAACGCTCCAGCAGCCGTACCCCACGGACGAACCCCGGCCGCAGGCAGAACTCCAGGTCGTCCTCGAACCAGATGATGCGCCAGATGCCCTTGACCTGCGGTATCTCGGCCAGACGGTCCAGAGCGTCGGTTGCCGCCTCACCCTTTTCCAGCAGCGCCCAGGCCACCATTCCGGCCAGCCCCGGCTCGTCGTCGACCAGCGCGACTCGACCCACTTCGCTTCGTCGAGGGACTGCCTCGGCTCTACTTCGGCTTGGAGGAACACCATCTTCTCCGTCGCTATCGGCCCGTGGGCTTCGCGGTAGCCCGACGGAAGCTAGCTGCGGTTGAGCAGGGGGATGTTGTCCAGCCAGGGGTATCTGAGCCTGTCGACGTCCCAGAGGTGCACATGGGTATCGACGATGCCGAAGTCGAGCATGGCCACTCCTGACCCGGACAGCTCTTACTGTCCGCGCCGACACCGGCCTGGAGACCGATTCTACCAGAACGTCTCGCGCCCTCGCCCTGTTAGGGATATAATCAGGCCGCTACAACGTCGAGAGCAGTCACCAATAGCTGGAGGTTGCCCAATGTACCGCATTCGAACACTCTTTACCGTATTCGCCACCACTCTGCTGGTTGGCCTTTTCGTCGCCGGATGTTCCAGTGGCGACGAGGACAACGCCCCGGCTGCGGCAGGCAGCGCCGGCGCCAGTGAAAGCCAGGCCGAACCCGGCTCAAATATCATCCAGCAGCAGTTCGACCTCAGCATGACCTTTACCAGTCCGGTGTTCAATGAGAAGCGACGCATTCCAAAGGTGCACACCTGCATCGGAGGCAAGGTGGATCGATCAGGCCAATCCGACAAGGCCGGAGAGATGTTCGCCCGGTCAAACCTTGGTGGAAAGGATGCGCAGAACCTGTCGCCGCCTCTCGCCTGGAGCGGTGCTCCAGAGGGGACCCAGAGCTTCGCGCTGGTCGTGCACAGCACGGAAAACCTGGCATCGGACGAACCATGGATCCACTGGGTGATATGGAACATTCCGGCCGAGGTGACCGAGTTGGCTGAAGGCGTGGAGGAATTGGAAACACTGGAGAACGGCGCCAGCCAAGGGCTGAACGGCGTCGGCGTGGTAGGGTATCTTGGACCCTGCCCACCACCTCTCATCAGTCGACACGCTTCGGTGCCCGGAGGCGGCTCGAATCCCAAACAGGAGATCGAGAAGTACTACTTCAAGATCTATGCGCTGGACGGGAAGCTCCCTCTAGCTGCAGGCGCGACCAGAGATGAACTGCTCCAGGCCATGGATGGCCACATACTCGCAGGAGGCGCTCTGGTCGGCGAGCGCCAGGGCCCACTAAAGCTGCAGCTATCACCAGGCGGGTCTTAAGACCTTCCGCCCCCCAAGGCCCGTCTAGTGTGTCCAAGCGTCAGTAGAAGTAGCCCTGCAGACTCCAGGTAGCACACTTGGGAGCACACGATTGTGGAACACGTAGTACTTCACAAACGAGAGGGCTACTACGTGCCCTGGCCTCAATTGGCCAGGCTGCCCGATGGCCGGCTGGCAGTCGGCATCACCGTATCGTCGGCCAGCCAGCACCCCGCAGTCGGTCTCCTGGGCGACTGGATGGTCCTAGAGTCCACGGACGATGGGAGGACCTGGTCCGAGACGGATGACCCGACCATACCGCAAAACTGGCCCGCTCCAACGACGCGGGAGAAAGAGGACCGCTTCGCAGCCGTAATGCCCGATGGCAGCTACTTGTGCGCGGGAGGTATCGGGTGGGAGTTATGGCCGGTGGAACGCCTGCGAGACGCTAACGAGCGACTCTGGCGCTATGCGAAAGTCGGCGTCACCGTCGGGGGCGAGGGGAAGATAGTCGTCGGGGGACAGAAGCTCTTCGCCCAGCGCTCCACGGATGGCGGGAAAACGTGGACACGACGAGAGTGGGCCGTGCCCGCGTTCAGGTTCCTTCTGTCGTTTAGCCGTGGAACACAGCTTGCTGACGGTACCGTGCTCGTTCCCGTTTACGGTACAGACACCTCGGGTGAGGACGGATCGCACGACAGAGACGAGCGTACGTACGTATGGCGCTCGGCGGACGCTGGCCTGACATGGCGGCTATACCCGCTTGGCGCGGTCTTGAGGGGAGTTCACGATAACGAGACCGCGTTCTTGGAGGTCTCACCCGGCCGTGTTATGGCGCTGTCGCGGACACAGCCAGAGAACCACGACAACGCCTATCTGGTACAGAGGTGGTCCGAAGACGGAGGCGTCACGTGGTCGCTCCCGCTGCGTACGGACATCTGGGGCTATCCACCCCACTTGATGAAGCTGCGAGACGGCCGAATCCTATGCACCTATGGCTACCGCAAAGAGCCTATGGGCATCCGGGCCGTTCTGAGCAGAGACGGCGGCGAAACTTGGGACACCGACACCGTCGTCGTGCTGCGCGACGACGGTGGTACGGCCGGCCAGCTCAACCCCAACCCGGCAGGGGGAGGCGCCGACGTCGGCTACCCCATATCGGCCCAGCTAGGCGACGGGAGTATTCTTAGCGCCTATTACATCACCCTGTCGGACGGCGTCACTCACTCGGCTGCCACCCGCTGGGAGCCGTAGCCAGTCCCTCGTCCCCCAGACCCCTCGCTTCGCTCAGTGAGACAACACTGACGACGTGGCAAGTCAAACGGCCATTGCCCGTGAAACCCGCCCCTACGGCGTCGCGTCAGATTACGTCGCCTTGCACGACGACTCCGTATAGCAAATCAAATGAATAACCGGCCCGAGATGGAGATCGCCTTCCACATGCGGCCTTACCAGCAGCCGCACCCGCCGATAGCGGTCGCCGGCGCCAGCGTCCGGTCTTCGACCCTCGAGCTGGCTGGAGAGCGGGGCTGGCTGCCACTGAGCGCAAGCCTCGTCCACGCTACACAGCTAGAGTCGAACTGGGAGTCTGTCGAGGCGGGCGCCAGGCGTATGGGCCGGACCCCTTCCAAGGCCGACTGGCGCCTCGGCAGGCAGGTCTACGTCGCCGATACGACCGAGCAGGCCCGGAAGGAAGCCCTGGACGGCGCCCTGGGCCGCGACTTCTCCCAGTACTGGACAAGGCTGATCGGCAACGGGCCACGCGGCCTCGCGACCTTCAAGTACGACCCGGACATCCCCGACGAGGACGTGACGTCGGAGTACATGCTCGACAACTACTGGATCGTGGGGGACCCCGACCACTGCGTCCGCGAGATCAGGGACCTCTACGCGCGGACCGGCGGCTTCGGCACCCTACTGGTCCAGACCGACGACTGGGGCAACAAGAACAGGCAGTTCCACCGCTCCATGGAGCTACTGGCGACTGAGGTCATGCCCGCCCTCAAAGACTTAGAGCCGTAGCCGCCGATCATCACGGAGGAGGCACCGCCTACCTCGCGCTACTGTTCCGCCACGCTGATCAAATAGACAGCCCAGGTCCCGCCCACGGCTTGTATCTCAAGACGACGCGTGCTCGCGCTACTGGGACACACCGCCGTGAAGTCGATTCGTTCTCCACTAGCGCTGCTGACCCGTGGGCCGGCAGACCGACCTTCACCTCTAACGTCCACGCTTTCCAGTGTCCATACGTCGCCAGTGGGCGTGAACGTCACGCCGAGGAAGTAGTGGGCGGTGTTGCCCTAAACTGGAGCGACTCCCCATCGGTGCCACTCCCCAACTCGACTGACTCAAGGGCGAACATATCAGGCACCGGGGGATAGGCGTCATAGTATCCCGTTAGGGCCTGTCGCGTCTCTCACGTCAACGGCTCGGAACCTCCGGGATGACCAGATGAACTGTCCAGGACAGACCGGACGTCTGAACGTGGAGCACGTTCGGGACCCTGACACCGCCACCGACCGCACACCACCGTTGAGCATCGCTCAATTCGTCGGGGACAGTGCTGTCGAGCTGCAGCGATTGGAACCTGCAGCCGCGCTGGCCTTCCAGAACGCTATCGAAACGCCAGGAAGCGAGGCTAGACGGGCTGGCGATGAGAACCAGGAAATAGGTCCCTACGGGCGGGGTGAACTCAAACTGCCCGGACCCGGCGCGGGACCACGAAGCGGCTATCCCCAACCCGTCGAACGACGGCTTGACACAGCCACCATAGAAGCTATCGACGAACTCCTCATACACCTCTCTAGGAAGCTGAGACTGAAGCCGCGTTACCGGCGTCGGGACAGCTGTCGGGGTTCGTTGAGGCGTCCGCGGCGCTACACTCCGTGTCGCGCCGACGGAAGGCGGCGCGGATGGCGACCGATCGGAATTTTTCACAGCGGCGACCGTAGCGCTGACTAGGGCAGCCACGGTGGATTCGACTCTCGGAGCAGGCGGAGTTTCACCCGCGTCGGTGCATCCAGTGACGAGCACGGCAACCTGGGAATCGATGAGAGCCATCGTGAGCCTGCGCCACATGCGACCACCCCGAATCCCGCGCAGGATTATATCAGCGACTCGCGTCCCCCAGATGCGCGGGATCACGCGCTCCCAGCCAGCCGTTGACAGCGTGGGTGCGGCGTGCTTAGATACTTCGCGTCGGCGCGTGCCGACGCTTTAACAACCCGATATGGGACGAGGGTGCCCGACCCGGCGGTCAGTCCGCTGGTCGGGCCGTAAGAGAGGAAGCCGGTCGAAGTCCGGCACTGTCCCGCAGCGGTAGGTCCCGATGCAAATCGGGGCGAGTCCGATCGACTGCCCTCGTCTATGTCTCCAGGCCTTCGAGGAAAGGTACGGCCATGGCCGTCGACTATCAGCCCTGCATCCGTTCTCGGAGCGGGGCTTTTTGACGCCCTCCTTTGCCCGTGGTCTAGGACTGGGAATAGACCACCGGAGGAGTGAGTATGACACGACGTTTCGCGCTATCGGCCGCCATTGCCATCGTGTACGCCCTCGCGTTGCTCGTCGTCTGCGGCGACTCGCCCCCCACGCCACCGCCCGCACCCACATCGGCGGCCGCGGTGCCGACAACCGCCCCGACCACGCCCATCACACGACACGACCCGCAGCTCTTCCCATACTTCGTCACCGACAGCAACGGCAACGAGGTTGCCTTCGAGCAGCCGCCAGAGCGGATCGTCGCGATCGACTCCGCGGTCGTCGAGATACTCTTCGCCATCGGCGAGGACCACAGGATCGTGGGCACCCACCAGTTCGTGGCGTACCCACCGGAGGCCGCGTCCATCCCACGCGTGAGCGACGCCTCCAACATCGACATCGAGGCCACGGTGGCGCTGGAGCCCGACCTAGTGGTCATTTTCTACGAGGGATTCGCCGCCGACTTGGAGAGGGCCGGGCTCAAGGTCCTATACCTCAAGAGCCTGAGCGACGACTTCCGCAAGGTGGCCGACAACATCCGTATGTGGGGCAGGATCACGGGCAACCCCGACGCGGCGCAGGAAGAGGCGACGCGGTTCACGGCCCGCATCCGCGACATCGAGCGCATCATGGCGGACCAGGGGCCCGGGCCAGCGGTCTTCCAGGACCAGGGCTCTCTGTGGACGCCGGGGTCTGACACTCTCATGGGCCAGGTGTTCGCGCTGCTGAAGCTGGACAACATCGCCTCCGGCGTCTCCGGCTACGCGCAGCTCAGCCCCGAGGTCATCGTGGAGCGCAACCCGGACATCGTGATCACGTCGTTCTCGGACGAGATCACCTCCAATCCGGCGTTCAGCGGCATCTCGGCTGTCATAAACGGCCGGGTGCTGGTGCTCTCGTCCGACGCTCTCAACATCGCGGCCCCCAGGTTCGTCGACGGCATCGAGGAGATCGCCAGGTGGGTATACCCCGACTTGTTCAAATAGCGTCGAGCACCCCCTTACTAACTCTCCCCCGATTCTGCGGTGGAGACGACCTGGACCTCGCGTCGGCCGGAGGCGGAGCAAGTACGGCTGGAAAAGGTCAGGCCTGTTCTGAACTTCCTGAAGGGATGCGGGAGTAGCTAGCACCATGATAAGGCTACCCGCATCTAGGCTCGTGACTGCGCTCCGAGGCGGCCGGCCGCCCCGGCTCAAGGCCGCGACGTCTCACACGGCGATGGCGCTCGCCTACCCCTGGCGGCGCCTCGTTGTCGCCGCCATCGTCGTGCTGGCTATAGGGATGGCCGCCGCGGCCGTAGGCCCAGTGGACATCCCGCCGCTGACGCTGATGCGCATCGTCGCCGACCGGCTGCCCGTCGTCGACCTCGCCCCCGACTGGCCCGACTCGTGGGAGACCATCGTGTGGGACCTGAGACTCCCGCGTATCGTCCTGGCCGGCATAGTCGGTGCCGCGTTGGCGTTGTCCGGCAGCACCTACCAGGGCCTGTTCCGCAACCCGCTGGCCGACCCGTACCTGATCGGCGTCGCATCGAGCGCCGGTCTCGGGGCGATCATAGTGCTCACAACCGGGGTGCCCCACAGCTCCGGAGGCGTCAGCCTGCTCCCGGCGGCCGCCTTCGTCGGGGGCCTCGGCGCGGTCACCGTCACCTACCTGATCGCGCGCGGCTCGGATGGCGTTCCGCTCACGACACTGATTCTGGCGGGCGTGGCGATAGCCTATCTGACCGGCGCCGTCGGCAGCCTGCTGATGATCCGCAGCGAGTCGGACCTGCGGCCCGTGGTGAGCTGGCTGCTGGGCGGATTCATATCGGCCCAGTGGAAGCACGTCGTGATGGTGCTGCCGTATATGGTCCCCAGCGTGCTGATCGTCATGACCTACGGCAGGGTCTTGAACGTGCTGCAGCTCGACGAGGAGCACTCCCGCCAGCTCGGGGTGAACGTCGAGCGCACCAAACTGCTGCTCATCGGAGCGGCGTCGCTCGCCACGGCGGCCGCCGTGGCGTTCAGCGGGCCCATCGGCTTCGTCGGCCTGATCGCTCCTCACGCCGTGCGGCTGATCTGGGGCGTCGACTACCGGACACTGCTGCCGATGGCGGCGCTGGTGGGCGCCGGCTTCCTCATTCTGGCCGACACCGTGGCCCGCACGCTGCTGAGCCCCGTGGAGCTGCCCGTCGGCATCGTAACGGCGTTCTGCGGAGCTCCGTTCTTCCTCTATCTGCTCCGCCGACACCGCGGCATCTCGATGTAGCGTGGGTAACATATGCTCAGCGTAGAAAACATCAGCTTCTCCTACCGTGACGGGCCGGTGATCGACGGCCTAGGCCTCCAGGTGCGCGACGGCGAGAGAGTCGGCATCGTCGGGCCCAACGGCGCAGGTAAGACGACGCTGATCAGGCTGGTCAGCGGCGTGCTGCGGCCCGACACCGGCAAAGTCCTGGTCGGCGGCACCGACCTGGCGTCCCTGAGCTCCAACAAGCGGGCGCGGCTCGTCTCGGTGGTACCCCAGAGCCCTCAACTACCCCTGGGCTTCTCGGTCCTCGACCTGGTGCTGATGGGACGGAACCCGCACCTGAAGCTGCTCCAATGGGAGCGCCAGACCGACGTCGACGTGGCCTCGCACGCGATGGACCTAACCGATACCCTCCACCTGGCAGGCCGTACACTCGCCACCCTGTCGGGCGGAGAGCGCCAGCGCGCGGTGATCGCTATGGCCCTGACCCAGGAGGCGCCTCTGCTGTTGCTGGACGAGCCCACCGCCAACCTGGATGTTGGGCACCAGACCGGCGTGATGGACTTGGTGCGCGAGGTCCAGGGACGGCGAGGCGGCGCGGTGCTGATCGCCATGCACGACCTGACCCTCGCCGCGCTCTACTGCGACCGCATCGTGATGCTGGCGGACGGCCGGTGCCACGCCGAAGGCCCGCCCGCCCGGGTGCTCACCGCGGAAAACATCGCTCACATCTACGGCTCCCAGGTCCACGTGCTCACGCACCCGCAGTCCGGCACCCCGGTGGTCCTGCCGGCTCCCAACGGACATACACGGCCGGAGCGCAACGCCGACCGTATATAGAGACCCGCCGGCCACCGTCTCCCCGCTACGTCGTTACGAGGCATTCCGATGCTCACTCAGCGCAGAATCGACGTCGATGAGGACAGGCACACGCTGCTGGAGTTCCACTGCGCGTCCAACTACGAGAGCGAGTCCTCGTGCGAAAAGCTGCTCGTTAAGAAATCTCGTCTGACGGACAGAGGTTCGGGAGTTCAAGAGCCAAGCGCATGAAAGCCAGGACCATCATGGTGCAGGGCACGGGCTCGTCGGTGGGCAAGATCCTGCTTACCACCGCGCTGTGCCGCATCCTCATGCAGGACGGCTACCGCGTCGTGCCGTTCAAGGTACAGAACATGTCTCTCAACTCCTACGTCACCACCGATGGCGCGGAGCACGCTTTCCGCACGGCCAGCCTGGCCGCGCCATCGGCCGAGCGCGACGATGGCTGCATCAGCACCGACAGCTTCTAACCCTGGGCACGTATCTGCACGGGCTGTTCCACGACACCGCTCTGAGGCATTTTGTCCTGACCCGAATCGCAGAACGCAAACGCGTCACGCTATCCTTCGACGACGACGGGTGCTCCAAGTCGAATGAGTTCGACAAGCTTGCATCCCTCTTTCGCGATAACATAGACGTCGCAGCAGTGTACCGAATAGCAGGACTGTAGCGTCTGCTATCCGGCGCCCGCCGCAATCTCGTCCGAGGAGAACGCCATGAAGCACCCGCCGCGTATATCCGAGCCCGTCCGGATCCGGCCTTCAGAGGTGGCGAAACGCCTCGGCCCGCCTCCGTGGCACGACGCACTGCTGGACGACGGCCGTAACTGGGCCGTGCTATGCAGCGACCCGCCGGGACGCCGGACCGAGACTCATACCCATGCTGACTTCAACGAGTGGTGGGTCGTCGTGAGCGGAGAGCTCCGTTGGGAGATCGGGTCGCACCCGCCGGTCGAAGCCCGCGCGGGTGACGTCGTCTTCTGCCCGGCGGGTACCAGCCACTCGGTGGAGACCATAGGCGACGGTCCGTCGATTCGGGTGGCCGTCGTCCCGCGAGACACCGGTGCCCGCAAAGCGTCGGGAGGCCCTGGACGCGACGCTACCGTGGCACCCGGCGGACCGCCGAACATGATCCACACGCGGGTCGCCGGGATGCTGGAGCTTTTCGGGCCGCCGAAATGGACCGAGCACGTGGTGCTTGACGATCGCAACAAGGCCGGCTTCATACACTACGCACCCGGCATGAGCAGCAACCCCCATTGGCATCCCGGCCTTGATGAGTGGTGGATCGTCCTCAAAGGCGAGCTCCGGTGGCGGATAGGCAGCAATCGGCCGCTCATCGAGGCGCGCCAGGGCGACATAGTCTTCATCCCGGAAGGGCTCAAGCACGGCATTACCAGCGTGGGCGACGATACCACGGTGCGGCTCGCCGTGACACCGCCCGACATGCCCCACGTCTACACCGACGACGACGCCCAGGCTCCCCCGGCGCGAGACTAGCGGACTGTCGAAAAATGGGCGTGCAGCCCCGATGCCGAGTCAGGGTTGCCGAAAGTCTGAGGGTGTCCCTCAGATATTATGCCCCCCTTCTCGGCAAGCCAGGAAGGAGCCAGACGGATGGTCGAAAAGCCTTTTCATCACCCTCCTCCGGCAAGGTGATGACGCGGGCAGCCGGTGGCGGTATAATCTGAGCACATCAGGGTTGGGACTCAAGGGGGCTTAGGAGATGGGCGAGTTCGTCAACTCAACGGCAGCCGTCGTAGCAGCGATGGCGGTCGGCTATGTCTTGGGCGCCTTTCCGATGGCGGTCTGGGTCAGCCGGCGCCAAGGCGTGGACATCTACTCGGTCGGTACCGGCCTGGCCGGCGCGTCCAACGTCATGAGGACGGTGGGCCGGCCCCAGGGCGCCTTCGTCCTGATCTGGGACCTGGTCAAAGGCGGCCTGGCCGTCCTGGCCGGGTGGTGGATCGGCGCCGACGGCACCCAGGTGCTATTGCCCATGAGCGCCGTGCTGATGGGCCACTGGTTCTCAGTCTTCAGCGGCTTCAGAGGCGGTGACGGCATGGCGCCTCTGGGCGGCTTTGTCATCGTGCTGTTCGGCGCTACCGGCGTCATCACCGTGATCGTTGCGTTGCTGGTGGCTTTCGGCGGCCAGCGAATGCCTTACCCATCGCTGCTCAGCCTCGTATTCGGCTACGGGATCCTGGCGGGTCTGAGCCTCACCCGCGAGGGTGACATGGCGCTGACGGCGGGTGTCGGCGGACTCACCGGCCTGGTGCTCACGCGGGCCATCCTCGGCCACGTCAAGAGACGCCACTCCCACGACTGGGAACGGCTGGACGACTCAGACAGCACCCCGCAGAACTCTCGGTAGCGGGCGGTCTCCCCACCGGTAGTTGCCGTGGTTCGCTCACGCAGGCGCTAGCCGAGGGAGACGCACGTCGTGGTCCTGACGACTCCCTTCAACGTGTGGATGGAGTCGGTCACGAAGTTGCTGATCTGGTCAAGGTCGTCGCCCTCCATTACGACGATGACGTCGTACGGGCCGGTGACGCGGACCACGTCCCGGACGCCCGATATCCCCGTCAGGGTGTCCACCAGATTCCGGGACTGACCGGCAACCATCTCGATCAGGACGTAGGCGCGTACCACGAGTCACCTCCGCTCGCCCGCGTAGCTTCGGGGTAGACCCCTACGCGGCGTAGTAGTCTTGGGTCTTCCTGTGTGGCGATAAGATACTCCCTGACCACCCTGCGGGCAAGCCGACGCCACCCGCCACGGCAGTATAATGACGACGCCCGCCGCTGTATCGCAGGGAATACCGTCGAGGGATAGCCATCATGCCGAGGATGACCGGTCGTCGCGCCATGCTGGAGATGCTCCGGGCCGAGGGCGTCGAGCACATCTTCGGCAACCCAGGCTCCAGCGAGAGCCCCATCATGCACGAGCTAGAGTCGTTCCCCGACCTCAAGTACGTACTGGTCCTGCAAGAGGGCGTGGCGATGGGCATGGCCGACGCCTACGCCCGCGCCACCCGCCGCCCGTCCTTCGTAAACCTCCACATCGAGACCGGGCTCGCCAACGGCATCAGCCTGCTCCACAACGCCTTCGCGGGTGGCACGCCACTGGTCCTCAGCGCCGGCAACAAGGACATCCGAGAGCTGGCACACGGCCGTACCGACCTGGCCGAGATGGCGCGGCCGTTCACGAAGTGGACCGCAGAGGTCACTCACCCCGAGCAGGTGCCGTTCGTAATGCGGCGGGCCTTCAACGAGGCGCAGACCCCGCCCATGGGGCCGACCTTCGTTGCCTTCTCAGCAAACGCCCTCGACGGCGAAACGGAGGTCGAGATCGTGGCCTCGCCCACCGGGTACTCCCGCAACCCACCGGACGCCAGGGCCGTCGAGGACGCCGCCGACCTCCTGGCGGCCGCCTCCAACCCGGTGATGATCGTGGGCGACAGGGTGGCCGATTCCGGCGCCAGCGCGGAGGCTGTCCGGGTCGCCGAGCTGCTCGGCGCGCCGGTCTATGCCTCGGTCTACTCCGAGATGTCCTTCCCGACGAGCCATACTCACTTCGGGGGGCCCATACGGCTGGGCTTTCCCGACACCAGGAAGATGCTGTCGGCGGCGAACGTGGCCCTAGTGGTCGGCAAGCTGTCCAGCAGCTCCATGTTCTCGGGGCCTGTCCTGCAGTTCATCGGTCCCGGCACGAAGCTGGTCCACATCGACTCCGACCCCAGCGGCGTCGGAAGCACGCAGTCCACCGACGTCGGCATGGTCGCGGACCCTGCCATCGCGTTGGGCCGGCTCGCCGAGGCGCTGGACGCGACCATGTCGAGCTCGGCCAGGGAGGCGGCCAAGGGCAGGTCGGCCAACATGGCGTCCGCTAGGGCCGCTGCGGACGCCGAGCGAGACCGGCGGACCAGGGAGCGGTGGGACGACTCACCCATGTCCCCGTCGCGGATGATGGCCGAGGTTGCGTCGACCCTCCCGCCCGAGACCATAATCGTCGATGACGCCGTCACGACCCGCGGCGCGCTCTACGACGCGATGGAGTTCGACGAGCCCGGCAGCGTATATGGCAGTCGCGGCGGCGCCCTGGGCTGGGGCATCGGCGGAGGCATGGGCATCAAGCTCGCGAACCCGGACAAGCCCGTGGTCGCGGTGGTCGGCGACGGTAGCGCGATGATGACCGTCCAGGGATTCTGGACCACCGCCAACGAGGGCTTGCCGGTCGTCTACGTCGTTTGCAACAACGACTCGTACCGCATACTGAAACTCAACATAGACAAGTACCGGTCGATGGTGCTCGGTGACGACGGACAGAGCCAGTACCTCGGCATGGACTTCCCCCTGCCGCTGGGCGTCGCCGGGATGGCCAGGTCGATGGGTGTCTCAGCCAGAACGATCGAGGACCCCGACGACGTCGCTCCCGCCATGCGCGCCGCAATGAATTCCGGCAAGCCCGCGGTGCTGGACGTTGTCATCGACGGCTCCTTGGTGCTTGGTTCCAGCAACACGTGCCCATAAGCAGGTCCCTGAACAACGTGTGATGGGTAGTGGCCCCATTTTCGGAGGATTCCAAAGGGGCTCGGCCCCTTTGGCGGGGGACTGGGGGTGTCCCCCAGGTCTAACATCTGAGGGTGGGCGGCGGGGATGAAAGGAACAGCTACTTCTACAGCCCAAGATGCGCCATATTCTCCACGCCGATCTCGACGCCTTCTACACCTCCGTGGAGCAGCTCGACAACCCGGAGCTGCGTGGCAAACCCGTCGTGGTCGGCGGTGCGCCCGAAGGGCGGGGCGTCGTGGCAGCGGCGTCCTACGAAGCCCGACGCTTCGGAGTCCGCTCCGCCATGCCCATGCGGACCGCCCTGCAGCGATGCCCGCGCGCCATCCGGATCCTGCCACGCTTCGACCGCTACAACGAGGTGTCGCGGCGGGTCATGGACATCTTCCACGATGTGACGGAGCTCGTCGAGCCGCTGTCGCTGGACGAGGCATACCTCGACGTAACCGACTCGGTGAGCGCGCGGCGGCCCTCGGCCGCCATCGCGGAGGAGTTACGGCAGCGAGTGCGGTCCGAGCTGTCGCTGACGATCTCGGTGG
>CAZENU010000003.1:30087-48685 GCA_964513735.1 uncultured Dehalococcoidia bacterium
CGTTCCACCCGGAGGCGAGCGGGACTTCCTCGCCCCGCTCTCCGTCAGCAAGCTGTCAGGCATCGGGCCCAAGACGGCGGCCCGCCTGGCAAGAAATGGCGTCCACACCATCGGCGACCTGGCGTCCAGGTCCGACGGGTGGCTGGCCGAACGCTTCGGCCGGACCGGGCCCCACATGCGCAGGCTGGCCATGGGCCGGGACGACCGGCCTGTGCAGGTCAGCAGAGAGCGGAAGTCGGTGAGCGCCGAGACCACGCTGGCCCGCGACACGGACGACCCTGAGCTTCTTCTGTCGCTGGTCGATCGGCTCAGTCAACAAGTAGGCGGCCACCTCGAGGACAGGGACGTCCACGGCAGTACGGTCAGGGTCAAGCTGCGACTGGCCGACTTCACCACCTTCACCCGCCAGACGACCCCGCAGCAGCCCGTGGGCTCACGGCAGGCCGTGGCCGCTGCCGCCCGTGAGCTCCTCCGGCGCGAGATGCGCCCCGGCAGGTGGTTCCGCCTAGTCGGCGTCGGCGTGACGGGCTTCCCACCCGCCGAAGACTGGCCCCGGCAGCCGCGCCTCACCGGCTTTGAGTAGGTCAGCCCATCGTATCCGATCCGGGGCTCATAGCATGGGTAATCGATCCTACGACACTGTGTGCTTCGATCTCGATGGAACGCTGATCGACACCAAGCCGCTCCATCTCCAGGCCGAGCGCGAGACGCTCAGAGCACTTGGGGTCGAGCATCTGGACACTGCTCACACGAAAATGTTCGGCATAGGGATAGAGCAGGGCTTTGAGGTGCTGGCCCGACTTTATGGCCTGTGAGACCTGCGGGAAGTTCTACGTTCCTACATGCCGCTCTGGAATCGGCTATTGGAGGCCGAGTTGGAGCTGATGCCGGGAGCCCGCCGAGTCTTGGAGAAGTTTCGGGACGCGGTAATCCCGACCGCCCTCGTAACGTCCGAGGATACCAAGTATGCAGAGATGGTGACGCCCAGGTTCCAGTTGGCGCCGTTTCTCGGATGCGTCATCACAAGCGACCGGGTCCTGAGCATGAAGCCGTCTCCCGAGCCCTATCTGGCAGCAGCCGACCGTCTTCAGACCCCGGCTAACCGTGTGGTGGTGTTCGAGGACTCAGGCTCTGGTGTCGCCTCGGTGATCGCGGCGGGCATGTACTGTGTCGCTGTCCACGGAGACGTGCATGCCCGCGTAGAGTTGTCTGCCGCCACATGCGCATCACGTCCCTCGACAGCTTTCTTGCTCCAGACATGGCGGAACTGTTCGGCACCGACAACTGGCAAGACGACAGTCAATGAGTCAGGCTGATACCGTGCCAAGTCCTGCTAGACCCCATTGGGATTAGGATGAGTCGAAGAGACGAGACAGTACTCCTTTTCTACTCACCGATCCGACCGGGGCGATGGCTGTGCGCAGTAGTGAAACGACTTGACGACGCGGGCTTTCTGATAACAGCCTATCCACCAGACGCGGTGAAGGAAGAAGAGCCCGTATGGAACAGGTGAAGGTGTTCTACGACCGGTACGGCAACACTCTGAGGGTCTGGTTTGACGATCCGAATCAAGAACACGTGAGCGAGGAGACGGGCGACGAGGTCGTCCTGATGAAAGACCGAGCCGGGAAGATGATAGGCTTCGAGAAGCTCAACTTCACGGTCCTTGCAAGACCGAACCGGGTTTTCGGTCAAGGCCGCCAGCATCTGACTTCCGACCTTCAACGGCCCAGCTTCGTGCCCACGAATCCGGGCTGGCCCTGCGCGAAATCCTTGGCGCCGACCTGGCGGCGGCCCTCTAGCTGCAATCGCCGGAGCTCCAGCACCCCGTCGCCGGTCACGACGCCAAACGAGCCGCCGGGCAGCGGCATCACCGTGCCGGCGGGCTCGCCGGTGCCTGCGGCGTCGATGGCCGAGGCCCCCAGAACCTTGATCCGCCGGCCGTCCCAGCGGGAGAAGGTGCCGGGCCAAGGGTCATAGGCGCGTACCTGACGCGCGACCCGCGCGGCTGGCTCCATCCAGTCGATCTCGCCGTCTTCGCGCGAAAGAAGACGCGTCGTCGTGGCCAGAGAGTCGTCCTGGGGCCGGGCCTGAAGATCGCCTACCTCCCACTTCGGCAGGACCTCCACCATCAGACCGGCGCCCATCCGGAACAGCCGGTCCGTGAGCGCCCCGGCGGTCTCTTCGGGGTCGATCGGCGTCTTCTTCCGCGCCACCACCGGGCCAGAGTCCATCTGCTCAGTGATCTTCATCACGGTGACCCCGGTCTCGTCGTCGCCGTTGAGGATGGCCGAGGCGACCGGCGACGGGCCGCGGTACTCAGGCAACAGGGAGGGGTGGACGTTGAGGCAACCGAGACGCGGTGCCTCAACCACCTCTGCAGGTAGATAGAGACCGTAGGCGGCGACCACTATGACCTCGAGTCCGAGGCCGGCCACGTGACCGCGCGCCGCCACATCCCTGCGCAGCGACGCCGGCTGCGACACCTCCAGCCCGTGCGCCTGCGCATAGACCTTGACTGGCGTCGGCGACGTGCGTCTGCCCCGGCCCGTCGGCCTGTCAGGCTGCGAGTAGACGCCCGCTAGATCATGGCCGGCATCCACCAGCGCCGACAGCACCGACACGGCGAAGGACGGTGTGCCCATGAACACGATTCTCATGCGGTGGCCGTCCGAGCCCTAGAGGTCTCCACCTTCGCCGGCGTGACTGTCGCGGGCGGGTGGGGTCGACGTGTAACACTGGAGTGGGATGATAGCATAGGGCCTGTGATTTCCTGCCGACGCCCGCGCCTGTGAACGGCCGAGACAGGCGTCTATATCAAGCTCTAAGGGAGACCGCAGCATGCCCATCGTCGACCACAACAGCGTTCCGGAGGTGCCCTGGAGGCCCAACTACCGCAAGTGGGACCTGGCCGGCCCCGAGCAGGGCGTCACTAGCAGCCTGTCGTATTCCGAAGCCGCGGTCGGCACCGGCGCGCCCCTGCACTATCACGCAGACGACGAGCTGATCGTCATCCTCGAGGGCACGCTGGAGGTGAGGATGGGCGACGAGGTCCACGAGGTCGGCCCTGACCACACGCTGGTCATCCCGCCCAACGTGCCTCACGGCTTCACCATCGTAGGCACGGAGTCTGCGCGACTGTTGACCTTCTTCCCCGTACCGGCCCCCTTCGACAGCACCACCTACCTGGAGGGCACATCCCCGGGGCAGACTAAGACCGCCTGACATAACCGCAGAGAGCGCAGAGGTCGCCGAGAAATCAAGTTTGAAAGGTCCTACCTCTGCGTTCTCGGCGTGCGCTGTGGTGAATTTTGTTAAAGGCTCTTAGCCGATCGCTTCGGACCCTGCGCGCCCAGCCCGTGTGGCTGACCTGTCCCCACAGTGACCGACAACAAAGAGCCCCGGTCGAATCGACCGGGGCTCTTCATCTCTTCTTCTGTCCCTTCCCCACTGGGGAGAAGACTGGGATCGAGGCCCCTTTCCAAAAACTAGCCCGCGGCGAGCCTCTCCTTGACTATCGCCTTGAGCTCCTTGACCCGGTTCAGGTCCGGGTGCCCGCCCTCTTCAGTCTTGTCGAAGATCTTGTCGCCGTCGACGTACACCGTCAGTACCCCACTGTCGCCGGGGATCAGTGCAATCGCCACGTCGGTGCCGCCCGTTGCGTAGAACTCGGCGACCATCCAGGCCGCCTCAGCGTGATATCCTCAAGGAACGCAGTAGGTTATCTCTACGTTCAGTTTCCCTTCCAAGGCCATCTGAGCATCTCCTCATTCAGCTTGACGGCTATCTAATCTCTCGGGGGCACCGTAGCATAGGGCCCACAGTGTGTCAACGCGCCCGTGACCGCCTGTGGGCCCTACAATCCTAGGCGTTGGTTGCGGGCAGACGGGCCGGGATGTTGGCCCAGACCTCGGGGTTCACCAGCGACATGGGAAGCGTGCCTTGGAGTATCCGGGCAGTCTCCTGCCCCAGTATCGTCTGGCTCCTCTCGCCCGCGCCGGTGGACAGCCCAGCCGTATGGGGCGTGACGATCACGTTGTCCATCTCGAACAGCGGGTTTCCGGCGGAAGCGGGCTCCTCCTCGAACACGTCGATCCCCGCACCCGCGATCTCGCCCGCCTTGAGCGCCTCGATCAACGCCTGCTCGTCGGCCGTACCCCCGCGGCTGGTGTTGATGAGGTAAGCAGCGGGCTTCATCGCCTTGAAGAAAGCTGCGCCCACTAGATGCCTGGTCTCGTCGTTGAGAGGCGTGTGCATCGAGACGAAGTCGGAGCGAGAGGCCAGCTCGTTCAGACCGGCCACCATCTCGACCCGGACCTCCTTGGCTAGCCACGGCTTCACGTACCGGTCGTAGCCTATGACCTCAAGGCCGAACGCCTGCGCTCGTCTGGCCATCGACCGGCCGATGTTCCCCAGTCCGACGATGCCGAGCACCTGGCCGTCCAGCGGCGGCATCGGCAGCAGGCCCCCCAGCGACCCCCCTGTCCACTTTCCCTCTCGAGTCCGCCAGTCCAGCACGACAAGTTTCTTGGCACAAGCCAGGAGCAGCATCATTGCATGGTTGGCCACCTCCTCGGTGCAGAAGCCAGCGGTATTCGTCACCATGATCCCTTTTTCGGTGGCGGTGGCGTCGTCAATCTTGTCGAAACCGTGCCCGGAACTCACGATGGCCAGTGCCGTATCGATCGACTCGACTACCTCGCGAGGAAATTCGGTGCCGTAGGCGATGATGACGTCCGCCCCCTTGACGGCCTCCATCGTCTCGCCGGGGCTTGTGCAGACGTGGACGTTCATCTCGTAGTCAAGCCCGCCCAACTCCCGCTCTATTACCGATGTGTCGGCCATGCCAGAAGTGGTGAACGCGATCTTGTGCTTTGCCACGGTGTCCTCTGAGGGTGTGAGTGCCGCCGGAACGGCGGGCCTATCTTACCCCAACCCCAGGGCTGTGCCCACCCTGAGCTCACCGCAGAGCGCGTCGAGAACGCAGAGTTAAGGGCCTTCAAACATGATTTCTCGGCGGCCTCTGCGCTCTCTGCAGTTATTTGAGCTGTCCTAGAGCAGCGGGAGGTAGCGCTTGATCTCGTAGTCAGTGATCTGGGAGCGGTACCGCTCCCATTCGATCTTCTTGTTCTGGATAAAGCTGGCGAAAACGTGATCGCCCAGCGCGCGCCGGACCAGGTCGCTCTTATCGGTGATCTGTACCGCCTCCCACAGACTGCCGGGCAGCGTCTCGATCCCCAGTGCCTCCCTCTCCTCCTCGGACATGCCGTTGATGTTTGCCTCCACCAGCGGAGGCAAAGGGTACTCCTTCTCAATGCCCTCAAGCCCGGCGGCCAGCATGACGCTGAAGGTCAGATACGGATTGCATGCGGGGTCCGGCGCGCGATACTCGATCCGGCGGGAGTCTTCCCGATCAGGCTGGTACGCGGGCACGCGCACCAGGTCTGAGCGGTTGACCATCGCCCACGACGCGTACGTCGGCGCCTCGTACCCCAACGGCTCTGCGTCGGGGCTCTGGACAAGGCGCTTGTAGGAGTTCACCCACTGGTTGGTCACCGCCGTGATCTCCCTGGCGTGCTTGATAAGACCGGCGATGAAGTGCCTCGCCGTCTTCGAGATATGGTCGGGGTCGTCGGCGTCCAAGAACGCGTTCCGGTCGCCGTTGAACAGCGACTGGTGGACGTGCATCCCACTGCCGTTGATCCCGTAGACCGGCTTGGGCATGAACGTGGCGTAATGGCCGTGCCTGGAGGCGACCTCCTTGACGACCACTCTACAGGTCATCACCGCGTCCGCCATCGCCATCGCGCCGGTGTGTCGCAGGTCGATCTCGTGCTGGCTGAGAGCGCCCTCATGGTGGCTGAACCGCACCGGGATCGCCATCTCCTCCAGATTCAGGATCGTCTCGCGCCTCAGGTTGGTGACCACGTCCTGCGGGTCCTGGTCGAAGTAGCCGCCGCCGTCCAGCGGCACCGTCCCCTCGGAGTCCTGGAAGTAGAAGTACTCGATCTCCGGGGAGACGTAGTAGGTGTAGCCGAGGGCCGCCGCGCGCTCCAGATTGCGCCGAAGCACGGCCCGGGGGTCGCCCGCGTAGGGCTCGCCGTCCGGTGATACGATGTCGCAGAACATGCGCCCACCGCGTTGACCCGTGGACGCCACGGCAGAATGGCGAAGGTCGTTGGGTCCGGCAGCGCGTACATGTCGCTTTCATCGAAGCGGGCGAACCCCTCTATGGACGACCCGTCGAATCCCACACCTCGAGTCAGTGCGCTCTCCAGCTCGTCCACCGGGATAGCGACGCCCTTCAGCCCGCCCAGGATGTCGGTGAACCACAGGCGCACGAACTTGACGTCGTTCTCCCGCGCGTTGTGGAGAACGAAGTCGATGCCGTCCCGATCTCTCTCCAGCATCTCTTGACCTCTCAACCCGCTCTGTGACCCCTGCGGTCGTATCCCCTGTGCTCGGCACGACTCAACCGCTCAAGCGCCGAGGCGCCGCCTTGGCCCATCTGAACGTCCTGGGCGGCGCCTCGGCTCATCTCGCGCTACTTGCCGATCAACCGTACCTGACAGGCTTCTCTTCCTTAGGCGTCGAAGTAGAGCGAGAACTCGTACGGGTGCGGGCGCTGCTTCACCTCGTCGATCTCGTTGGTCCTCTTGAAGTCCAGCCAGGCCTCGATCAGGTCGCCGGTGAACACGTCGCCCTTGGTCAGGAAATCGTGATCGGCTTCGAGGGCGTCCAGCGCCTCATCCAGCGACCCTGGCACACGACCGATCTTGGCGGCCTCCTCGGGAGGCAGATGGTACAGGTCGACGTCGATGGGCTCGCCCGGGTCTGTCTTGTTGATGATGCCGTCGATGCCCGCCATCAGCATCGCCGAGAACGCCAGGTACGGGTTGCAGGTCGGGTCCGGAGGGCGGAACTCCACTCTCTTGGAAGCGGGCGTATCGAAGTACATCGGTATCCGCGCGCAGGCGCTGCGGTTCCTGGCGGAGTAGGCCAGGTTTACCGGCGCCTCGAATCCGGGCACCAGCCTCCGATAGGAGTTGGTCGTGGGCGCGCAGAAGGCCAGGAGGGCCGGCGCATGTTTCAGCAGCCCTCCGATGTAGTGGGCCATCATGTCGCTCATCCCGGCATAGCCCTTGCCGTGGAACAGGTTGTCTCCGTTCCTCCAAAGGCTCTGATGCGTATGCATGCCGGTGCCGTTATCGCCGTAGACCGGCTTGGGCATGAACGTCGCCACCTTGCCGTACTCGCGTGCGGTATTCTTCAGCAGGTACTTGAAGATCAGCACGTTGTCGGCCGTGTGCGTCAGCGAGTCGTACCTGAAGTCGATCTCGCCCTGGCCGGCCGTGGCCACCTCGTGGTGGTGCTTTTCCACCTCCATACCGAAGCCCGTCAGCTTGAGCGAGACCTCGGAGCGGATGTCCGTCATCGTATCCGCCGGCGGTGACGGGAAGTAGCCTCCCTTTTGCCGGGTGTGGTAGCCCAGGTTGGGCTCCCCTCCGATATACGTCTCGCTGCCGGAGTTCCACCGGCCCTCGTCCGAGTCGACGAAGTAGAAACCGCTCCTGGCGTCCTGGTCGAAACGGACCGTGTCGAAGATGAAGAACTCCAACTCCGGTCCCCAGTAGCTGATCTCGGCGATGCCGGTCGCCTTCAGGTACCCCTCGGCCTTCTTGGCGATCCACCGTGGGTCTCGAGAATAGCTCTTGCCGGTGAGAGGATCCCGGACGTCGGAGATCATGCTCAGGGTCGGTATGTCGAAGACGGGGTCGACAGCCGCGGTGGAGGGATCGGGCACCAGCAGCATATCGCTTTCGTCGATGGCCTGGAAGCCCCGGATGGACGACCCGTCGAACCCGGTGCCTTCCGCAAACAGCTCCTCCGTAAGCTGCCCGACGGGAATGGTGAGGTGCTGCATCGTGCCCGGCACATCGACCAGCTTCAGGTCCACCATGTCGATGTTGTTCTCTCTGGCGAACTCGATTACTTCTGCCGGGGTCTTTTCCATATCTGCCATGTGTGACTTCTCCTTGATGTTGATGAGGAGCCGCAGCCCACCATCGAGTATTGTCGAGGCTTCATGTTTCGCCCGTGTTGCCTAGGTGTCAAATCTTTGTTACACATCCTGCCTGCGGCCACAGGACGCCCGTCCGCGCTGCCCGTCCCGGCGTGACGCCGGAAACCCTGCCTCCATGGTGTTCACGGCCTTTCACTACCGCATATGGTGGCCGTCCGGACCTTATTGCCTATATATTGCGTGCATATTACACTTTTGTTACATTTCTGTTACACACGTCAGTCGGCGCTTGCCTTTGACTTCCCGGTGGCGCCGACCTTAGAATCCGAGAACCACACACCGGAGGAGACGCGGATGGCAACGATAGCTTTCGAGGTCTATGCCGACTACGCCTGACCCTACGTCCACAATGCAGCCGTGTGGCTGGATAGGGTCCAGAAGGCAAACGCCGGGCGCCTTCACATCACCTGGAAGAGCTTTTCGTTGGAGCAGACCAACAGCGTCAACGGCCCCGACTGGAAGGTCTGGGACCAACCCGACGCTTACGACAGCCGTTCTCTGCTGTCACTGAGGGCAGGCGAGGCGGCGAAGCTCCAGGGCCCCGAGGCGTTCCAGAGGTTCCACTTGGCGCTTCTGATCGCCCGCCACGGCGGCGACCGGGTCTCGCTCCGCGACCCGGAGCCGCTCATCGCGGTCGCCCGTGACGTTGGGCTGGACGTCCAGTGGTTCGAGAGCGCTCTGGCTGACCGGGGCCTGCTTCGCATGATCGCTCGCGACCACACCGAGGCGGTGGAGAAGCACGGGATCTTCGGCACGCCGACCTTCGTGTTCGAGAACGGCGGCTCCGCGTATCTAAAGGCTTTCATCCCGCCGGCGGAGGACTCAGTCGAGTTTTTCGACCACTTCGTCGCCCTGGTGGCCGACCGCTCCTATGTCGGCGAGATCAAGCGGCCTCAGCCGCCGTGGCCTAAGGGCGCCGTATAGTCGCGGGAGCGCGCACGATGTGGCCCTGGCGCGCGCGGTTCCAGCTACCTGCGCGCCCACGCCCGACAACACACACTGGACTGGCGTGTTGAACGACCTCAGTTCCCTGGAAGCCTCCCTCGGCGTGGAGTTCGAGGAGCGGGATCTGCTGGTCCTGGCGCTGGTCCATAGCTCGTACCTGAACGAGAACCCGGGCTCGTTCGAAGAGTCCAACGAGCGGTTGGAGTTCCTCGGCGATGCCGTCATCGGCATCGCAGTGGCGCAAGAGCTCTTTCGGCTTAACCCTGAATGGCCTGAGGGAAGGCTTACCGAGGCCAGGTCAGACCTGGTGCGCCGGGAGACGCTCGCCCGGGTGGCGGCAAGGGTGGGACTGGGCGACCACCTCCAGATGGGAAGGGGCGAGGCGACAGGCGGAGGCCGCGAAAGGCCCAGCGTGCTGGCGTCGGCATTTGAGGCGGTGGTCGGCGCACTGTTTCTCGACCAAGGCTATGACACGGCGGAGGCCTTCATCGTCCGGGTGCTGGCGCCGGAGACGCCTCGGCTCAGACGGACGGCGTCGACTAGGAACTCCAAGTCGGCTCTGCAGGAGGCCGTCCAGGCGATGGGAGCGGAGCCTCCCGAGTACCGCATCGTCCACGTCGCCGGCGTGGAGCACGCCCGCCGGTTCACCGCCGAAGTGACCGTGGACGGCCGGGTGCTGGGAAGCGGAACCGGTCCGCGGAAGTCCACCGCGGAGCAGGGCGCAGCGGCGGCGGCGCTCAAGGCCATCCCGAGTGGCCTTCAGCGCGGGGAGAGCGGTGAGCCGCCGTGACCTCCCTCGTCGCCGCGACCTCGATTCGTTCGTTACAGCGCGCCGTCGTGGCCGACGGACGGCGGAAAGGAACGACACTCTGAAATGAAAGTGGCAATTCTTCCCGAGCGCCTGGAGCTCGTCATTGAGGACTGGCCACTCGACACCGGCAACCTCGGCCCGCATGACGTCTACGTCGAGACCGAGCTGACCGCGCTGAAGATCGGCACCGACCGCGCCAACTACGAAGGCACGAGGCCCATCTCAGGTGCCGGTAACAGCTTCCCTCGCGGCGTAGGCGACAGCACCGTGGGAATCGTCTAGGACGTTGGCAGCGAGGTCTCGCGCTTTAAAGCCGGCGACAGGGTGGTCTCGCAGACGGGCCACCGTTCGGCTTACGTCATCCACGAGGACGACGAAGGGATTACCGGCAACCTGGTGAAGGTGCCCGGCGGTGTCCACCCCGAGGATGCCGTGTACACGACCCTCTACACCCTCAGCGGGTTTCTGTTACACGAAGGCGCGGTTCCGGCCCGGCGAGTACGTGGCAGTGGTCGGAGCAGGGGTGCTCGGCATCGCCGCCATCGCCTTCGGCCCGATCTTCGGAGCCCAGGTCGCGGCGATCGCCAACAGTCCGGTGCGCCTCGAGATGGCCGCCAGGATGGGCGCCCACGCCGGATTCCTGTACGACGACCCCGACCTTCAGACGAAGCTAGACGAGTTCAGCCTGGGCAATGGAATAGACCTCGTCATCCTGACCGCCAACCCATGGCCAGCCTACCGCACGGCGGTCGAGACCGTCCGATGCAGCGGCCGAGTCGCCGTCGTCAGCCTGCTGGGCATAGATGAGCCACCCCTGGACTTCAATCCACTCTACTCCGGCTACTTCTACGACAAGGGCGTCTCGCTCATCGCGGTCAACGGCGAGGCCGGCGATGTCTATCCCAGCGAGGCCGACCCAAGGCTGACCCGCCGCCGCAGGGCCGCCCACACCCTGTCCCTGATGGCGGACGGCCGGTTGGAGCCAAAGCGGGCCATCACCCACCGCATCCACTACACCGAGATAAAAAAGGCCTACGACATGGCTGCCCGCCGTGAGAAAAACATGCTCGGCGGCGTCTTCGACTGGGGCGACGTCACCGGCTGAGTAGCGCAGCGGCCACACCAATACGTGCCAGCCAAATGTCATCCTGAGGAGCGAAGCGAGGAAGGATCTAGGGCGATGCCGCGTTCGCTAGTTGAAGAACGGGATGTTCAGTCCTCGCAGCCGCTTCTTCACGGGCTCGAACACATCTCCCACGGCTGTCGACTAGTGCTCCGCGGTCGTCACCAACAAATCTAGCTGAGAGCCGACCGTGGCCTCTATCCTGCCGCCGTTCACAATGGCATCGAATGCACGCTCGGGGATCTCCTCGATCAGGACCAGCTAGCTAATCTCGATCGACCTCGATTCGCCCGGCCTAAGCCAGAAACCAGGATTGCCCGGTGCCCTCTCGTACGCATCTTCGGGCCTGGAACCCAGGAAGACCACGTGCTTCGTGCCCGGCACAAGAACGGGCAACACCTCGCCGTTTCTTATCTCCACGACCACATCGACTCTTAGTCCACTCGCGACCGTCTTCAGCGCTCCGCCTGGATCGCCTCGCAGTACCTGTCTGGCGGCCGACGTGGCGGACTCAAGTCCAACATCGTAGACCGGGCTCACCGACTCAAGACCTTGCACTTCGACGTCGATCTGCGCGTAGGAGTAGACAACGAGACCGACGAGAACCAAAGCCAGGACGACGAACACCGCTACTATTACACGGAGGACCATAGCCTATCGCTCTCCGAGTCCACGGCTATTGCCGGTCGTGATGATGTCTCCGTCACTCAGCCGACCTTACGTCCCCGTCAAGTCGCTCAGGTTCTGCCAGCCGTAGGCGACCACGGTAGCAAGGCTCCGCAGACCGCAGTCTGCTACTGGAGCGCGTACCCGGTGTCGCCCCGAAATCAGCTTGCGCAGCGCTGCTATCCGAAGTGCTGCTGAAGGTACTCCAGGTCCAGCTCGGGGTAGAGGGGGAACCCGCCCAGCAGATCGCTGACCCGAGCGCGGGCGGCCTCCGCGGCGTCTGGACCGGTGCGGTACCTGGCCTTGCTGGGAGAGCCGGCGTTCTTGCCCTTGGTGATTACCGTGGCCTCGGTGTTGGACAGCACCAGCCTGATGATGGACGCGATCTCCTCCATCTCCGCCGTGCCCATACCCCTCGTCGTAAGCGCGGGAGTGCCGATCCTCAGCCCGCTGGTGTACCAGGGCCCGTTGGCGTCGAAGGGTAGCGAGTTGCGGTTCAGCGTGATGCTGGCCGAACGCAGCGCCGATTCGGCCTGACGGCCGGTGAGCCCGAAACGCGTCACGTCCAGCAGCATCAGGTGGTTGTCGGTGCCACCGGTCAGTACCGTCATGCCCTCGTTGATGCACGCCCTGGCCAGCGCCGAGGCGTTGTCGACGATCCTGCGGGCGTATCCCCGGAACTCGTCGCCGCTGGCCTCCTGAAGCGCGACGGCCTTGGCCGCGATGGCGTGGGGCAGAGGGCCACCCAGCACCATCGGACAGCCGCGGTCGACGTGCTCGGCGAACTCCTGCCTACACAGCACCATGCCGCCCCTGGGGCCGCGCAGCGTCTTGTGCGTGGTCGACGTGACGACGTCGGCGTGGGCTACAGGATCGTTGACTCCGGTGAACACCTTGCCGGCGACCAGGCCAGCGAAGTGGGCCATGTCCACCATCAGCACCGCCTCGACCTCGTCCGCGATCTCGCGGAACGCCTTGAAGTCGATGTGTCTGGGGTAGGCGCTGTATCCCGCCAGCAGGACCAGCGGCCGGAACGCCTTGGCCTGGGCCCGGAGGGCATCGTAGTCGATCAAGCTGGTCTCACGGTCCACGTCGTACGAGGCGGACTCGAACATCTTGGCTGACATGTTGTGCCGGTAGCCGTGCGTCAGGTGCCCGCCCGAGTAGTAGTTCATCCCCAGCAGCCGCTGGTTGCCGAGCGCTGCCCGCAGCTCCGCCCACTGCGAGTCGTCCAGTTTGGAGGGGTCTGTCTGCCCCATCTCGTCCATTAAAGGCGTCTGCACCCGGTTCTCAAGGATCGCCCAGTAGGCCACCAGGTTGGCGTCTGCACCGGAGTGGGGCTGCATGTAGGCGTGGTCGGCGCCGAAAACCTGGCAGGCGAGCCAGGCCGCCAGGCTCTCCACGGCGTCCACGTTGTCGCAGCCCGCGTAGAAGCGGTGGCCGGGGACCCCCTCGGCGTACTTGTCGGTGAACAGGTTGCCCTGGGCGAGCTGCACGGCGAGGGAAGAGTAGTTCTCGCTGGCGATCATCTTCAGGCTGGAGCGCTGGTCGGCCAGCTCCGCCACGACGGCGACGGCAACCTCGGGAGCGGTGCGGCTGACCTGGTCCAACGACGCAAGATAGGCGATGAACCCGGCGTCGGGTACCCGGCCCGACGTGGCCGCATCGGTCAGGTACCTCGCCAGGGGTGAACTGTCCGCCATAGCCGCCCTCCTCGACGGTTGATATGGATCAGTAAGTCTAGTCGTGGCCGCAATAGGGTGTCAACGACGCGACGACGCGAGAAACACGCAGGGTCATTTGGTGCTCAGGGCTACGCTGAGTTCGACCCGGTCCGACAAGCCTGTTCTGTATGTCATGCGATGGACTCACCGCGTACAGAGGTCCGCAACCCGTTCGCCCCGACCCCACCGAAGGTCTCACCGAGTACAAAGCTCCTATCCGTTCGTCTTGAGCCTGTCGAAGGACCTCCCAGACCTCACGGACTCGAACTCCGACAGACATACCCCTCAGCCGTTGATGAATACGAACTACCGGATTAATATACTAGACGAGGACGGACCTCAGTGGCTCCGTCCTCTTTTGCTGCTCCTACATTGCCGTCCCAGACGCATTGAGGGCGTCACCTGGCCTCGGCCGACACTGAGGAGAACGGGATATATGCGACACAATCAGTCACGGCGAGACAGAACCCCCCACCACTCTCACCTCGAAAAGTAGGGGCCGTCCCATATCTGGCAGTCCCCTAACGTCGCCGAGGCCGCCTGGGAGAGTCTGCAAGTTGTAGGCCGTCGCGCGGCTATGTTAGCGTGGACGTTCGGAAGGTGATCCGCGCTGTCCAGATAGTTGGTCCGCGTAATCAGACGAGAGGAGTCCCGTGGTCGACCAGGAGAAGGTCCAGGAGGCGGTGGCCTCCATCATCGAGGCGTTGGGCGACGATCCCGAACGCGAGGGCCTCAAGGATACTCCGCGGCGTGTCGCCCAGATGTACGCCGAGCTCTTCTCCGGCATCGACCAGGACCCCGCCGAGGTGCTGGCCACAGGCTTCGACGAGGCGCACGAGGAGATGGTCGTCTTCCGGGACATCCCCTTCTCGTCGATCTGCGAGCACCACCTAGTGCCCTTCTTCGGGAGCGCCGCCATCGGCTACGTTCCCAACGGCCGGGTGGTCGGCATCAGCAAGCTGGCGCGGGCGCTGGACATCCTGGCGCACCGCCCCCAGCTCCAGGAGCGCCTCACGAGACAGATCGTCGACGCCATTTTCGAGACAGTCAAGCCCAGGGGTGTCGCCGTCAGGCTCACCGGCCAGCACATGTGCATGTCCATCAGGGGAGTCCGGAAGCCCGGCAGCCAGGTCGTGACCTCGGCCGCCCGGGGCACGCTCAAGACGCACGAGCCCACCATAAGGGAGTTCCACGCCCTGCTGGGAGACCGCTAAGAGTGTCAGCCTCGGTTCGAGCGGTGTCGTTTGAGGATGCGGAGGCGGAGTGGGAGGCGGCCCTCCCTCGCTGCGCCACCGACACGGTGTTCGTCACCCCCTGGTGGCAGAAGGTCTGGTGGCACTGCTTCGGGACCGACTACGAGCTCCGTCTGCTTGCCGTCAGCGATGGCGACACCTCGCTGGGACTGGCCCCGCTCGTCCTCAGGACAGGTCTACTCAGCTTCCTGGGCGACACCGACCTCTTCGATTACCATGATTTCGTCGTCCCGAGGGGCAACGAAGAGCCCTTCTACGAGGCCGTGCTCGACTACCTCGCCGGGAGTGACTCCATCGCCCTCGATCTGAAGTCGCTGCCCCAGGACTCGTCTGCTGTAGAGCTCCTGCCGGCCGTCGCGGAGCGTCGCGGGTTCTCGGTCGCCCTAGAGCGGGAGGACGTGGCGCCGGTCGCGGAGCTGCCCGATACCTGGGACGAGTACGTCGCTGGCCTTGGGAAGAAGAACCGCCACGAGCTGCGACGGAAGTTCCGACGGCTGGACGCCGCCGGCCAACACACTCAGTACGTTTGCGACACCGGCCGTGATCTAGGGCGCTGTCTCGAAGACTTCTTCCGGCTGCACCGCGCAAGCGACCCTGAGAAGGCGGCGTTCTGGAACCCGAGAAGAGAGCGGTTCTTCGTAGATGTGCTGACCGAGGCGGCGGCCCGGGACACACTGCGGCTGGCGGTGCTCGAGCTAGACGGCGAGCGCCTGGCCACCTGCATCAGCATCGACTATGGGTCGGCCTATTTACTGTATAATAGCGGCTACGATCCCACATACTCGCGGTTGAGCGTGGGACTGCTGAACAAGGCCCTGGCGATCAAGGGAGCGATCGCCTCGGGGAGACGGATCTTCGACTTCCTTCGGGGTGACGAGAGGTACAAGTACGATCTGGGCGCCGTAGACAGGTGGGTCTACCGGCTGACCATCCGCCGCTGAGGCGTGTCCGAACGGCAAGCCGGTCCCGAGAACGCGGCCGCGGCGGCGCCTCCGGAATCCAACGACCCGAACAGACCATCATATCCTTGTGGTCCATGTGGCTTCCTCGGATACACCACGCCACTTGCGTGGTCCGCGCCTTCCGCTGGGGTGCTGAATGTACAGAATCGCGATGTTGAGCATGCACGGGTGTCCGGTCTCCCTCCTTGGGGAGAAGGACACCGGCGGCATGAACGTCTACGTGCTCCAGATCGCCAGAGAGCTCGGTGAGCGCGGACACTCCGTCGACGTCTATACCAGTGCCCACAACCCCGACGACCCGCAGATAGTCGGCCTGGGCGATAATGCCCGGGTCATCCACCTTCAGGCCGGGCCGCATCACAAGACCAAGGAGAGTCTCCACCGGTACATTCCGAAGTACCTCCGGCGGCTCGAGGAGTTCCGCGAGGCCGAGGGCCTGACCTACGACCTGGTCCACTCTCACTACTGGCTGTCGGGTCAGGCCGGCCTGTCGCTGGCGGATTCTTGGCAGGTACCCCACGTGACCACCTTCCACACCCTAGCGCGGAAGAAGCTGCAGGCCCGCGCAGGGGAATCGGAGCCGGAGCGGCGGGTGCAGGCCGAGACACGTGTCATCGAGCAGGCGAGTACCATCGTCGTCTCGACCGACCAGGAAAAGGAGGACCTGTCGCGCCTGTACGGGGTCTCGCCTCGGTCGGTGCGCATCATACCCGCCGGCGTCGACTTGGACCTGTTCAAGCCCGTGGACCGCGAGGACGCCAGGCGGTCGCTGGGAATCCAGGAGTCCAATATCTTGCTGTCCGTTGGCCGGATCGAGCCGCTCAAAGGTATCGAGATCCTGGTTCGAGCGATGGCGCTGCTGAGCGACCTGGACGACAGCCGGCTTGTGATCGTCGGCGGCAAACCGCAGGAGGACGACGAGATCAAGCGGCTGAAGTCGATCGCGGCGGAGCTCGGGGTCGAGACCAGGACTACCTTCACCGGAACGGTGCAACAGACCGAGCTGCCCGCGTACTACAGTGCGGCCGACGTATTTGTGCTACCCTCCTACTATGAGAGCTTCGGGCTCGTGGCGCTGGAGGCCATGGCCTGCGGCACTCCAGTGATAGCTTCACGGGTGGGAGGCCCGGGGAGCTTCATCACTTCCGGGGAGACCGGCTACCTAGTTCCGTGGCCCTGCCCAGAGCCTTACGCGCAGCGACTGGACGTGCTGTTGGCCAATCCGGCACTGGCTACCGCCATGGGCAAGGCGGCCAGAGCCAAGGCCCTGACGATGGGCTGGGACATAGCCGCGAGACGTATCGCGAACCTATATACCACTCTAATAAGGTCGCCATGGACAAAGGCGGCCGGAGCTTAGAAAGTGGACGGCCAGCAGGAACAGCTCGAGGCGGAGGCGGCCAGGCAGCCGTCACACGACCGCCAGCCCTTTTTCAGGCGGATCGAAGGTCACTTCGGGCGCCGACTGCTGTCGGGCTTCCTGGTCCTCGTACCCCTGATCGTCACCTACGCCGTTTTGCGCCTGGCCTTCGTCTTCGTCGACGAGAACGTCCGTCCCTTCGTGGCCGCCGTCCTGAGGTTCGAGGGCACGATCCTCGATTTCACCGGCATCGGGGTCATAATCACCCTCGTCATCCTCTATGTGATCGGTGCCTTCTTCGCCGGTGCCAGATTCCAGAGCTGGCTCGACTCCGTATGGACCGCGATACCAGTCGTCAAGAACATCTACGGCGTCGCACGGCAGTCCATCGACCTGCTGGCGGCGCCCACCGGGCATCGATTCAACCGAGTGGTTTTCATCGAGTGGCCCAGGCAGGGCGTCCGGGCGCTGGGCTTCGTTACCGGACACATCGGTGCCGAGGGCGACGACGGGACCCATCTGGTGGTCGTATACATCCCGACGGTGCCGAATCCGACGTCCGGCAACCTGGCCTGGGTCAGTGAGGACGAGATCATCGAGACCGACCACACGGTCGAGGAGGCCATGAAGGCCGTCTTCTCCGGCGGTATCGTGCTTCCCGAAATGCCAGCTACCCATAGTCTCAAGGAGCTACTCCAGGTCGACGACTGAACCCGACTCGGCTAGCCGTCCGCCGACCTCTCGTACCACAGCGACTCCCTGGTCACTCGGAACCCTGCCAACCAGTACATCTGCTTCGCCGCCGCGTTGAGGTCGTCCACCTCGAGCCTCACCATCTCGACGCCATTCTGCACCAGATACGTCATGCCCGCCAGCAGCACCGCCCTTCCGAGCCCCAGTCGGCGGTAATCAGGATGCACTCCCGTCATTCCTATCCAGCCGGTCGTGCCACCAGGCGAGACGGTTCTGAACGTCCAGTTGTAGGCGACCGGGGTTCGCCCGTCGGCCACGAAGACCACGCCGCACGGGAACGACGTCTTGAAGGCGAGCTTGGCGATGATCTCTTCCACGGTGTTCGGGGAGAAGCCCCAGCTACCCCCAAACGACGCATTCTGTAGTTCCGTGAGCGCCTGTTCGTCGCCATCCTCGAAGCATCGGATCAAGTGCTCTGGCCCGATCTCGGGCAGCGGCAGTTCTGCGCGGTGCCATGTCATGTTCAAGTACCGCCTTGCCCGGCGAAAGCCTTCGGACTCGAGCAGCGGGCCGGCCTCGTCTGCGCCGACTTGCACCTGGACGTGCAACACCGATGCCTCGAGCTCTTCGGCCCGCGCCGTCGCCCTTCGCAGCAGGGCGCGGCCGATGCCCTGACGCCTGTGCGGCTCCAGCACGCCGCCGTTTATCACCGCCCTGCTAATGGCGGTCTCGGCTGAAACCAGCGAGAAACCCACCGTGGCGCCCTCCCGCTCGGCCACGTAGCAGTTCCGCTCAGGATCGCAGGCGGGCTGAGACAGCATCTGGCGCATCAGGTCGTCGTCGAAGGCGCCGTCGGTGCCCGTACTGCCGTTTACCGAGTTGAAGACAGGCGTGAGCGCCTCCAGGTCGGACCAATGGAAGCTGCGGACTGTTGCCATTGCGGTCATGATAAGCCTTCGATTCGACTGGCGACTGGCG
>CAZENU010000003.1:48785-117604 GCA_964513735.1 uncultured Dehalococcoidia bacterium
CGACTGGCGACTGGCGGATAGATTCTAACAGAGGCTCATTGCACCCCACAGCCCGACGAGCGAGCGGAGACGTCTTCTTGTACACGGCCTCCCCCGCACCGTATCATGGTGCCGCCCTTCCCCTCGGTGGACCTATGTACGACCTTCACGCGCACATCCTTCCCGGTCTGGACGACGGCGCGAAGACGCTGGAAGACTTCGTTGCAATGGCCCGCGCCGCCGCCGATCAGGGAACTACGGTCATGCTGGCCACGCCCCACCGGCGCGACGTCACTGAGAATTTCTCGATCCCCTATCTGACGAACCATGCCGCCGAAATGGCCGACCGGCTCGTCGGTAAGGACATCGAGCTGACGCTGCTGCTGGGCATGGAGAACCATCTCGATCTGGACCTGCCGGACGCCTTGTCCAGCGGCATCGCTCTGCCGATGAACGGCACCCGGTACGCTCTGGTGGAGCTACCCTTCTTTGGACACCCCAACTATGTCGAGGAGGTCCTGTTCAAAGTCCAGGTCCAGGGCCTTACGCCCGTCCTGGCGCATCCGGAGCGCCTAGAGCTGTTCCAGAATGATCCCGACCTGCTGCTCAGGCTCGTCGAACGGGGGATGCTAAGCCAGGTGACCGCAGGAAGCGTGACCGGCCACTTCGGCGGCAAGGTCAAGCGCCTCACGCACAGCCTGCTCAGGCGGGGGCTGGTACATGTGCTGGCGTCGGATACCCACTTCCCCAGCGGACCGCGGTCCCCGGCGCTGCGCCGCGGGATGGTGGCCGCGGCCGAGATAGTAGGCGAGGAGAAGGCCCGCGCCATGATCCTGGATACCCCAAGAGCCATCGTCGAGGGTGGCCAGGTCGAGCCGGAGCAGCCACTCTACCACGACCCCGGACGCCGCTGGTGGTCCATCCGACGCAGCTAGGCCGGCCCTCGGACGAGACGGCGGACTTGCGCCCGCGTCCAGGCGGCTAGGTGCCGATATACAGGCTCACTATCTTGGTCGGCTTCATGGTCATCGTCACGAAGTCGAAATCTCGGACCGCGCGCTCGGCATACACTCGCCCCTCCTCCTCGCCCTTGTACGCCAGCGACATCGCCCAGACGAGCTCGGAGATCCGGTCGCGCGATAGCTCCGCCCTCCCCTGTACCATAACGTACTGGTGAGGAGGACTCACCGTTGACACCAGCAGCGTCACCCTCGGTTCGTGCTTTACATTGCGTACCTTCACGGCGGCGTCGTCGGAGCAGACGAATAGCCGCTCGCCGTCATAGTGGTGCCAAACCGGCGTCACGTGGGGCGAGCCGTCCGGCTGCACGGTGGCCAGCATAGAGATGCGGGGCTCGCGCAGAAACGCGTCGATCTGCTCCTCGGTCATCTTAGGCAATGCGATACTCCCTTCGATGTCGTGATCAATGATTCGTATGTGTGAGTCCCTTGATACGCCCCGATGCCGCATCGGGGTGAACGGAGTTGGTCCGGCGCGGGCATCACAACGTTGGCAGCCGCTCGCTCACGTGCCTCCAGACCACTTCGGCGACCTTCTCCACGCTGCCGGTAGCATCGACGACGCGCCAGCGCTCTGGCTCCTGTTCCGCCATCTTAAGGTAGCCGGCCCGTAAACGGCGGTGGAACTCAACCGCCTCTTGCTCGAATCGGGTCCCCTCTTCTTCTCTACTCACCAACTCGCCGCTGCCGAGCGGGAGCCTCAACTGGAAAGAGCCAATCCTTGCAAGCCCCTCCTCAGGGGTGCAGTCGAGCAAAATGGTCATGTCAGGCATTATTTCGTGTGTCGCTAGCCTATTGATCACGGCTAGGTCATCCAGGCAGATGATGCGACCATAGCCTTGATAGGCGATTGTCGAGTCCACGTAGCGATCAGCGAGAACAACCCTGCTACTGGACCTCAGGGCGGGCTGAATCATTTTCGTAACCAACTCGGCCCGGGCGGCGGCAAAAAGGAACAGCTCCGCGTTGTGAGAAATCGTGTCTTCCGCGACGACTCCTCGCTTTAGCCAGTCTCTGACGTACCACCCCAAGGGGGTTGAACCGGGTTCGTGGACGGTAAGACAGTCGATCCCAGCCTTATCCAGTCTGTCCGCCAGTAGCTGGATCTGGGTGCTCTTCCCGCTGCCCTCGCCCCCCTCAAAGGAGACGAACAGAGACATAGGTCGCTCCTGGAAATAGCGTTTCGGTCCGGACAGGCCGAGTTCAGGCTCTACTGCCGGTAGAAGACCACGCGGCGTCTGGGCTCGCGCCCCGAGCTGCTGGAAGAAAGGCCGCGCTCCTCGGCGATCTGGTGCTGCAGGTGCCGGATATAAGAGCCCTGCGGGCTCAACTCCACGGTATGGTCGCCACCGTCGAGACGGGTCGCCGCCTTTTCCGCCTCTTTTATGGCAATCGAAGCCCGTTCCCTGGACTGAGCGCCGCTCTTGCCGCGATTGATGGCGCGGAAGAATTGGTGTATCTGCGTAGTAGTGTTCTTCCGAAGCACATAGACCGGTCTGCCCTGTTCCTCCGCTTCCTTGAGCGCCTGGGTCCTGCGCCGGTAGAAGTTCTTCGTGGTGAGTAGCAGATCAGCCTCGTCGATCTCGTCGACCAGCTCTATGGGAACGGGTGAGGACTGTATCGCCTGTTGCAGCTTGCCCTTGTTCACGCCGTACGGCAATATCCTCGTCGGCGGCACTTCGGGCACCGGAGGCTCGGGCTCCCGTCGCCTCTCTGAGGCCTGCCTCGACGCGAGGCGGCCCGAGTCTCGATCGCCGTTACGGGCGAACGAAACGCTCTGGGGCGAGGGCACTATCCTTACCTTTTCGTCGTCCACGATGCGGATCTCAGGGGTCACCGGGAAGCCTCGCAGGCCCCGGTCCACCACCTCCGCGACGTCGGTGTGGACGGCCACGCGGCTCCAACCCTGTATCTCCACCACGATGTCGAAGGTCGGTGGCGCGCGCCGCTCCAGCACGGTCTTCTGGGTGCGCCGCCGTCGCGCTTCCACGTCCCCCAGCGTCACGGACTGGATGCCGCCGATCAGGTCCGACAACGTCGGGTTCAGCACGAGGTTCTCCAGGGAGTTGCCGTGGGCGGTCGCGACTAGCTGAACGCCCCGCTCCGCGATGGTGCGCGCCGCGTTGGCTTCGAGCTCCGTGCCGATCTCGTCGATGACAATCACCTCGGGCATGTGGTTTTCCACCGCCTCGATCATCACCGCGTGCTGCGCGGCCGGCGACTGGACGTGCATGCGTCTGGCTTTGCCTATGCCGGAGTGGGGTATGTCGCCGTCGCCGGCGATCTCGTTGGAGGTGTCCACGACGACGACCCGTTTGTGGGCGTCGTCTGCCAGCACTCTGGCGACCTCGCGCAGCATCGTCGTCTTGCCCACGCCGGGCTTGCCGAGGAGCAGGACGCTCTTGCCCGTCAGAATAAGGTCCTCGATTATCCTGATCGTACCATATATCGCCCGGCCAACTCTCAGCGTCAGGCCGACGACCTTGTCGCTGCGGTTGCGGATGGCCGATATCCGGTGCAGGGTACGCTCGATTCCGGCGCGGTTGTCACCGCCGAAGGGGCTGATCCTGTCCAGCACGTACTGGATGTCGTCCTCGGTGACCTCGTCGTCACTAAGGACGTAGCTCTCGTCTAGAAATCTGGCCTCGGGCTCGCGCCCCAGGTCCATCACGACCTCCAGAAGTTCCGAGAGATCATCTCGTTCTCCCAGGGGCCCCACTATGCGCGGAGGCATCTTTTCGATCAGTGCCTTCAGGTCGGCGTCTATCGGCGGCCTCATATGGTCTGCAATTCCTTTCGGTTTAGACCGACGGCGCGCTGACCGCGCGACCAGACTGTTCCTCTGCCACCGAGACCACCATCGACCTCACCATCGTCGTAAACTCCCGTGCCGGCACGTACCCGTTCTGCTCCAGCAGACGGCGGAGCAGTATCTGGTGCTGCTGGACCAGCGCGTATACGGTCCGACCCCGCCTCAGGCGGGCCAGGCCGGACTCCATCAGCTCTCCGGTGTTCTGTTCCTCGTCGGGATGCACCATCATCTCGACTCTTGCCGCACCCCACCTACCGCCGACGCACACCCAGGCCTTGATCACGTCGTCCCTTTCGCAGACCAGCTCGCGGCGCCAGCCTTGACGACGCTCGCGCGAACCCATCCATTGGCTGAAGGTCACCCCGACCATCGAGCGATTCCTCGCCGGAGTCGACGCGCTGTATAGCTGAAAGAGGCCGTAGTCGTCGGAGGCGCGCCTTCTTCGCAGTTCCATCTGCTGATCCTGACTGCGGGAGCGGTGTGTGCCCTTGTAGACAACCTCGTCCTGGTATCGGATAAACCCGCAGCGCAGCGCGAGGTCGACAAGGTCATCTGCGGCGTCGAGCCGGAGGAACACCCTCTGCCCGCCCCTGGCAGCGACCTCCTGGCACAGTATCCGCAGCAGGTCGACGTGGACCGACTCGCTCTCACCGGCCAGCAGATAGGCGATCTCGTAAGCCTCGAGGCCCACTCTGGGTCTGGCAGCCGCGACGGCCACTATCTGTCTCGCGTCGGCCCACGTGAGCGCGCAGTATGCCCGTGTATGCAAGGCCATTGTCGAGCTGAGGATGCCGGGCAACGACAGGCGGGAGTTGGGTTCTTGACCGAGGTCGGACAGGGTGTGGGCGCGGTTCGCGGTCGTTGTGGCAGTGCCCCAGGCGAAGCGGGCGATATCCAGGGGATGTAGAGCTCTTATCACCATCGGGCTGCGCCCTATTTGACGCTTTCGATCATCCTTACGAATAGCTGGTGCACTCTGGAGTCGTCGGTCAGCTCCGGATGAAACGACGTCGCGAGAAGCCGGCCCTGCTGTACGGCCACCGGACGGCCGTCGTCAAGGCAAGCCAGCACCTTCGTGCCGTCGCCCCTGCTGTTGACCACTGGGGCCCGGATGAAGACGGCGCGAAACGGCGGACCTTCGATGTCGGCGATCTCCAACTCCTGTTCGAAGCTATCGACCTGGCGCCCGAAGGCGTTGCGGCTGACCTCGATGTCCATCAGGTGCAGCGGCTCCGGCCTCTTGTCGGTTAGCCGGTCGGCCAGCACGATCATTCCCGCGCAGGTGCCCCATGTCGGCAGGCCCGCCTGCGCCTTCTCCCGGATCACATCCCTGAGACCGTAAATGTCGATGAGCTGGATGATCGTCGTGCTCTCGCCACCCGGGATAATCAGGCCGTCCACATTGTCAAGCTGGTCCGGCAGCCTGATCTCCGACGTCTCTACGCCTATCCGCTCCAGCGCCAGCTTGTGCTCCAGGACGTCGCCCTGTATGGCGAGTATGCCAACGTTGGGCAAACTACCATCCCCGGACCGCGAGCTGCTCTTCCTCGGGCATGGTCCTGACGTCCAGGCCCGGCATCGAGTCACCCAGGCCCTTGGAGACGTCGGCGATGATTCCAGGGTCGTTGAAGTGAGTGGTCGCCTTCACGATGGCCTCTGCCATACGCTGTGGGCTCTCCGACTTGAAGATCCCTGAGCCCACGAACACCCCTTCTACGCCCAGTTGCATCATCAGCGCCGCGTCTGCGGGAGATGCTATCCCGCCCGCCGCGAAGTTCACGACCGGCAGCTTGCCTGTCTCTTGGATCTCTTTGACCAGCTCGTAGGGCGCCCGCATGTCCCGCGCAGTGGCCATCAGCTCGTCCGGGCTCATGCTCTGGATACGACGAATCTCACCCATCACCGAGCGGGCGTGCCGGACCGCCTCGACGACGTTGCCGGTCCCGGCTTCGCCCTTGGTCCGGATCATGGCCGCTCCCTCGCCGATTCGCCGTAGCGCCTCGCCCAGGTTACGACAGCCACATACGAATGGCACCTTGAATTTGTGCTTGTCTACGTGGTTTTCCTCGTCGGCGGGCGTGAGCACTTCGGACTCGTCGATGTAGTCGACTCCCAGAGCCTCCAGCACCTGCGCCTCGACCATGTGCCCGATGCGGCACTTTGCCATGACCGGTATGGTCACAGCGTCCATGATCTCGATGATCTTGGTCGGGTCGGCCATCCGCGCGACACCACCGTCCCTGCGGATGTCAGATGGCACCCGCTCCAGCGCCATCACCGAGACGGCGCCGGCGTCCTCCGCGATCTTGGCCTGCTCGGCCGTGACGACGTCCATGATCACGCCGCCCTTGAGCATCTGAGCGAGACCGGATTTGACCCGCCGTGTCCCTGTCTCGGTTACCGTGTCGATCGCCATTTATGAGCCTCCCTGGGTACCTATCAGCTTCGATTGATATTATACCCGGCCAGTGGGCGACATTATACTACCCCCGCATAGCGCGAGTGGCAACAGCCGCGCTCACGACCACGGCGCGGGGATCTCTCCAGCCTCCCGAACATCGACCGGGTAATCCTCGATGGAGTCTGGAATCCGACGGGTAGCTGCGGGATACTGGCCGTAACGAAAACCCTGATGCAAGGCTGGCCCCGACACTCTCCCTGGTCCACACCCGCCGGCATACCGACGGGCTTCCGCCGCTGAAAACGATCGCGCCCGGGTAGCCCCGGGCGCGATTACGTCTCCGAAGGAGTTCGGGCTTAGTCGGCCCAGATCCTTCTCGAAGTGGTTGGCCCTACCATTGTCATCCTGCCCTACAGCCTTGCCAAAGTCACCGTTCGAGTTACCGGAAGCGTCCTGCCGGCACTTTGGGTGGGTAGGCTTCTCGGTGCAATCCGGGGCCCCCTTGCCCTCGCCATTGCCACCGCCACCACCCAATCCATCAAGGTGCTCGTATACGCCTTCGAGAGTTCCGTAGTCGTGGTTGTCGGGGCTAACGTAGAGCAGGTCGAACAAGCCCAAGTTTTCATTCATGCAGCTAAACGCTCGCGGCTTCTTTTGATGGTTCAGGCCCAGAGTATGGCCAACCTCCTGGCAGAGGACGTGCCGCCTGGCAATGTCGCCGTCGTAGGTGGCCGTACTAAAGTAGCTGTCGTTGACTTCGGCGGTGCCCGACTGGATATGGTCCCCCAGAACGAGGATTGTCGCCAGCCCGCTTTCAACGCTTACGCTCGCAAAAGCTCGGGGAGCGACCCGATGACCCGGTCCGGCCGCACTGGCGTCTCTTTCGGCACGCCTGACCCCTTCACGTCGATCCAGACCGCGCGCATGCCGAGCCTTTTCGGCGTCTCGATGTCGAAGTCGAGGCGGTCGCCCACCATCCACGCGTCCCCGGGCGCCGCGTCGAGCTGTTCGAGGGCATGTAGAAAGACGCTCTCATCCGGCTTGCCGGCGCCGAACTCGCCCTCGATCAAGATGTAGTCGAAAAAGGCCTCCAGGCCAAAGCGCTCCAGCTTGCCGCGCTGCCGGGTCGCACTGCCGTTGGTGACGAGTGCCGTGGACACATCGGCATCGCGCAGCCTCCGGAGGGTCTCCAAGGCACCGGGAACGGGACGGACCGCTGCCTCGCGCTCAGCCGAGTACGCGGAGCCGATGGCCTGCGCGAGGTCGGCGTCGTCGATGCCGACGCGGGAGAGCCCACCCCGGGCCACCTCTTCCCACGCGCGGTCGAGGTCGAGCCTGCCTCTCCGGTGCCGGGCGGGGTCCCCCCAGTACCGGAGTCTCTCATCCTCGATCGCCTTGAGCAGTCCGGCGGGGGTCGCTCCGCCGAGCCGGTCTTCAAATCTGTAGCTGACGGTGCGCCAGGCCTCCTCGGCCAGGGCGTCGAACACCAGGATCGTGTCGTCCAGATCCAGCAGGACGGCCTCGGGAAGCTCCAGCGACATCGTCAACCCGATCGTGCTACAGGCCTTTGTCCGTCAGGAAGGCGGCCAGGTCCGCGGTCCTGCAACTGTAGCCCCACTCGTTGTCGTACCAGCCCACCACCTTGACCATGTTGCCGGCCATCGACATTGTGGATAGACCGTCGATGATTGAGCTGTGGGGGTTGCCGATGAAGTCGCTGCTCACCAGCGGCTCGTCGGTGTAGTCCAGAATGCCGTCCAGGCTCCCCTTGGCCGCCTCCTTGTAGACCGCGTTCACGTCGTCGACCGTGGTGTCCTGCTTCAGGTTCGCGACGAGGTCGGTGACGGATCCGGTGGACGTCGGCACTCTGAACGACATCCCGTGAATCTTGCCGTTCAGCTCCGGGAGCACGATACCGCAGGCCTTGGCAGCCCCAGTGGTAGTAGGAATGATGTTCATGGCCGCCGCGCGGGCCCTGCGGAGGTCGCTGTGGACCTTGTCCAGGATCATCTGGTCGCCGGTGTAGGAGTGGATGGTCGTCATCAGCGCGCTCTCGACCCCGAAGGCGTCGTTGATCACCTTGACCATCGTCGCGACGCAGTTTGTCGTACATGAAGCGTTGGACAGGATGCTGTGTGCGTCGGGATCATAGGCGTCCTCATTGACGCCAAGGACCAGCGTCAGATCCTCCCCGGTCGCGGGCGCCGATATGATCACCTTCTTAGCGCCACCCTCCAGATGGCCACCGGCCTTCGAGGCGTCGGTGAAGAATCCCGTCGACTCTATTACAACCTCGACGCCGAGGTCGCCCCACGGCAGCTTCGCCGGGTCGCGATCGGCGAGAACTCTGACCGTGCTGCCGTCGACGACTATTCCGTTGTCCGCCGCCTCAACGGTCCCAGGGTAACGCCCATAGTTGGTGTCGTACTTGAACAGATGGGCGTTCGTGGCGATGTCGGTCAGATCGTTGACCGCGACGACTTCCAGCTTGTCCGGATGGCGCTCGATCATGGCCCTCAGGACCTGCCTGCCTATTCGCCCAAATCCGTTGATGCCGATGCGGGTTCCCATGCAGTATTCCTCCCGGGTGGCGGTGTTTCAAAGCGGCTCGACCAAGAGACCACATGCTACTACAGCCGCGCGCGGCCTCACCAGGCACATCGGAGGCTGGAGCGCATTGCCGCGACCTGAACGCGCACAAACGGGCACCGGTGCACGAATGTGCTCTACCGAATCAGATTAGCGGCGGTCCCAACCCGCTGTTCCGTCGCGGCCACCGCCTCCCGGGCCTGCTTGCGACCGTATACCTTGAAGGGGGGCGCTACCGGGCAGGCGTTGGGATATCGAGTGGGGCCGTAGTGCGGGTCCAGTATGCTGGCCGTTCCTCGGTGTTCGGCTACCTGCGGGTAAGTGTCTTCCAGCGCAGACACCAGGTTCAATATCGAGTGGCCCATGACGTACCGGTCGCCCCTGTGGTACGCCAGGGCCTTGAGAGTTTTTCGGCTAACTTGGTGCTACATGAAGCACGCTTGGGCGTAGAACCGCTCTCGAAGCGCGAGACGAGCGAACTCCAGGTCGTTCTCCGATTGGCTCAGCCAGCGAAGTGCGTCGGCCTCGCGATTCTTCATAGATAACGATGCCCTCCTTCAATGCCACTTCAATAAACGTCCTTCGCTCAGACAGCATCTTCTCCACCTCGCGATGGGTGTATATCAGCAGGTCGAGGCCTCGGCGCCATACATCGTATATCCCTGAAAACGCCTCATGCCGGCTGAAGAACGACGCGGCAGTCTCGGCCACGATAATCAGGTCCAGGTCGCTGTACCGGTCGGCGTCGCCACGGGCGTATGAGCCGAACACGATGGCCTTCTTGGCACCACCCTATCTTGAGCGCAGGGGCCAATGCATGGCGGATCTCGTCCACGGTTGCGATCGCGTCAGCGTTCTGTCGCATCGCTGGCCCGTCCTCAGCCACGTTCCAGGTACGCCCGGTATATGTCGACCCCGGCGAAGTTCGCCGCGTCGCCGAGCTCCTCCTCGATACGCAGCAAGCGGTTGTACTTGGCGGTTCGCTCGCCCCGGCTGGGCGCGCCTGTCTTGACCTGCCCCGCCGCGGTGCCCACCGCCAGATCGGCGATGGTGGTGTCCTCCGTCTCGCCGGACCGGTGGCTGATTACCGTACCCCATCCAGCCGCTCTCGCCGTCCTCAGTGCCGCGATGGTCTCGGTGACGGTGCCGACCTGGTTGGGCTTCAGCAGCGCGGCGTTGCTGGCCCCGGTTGCGACGCCTCGGGCGATCGTCTCCGGGTTTGTGGTGTAGAGATCGTCCCCGACCAGTTGCACCGTCTTGCCGAGTCGCCGGGTCAACGCGACCCAGCCGTCCCAGTCAGCCTCGCCCAGTCCGTCTTCTATGCTGACGAGAGGGTAGTCCCGCGACCACTCCTCGTACATCGATGCCAGCTCGTCGGACGATACCCCTCGGCCTTGCCCGGCAAAGAAGTACCGGCCGTTACCGTCGGTCAGCTCGCTGGCCGCCACGTCGAGCCCCATGAAGCACTGCACGCCCGGCTCGTATCCGGCCCGCTCGATGGCGCCGAGCACCAAGTCTAGCACCTCCCGGTCGGAGCCCAGGTGCGGCGCGAAGCCACCCTCGTCGCCCACCGTGGTGGCCATCTTGCTCTCGCTCAGGTGCCCCTTCAACGCGTGGAAAACCTCGACGCCGGCCCGTAGCGCATCGCGGAAGGTCTCGAAACCCGCCGGGATGACCATAAACTCCTGGATGTCGGTGGAACCCGCGGCGTGCTTGCCGCCGTTGACGATATTCAGCATTGGGACTGGAAGGGAGGGCGCTCCGTCGCCGGCGAAGTAGCGGTACAGAGGCACGCCGGCGCTGGCCGCGGCAGCATGCGCTAACGCCATCGACGTCCCGACAATGGCGTTGGCGCCTAGCCGGGACTTGTCCGGCGTGCCATCGAGCTCGATCAGGATGCCGTCGAGGGCCGCCTGATCCCCTGTCTCGCGGCCCATCAAGGCCGCCGCGATCTCGCCGCCAACGTTATCGACCGCCCCCGCGACTCCCAGTCCGCCGAAGCGCGACGCGTCGCCGTCCCGCAGCTCCACGGCCTCGCCGGCGCCGCTACTGGCACCCGAGGGGACCAGAGCCCGACCGAGCGCGCCGTCGGAAAGCCCGATATCCACCTCGACCGTGGGGTTGCCGCGCGAGTCGAGGACCTCTCTGGCTCTCACCTCGGAGATGACCGTCAAGCGTTCAGCACCTCTTTCATTCAGGTAAATGGGCCGACGGAAGCTCGCGCCCTGCCGGTACGCCTAGGCCGGGGCGGCCTTCGAAGGAGTCCGGGCCAGCGCGGCCTCGATGGCCTTGTCGACCGCGTCGGTCGGGCTGTCGGCGAGGGTCATCGAGCGCTCGTCTACGCCACCTCGGCGCAGCTCCCAGGTCTCCAGCGCTATGACCGGTATCCCCTCGGATACGGCGTGTCCTATCTCGGAGAGCGTGCCGTAGGCGCCGCCCACCGCTATGACCGCCCTTCCTGTCTTGACGACGATCACGTTCCTGGCGTAGGACAGGCCGGTACAGATTGGGATGTCGACCCATTCGTTGGCCTCAGCCGGGTCGCTGTCCGGCAGGATGCCGATGGTGGTGCCGCCCGCAGATCTTGCGCCACGGCAGGCCGCGGCCATTACCCCCCCCAGGCCACCGCACACCACCGTCATGCCTCGCCTTGCCAGCTCTTCGCCGACCTGTTCCGCGAGGCCCTCGATCTGGGAGCTCGGCTCACTGGCCCCGATAACGGATATGAGCAACGTCGCCTCGGCGTTCAGATGGTGGCTGGAGTAGGCCGGGAGCAGAGCGCCTCGTCGAGCGACCGCGAGCGCTAGGCGCCGTGGACCGTCTCGATCTGCTCGCTCATGATCGACGCCAGCAGCCGGACGCTGGCGATGGTCCCCAGGTACTCCATGCGCGTCGGGCCGATGACGCCGAGGACGCCCTGGGCCTTGCCCGGGACCCCGTAGTGGGTGAGCACCACGCTAAGAGGCCATAGGAGGTCCCCGTCGTGCTCGCGGCCGATGACCACCCTCACCGTGTCGCCCGAGGGTGTCTCGCCGAGTATCGCCTCAACTAGTGTGCCGTCTTCTATGCCGTTGATCACTGCGCGGACACTGTCGCCTGCCTCGAACTCCGGCTGTGCCAGCAGGTTTCTGAGGCCGTTCAGGTAGTGTGGACTGTAAGTCTTGCCGTCTTCCTCGTCCAGTATCAGGGCGGTGGCATCGACCAACTCTTCTTCAAGGGGAGAAAGGCCCACCGCATCCATGGTGTCGATCTCTCGCCGGCTCAGACCCATGAGCTGGTTCCTCACCTTGGTGCCGATCATCTCGGCCTGTGAAGGACTGATCGGCTGGGGCAGGCGTATCAGATGCTTCCTCAGCCGCGCCTGCTCCATCACCACGATGAGCACGGTCATGAACTCCTGGAGGTAGACCAGCTCTAGGTACTTGACCCTCGACTCTGGCGCCTTGGGGAACGTGGCGAGTGCGAGGTTGCCGACCATCTGCGCCAGTATCTGCGCCGAGACGGTCGCCCAGGCGTCAAGATCTCGCTCGGCCTCAAGCAGGCGTCTTCGAACGAACGCCCCCACGGTCGATACCGCGACGTGGGCCTCCATCTCGTCTATGGACTCCACGTAGATCCGGTACCCCATGTCCAGTGGCACGCTGCCCGCCGACGTGTGGGGCCGCGAGATGTATCCCTGCTCCTCGAGCTGGGCCACATCGTTCCTGATGGTCGCGGAGCTGACCCCCAGGTTGTGGTCATGAGCGATCATATCCGAGGCGATCGGCGCTGCCGTCTGGATATAGTCGCCTACGATGATGTTCAGTATCTTCTGTTGTCGGACCGTCAGCATGTGAGACACCCTCAGGCCACGGGAGTATGCTCGATCTCGACCCAGAATCTATCAGCGACCCGTAACCGGGTCAAGCGCTGGTCAGCGGCGCTCATTGAACTCAATTACGCCGTCGCGGCTACCGCGGTTTCGAGCCACATTCCCCAAACAAAGAGGGCCCCGCGAACGGGGCCCTCTCGGCAATTCAACTCGTCGCGCCTAGTAGTCCATCGGCGGAGCCGCGGGCATCGGAGGAGCTTCCTCTTTGATGTCCGTGATCAGCGACTCGGTCGTGATGACCATCGACGCCACGCTGGCGGCGTTCTCAATGGCCGCACGGGTAACCTTGGCCGGGTCCATGATGCCGCGCTTCAGCAGGTGGGTGAATTCGCCCGCCTCTGCGTCGTAGCCCCAATCGCCTTCGGACTTCTTCGTCTCAGAGAGGATTACCTCACCCGAAACGCCGGTGTTCTCGGCGATCAGCTTGATCGGCCGATCAAGGGCTCGCCGAAGGATCTCGACGCCCGTGTTCTCATCGCCGGAAGTGTCCAGCGAGTCCAGTGCGGACTGCGCGCGGATCAGGGCGATCCCGCCACCCGGCACGATGCCCTCCTCAACCGCGGCCCGCGTCGCCGACAGCGCGTCTTCCAGTCGCTGTTTCTTCTCCTTGAGCTCGATCTCGGTTGCCGCGCCCACCTTCATGATGGCCACGCCGCCCGACAGTTTCGCCATGCGCTCCTGGAGCTTCTCCTTGTCGTAGTCCGAGGTCGTGTCCTCGATCTGGGCCTTGATCTGGTTGATCCGGCCCTGGATGTCATCCTCAGCGCCTGCGCCGTCGACGAACGTCGTGTCTTCCTTGGTCGCGATCACTCGCCGGGACCGTCCCAGGTCTTCGACGGTCACCGAGTCAAGCTTGCGACCTATCTCTTCGCTGATTACCTGGCCGTCGGTCAGGATGGCCAGGTCCAGCAGCATCTCCTTGCGGCGGTCACCGAACCCGGGGGCCTTGATCGCCAGCACGTTGAGCGTTCCGCGCATCTTGTTGACCACCAGGGTCGCAAGGGCCTCGCCCTCGACGTCCTCGGCCACGACCACGACGTTCTTGCCGACCTGGAGGATCTTCTCCAGCGCAGGCAGCAGGTCCGCCACCGCCGACAACTTCTTGTCGGTGATCAGTATGTACGGGTCCTCGATGTCCGTCTCCATCCGCTCCTGGTTGGTGACGAAGTATGGCGAGATGTAGCCGCGGTCGATCTGCATCCCTTCTACGAACTCCTGCTCAAAGCTGATGCCCTTCGACTCCTCGACAGTGATCACGCCGTCCTTGCCAACCTTCTCCATCACCTCTGCGATCAGGGCACCCATCTCTTCGTCATGGGCGGACAGCGAGGCCACCTGGGCCACCTGATCCTTGCCCGAGACGGCCGTCGCCATCTTCTCGACGGAATCCCTGAGCGCTGCGACTCCCTTCTCGATTCCCCTCTTGAGCGCCATCGGGTTGGCGCCCGCCGCGGTGTTCTTGAAACCCTCGTGGATGATCGCCTGCGACAGGACGGTCGCCGTCGTCGTGCCGTCGCCGGCGACGTCGTTGGTCTTGCTGGCCGCTTCCTTCAAAAGCTGGGCGCCCATGTTCTCGTATGGGTCCTCCAACTCTATCTCTTTGGCGATGGTCACGCCGTCGCTACAGACCTGGGGCGGGCCGAACTTCTTGTCGAGCACCACGTTGCGGCCCAGGGGGCCCAGCGTGACGCCGACGGTGTCGGCCATCGTGTCGATTCCACGTTTCATCGCCGCCCGGGCGTCGTCTCCGAATTGCAGCTGCTTTGGCACCTAACTCCTCCTGAATGTTCGCGCTAATGGATATGTCCAGATGTCGTCTTCGCGGAGGCTATTTGACGAACAGGACGTCGTCGTCTCTGAGCACCAAGTACTCCGTCTCGCCCTCTTTGTACTCCGTCCCCCCGTACTTGGAGTAGACGACCACGTCGCCCAACTTGACTTCAAGGGGCACGCGTTTGCCATCGTCGGTCATCTTGCCCGGCCCGACGGCTACCACCTTGCCCTCCTGCGGTCGCTCCTTGGCCGTGTCGGGAATGTAGATCCCACCAACGGTCTTCTCATCCTCCTCTTCAAGAGGCTCCACTACGATTCGGTTCCCAACGGGCTTGAACGAGACCTTCGTCTTTGTCGCCAATTTCGCACTCCTCCTTCGCTCTGACTCCCTGAATCTGATTTCGGGCATTAGCAGTCTGTTGCCCCGACTGCCAACGTATAGTCTAGAACACGCGCCGGCGTCATGTCAATACAAGGCGCCGGGAGTGGCAAAACGCACATCGCGAGGGTCCGTACGGGCACCTTCCCATGCCGTGTACTGAGGGGTTAGGATTGGCTCACCTGAGTTTCCCCCTGGGAGGTCGACGATACATGAGATATTACCGACTGACAGGCGACGACGGAGAAACGAGACTAGCCGCGGAGGTCGAAGACGACGTCCTGTACGACCTGACCTCCATTGACGAGGACCTGACCGAGGTCGACGACCTGGCCGCGGCCGCCTCCCTGTCCGGCAACACCATCGACGACCTGGCCCGGACGGTCCTCGACTCGGGGCAGGCAGACACCTACGACCTGCCGCAGATCTATGAGGAGTCGCGGGACGGCGCCGGCGAGCTCTGGCTGGACCGGCCATTCGATCCGCCCGAGGTATGGGCCGCAGGCGTCACCTACAAGACGAGCGAGATGGAGCGCCGGCGGGAGAGCGACACGCCCGACGTCTACTCCAAGGTATACGCGGCGGATCGCCCGGAGCTCTTCTTCAAGGCCACGCCCGAGCGCTGCATGGGTCCCTTCGAATCTATCGGCGTCCGCGAAGACTCGGAGTGGAACGTTCCCGAGCCGGAACTGGCCTTCGTCGTGTACAAAAAGCAGATCATCGGCTACACGGCCGGCAACGACGTCAGCAGCCGGTCCATCGAGGGCGAGAACCCGCTGTATCTGCCCCAGGCCAAGCTATACGCCAATAGCTGCGCTATCGGCCCCTGCTTCGTGACCACGGAGACGATCGGCGACCCCCACGGTCTCGATGTCGAGTGCGCCATCCACCGTGATGGGAAGGAGCTGTTCAGGGGTAAGACGTCGACGTCGGGCATGGCACGCAAGTGCTTCGAACTCTCCGATTGGCTCCATCGCCACAACATGATACCCAACATGACCGCGGTGCTCACTGGGACCGCCATCGTGCCCCCACCGGACGTCACGCTCCAGGAAGGCGACGTCGTCTCCATCACGATCCAGAACATTGGCCTCCTGGAGAACGACGTAATCGTAGTCTAGCCACGGCCCGGGTCGATGGCCGCGTACTCAAGGCTGCGATAGAGGCGCTGAAGATGCTCGCGGAGCTTGAACACCTGGCCGCCGAAGGTGCGCTCGGCGTCGTAGAACCCGGGCTCGGGCTCCGCAGCCGTTTCGCTCATCTCGGCGACCACCTGACCGTGCGGAACCACCCGCCCGTTCAGGTAAGCCATCAGTTCTCGAGATTCAGCCATCCAGGGCCTCTCGCGACGGCCTGAGACCACGGCCTCATCGACGGGCCGGGGAAATCCCAGGCTAGGCGCTGGCCGTGGCCATCTGCTCCTGCACAGTCCTGCCGATACTGGCGGGAGAGGGAACGATGGCGGCTCCCGCCGCCGACAGCGCCTTGATCTTCTCGTCGGCGCGGCCGGCCCTGCCGGTGATGATCGCCCCCGCGTGGCCCATCCGGCGACCCGGCGGGGCGGTCCGACCCACTATCAGCGCAGCCACGGGTTTGCTGAAGTCGCTCTGGATGTACTCGGCCGCCTCCTGCTCACGGGTGCCACCGATCTCCCCGATCAGGACGACACTCTTGGTGTCCAGATCGGCCTCGAACATCTCCAGAATGTCGATGAAGGACGTCCCGCTGACCGGGTCGCCTCCTATGCCGACGCACGTCGACTGGCCGATACCCAGGCCCGAAAGCTGCCCCACGGCCTCGTAGGTGAGCGTCCCGCTGCGCGACACCACCCCGACCTCGCCCGGCATGTGGATGGCCCCCGGCATGATCCCGACCTTGCAGTGGGCGCCCGGAGAGATAGCGCCCGGGCAGTTCGGCCCTATCAGCGTGACGCCTTTGTCGCGTATGTAGCGGACGACCCTGACCGTGTCTCGGACGGGTACGCCTTCGGTGATGCAAACGATGACCGGGATGCTGGAGTCGACAGCCTCGACGATGGCATCATCTGCCCGCAACCGTGGAGGCACGAAGATCATGGAGGTGTTAGCGCCGGTCTCGTCAACCGCCTCGCGAACGGTGTTGAAGATGGGGATGTCGCCGTCGAAGGTCTGGCCTCCCTTGCCGGGAGTCACGCCGGCGACTAGGTTGGTGCCGTACTCTCTGCAGCGTTGGGCGTGAAAGCTGCCCTCTTTGCCCGTGATGCCCTGCACCAGCAGTCGGGTCCGCGAATCAACCAGGATGCTCATTAAGCCTGCTCCAACCCTCGGATATCTAGAATCGGCGAACCGCGCGCGATCAGCTGTCGGCCCTGAGCGCGTCGGCCGCCCGGTCCAGGTCGTCCACCAGAGTCACGGGCAGGTCCGAGTCCCGAAGAAGCTGGCGCCCCTCGTCGGCGTTGGTGCCCGACATGCGTACCACCAGCGGCCTCATCGTGTGCGGAGTGGATTCGGCGGCGGTAATGACTCCTCTTGCGACTATATCGCATCGGAGGATGCCGCCGAAGATGTTGATCAGTATCGTCCTTACGCTGTCGTCGGACAGGATAATCTCCATGGCCCGGGCCACCTTCTCTTCGTCCGCGCTGCCGCCCACGTCCAAGAAATTAGCCGGGGCGGCGTCTGCGGCGCTGGCGACATCCATGGTCGCCATGGACAGGCCGGCCCCGTTCACGATGCATCCAACGTCGCCTTCCAGCTTCACGTAGCTGATGCCGGCACGGCTCGCCTGTTCCTCCAGTGGGTCATCCTGCTCGGGGTCCTTGAGCTCGTCCACTTTGAGGTGCTTGAACAGCGCGTCGTCGTCAAAGGCCAGCTTGGCGTCCGCAGCCAACACCTGCCCGTCACGGGTCACCACCAGCGGGTTGATCTCCGCCAGCGAGCAGTCGTTGTCGTCAAAGACGCGGTAGAGGCTCTCGATCAGGCCCGACAGCGCCCTGACCTGCCCGGGAGCTACGTTGAGCTCGTACGCCAGCCTGCGCCCCTGGTAGGGCTGAAGGCCGAGAGCCGGGTCGATGGCAATGCGCAGAATCTTCTCCGGCGTCTCCTCGGCCACCTCCTCGATCTCCATCCCGCCCGCCTCGCTGACCATCACCATCGCGCCGCGAGCCGCGCCGTCGATCAGCATTGCCACATAAAGCTCTCGCTCCACGTCCAAAAGCTCCTCGACCAGCACCCGCCGCACCGGCACGCCTTCGGGGCCGGTCTGAGCGGTAACGAGATACGTGCCCAGAAGCGAGGCGGCGGCCTCCTCAGCCTCTTCCGGCGTCGAGACGACTTTGATTCCGCCAGCCTTGCCTCGCCCACCCGCGTGGACCTGCGCCTTGACGACGGCGCCGCCGTCGTGTGTTGAGGCAATCTCCCGCGCCTCGGCGGGCGTGGACGCGACGCCGCCTCTGGGAACCGAGACTCCGCCCCGAGACAGTATCTCCTTGGCCTGGTACTCGTGTACTTTCAGTTGCTCTACTCCCGTGGATATGTTCTAGGGCCTTTAGCGCTGCGCTCCGGCGGCCTGGCACGCTCGACGACGGTCGGGTGCGGCGCATCGCACGCCAAGCGGAGGGGGTGGGATTCGAACCCACGTTCCCTTTCGAGAAACCAGTTTTCAAGACTGGCGCCTTAAGCCGCTCGGCCACCCCTCCCTGACGGCAACTGACGCTCGGACGAAGGACTCAGACACGAAGCCGAACGCCGGCACCGGCCATCGTATTGTAGTCGGTGCTCCAAACATGGGCAACAATCGCGGTGCCTTGACGCTTCGGACGCCTGCGTATCCGCACGTGCCCTCATGGGTGCCACGTCCGGTCGAAGTATAGGGGGGCTTCCCCGTGCCAGAGCCGGCGCAAAACGCTGTACGCTGGAACTGGACTCCGAACCCCGGACATTCGCCATGATCTCTTTCTTGAACCTGCCTGCCAAAGCGCCTACCCCGTCTCTAGACGAGCTGGCGCACTTGTTGCAACGGCCTAGCAGCGAGGTCATACAGCTGCTGGACGAGGAGCGACTGCGAGGCCGCGGCCCACGACGGCACCACGGTAAAATCGATGGGCGACGGCTTCTTGTTCACCTTTGACAGCGCCACACGGGGAGTCGCCTGCGCCTCGGCGGTCCAGCGCGCGTTGACAGAGCGCACCGGGCGCGCGCCCGGAGGAGCGGGTCGCGGTGCCCATCGGCATCTTGGTCTGGGAGCCGGTCCGCGACAGCGACGATCTCTACGGGATGTCGGTGATCGTGGCGGCACGCATCATGGCCAAGGCCAAGGGCGGCCAGATCCTGGTGTCCGAGATCGTCTACACCGTGGCCTCAAGTAGCAGTGTGTTCGAATTCCGATCGATGGGCGCAACCAGGCTCAAGGGCGTCGACGGCAAGCACCGGCTCTACGAGGTCCTGTGGCGATAACAGGACACCCGGCTGCTATCGAGGCGCCACCGTGCCCTGTTCTTACCCCCGCCCCAAACCCCTAAACCCAGCCCCTATCCCATGAGGCTTCGGAAGTCCGGCGTCCGCTTGCCCAAGGTAAGCTGTCGCATCATCTTCTGCATCTGCCGGAACCGGTTGAGGAGTTGGTTGATGTCCTGAGGAGACGTGCCGCTTCCTCGGGCGATGCGACGCCTTCGGCTGCCTCCGATGAGCTCGGGGCGCCGCCTCTCCTCCGGCGTCATCGAGCGGATGATGGCCTCCACGTGTTTGACCTGACCATCTTCCAAATCTCCGGCCGACATCCGCCCCGCGATGGACGACATGCCCGGCACCATTTCCATTATCTGGCTCAGCGGGCCCATCTTCTTGAGCTGCTGTAGCTGCCCCAAGAAGTCCTCCAGGTCGAAGGTCGCCTGGCGCATCTTCCGCTCGAGCTCGACCGCCTGATCTTCGTCGATGGTGGTCTGTGCCTTCTCGATCAGGGTCAGCACGTCGCCCATGCCCAGAATGCGCGAAGCGAGCCGGTCCGGGTGGAATTCCTCCAGCGCGTCCACCCGCTCGCCGGTACCGATGAACTTGATCGACACGCCGGTGACCGACACGACGGACAGCGCTGCACCGCCCCTGGCGTCTCCATCGAGCTTGGTGAGCACGAGCCCGGTCAGGCCGATCCTGGAGTGGAACTCTTCGGCGACGTTGACCGCCTCCTGGCCCGTCATCGCATCGACGACCAGCAGCGTCTCCGTCGGTGACACCGCCTCCTTGATCTCCTCCAGTTCCCGCATCAGGTCATCGTCAACCTGGAATCTGCCGGCGGTGTCTACGATGACCCACGACGCGTCCGTCTTGGCACCTTGATTGACGCCGTCGCCGGCCACCGTAGGCGTCGGCTTCGACGGGTCGTCCGTGTACACCTCGACGCCCACCTGGCCGCCGAGAACCTGGAGCTGCTTGATGGCCGCCGGCCGCCGCAGGTCCGCCGCCACCAGCAACGGAGTTTGCCCGGCTGCCTTGAGGTGACGCGCGATCTTGGCCGACGCCGTGGTCTTGCCGGCGCCGTTGAGGCCGACCATGAGCATGACCGACGGCGGGTCCGCGGCCGGCGTTATCTGCTTGGCCCCACCACCCAGGACCTCGGTCAGCTCCTCCTTGGTGATCTTTACCACCTGCTGTCCGGGACTCAGACTCTTGAGCACGTCGCCCTCGAGGGCCCGCTCGCGAATTCGCGACACAAGCTGCCGGGCGACCCTGAAGTTGACGTCGGCCTCGAGCAAGGCCAGTCGGACCTCGCGCAGCGCCTGGTCGACGTCTTTTTCGATCAGTCTGCCCTTGTTGCTCAGCCCGCCAAAGGCCACGCCGAGCTTTTCAGTCAGTGCTTCGAACATCTACTCCACCGTATTCCTTTTGTCGATCACTATTATCGGCGTTCCGTTGGCGGCCAACGCCCGGACCACCTGCACGTCGGTCGCGCCGACGGCGGCAACCGCGAAGAAGCCGCCGCTTGACACCGTCTGGTGCGTCTGACCCTGGTCAAAGACCACCTCGACCACCGCGACCCCGCTGAATGTGGTCCGCCCGAAGGCGACGGCCGTCTCGACTACTCCGTTCAGCTCGGGCGAGTAGTCGACTCGAGAGTCTGCATGCCACTCGATCACGTCGTTGGGGTTCGGCGGCGACGGGACTCCGAAACTGACGCCCGTATCCGCCAACCAGCCGGACGCACCGTGCTTGGCCAGCCGGTAGCCGAGCAGCTCGGTCCCCGGGGGACCCGGCGTCGTGTACAGCACCAGCACACCGTTCCACACCGGGAGCGTCCCCTTCAGCTCGAAACCGGGTGCCTGGCCTGGGTCGCTTGTCGACTCGATGTACCGCTGGACCGCCTCTTCCGGCGTCGGGTACCCGACGCTCTCTCCGCTGCCGAGTGCGACCCCGACGACGAGCCCTATGCCCACTAGCATCACCCCGACTATTCCAAGCACGCCGATCGCCACCGTCCTGTTCAATGAAGCTCCATACGCTGATTGCGCGAAAGCAGACTCGATGCCAGGGCAACTCTACTGAAGCTACGGTAGCAGACGATCCCATTTCCAGCCAGGAGATTCACCGCCGAGCGCGCTGAGAACGCGGAGATGTGAATAGTCCGGACCGTTCTCGGCGTCCTCGTCGGTCTCCGCGGTTGCGTCTACGACTCCCAGCGGCGGCCGCGGCGGTCGATGGCCGCGGCGTTGAGGGTTGCGCCGAGGCCAGGCCCGCCCGGGAACCACAACCGGCCGTCCTCGACCCGCTCGGGCGGGTCCAGCAGCTCATGCCGCCACGGCGCCTCGTCCACGGCATGCTCCAGCGGCATCGCGTCCGGCAGCGCCGCGCAGACGTGGGCGCTGGTCAGCAGCGGCACTGTCCCGGAGGGGCTGTGCGGTGAAAAGCCGGCGCCGAGGCGATGGGCCAGCATCCCGGTGCGGTAGGCCTCGGACGCTCCGCCACAAAGCATGACGTCGGGCATGATGACGTGGGTGGCCCGCTTTTCAAGCAGCGCCTCGAAGGACTCCACGCCGTACAACGACTCCCCGCCCGCCACCGGCATCGAGACCCGGCGGGCTATTTCCGCCATGTCGTCCTGACTCGACTCTATGTCGACCGGCTCCTCGAACCAGCCCACGTCGAGCTTGGCCAGCTCCTCCGCGACCCGGAGTGCGCTCTCTAGATCGAAACGCCGGTGGCAGTCCACCAGCAGCCGAATGTCCGGCCCTATCGCCGCCCTGACCGCCGCGACGCGCTCGACTCCGGTGCGCGACGCTTCCACCGCCGAGTCCGTCGTCTTCGTCTTGTCGACCTCGTCGAAGGGGGCGCACTTGATCGTACGGAAGCCTCGTCCGGCAGCCCTCTCAGCGACCCGGCCGAAGCTCGCAGGCGACCGATGCCGGCCCAGCAGAGCGCGGTTGATGTTCGCATACAGCTCGACGCTGCTGGCCGCGGTCCCGCCCAGTTTCTCCGTGAGGCTGACTCCGGCGTGGACCGCCTGCAGGACCGTCACTATATTCCGCAGGGCGCTTACGGCCACCGACGTGATACTGATAGGTGTGAGCAGGCCCGGATCTATGCCAGCGGCCTCGACCACGGCCTGCTCATCGTCCAGCGGCCGGCCGGCCAGCACGCCCACAAGCTCCGCGATCCGCTCTCCGACCTCCGGCGACCCCGTTGTGATGCCGAACTCGGCGGCGGCGCTGGCGCCGTGGAGATCGTAGACCTCAGCAAAAGACCACTCCGTGTTGGCATTCACCCTCACTGCGGCGAACTGCACTCTATCGAGAATGATGATTGCGTCCATGTCGCGCTCCCGGCGCCTACAGCATGGCCTCGTTCAGCACGACACCGAAGCCCGGTCTGTCCAGCGGCGCGATGAACCCGTCCTCGGCGCGAGGCTCGTCCAGCCATAGCTCGTCGTTGGGCGGCGTCCAGCGGTGGGGCATCGTCTCCGCCAACTCGCCGCAACCGGTGGCGGCCAGCAGGTGTAGTCCCCATATCTCGCCGCCACGGTGAGGTACCACGGGCACACCGGCGTCGCGGGCCAAGTCCACGATGCGCAGGCCGGCCGTGATGCCGCCGCACCAGGTAATGTCCGGCTGCCACAGGTCCAGCGCCCCCGCCTCGGCAATGGCCGCGAAGTCGTGATGCGTGTAGTCGTGCTCGCCGCCCGCCAGCAGCACCGGCTTCACCTTCGGCCTAAGCGCGGCCAGCTCATCGAGGTGATCGGGGGTCAGCACGTCCTCAAACCAGTAGACGTCGTAGTCCGCCAGCCGGCTCGCCATTTCGAGGGTGTCGGCCGCGTTCCAGGTCATGCCGCAGTCGGTCAGGACTAGCGCATCGGGTCCGTAGCTCTCTCGCGCGCTGGCGACGGCCTCTACGATCTCGTCCGCCTCGCCGTCGCGGCCGAAAAAGGGTGTTCCTACCTTAACCGCCGTATACCCGGCGTCACGGTCGCGCAGGTACTCTTTTGAGGACGCGTAGGCCCGCACTTTGTCCACTGCCAGGCCGCCCAGCAGATCGTAAACCGGCCTTCCCTGAGCCTTCCTGAGAAGGTCCCACAGGGCAAGGTCGACGCCGCTCAGCGCCATGACGGGGATGCCCGTCCGGCCATACGGCAGCGACTTGTAGTAGAGCCAGTCCCAGGCCTCGCGAATGTCGTCGACCGACTCTACGGTGCTCCCGACGAGCAGTCCCTTCATGTGCTCGTTTACGACGGCCACAGCCGGATTGCCTCCGCCTCCGTAGCCGAGGCCTACGACGCCCGTGTCCGACTCCACTCGCACGACGATCTGCCAGAAGTGGGACTGCCACACACCTTGAGGCAGGTGCTGCCAGCGGGGGTAGACCGCTTTGACGTCGATGACTTTCACAGCGCTCTCTCAGACTAGGCGTACTCGACGATGCTGCCGAAGAGGTCCTTGATGCGCTGAGCGTCCTCGGCCGGCAGCCGAGGCGTCTCCAGGGCTGCGACATTGGACTCCAGGTGTTCGATGCTGGCGGTGCCGGTGATCACGGTGGAGACAGCCGGGTGGTCGGCGCCGAACTTGTAGCCGGCGCTGATGACCGAGTCGACATCGTCGTGCACCAGCCATCCCAGCGGGTCTTCGGCAGGCAGGCTGTCGGCCGCTATCTTCCCGCCATTCTTCCACTCCTGGATGAGCTGCTCCAGCCGCGCAGGGTCGGGGAGCTTGTCGCGGATCGTCGCCATGTTCATGACGCCGACGTCGTGTTCAATGGCCAGCGGGAACATCTCGTCGGCGGCGTGCTGGTTCAGCATGCCGTACTTGAGCATCACCACGTCGAACAGGTCCGGGTCTTCCATAAGCGCCCGCTCCCCGGTCACCTGCGCCGGGTCGGTAGCATATCTGGTGCTGATGCCGACGGCGCGGACCTTCCCTTCCTCCCGCAGTCGCACCATTGTCGGGGCGACGCGCTCGATCAGCTCCGGGTACTCGTCGGGAAGCGGGCCGTGGAACATCATGACGTCGACGTAGTCGGTCAGCAGCCTCTTCAGACTCTCGTTGACGCCCTCGGCGAGTAGCGCCGGGTCCGGCACCGACTTCCCGTCCTTCAAGGCCAGCCACTTGGTCGTCAGGAAGTACGAGTCCCTGGGCACGCCCTCCAGCGCCCTGCCCAGTATGAGCTCAGAGTCGCCGTATATGGCGGACGTGTCGATGAAGTTGATTCCCAGGTCCAGAGCCCGCCGGACCAGGGCCGTCTGCTGGCCCTGGGACATACCGACCGACTGACCCAGAGCCCGCGCGCCACCCGATCCCAGGCTCAAGAGCGAGACCTCGAAACCAGTTCGCCCCAGGGTCCGATACTCCATCTACGCCCTCCTACTAATGCAAAACGACCCGCGCTAATCTACCACATAGGTCACCGGCATCGACATGCGGTGGCCGATTCGCAGGTGGTGCGGGCCAAGCGACGGGTCGGCGACGATGTAGGGAACGGCGGCGGTGCTTGTCGGTGAGCTCGGCGACCACGGTTGTTTCATCTGTTCCGTTCTGTACCGTGACATATCTGGGCCGATGGCCAACGCGGTGACGAATGGTACACCAGGAGTGCCGCTCGCGGTGGGTACCTGGGAAGTGGCCGCAATAGAGAAGGGACGGACCCGGCGGGTCTGTCCCTCACAGCTATGTCAGCACACATATGCGTGTGCGTCTAACCGCTGGTTCCATTGAGCAGGGTCAAACTTCAGCTGAAACACACGCTGCCCGCGCCGTTAGCTAGAGTGCAAGCAAGTCCCTAGTCGGCCCGCCGACTGTATCTCCCGACTCAATCGAACCCGGTCCCCCCGAAAACAGCGCCGAGCCCGGAGTCCCGGAGCGGGAGGGCTTTGACACTGGCGTCGCCAGAGGATTGAAACGACGGGCGTTCTTCCCCGGGGCGGGTACCGGCCCCGGAGTGGGGTAGGCACCTAGCGGAAGCGGTCGGCGAGGGTGTCGAGGACCCGGAGGCCGAGGAACGACGCGATGCCCAGTAGCTCCGGGCGCACGGACTCGATCGTGTCAGCCGGCGTATGGATCAGCGCCTGGTCGTCCGCCAGGAAGAACGCCACCGGTATACCGATGTCTCTGAACGGTGCATGGTCACTGCTGGCGCCCTCCAGGGGCACGCCCCTGTGCACCTCGATTCCGTTGGCCGCTCCGTGCGCCACCGCGGCTTCGACGAGGCTCCTGCTGCCGATGACCTCCGGGAACTCGCCGGTACCCGTCACGTCGAAGTTGAGCATCGCGACGACCGACTCCCGTTCGGCCTGACTCAGTCCGTCGACGAAGTGCCGGCTGCCGAACAGACCGACCTCCTCGGAGCCGAACAGTACGAACCGCAAGTCGAAGGGGAAGCTCTTGCCGACGACCTCCCGAGCGACCGTCATCAACGTGGCCACGCCGGACCCGTTGTCGTTGGCCCCCTGGATGTCGGGGACGGTATCGTAGTGCGCGCCCAGCACGACGACCCGGCCACCCGAAGAATTGCCTGACATCTCCGCTATCACGTTTCGGGAGTTTGCGGTCTCGAAGACTATGGACACGGTCGCGGTCACGTCGCCAGCCGCCATGAGGGCATTGATGGCCTCTCCGTTCTCCTGCGAGATCGATATCGACGGGATGCTCGATTCCCGCATCAGGCGCCCGGAGAATGCTCCGGGCTCATTGTTGTATACGACGGCCGCGATGGCACCGGCCTCCTCGACGCGCCGCACCTTGGACTCGAAAGTCAGAGTCCCCCGCTCGATCAGCGCTATTTTGCCGTTTACCTTCTCCGGATCGACGTCGAAGGCGAGCCCGACGTCTTCCAGCACGCCCGTCACCCGGCCCCTGGCCGCGAACCGCATCGGGAAGCCGTCGAATCGAAGCGGCTCGGGGCCTTCGATCGACAGCGCGGGGACGTCCCGGGAGAGGAGCTCGACGGTGAAGGGCTGCAGCCGCGTCTGCATCCCCAACACCTCGAACTCCGACATCAGGAAGTCGGCGGCGGCACGCTCCTCGTCCGTGGCGCTCTCACGGGGACTGAGCTGGCGCGTCAGAAACTCCAGCAGCCCCCAGGCCGTGTCGGCGAGCCGGGCCAGGACGCCCTCGGCGTCGGCGACGGGCTCGAACTGCGAGGTGGTTCCCGGGGCTGCAGCGGCCTGGCCCGTTGAGGTGCCGGCACTCGGCGTGGACGTGGGCTCGGGGGGCGGGACGGTCGCCGTGGGGGTGGCGGTCGCCTGAGGCTCCGCAGCAGCGACGGCCGCGGTGGCCCGTGGCGCCGGCCCGGCGGTCGAGTCGCACGCGACGGCGACCGCGGCCAGTACGATCACCGCGGCGAACAGCGGACGCCTCAACTTGCCCAAGAGACACATGCTGGAACGAACTCCGAAGGGTGCGAGGGACACAGTCCTCTGTTCTTCTCTACGAGGGTGGCGTCGGGTCGGGTTATTGCTCTCGCCGGTCGGTCCACCGTCTGCCGGTGCGATACGCATGACGGCCGCACCCCGGGGCGCGGCCGTCATGCATGCGGTCGGATATGATTTGGCAGTCGCGCGTCACTCGCGGTGGCGCGCTCTACTTGAGGTCCTTCGGAGACACCCTCCCGTTGGGCTTGCCGTTGGACTTGGCCTTCGCCTTCAGGTCTGGGAGCACCCTGTCGGCCTTGGGGACCTCGAGCTCGCGTACGCACGCGATGGCTGACACCGCGTCGTCGCGGTCCAGCTTGAATATCGTCACGCCCTGGGTCGCCCTTCCCGTGCTGCGAATCTCCGACAGGTTGGTACGCAGCACCAACGCCTTTCGCGACACGACGTAGACCTCGTCGCTGTCGGCGATCACCTCGGCGGCTGCCAAGGTACCGGTTTTCTTCGTAATGCTCAGCGTCTTGATGCCGGAACCGCCGCGGCCCTGCCGCCTGTAGCGGTTGAGGTCGGTCAGCTTGCCATAGCCCTGCTTTCCGATCACGAGGAGCTTGCTGTTGAGAACCACGATGTCCATCGCCATGATCCGGTCCTTCTTCGCCAGCGTCATCGCCCTGACACCGCCTGCCGCCCTCTGTCTCGCGGTGATGTCCGACACCGGGAACCGGATCGACATCCCCTGCTCTGTGACCATGATCAGGTCGTCCTCTTCCCTGGCGAGGCGGGCCGTCACCAGCTCGTCGCCCGGCTTCAGGTTCATGATGATCAGGCCCGACCTCCGGATCTTCGAGATCTGCTCCAGGGCGACGCGCTTGATGCTGCCCCGGCGTGTCACCAGGACCAGGAACAGCCCCTCCTCTTGTAGGCTGCTCACTCCGATGATGGAGTTGATGTGCTCCTTGTCGCTCAGAGGAATGACGTTGGCTATGGGCACTCCCCTGGTGTTGCGCGAGATGTCGGCCCTGAGCTCGTACGACTTGCTCGACAGCACTCTGCCCGTGTTCGTGAAGAACAGCAGCGTGTCGTGGGTGTCACCCACCAGGATGTGGCGGACCGGGTCGTCTTCTTTGGTCCGCATGCTGTAGACGCCCTTGCCGCCCCGATGCTGATTACGGTACGTGCCGGCCAGGATGCGTTTGATGTAGCCGCCCTGGCTCAGCGTGACGACGACCTGCTCGTGGGCCTCGAGGTCCTCACGTCTGAAGTCCTGCACCTCTGCCTGGATGGTGGTGCGGCGGGCGCCACGGACCTTCTTTTTCAGCTCCTCGGTCTCGCCGGCCACCTCGGCCGACACCTTGGCCGGATCGGCCAGCAGCTCCTCCAGCTCCTTGATGGTCGCCCGCAGCTCCTGGTATTCGGTCTCGATCCTCTCTCGCTCCAGGGCGGCTATCCTGCGAAGCTGCATGTCCAGGATCGCCTGAGCCTGGACGTCGTCCAGATCGTACCACTCCATCAACCCCTTCTTGGCAGCGTCGGCGTCCGCCGCGCCTCTGATCAGGGCGATGATCGAGTCCAGGTTGTCCAGGGCGATCTTGAGGCCCTCCAGGATGTGGGCCCGCTGCTGTGCTCGCTTCAGTTCGAACTGGGCCCGCCTGGTGACCACCTCGCGCCGGAAGTCGATGTAGTGTTGCAGCGCCGACTTGAGCGTGATTACCTTAGGCGAGCCCCCGACCAGCGCCAGCATGTTGGCGGAGAACGTGCTCTGCATCGCCGTGAGCTTGTACAGGTTATTGAGCACGATCAGGCCCTGGGCGCCCGAGCGCAGCTCGATCACTATGCGCATGCCCTGACGGTTGGACTCGTCGCGAATGTCCGAGATGCCCTCGAGCCGCTTCGTTTTGACCAGTGTCGCAATCTTCTCGATCAGGGCGGCCTTGTTCACCTGGTATGGCAGCTCGCTGACGATGATCTGCATCCGGCCGGAACTTTTGGGCTGCTCGATCTCCGCGACCGCCCGTACGACCATCTGTCCGCGGCCGGTCGTGTAGACGCTCCTGATGCCCTCGCGCCCCATGATGGTGGCCCCGGTGGGAAAGTCGGGTCCTCGTACGTGGCGCATCAGATCCTCTGACGTAGCGTCGGGGTTCTCGATCAGGGCGAGCACCCCGTTGCACACCTCGGTCGCGTTTTGGGGAGGGATGTTGGTGGCCATGCCGACCGCGATGCCGGAGGCCCCGTTGATCAGAAGATTGGGTAGCCGGGCCGGCAGCACCACGGGCTCTCGAAGCGTTCCATCAAAGTTGTCGATGAAATCGACCGTATCCTGGTCCAGATTGGCCAGTATCTCGGTCGCGGCCTGGCTGAGCCTGGCCTCCGTGTACCGCATGGCGGCGGGAGGATCGTTGTCGACGCTGCCGAAGTTGCCCTGGCCGTCCACCAGCGGCAGCCGGAGGGAGAAGGGCTGCGCCATGCGCACCAGCGCGTCGTAAACAGGGGAGTCGCCGTGGGGGTGCCACTTGCCAAGCACCTCGCCAACCAGGCGGGCGCTCTTCTTGTACGCGGCGTTGGGCCGCATGCCCAGGTCATTCATAGCGTAGAGGATGCGGCGCTGCACCGGCTTCAGACCGTCGCGCACGTCGGGCAGAGCCCGCGCGACGATCACGCTCATCGCGTACTCCATGTAGGAGGTCCGCATCTCGTCTTCGAGCTGCGCGGGCTTTATGAAACCGTGCTCGGTCTTGTTGTCCATGTATCACTCCTGCGCGCGGCCGGTCTGTTGACTGCTGCCCGTTCATACGAGCAGGGTGTGTGGGATATGCGTGAGCGTCCCGTGAGGCGGGATTCGGAAATTGTGGCTATACCACAATATCTGGGCGTCTACACGCATTATATCACTTCAAGTAGTATTCATATAGGGTCTTCAGAGGCTTTTTCACGGCCTCCGGACACGGGGCCGAAGCCTTGACACTATACGTGCCAGACCAATACCATCGCCGCCCAACTCGGCCGACAAATCAGCCATGCACTCCCAACCTGACTCTGTCGCCTACGCGATCATGGACATCGCCGCAACGTTCACCTCCCCTGACGGTCAGAGCATAGACATAGCCCTGGAGGCGGGGCAGGCGGTGTTCAGCCACGCCATTACCCACGAGACCGAGGCCACCGGCGACGGAGTGTCGCGCGTGCTGCTCTTCGAGCTGAAGTAGCCGGCCCATAGCCCGCCATCCGTGGTCGCGCCGCACGGACAACACATGGACCCAGACAAAGTCGCCGGCCGACAAATAGTCGTGGTGGGCGCCGGGATGGCCGGCCTCGTCGCTGCCGTGCAGGCCCAGGAGCTGGGCGCGGACGTCGTCGTGCTGGAAAAAGGCGACGAGCCGGGCGGCTCCATGGCCATGTCCGGCGGCACCGTCTGGTGCCCCAGGACCTACGAGGACGTCCGGCGTCTCGTGCCCCGCGGAGACCCGAAGCTCGCACTGACCCTGGTCTCAAGCTACCTCGACGGGGTGTCCTGGCTCAAGGGCATTGGGACGGGGCTGCGGGAGATGCACGCCGAGGCCTACCGCGGGATAGACCGGTACGCCTACGAGTTATACCCGGGGCCGCAGGACTTCACCCGGCACATGGTATCCCGCCTCAACGGCATCGGCGGCAGGCTCATGACGAAGGCAGCGGCCTCGGAGCTGCTGCTGGATGACGCGGGCGCGGTCAGCGGAGTTCGTGTCGACACCCCCAGCGGGGCCGAGACAGTACCCGCCACGGCGGTCATTCTGGCCACGGGCGGTTTTCAGGGCAACCCCGAGCTGATGTCGCGGTACTTTGGACGCTGGAGCGACCGTCTGGTCCTGCGCGCCAACCTGAACAGCACCGGCGACGGCTTCCTCATGGGCTCGGCCGTTGGCGCCGCGCCGAGCCGGGCCATGAGCAGTTTCTACGGCCATCTGATCTCGGCGCCGCCGGCCGTGGTACCCCGCGATTCCTTCACGCTATACACCCACTACTACAGCCAGCACGCCGTCCTGCTGGACCTTCGGGGCGAGCGGTTCGTAGACGAGTCCAGGTGCGACGAGACCAACGCTGAGGCCGTCGTCCGTCAGCCCGAGGCGATGGCCTTCCTTGTCTTCGATGAAGAGGTGCACACGAAGTACGGCCACAGGTCCGCCGGTCCCGGCGCTCCGGAGTACAGCGTTTTTGAGAAGTGCAGGTCCCTCGGCGGAGTCAGCACCGTTGCCCCGACCCTGGAGGACCTGGCTGCCGAGCTCCAGGCCGGCGGCGTGTACGGCCGTGGGGTGCTTCGGACGATCCAGGAGTACAACGAGGCTATCACCGAAGGCCGGGGCCCCGAGCTGCGCATATCCCGCACGGAGTTTCCCAACCCCGTGGCAACCCCGCCGTTCTACGCCCTGGCGGTCACGGCGGGAGTGACCATCACCTACGGCGGCCTGCGCATCAACTCCGACGCCCAGGTGATCGGGCGCAGCGGCCGACCCGTCCGAGGCCTGTACGCCGCGGGGGCCGACGCCGGCGGCATCTACAACGAGGGGTACGCCGGCGGGCTGGCAATGGGCATGGTCTTCGGCCGGCAGGCCGCCCGACACGCCGTGTCCTACGTAGCCGCCTGAACCGCGCCGCCCCATCAGCTACCTGTGCTTCGAATGGAGAAGCCGGTCAGGGTGACCGGAGCGTCGCTCCGACAGGTCCTATCGAGCCGCCCGCTTGACGAGCCCCTGGAACAGCCGGTCGAACTGCGGGGGTACCTCCATGCGCCTCTCGGGGTTGAACTGGACCGCGATCACCCAGTCATGCTCAGGGCTCTCCACCCCCTCGATAACGCCGTCCTCCAGTCCATAGGCCGAGGCCATCAGTCGCGGCGCTTTCTGAGCCTCTCGCAGGCCGGCATTGTGCCGGCTGTTCACCCTGACGAAGCCGCCGGAGCCCACGATGGCGGCAAGCTTGCTTCCCACCGCCACGTAGATGCGATGGTAGGCGGACGCGGGCTCGCCGTCTTCTAGCTCGGTCCCGTGGCCAGTGATCTGCCTCGGCGCGGCGCCGCCGAAAGCGACGTTTACGGCCTGCATCCCAAGACCCACGCCTAGTACCGGCAGACCGCGCTCCACCGCGGCCTCGATCAGCAACCGCATCCAGTCGGCGTAGCCATGGCCCATTCCGTCTCCCCCATCCGCGAGGATCAGGCCGCCCAGACCGTCCAGCACGCTAGCCGCCGAAGCCTCGGCAGGCACTGCCATGAGGTTTCCCCCGGACCGTTCCACTATTCGGGCGTGTAGCTCAAGATCGCCTGACGCCGAGCCGACTAATCCTATGTTAGGAACGTTAGACATGGCTCACACAGACCGGCCTACTGCTTGTCAGACCACCAGACCGCCAGCGGACCATCAACCCGCGAGCATCTCCTCCACTACGCCGGTCACCCCGTCGATGGCGGTGTCGATCAGCACTCGGCCCTTCTCCGCGGTCGACTCGGCGAGCCCGGGCTCATCCTGCTCTCCCATTGCGTCACGCCGCACGCTGTCGGGGTTGACCTTCATCATGATCGACGTCTCGAACTCCCCCGCGTGTCCGGGGTAGTGTTCGTTGAAGAGCACGTCCTGGACGACCTCCTTCGGGACCAGGTCCCAGTAGCTGTGGAACCTGAGATCGACCTTCGGACCACCGGTGGCCGCTGCGGAGTTCTTGAAGAAGAGCTGCCACTGGCGCATCGACGATTCGACGGGCACGACGTTTCCGCCGTGGCCGTTGAGGAGCAGCACGTTCTTGACGCCCACGCGCACCAGGCTCTCGACCGCGTCGAAGAGCACCGCAAGCCAGCTACCCGGCTTGGCCGTCAGGGTGCCGGGGTGCTTCATGTGGTGCTCCGAGATGCCAACGGCCATCGGCACCGCCACGGCCACGTTGGGATACAGCCGCTTCGCGACGCTCTCGGCCACGTACGTGCTGGAGGCGATGTCCTGGTCCATCGCCAGGTGCTCGAGGTGCTGCTCGATGCTGCCGGTGGCCAGAATGGCGGCCCCGAAGTGACCCACCTCCCGCGCCTCGCGAAACTCCCGCCTCGTCAGCCTCTCCAGCCGGAACTCGCGTTCTCCCATGGCATCGCCTCCTCGGGAATCATCGGTCTCGGTCCCAGTAGCGACTTTGCTGGCCCGCCGGTCGCTGCGCCCCAGGCGACCGCTCCCCAAGACCGGCCGCGAACACCTTCGGCCACCCCTCGGCCAAGCCAATTATCACGGTTGTGAGCGAGATATGTCCATGCTATGATTCAGCCAACTCTTTCCCGACGTCACAGGCCTCCTCGGACGCCCGTGCGTTAGGCCACCGGAAGGGCTATATGGCCACCGTAAAAGCGAAGGCATTGGAGCTGGCTTTAGACCAGATCGGCCGGCAGTTCGGTCGCGGCACTGTGATGCGGCTGGGCGACACAAGCTCCGATGGCCACGCCCAGGCAATCTCCACGGGCTCGCTCGCCCTCGATATCGCCCTGGGCATCGGCGGGATCCCCAGGGGTCGCGTTACCGAGATCTTCGGTGTCGAGTCCGCTGCCAAATCCACTCTGGCATTCCACGTGATGGCCGAAGCCCAGCGTGCGGGCGGCACGGCAGCCTACCTGGACGCCGAGCATGCCCTCGACCCCCTTTACGTCGGCAATTGCGGTGTAGACGTCCAGGAGCTGCTAATCTCACAGCCCGACTCGGCGGAGCAAGGCCTCGAGATCACCGAGTACTTGGTCCGCAGCGGCGCCCTGGACATCGTCGTCGTCGACAGCGTCGCGGCGCTGGTCCCCAGGGCGGAGCTGGAGGGCGATATGGGCGACACCCACGTCGGCCTCCAGGCCCGCCTGATGTCCCAGGCGCTCCGCAAGCTGACGGCGGCGATCAGCCGGTCGAACACGGCGGTGATCTTCGTCAACCAGCTCAGGGAGAAGGTCGGCGTCATCTGGGGAAGCCCGGAGGTAACCCCCGGCGGACGCGCCCTCAAGTTCTACAGCTCTGTGCGCATCGATCTGCGAAGGCTCGAATCTATCAAGCAGGGCACCGAAATCGTCGGCAGCCGTATCCGAGCCCGCGTCGTCAAGAACAAGGTCGCGCCGCCCTTCCGCGTCGCCGAGTTCGACGTAATGTTCAGCCAGGGGATCAGCAAGGAAGGCGACCTGATCGAGCTAGGCGAGGAGATGGGCCTGATCAAGAAGAGCGGCTCCTTCTACTCCTACGAGGACACACGCCTCGGCCAGGGCCGCGAGAACGCCAAGGCGTTCATCAGAGAGCACTCCGAGGTGGCCGCCGCCATCGAGAGCCAGATCAGGGCCAACGCCGACATCCCACACCTGGGGGACTCGCCCGGCGAAACGGTCGTGCCGGCCGCCGGTGCGAAAGCCGCCGCCAGCTCCTAGCGCACCGTTCCACCTCCGGTGGTTCGCCGTTGTTGACGAAGGGGCCACGGCTGTTCCTATGGTGTGCCGCACATACTCGATTCCGCCCCAGGCGTTAGACCAATGAGCGACCGCGACCCGCGCCAGAGAGCCCGCGCCGCCGCACTGCGGTTCATCGCCTACCGGCCCCGGACTGAGGCCGAGGTCCGCGACCGGCTCCGCCGCAGGTTCACCGAGCCCGTCGTCGCCGACGCCATCGCCTCTCTCAGAGCCTTGGACCTCCTGAACGACGCCAAGTTCGCCCGCGAGTGGACCGAAAGCAGGTCAGCCCGACGCCCACGAAGCGCCCGGGCCATCACTCGCGAGCTGCTCGCCAAAGGCGTCGCCGAGACCGTCGCCAGCATGGCGGTCCAAGACGTCGACGACGACGATGCCGGCTACCGCGCCGGCCAGAAATACGCTAAGACCAGCACGCGGCTTGATGTCGCGACTTTCCAGCGCCGTCTGCTCGCTTACCTCCAGCGCCGCAGCTTCAGCCAGGCCGTCTGCCGCCGTGTCATCATGAAACTCACAGCCGAGCGCACCGCCGACTCGGAGCCGGAAGCTACCACAGAGGACACAGAATCGGTAAGAGAATATCCAGGAGACCGAGAAGATATGGGGTGTGGAGCCTGAGATGGGCGCCGCCGCCGTCGACCGGCTCGATCGCGAGGTGGAAGCCGCCCTGCGCGGCTCGGCGCCGGCCGCGAAAAAGCTCGTCGTCGCGGTCTCCGGCGGGCCCGATTCACTCGCCCTGCTCCACGCCCTGCTGCACCTGCGCGCCCCACTAGGCCTGAAGCTGCACGGCGCGCACCTCAACCACGGCCTGCGAGGCGACGCCGGGGCGAAGGACGCCGCGTTCGTTGCCGACAGCTTCAGCCGGGCGGGCATCCCCTACGCCGCGGAAAACGCCGATGTCGCATCCTACCGGGCGGCCCACCGGCTTTCGCTGGAGGAGGCCGCACGGGACGTCCGCTACGCGTTCCTCGCCCGCGTATACGGAGATCAGGGCACCGACGCCGTCGTGCTCGGCCACACGGCGGACGACCAGGCCGAGACAATCCTCATGCACCTGATACGGGGCAGCGGCCTTAGCGGCCTCCGCGGCATGGAGACCTCCTCCGTACGCCGCGTCGAGGGCTCCGAGGTACCCTTCGTTCGCCCGCTTCTCGATGTGCCACGACAGGACACCGAAGCCTACTGCAGTGCTCTCGGACTTGTACCCAGGACCGACGAGTCCAACCGCTCGCCGGACTTCACCCGGAACCGCATCCGGACCGAGCTGCTGCCGCTGCTTGAGGAGCTGAATCCGGCCGTCAGAAGCGCCCTGGTCCGGCTGTCAAGGACCGCAGCCCGAGAGCTGTCCTATCTCGACGCAGTGGTGGACGGCGTGTGGAGCGATGCCTCGGAGCTGCACGACGACCGCGCCATCCTCGACCGGCGGGCGGTCAACCGGCTGGCGCCGGCGCCCCGTGCACACCTGCTGCGACGCGCCATCGCCGCCGTCAAAAGTGATCTCGACGGCGTCCGGCTGCAGCACATCGACGAGATGATGCGGCTGCTGGAGGGCTCCGCCGGCCGCTTCACGCACCTGCCCGGCGGGCTGCGTTTCCACGTCGGCTACGACGACGCCGTTGTCGCGACGGCCGACGCCGAGCTTTGCCCACTACCTCCCCTGGACGGCGAACACGAGTTGGCAGTCCCAGGAGAGATGGACATCGGGGACTGGAACGTCATCACCCGGCTTGTAGACCAGCGCATGCGCGGGTCATCACCCACGGACCTCGTCCGGCCAGCTGCCCCGTTGGGTGGCCTTCGCCAAGCCCCGGTCGAGCTGACGGCCCGTTTGAGCTACCGCGCCGTCGCCGCCCAGGTGACCGTACGATCACGGCGGCCCGGAGACCGAGTGCAGCCCCTCGGCATGGCCGGCCACAAGAAGCTCCAGGACTTCATGGTCGACGCGAAGATCCCAGAGTCGTGGCGGGACCGTGTCCCGCTGCTCGTCACGCCGCGAGGCATAGCCTGGGTAGCCGGCTATCGCATCGCCAACTGGGCCCGCGTGACGCCCGACGATACCCGGGTCTTCGAGATCATCCTGCGAAACCAGCACTCCTGACGTGGGCGGCAAAGGATGTTTCAGGAGCCCTGAATGTTTATCCTGTCATCGCCGGACCTGGCGGCAGACTCCATCCTGACCAGGTGTTCTCTCATCGAGTAGATGAGTACCCTGTCTGGCAGCTCGGGTGGCTCAACGTGGTCGACGTACATGACGACCAGCTTGATGCGGGCGTGGGCCAACACGTCCAGGGTGGCGACCATGGCCTCGGTTATCAATGCGGTGCAGAGCACCACGGTCGTGCCGAGAGGAAACCGCGGCCCCTGCTCCGCCAGGTGATCGGCCATGGGCCCGACAGCCATCGCCGGTATGGTCGCCAGAGCGCCCATCACCTCTCCGAACTGCTCCCGGCCCTGGCCAACAGGCACTCTCATCGATCGATTCACGTGGACCGCCATGTTGTTGGAGAACAGGCCGAAGGAGTAGTCGCGCTCGGCAACGTGGTTGGCCACGGAGGCCGCGACGGTAATCATCCGGTCAAGGTCCTCGGTGTCGTCTATCCCCCAGTAGGGCTCCCGCGTGTCCACCGCCACCGCGATGACCACATTGACTGTCGGGCTAGGGTCGAAGATGCGGGCCAGTAGCTTTCGTGCCCTGGCGGTGGCCTTCCAGTCCACCCTGGTCAGCGGGTCGCCCTTCCGGTAGTTCCTGAGGCCGGCGGGCCGGTCCTGGGCATGACCAGGATGCTGCTTTGGTGCTCTTCCACCTTCCGGGTGCGAATGAACCCGAAGGGGTCGCCGCTCTCTATGATGGCGGGGCCCATCTGGTGCAGACCCCGCCTGGTGCAACTGATGGTGTAGTCCCACCGGATCCGCTCGTACCAGCCGTTCGACGTGAGGTGGCGCAGGCTCTGGGTCCTGGCGTCGGAGTTCAGGACCGCGTCGCCTTCCCACACCTCGACCGCATCGGGGAACCGGTCCTCGACCTTGACCCACGCCTGCGGAAGGAGCTTGCGGTTGACCAGTGACACAGTGATGGGAACAGTCTCGCCGATCTCGGCCCGCTGCCGTCCCACGTCAACGTCGTAGGACAGCTCCTCCAGGGAGACGCGGGACAGGGCGGTCCGGAACGGTGGGCGTTCGGTCGGCTGCGAGGACCTGCGACGCGACGCGGTGGGGCGGTACCAGCCCCTCGATACGTACCAATGCGACATCGAGACTACTCGGGGTAACCGGAGGGACTGGGCGCCCAGGGACCCAGCCTACACCTGCTTTTGCGCCACGCAGGCGAACCCGCCTGGCCGCAGCGGGTTCGAGGCATGGGCTACATTACCCGCGCGAGCCTCGGGTTGGGCGTCACGCCTGGGATCCTGCCTCTCCGTGCGAACGGCCGCCCGTCGACCTCCTGAATGTCCGCGGCAAACGTGTTCGACGGCGACCTCGCGATATACGAGCCCACGCCGAACGTATTGACCGGCGTCTCCGCGGACACGAACTCGCGGATGCGGTCCGGAGTGAATCCGCCGGTCACCATGATCTCTACGTGGCGGAAGCCCGCCTGGTCCAGGCGGCTCCGGACCTCTCTGACCAGAGCGATCGTGACGCCCCCCCGCTCGGACGGGGTGTCCATTCGTACTCCGCGGAGCTTCTCACCCATCACTCTGGCGACGTCTAGAGCCTCCTCGACCTCATCTCGGAAGGTATCCACCAGCGCCACGCGTGGCACCTCCTGAGGCATGTGCGTGTCGAAGGCCTGCATCGCCGTGACGGTGTCGCCCATCAGCAGCGGTAGCGCGTGGGGCATGTTGCCTGCCGGCGTGACACCTGCCAGCCGCGCGCCCTGGATGGTCGAGCATGAGACACACCCGCCCACGATGCCAGCGTAGTCCATGTCCGCGGCTACGTTGGGGTGCACGTGCCGGGCGCCCATCGAGATCACGGGCGTCCCGCCCGCGGCGTCGACGCACTCCTTGGCGGCCGTCGCCCACGCCGTGCTGGACGACATGGCGCCGCAGATCGCGGTCTCATAGAGGCCCAGCGAGCCATATGGAGCCTTGACCCGGAGGGCCACCTCGCCGGCTTCCACCGTTTCGCCCTCCTCCAGGGCCCAGACCTCTCTGCCGGTCTCCGGAAGGATTCTGCCGAGAAGGGCCCGGACCTCGGAGATGCCGCAGAACAGGCCGTCCCTTTCGGGGGAGAATTCCATCGCAACCTCGGGGTTGATGCTTTCGTTGCGAAGGATCGTCAGCGTCCGCTGCAAGTATACGTCGGCGGTATCGCCGACCAGCACCGGCCGTCTGACTTCGAACTCGGTTGTGACCATCTTTACCTAACCTCGATTCATGACGCGTGGCGCGCGACCACACGGGTGAGTGCGACGGGGATTATCTACAGCTATCGGCTGCCGGCGGTCGCCGTCTCTATCAGCCGGGCCCCCAGAATCGTCTCCATATGCTTGAGGGCAGCGGCGCGGGCTTCCGGGTCGAAGGTCGCCACACAGTCCACGGGGACCTCCACGATGTAGTCCCGGTTGCGGGCATCGGCCGCCGTGTGCATCACGCAGATGTCCGTGCAGACGCCGCAGACGATGATCTTTTCGGGCTTCAGTTCCGCCAGACTCTCCTCCAGATCGGTCCCAAAGAACGCGCTGTACCGTCGCTTCGGAATTACATCTCCCTCGTACCCCGACAGCTCGGGGATGAACCTGGCTTCATCGGTGCCCCGGACGCAGTGCTCCGGGAACAATCGGAACTCGAGGTCGTCGGGATCGTGGTTGTCGCAGATGAAGAACACCTTGGAGCCGGCGGCCTGCTCGCTCTCGATCAGGTGTCGAATGTTGGGGATCACCTTGCGGGCGTCGTCACCACAGTATGAGGTTGTGGCCAGGCTCCAGGAAGCCCACCAGCATGTCGACTACAAGCAGGGCGCTGGCCATTCCCGTACTCCACGACATCGGTTCCAGAATGGAACGATATTAACGCGCACCTCTCCAAACTTCAAGCACGGCTCCAACCTGACAAGGGCGCGCGCACGTCCCTCAGAACTTTCGTCCCACACCGCGATTGACCGCCATTACCGACCTGGCCTAGAATCCTTGCGATGACCACTGCCACCGACGATGCGGGTACAGGCTTCGAGAAGACCACCCTCGACAACGGCCTCCGCATCGTCACCAGCTCCATGCCCCATACCCGGTCGGTAACCGCCTGCCTGTTCGTCGGCGTAGGCTCCAGGTACGAAGACGATGAGCGCGCCGGACTGTCCCACTTCATCGAGCACCTGGTTTTCAAAGGCACCCACCGGAGGCCAGATCCCAGCGACATCAGCGGGCCCGTAGAGGCCGTCGGCGGCGACATCAACGCCGGCACCGAGCACGAGCTCACGGCCTACTGGAGCAAAGTGCCGGACCAGCACATGGAAGAGAGCCTCGATCTCCTCGTCGACATGCTGCGGAACTCCCTCTACAGACACGACGACGTCGAGAAAGAGCGGCTGGTGATATACGACGAGCAGCGCATGATGGAGGACGACCCCGGCGACCGGGTCGAAGTCCTGATCGACGGGCTCCTCTGGCCCGACCATCCCCTGGGGCGTGAGATCGACGGCACGCGGGAGTCGATAGCCCGGACTACGAGGGACGACATCCTCGCCCACGCGGACCGCTTCTACAGCCCCTCGAACATCGTGGTCAGCGTCGCGGGCAAACTGTCGCACGACGCGGTGGTGAGACAGATCAGCGAGCTGTGCGGAGATTGGGAACCTCGCGACCTGACCTCGTGGGCCCCCTTCAAAGGCGGCCAGGTCGAGCCTCGACTCGGCCTGGAGTACAGCGGCACTCAGCAGGCCCATCTGTCCATCGCCGTACCGGGCCCTTCGATGACCGATCCGGACCGGTATGCCCTCGACCTGCTCAGCGTCGTCCTGGGCGAAGGCATGAGCAGCCGCCTCTTCCTGGAAATCCGGGAGAAGCGCGGACTCGCCTACGACGTCCACAGCGCCGTCGTCTACTTCCGCGACTGCGGCGCTCTGATCGTGAGCTCAGGCGCCGAGCCGGCCCAGGCCTACACGACGGCCGAGGCCATCCTGGCCGAGATGGGCCGCCTGAGGGAGGGCATTCCTGCTGACGAGGTAGAGCGGGCCAAACAGCTCGTGGCCGGCCGGCTGCTGCTCCGAATGGAGGACAGCAGGGCTGTCGCGTCGTGGATAGGCGGCCAGGAGATATTCCTTGGGCATACGGTCGAGGTCGATCAGGTCGTCGATCACGTCAACGCGGTCACCGCCGAGGAAGTAATGGCAGTGGCCAATCGGCTGCTGGTCCCCGACAAGCTCAGCATGGCGGTCGTAGGGCCCCTGAGAGGCCGCAAACGCCTGGAGAAGATCCTCGCCCGGGGGCTTTCTTAGTCCGAGTGAGGGGCGGTCCGTCCTTCGCAAAGACAGCCCCAGGGCTGGCCTGGGCGACAACAGCCCGGCAGGGCCACTCAAACTGACATCCATGTACCCCCAACTGCGGCGTCCCACCGGGCACTCAGTCCCTGTGCCGGTGGAAGCCCGCTAGGCCCCCCAGTAGTGCCACAAAAACCGCCAGCTTGAAAGACGCGTACCAGGACAGCGTCTCGGCGGCCAAGCCCTGTTCAACGGCACCCGGGAACAGGTCCGGGATCGTCCACGCCCACACCAGCTTGATGACGAGCAGCGCCAGTAAGAAAAACCCCACCATGAGGGCTCTAATTCCGGCTCATCCCACCGTGCGGCCCGGCACTGCCAGGAACCACTTCCTCCTGCGCATCATCTCGTCGCTCCACCTCCGGCGCTGCCCTGACAGGCCGTCTCTTCCTCCAGCTCGACGCACAGCGCCGTCATCACACGGCTCAGCATCGTGTAGTACCCGACAGTCACGACCAGATCCACGGTCCCCTGCCGGCCGAGCAGGTGCTCGACCGCCTGGTACGTCCGATCGCTCAGCGTCCCGTCTCGGACCAGCTCTCGGGCCGCCTGAGCGAAGACGCCCTCTTTGGCAGGCAGCCCCATGGGAGCGCGGCCGATGCGAATGGCCTCGATCACCTCGTCGCGCACGCCGGCATCCCTGGCCAGGGACTCGTGATGGGCCCACTCGTAGTCGTTGTCGTGCTCTCGCGCCGTGCTCAGGACCGCGATCTCGCGCACGATGGGGTCGAGCGTAGACCGGTAGCGCACGTACTCCCCGACCGCGGCGACGACCTCCGTGGCCCCCGGGCTATTGAACATTGCGCGAAAGACGTTTCTGACACTGCCCCGCGACCCGGCGATGCGGTCGAAGACGTGCCGCTGGTCTTCGGGCAGGTCCGCTCGGTCAAGGTACGGTACACGCGCCATTATGGTCTGCCTCCTTGCCCTATGAGGCGGCGACCGGCGCAGAAATGACTCCAAATACAAGGCATGCTGTCACGGCGGTCACTCACTACCGTGCGGCTTTCACCCTGGCAAGCATGTCCGGCGGCAGCGGGAACACCCAGCCGCGGTTCATGATGATGTCGTGCGCCAGTGCTGGCGGTATCGCAACGATGATCTCGGGCTCGATGGAGAACCGCCCGTCGAAACCGCCCATCGCGCTCCGGGCGTGCACGCCCGAGAACCCGCCCGGGTCGACGCCGTCACTGGCGTAGTTGCTCATACCGCCACCGAATACCGACTGCCACCTGAGCGAGAAGCCGTTGGTCACCTGCGGCCCGACGCTCGCCGCGCCGCCGCCGGGCGAGACCACCATGCCCAGCGCCTTGACCGTGTACAGCAAGTCGTTCAGGTCACCCTCTCCGCCGCAGCTCAACGCCCAGTGCAGGGTCGTGATCAGCACATCGGCCGTGTGCTGAGCCCCCTCGAAACCGTGCTGTATCCGGTCGAGATCGTCGTTCATGGGAAGTGTGCCACCGGCCGTGCCGGACAGGTACAGAAGCCCGCTGTCGTGGACCACCGCTCCGGCGATGTTGGCCCCTGCCAGTGAGACGACGTGGTCATCGAACGTGCCCAGGTCGATGCCCAGGGTCCGGATCCTCTCATACACGTCGAAGTCGCGACGCATCTCATCGGGTATAGACGCCTCGTCGTAGTACTTGCTCACTTCTGCGCTCTCCTCCGTTTGATCGCGTCCAGCCCATCGTTTTATTTCGGGTCAGACGGGCCGGTTCGGGTCACGTGGGCTACCTTATCACATCTACGGCAAGGGTCTTTTCTGCCGGCATGACGTCGGCTAGCCCAGGTATATCGCCACTCGGGCGTGGGGGAAAAAGACCTCCAGGCTGCCGCCCCGCTCCCGCTGGAGCTGCAGCACGTAGTCGACGTGCTCTGGGTCGCCCTCGGGCAGTCCGTGGGGCACGGCTGCTGCCTCTCCTCCTGCGGACAGAGGTGCATGTCCACCCGCCGGTCCCAGAACCCGACCAGCCGTATGGGGAAGTAGAGCGTCTCCGCCGCGTTACGCAGGTCAGCCACGGTCTCGGTGCCCCTGTAGTCACCCTCGGTTCTGATCTCTACTACCACGCGTTCCAACTGGCCCTGTCTCCCTGGCCACCGCGGCTAGTCCGTCCGAAAGTGGTCCCAGCCGCCGCTCTGGACTTTCACCGGCCTGCCCCGCTCATCGACGACGCTCACGCCCGAGTCGGCAGGAACGATCTCCCCGATCACCGACACCGGGGTGTCGATCAGCGGCCTCACGGCCTCCACTATCTCGGCCCGGGCGGCAAACAGCAACTCGTAGTCCTCTCCGCCGCCCAGAGCCAGCGACAGCCACTCGTTCGGGTAAGCGCGGCGCAGGAACCCGTCCGCGGGCAACCGGTCAGATCGGACGATGGCGCCGACGCCGCTCGCCTTGCACAGCTTACCCAGGTCGTCCATCAGCCCGTCGCTGACGTCTATCACGGCGCTTGCCCCCTGCCGCGCGAGCGCCACGCCTTCGGACAAGCGCGGCACGGGCCGGATGTGGGCAAGGCGAAGGTGGGACGTCGTCTCCTCGTCGAACCCGAGTCTCTCTCTCAACATCCTCAGGCCGCCCCCGGAGCAGCCGACATGTCCCGTCACCGCCAGCAAGTCGCCCACGCGGGCGGCGTCCCGGGTAAGCACAGGCTGAGACACAGGGCCGCCGGTTTCCTTCACCTGGGCGTCGCCGGTCATCGCCACGGACACGAAGAAGGTCGGGCTTTGGACCACGTCGCCTCCCACGAGGGAGCAGCCGTATTCGCCGGACGCGTCCAGCATGCCCTCGTACATCTCGATGATTCCGGACACCGGCAAGTCGCCGCGCAGGCCGAGCCCGACCACCGCGTACCCGGGCACGCAGCCCATCGCGGCAACGTCGCTCACGTTCACCGCCACGCACTTCCAGCCAAGATCGCGCCAGCCCGTGGTTTCGAGGTCGAAGTGGACGGCCTCCACCATCACGTCGTTGAGGAGTATCTCGACGCCACCCGGTGCTTCCCAGGCCGCGGCGTCGTCACCGACCGCTACCTTCAGGCGATGGCCCGTGGCGACCGGCCGGCCATGGCCCCGACGGCCGATCGTCTCGATCAGAAGCTCGATGAGTTTGAGCTCGCCCATGTCTGTGACTCGCATGGTCGGGATTATACCGGCGGGCCGAGCTGCGGCTCAACGAAGCGCCACGAGCATGCTCCGTTCACCCCGATATGCCCAAATGGACATCGGGGGGCACACGCGACCGACCTGCCCCGCCTCAACGTGTTGCGGCACGAAGCGGCAGCACGGTGGACGAAATACGAACTCCAGGACCCATCGGCGGCGGACCGGCACTATTGTAGAATAACTTTGGGACAGATTCGGGCGGGCCGATCCGCCGGAGGATGGACGTGGCGCAATTCGACTACGACATGCTGGTCATAGGCTCCGGCCCGGCGGGCAAGAACGCGGCCATCCAATCCGCCAAGCTCGACAAGCGCGCCGAGGGTGTCTCTCACATAGAACTTCTTACCCCGTTTCTGGCAGGAACTGGGTAAGAGGAGAGGCTCGAAAAGGTTTTCAGCACCCTGTTAGACTAGAGCCGGCCGCGACGACGGACCGGTACCGCCTCACTCCTATGACACAGGAGCGACGATGCTCAAGAAGCCGGGCAATATAACGAGAGTCAAGCAGGACAACCAGGGCCGCAACGTGCCCCCGGGCCAGTACGCCACCACCAAGTTCCCCATCCTGACCTTCGGCCCCACGCCGAAGATCGACCTGACGACCTGGCGGTTCAAGGTCTTCGGACTGGTAGAGCAGGATGTCGTCCTTGACTGGCGGCAGTTCACCGGCCTGCCCAGGGTCACCATAGACGCCGAGTTCCACTGCGTTACCCAGTGGAGCCGCCTCGAGAACACCTGGGAGGGCGTCGCGTTCTCCGAGCTGATGGAGTTGGCACCACCCAGGCCGGAGGCGAGCTTCGTCATGGCCCACTGCTACGGCGGGTACACGACCAACATCGCCCTGGACGTGCTGCAGGACGACGACGTGCTCTTCGCATACCGTCACGACGGCAAGCCGCTGGAGCCCGACCACGGCGGCCCGCTCAGGCTGGTCGTCCCGAAGCGGTACGGGTGGAAGAGCGCCAAGTGGGTAAACGGGATCGAGATCATCGCCGAGGACGCCCCCGGCTTCTGGGAGCTGAGAGGCTACCACATGGAGGGTGACCCCTTGAAGGAGCAGCGCTTCTGGGAGCGCCCGATCTAGCTCTCAGGGCCCCGTGCGTCGACAAAGAGAAAGGGCCCGCCGACGTCGGCGGGCCCTTTCTTCGTGCTCTGGCAGCGACCGGGCTATGCGACCTTCTTCACCCTTGAAGCCTCGGCCACCCTGCGCTCCTTCATCATCGCGACCAGCACGTCATCCTCTCGCTCGATGTCGACCGTCATACCACACTGAAGGCACTGTTTGTAGTCGCCGTAGAAGTCCCCGTTAACCTGCATGTCACCGTGGCATCTAGCGCAAGCCTTAAATAGCAGCATCGTTCTTTCCCCTTGTCTATCCGGTCCTGCCTCCGTGCCGTCGGCGGGAAGCGCGCCAGGAGACCGTTCATCGGTCGCCCCAGACTCGGCCATTCTTGTTTTGATAACCTGTATACGTTAGACGCGCAGATCAGGATTCGGATTCAACCATGAGCGCGTCGCAGGAGTCGAACTGGCCGTAGTATAACTCTTGACACACCTCGTATCAAGTGCTAGCATCTCTATACACCCCGTCCGCCTCTGCAGACGAGTGATTCAGACTGGGAAACGGGCCACACGCAGCACATGACAGAGAGATGGTTCACAGCACGCGTCTCGCGCGACTCGGATGTCGTTGGGGGCGTCTACATCATCAGCGTGGCCGCACGAATACTGGCCATGCACCCCCAGACCCTGCGCAAGTACGAGCGGGTAGGCCTGGTAACACCGTCGCGCACCCAGGGGATGCTCCGTCTCTATTCGGAGGAGGACATCGCCCGCCTCAGGCTCATCAAACACCTGGTGGGCCTTGGGCTGAACCTGGCGGGCGTCGAGCTCGTGCTCAATCTGTTCAACCGACTTCTGGAGATCAAGGGCACCGTGAACGCGATAGATGCCGAGGAGCTGAGGCCCTTCCTCACCAAGAGCCTCGACGAGATCTTCGAGCTGCTGCACGCCCACCGGCGCTAGACCGACCCGCGGAGACCGATCGTATGACCCCGACAGAGCATCCACAGGACCCGTCCGGCGACGAAGAGCGCCCCCATCAGGCCGTCGACACGGCCCTGCTCCAGGAGCGACTCGAGGAGGCCGAGCGGGAAACGGACCAGTTCCGCACGATGGCCCAGCGCACCCAGGCGGACCTGGCCAACTACAAGAAGCGCGCCTCCGAGGAGATGGACGAGCTGAGGCGGCGGACCACCTCCGGTCTACTGCTGAAGATCATCGCCATCAAAGACGATCTACAGCGCGGCCTTGACCTCGTCCCGGAGGACGGCAGCGCCGACGGCTGGGCCAAGGGCCTGCGGCTGGTGATGCGCAACATCGATAGCGCTCTCCAGGTGGAGGGCGTCACGAAAACCGAGGCGCTGGGCATGCCCTTCGAGCCGTGGGAGTTCGAAGCGGTCCAGTACGAGGAGACGGCCCATGCGGCGGAAGGTACCATTGTGAGCGTGTTCAGAGAGGGATACAGACACCAGGGGAGGGTCCTCAGGGCAGCCCAGGTAGTCGTCGCCAAGACGCCTGAGATGGAGGGCCGAAGCGGACAGACCAAAGACGGAGATGTTGAGGAGACTCTTTAGATGGCAAAAGTACTGGGAATAGATCTGGGTACCACGAACTCTTGCATGGCGATCATCGAGGGCGGCGAGCCGCGCGTACTCGAGAACGCCGAGGGAGGCCGGACCACGCCCTCCGTTGTCGCCACCAAGCCCAAATCAGAAGAGCGCTACATCGGTCAGACCGCCAAGCGACAGTCCGTCACCAACCCCGACGGCACCATCTACTCGGTCAAGCGGTTCATGGGTCGAAAGTTCGACGAAGACACGATCCAGCACGACATCGGGCTGGTCCCCTTCAACGTCGTCAAGCACACCAACGGCGACGCCTACGTCTCCCTCGGCGACAAGAGCATGGCGCCGCCCGAGGTGTCGGCGATGATCCTGCAGAAGCTCAAACAGGACGCCGAGGCCAAGCTGGGCGAGAAGATCACCCAGGCCGTCATCACAGTCCCGGCGTACTTCAATGACAGTCAGCGCAACGCCACCAAGGACGCAGGCCGCATCGCGGGCCTCGAGGTGCTGCGGATCATCAACGAGCCGACGGCAGCGTCGCTGGCCTACGGACTGGACAAGAAGAACGAGGAAACCATCGCCGTATACGACATGGGCGGCGGGACCTTCGACATCACCATCCTCCAGATCGGCGAGGGCGTCTTCGAGGTCAAGGCCACCAACGGCGACACCCACCTCGGAGGCGACGACTTCGACCAGCGAATCATCGACTGGATCGCCGAGGAGTTCTTGCGCGACCAGGGCATCGACCTCAAGCAGGACCGAATGGCGCTCCAGCGGTTGCGGGAGGGCGCGGAGCGGGCCAAGATCGAACTCTCAAACGTAACGCAGACCGAGATCAACCTGCCGTTCATCACCGCGGACGCCTCTGGGCCCAAGCACCTGGTGATGTCGCTCAGCCGCTCGAACCTCGATCAACTCGTGGGCGACCTGGTGCAGAACTCCATGGAGCCGTGCCGGCAGGCTATGAAGGATGCCGGCCTCGATGCAGGCGCCATCGACGAGGTGATCCTCGTCGGCGGCATGACACGCATGCCGGCCGTCCAGAAGGCCGTCGTAGACCTGTTCGGCAAAGAGCCCCACCAGGGAGTCAACCCGGACGAGGTAGTGGCTGTGGGGGCCGCCATCCAGGCCGGAGTGCTCCAGGGCGAGGTCCAGGACCTGCTGCTGCTCGACGTGACCCCGCTTACGCTGGGCATCGAGACCCTGGGCGGCGTCACGACGGCGCTGATTCAACGCAACACCACCGTCCCCACCGCCAAGACCGAGGTGTTCACCACTGCGGGCGACGGCCAGACCAGCGTGGAGGTCCACGTCCTGCAGGGCGAGCGCACCCAGGCAACAGACAACAAGACGATAGGCCGGTTCATGCTGGACGGCATCCTGCCCGCGCCCAGGGGGGCGCCCCAGATCGAGGTCACCTTCGACATAGACGCCGACGGCATCCTCAACGTTTCCGCCAAGGACAAGGGCACCGGCAAGGAGCAGCGGATCACCATCACCGCCAGCTCCGGCCTGAGCCAGGACGAGATCGAGAGAATGGTTAAGGACGCCGAGGAGCATGCGGAGGAGGACAGCCGCAAGCGAGAAGAGGCGGAGTTGCGCAACGGCGCCGAGTCCGCCGCCTTCGTCGCGGAGAAGCTCCTCACCGACAACGCCGACAAGCTGCCAGCCGACCTGAAGGAAGAGATCGAGGGCAAGGTCACAGCCGTTCGCACCACCCTGCAGGGCGAAGACGTGGTGGCGATTAGATCGTCGGTCGAGGAGCTCGAGAAGGCCGTCCAGCGCGTCGGCGAGCTCGTCTACAGCCAGCAGGCCGATGCGGGTGGAGAGGCCGAGCAGCCCGAAGCGCCTCCCGATGACGAGGTCGGTGCCGATCCCCCCTCAGACGACACCGTAGAGGGCGAATACCGCGAAGTATAACCGCGCCAGGTAGGTCCTTTCCTCACCCTTCGACGGGTTAATGGCCTGACCTGAACCCATCGAAGGGTGAGAGCGGTCCCGCCCGGAGGCCGGAGACGGTCCATCGGAGAAGCAAAGGGGATAGGTCGCCGGGATGGCCTGTCCTCTTCTTTGATCGCGACCGCTTCTTTGCGACCAACCCAGGAACTCGCTCCGATTGCCCCGAGTGGGCCAGAGCCTGCCAACATGGTCGGCGCCTATGAACACGATAGGCTAGGGGAGCCCTTTGGTGAGGTATCTATAGCCCTTCGATACGCCCTGATGAGGCATCGGAGCTACTCAGGGTAAACGGAGAATTGAGGCGGACGCGAGACTCGATCGACCAGCCCGATCAGGTTACCTTGAAGGCACGCGTGTCACGGTCAGCCGTGGAGCACATCGTTGGCCAGGGCGCTTCCCCGGGGCACCGACGAGCCACGAAGCAGCACCGAGTCCCGCACCGTCGCGACGTCCTCGATACGGCACCCTCGCTCCGCGTAGACGTAGGGCCCGACCACACACCCTCGGCCGACGGACACGCCCGGCTCAACGCAGACCGGCTGTATGAACCTGGCGTCCGGGGCGATTGCCACGCCTTCCGGCAGCTTGAACGGCCCATCCGACGCAAGGTACCGCCGGTTGATGGCCAGCAGGTCTGCCGCCAAGGTCAGGTCCATTCGCCCACGCACGTGGAACGCCCGCACCCTCCCCTCGCGCTCGATCAGCATCTGAATCGCCGACTGAAGCTCTCGTTCCCCTCTGGCTGACAGTGGCACGTCGTCCAGGTATCGCAGCACCGCGGGCGAGAAGACGTAGAGCGGCAGGCTGGCCAGGTTCGATGGCGCGGCCTCGGGCGACGGTTTCTCGACGATCCGGGTCACCCACTCGCCGTCGAGTCCGACGATGCCCGTACGAGAAATGTCCTCGTCGTCCACCGGCATCACCGTCAACATCGCGGTCGGTGACTCGGCTTCGCGCCACAGGTCGATCAGGCGGGCAACGGCGCCCTCCTCCACCAAATTGTCGCAGGCGGCGACGACGAAATCGCCGTCGACAATCGGAGCGGCACAGGCAACGGCGTCTGCCATGCCCGCCGACCTCGGCTGGACCACCAGCCGGACCCGCGAGCGAAACGCGGACTCGGAAGCGAAGTGTCGGGCTATCTCCGCATCGGCCGGATGGACCACGACGACGAAGTCCTCGACGCCGCCGCCCGCAAGGTCCCGCATGACCCGCTCGATCATGGGCACGCCGACCACGGGCATCATGGCCTTCGACCGGGCGTCGGTCAGGGGTTTGAGGCGGGTGCCGGCTCCCGCCGCCAGAACGACTCCGAGCATCAGGTCGCCTCGGCGATCAGCCCGTCGTGGGAGACCACCGGCCGGTAGACCCGTGCCTCGGTCAGCCCGGACGAGGCTGCCGCCTGCCGCCAGGCCTCGGCGACCCGGTCCTCCTGGCCGAGGTGCGTCAGCGCGAAGACCGACCCCCCGCCGCCGGCGCCCGTCAGCTTGGCACCCAGAGCGCCGCTCTCCAGTGCGGCGCGGACCAGGAGGTTGTTCGCCCACCCGGCCCCACCTTCCAGACCGCAGTAGGTCATCATCTCGTCGACCAGCCTGTGGTTCTCGTTCATCAGCGCGCCGACGGCCGGCCAATCGCCGGCCAGTAGCGCGGCCTTGCCCCGCCAGGCGGTCTCCCACGCGCCGGACATGAACCCGACCATGGCGGGCATGCCTTGCCGGCGGTCCAGCCAGTCAGAGTCTTCCTGGAGATATCTGGGACGCATCCTGCCGTGGACGTCGCCGGAATCACGCTCTACCCCGCTGGAAATCAGGACCAGCGGCAGCGGCTCCACCAGCCGGTCCAACCGCTCGTACGTCGCCAGCGGCTCCGCGCCCAGGCCGCGTTGTGCCAGCTTGCCACGATAGTCGATGTAGGCGAGCCCGCCGAACAGAGGCACGTACCGGTCCGCGAAACCGCAGGTGATTCCCAACTCCTTGGCCTCGGCCTGCTGGCCCAGCTCCGCCAGTACGTAGTCATTGTGTGCCCGGCGGTCAAGCTCGTAGAACTCACGAAGCCCCGCCATCGTGAGCAGGACGAATAGCGACGAGCCACCGAGCCCGCTCTGGGCCGGAACGTCGGTCCAGACGCTTATCCGGCAGCCCTGCTGTCTGCATTTGGAGCGGAGCTCCTCGCTGTACGCGTGTAGCACGTTGAATCCCGCCTTGAGCAGATCGAGCCGCCCATCGTAGGGCAGCGGGCGGTCCTCCCGGCCGTACGTGACGCTCCGAGAGCCATCCACTCCATTCTCCTGGACTGACTCGAACACCAGGCCGTCGGCAGGCTCGACCGTCGCCCCGGCGCGCAGGTCTATGGCCGCCGAGATCGTCGAGAAGTCGCCCTCGTTCCCGTCGCCCGGATTGCCCAGGATGTTGATCCGCGCCGGGACCGTCAACTCAACCTTCGTAGCAGCCATGGGCAACCTACCTCTCGTCGTACCGTCACAGAAGTCTAAATTGCTCCAGCAGGCCCGTCAAACGCCTCTCGCTGGAAGGTCAACCACGCCGGGCTTACGTCTGGGTCGGGAGCAACGATCTGGCGCATTACATGTATCGAAAAGCCGAGGCTACAATGGCGCACCAAGAGGGCTGTCACCTCGAATAGGTCTGTTCCGGGACGGGAGCCGTATACGTCGCGGACTTCACGAGAAGGGAAGCGAAACTGAGATCCTGGACGGAATGTCGACGTGCCGCTTCGAGACCTTAGAGGTCAGCACATGCTTCGACTCCGTCTATCTCAGGGACGAGGAAGAGGGCCTGGGTCCCTACGGCGTGTTGCTGGGCGGGCTGGGGCCCAGCACTTCGCGCGGGTCACCTTCTTCGACATGAGGTTCGTGTGAATGCAGCTGATCCTGGACAACTTCGACCTTGACGGCGACGGTGTCTACGTTCAGGGTCACAATCGTAGCGACGACCTCTTCATGTTTCTCAAGAAACGGGTGGAAGGACTGGGGGCTGATACGACATATGTCGTAACCATTTCCCTCGACCTTGCAACCAACGTCCCTGCTGGTTCGTTCGGCATCGGTGGCTCGCCCGGAGAGAGCGTATACGTCAAGGCGGGGGCGTCCACGGCCGAGCCGCTCATCGTAGAGAACGATGCGGCGTGGCTCCGGATGAATATCGACAAGGGCAACCAGGCCACCGAGGGTGAGTCCATGATCGTCCTGGGCAACGTCGCCCACCCCTAAGTGGCCGGCGAAGAGTACAGGATCAAGACCCTGGACAACCAGGATCGGCCCTTAAACGTCGTGACTGACAGTCAGGGCCGGGTCTGGCTGATCGTTGGGACAGACTCGGGCTTCGAGGGCCTGAGCGCCTTCTACTTCGCCCGCATCAGCTACGTCTTCATCGCCGTGGAGCCCCCGAATATTGGCAGTCTCGCACCATCGAGCCGGGCCCTCAAGAGGCTACCAATCCTTGGGGCCGCTTTGTACGGTCTTGGTCTAGCCGTGCTGGTGAGGCGACACTCCAGGAAGACAACTCCAGCGTAGCACACACCATGTCACACTTTAGGGTAGGACACGACCGCGATTGGTGCCGCGGCTTCTCCCTAGTCCCCAGCCCTCTTCTTCTTACGGGCCTTCGTCGCCGTAATGGCGGATCGACCGCACCGGCTGCTCCACGTAAGGCCTCTCCAGCAGTGCCCGCTCATCGAGCTCGACTCCGAGCCCGGGGCCTTCAGGAAGATCGACATACCCGCCCTCCACCTTGAGCGGGTCGACCGATATCTCGTTGCCGGTCTCCTCGAAGTTCACAAAGTACTCGGTGATCAAGAAGTTCGGCATGCACGCCGCCGCTTGCACCGTCGCCGCCAAGGCGACGGTCGTGCTGTTGTAGTTGTGGGGCGACACGGCGACGTAGTACGGTTCGGCCATCGCCGCGATCTCCTTGAGCTCCAGTATGCCGCCGCAGTTGCACACGTCCGGGTTGATGATGTCCGCCGCCCGGCGTTCGAAGACCTCCCGGAACGCCGCCTTCGTGTACAGCGTCTCCCCCGTCACCACCGGGATGCGTGTCCGCTCTCGGACCTCGGCAAGCGCCGGGATGTTTTCGGCCGGCACCGGCTCCTCGTACCAGAACGGCTCGAACTCCTCCAGCGCGCCGGAGAAGCGTATGGCGTTCATGGGGGAGAGCCGCCGGTGCCCCTCGATCAGCAGGTCGATCTCCGGGCCAACCGCCTCGCGGACGGCGCGGACCACATCTATAGCCGACTGCTCGACGTCTCTGCCCACGAACGACCGCCACGGCCGTGGGAAGGGGTCGAACTTCATCGCCGTGAAACCGCGCGCGACCGTTTCGGTCGCCTTGTCCGCGTACTCTTCCGGCTTCGACGAGCTCGCGTACCAGCCGTTGGCGTACACGCGAACCCGTCCCCGGCACGGACCGCCCAGCAGCTTGTAGACAGGCACGCCGAGCTTCTTTCCCACGATGTCCCACAACGCCTGCTCGATACCGCTCAGCGCGCAGTACAGGTCCATGGAGCCGCGCCGGCTGCTAAAGTCGTCGTACACGATCCACGTGAAGTGCTTGATGGCGAAAGGGTCGCGCCCGACCAGGTATCGCTCCAGCTCGCGAACATGCTCCTCGATGGCCCTGTCGCGATCGAGCTGCGTGTACGCCTCGCCCCAGCCGTGGATTCCCTCGTCCGTCTCCACCTTCACGAACAGCCAGTTCTTTCCCCCGACGACCCCGGCCCTCTCGGCGGACGGCGTCACCAGGAACGTCTTCACTCCCGTTACCTTCATCGCTTCCTCTCCTGTCGGCCGGTCTGCGTCATCTCCGGGCGTCGCCTGGCAGAGCGGTGAGGCCCCGCTCTCGGTGTAGAATACGCACGCTGATTAGCGAAAGGCCCAGCCCCAAGGATGCAGTCAACATGAATTGGGTCGACTATCACGCTACCGTTCGGGCAACGATCGTAGGACTGGACAAGATAGTCGTAACGCTGTGGGTACAATCGTTGGCCTTCGCTGGAGCTATTGTCGCGGCCGTTAACCTCGGAGGCAAACTAACCACCCCGGCAATACTGTCCATAGAGGCTGCGGCATTTACCTGGAGCTTGGCATTCCTGTGTCTAACATACATCTATGCCACCCTCCTTCAAAGGAAGGGCTGTATACGTAGCCATGCGGATAGAAGACCGGATGATAGGCTCCGCCGACGATGACCTGAAGCTGACCAGCTACTTGGACGAGTTCGAGTTGGCCGGCGGCAACGAGGGCAAGTATTACTATATCGGGGCAGCCGCGCTCATTCCGGTCTTCTTGGCTCTCATGTTGGCGTCCCAGGTAGTCCACTAAGACCATGAATAACGGCATTGCGAATCCTGAAGACCACTCCAACCAGACCAAGGTGTGCAGATGAGCCGGGTCGTTCAAAGCCCGATGGACGAGCTGGACCGGCAGGTACAGACTCTTGAAGCTGACCTCGGTCACCCTCCACGACCGGTTTGTGATCGAGACGCTGCGAGAAGCTGTTCGTTCCGGCATGGAAGGCAATTTCGAAGTGGGGCGGTGCTGGTCGACGCGACCGGTACGATTGTAGAGCGAGGGCGCAATCGAGTGTTCTTTCCGCACTTTCGCAGCGATCTCCACGCGGAGATGGACCTCATATCGAGGGTGGAAGAGAATCTCAAAGGTAGTCTGGAGCCCAGAGAGCTGACTCTCTTTTCCTCGCTTGAGCCCTGCCCAACGTGCCTTCTTCGACTGATCATTTCCGGCGTAGGCAGAGTCTTCTATGCCGCTCTCGATGGACCAGACGGAATGGCCAACAGGCTGGACGCTTTCCCCCCGGAGTGGAGACAGATGGCCGGGGGAAGAGAATTCGGCCCCGCCGACTGCTCGCCTCGCTTGCAAGACCTGGCCTGGCGCGTCTTCGAAGCTACGGTGCATGTCAACGACCGAAAGCTGATGGAAAGGTCGAGAACCGCGAGCAGCTAGGAAGCCCCGAGACGAGGTGAGTCTCCTCGTCAATCCAGGAAACGCCCCGCCGAGGTCGACGCCGAGCAGCAGATTCCTGCCGTTGCCCGGGTATCCATCGGCCACCGCCGATTAGCTCGCCCTCAGCCCGTGTGTCTGGAACACCGCCCGCTGGATCTCCAGCACGCTGCGTTCGGCGAACTTCCGTGCGTCGTCTCGCATCGACTGCCGCACCGGCGGTTCTTCGGCGTCCCGCAGCGCCGACACCCCGTACGTCTCGCGGTACGACGGCGGGACCTGGTCCGGGATCTGTTGCTCCGAAAGCACGCCGAAGGCCAGGGTCCACGCCCGCGCAACCGCCTGCAGGTCGTACCCGCCTCCGCCCAGCGCCAGCCACCACGGCGCACGCCCCTGGAACTCGGCGACGGCCTCGCCGAAGCCCTGCACCGTCAGCGCCAGGTGGGTGATCGGGTCCAGATAGTGGGAGTCGATGCCGATCTGCGTTACCAGCGCGTCGGGACGAAAGGCATCCAGCAGCGGTAGCACCGTTTCCCGAAACGCCCACAGATACGTGTCGTCGGTCGTGTACGGATACAGCGGCACGTTCACCGAGTAGCCGCGACCCCTTCCGGTGCCGGTCTCCTGCGGGAAGCCCGTGCCCGGGAAGATAAACGCCCCCGACTCGTGGACAGATATCGTCAGCACCTCATCGGTGTCGTAGAAGGCAGCCTGGACCCCGTCCCCGTGGTGGCAGTCGATGTCCACGTAGGCCACCCGCATACCCTGCTTCGCCAGAGCCTGGACTGCCAGGACCGGGTCGTTGAACACGCAGAAACCCGAGGCGCGGTCCGCCATCGCGTGGTGGAGCCCGCCGGAGATGCTCATTGCAGCCTCGACCTCGCCCGAGATCAGCAGCTCGGCGCCCCTGAGCGACGCCCCGCTCGACCACAAGGCGGCCTCGTACATGCCCTCATAGATAGGGTTGTCTCCGGCGCCCAGGTTGAAGGTGCTGGGGTACGCGGGAAGCTGCCCAAGGCTGAAGCTCCGCACCGCCTCCACGTACTCCCGGACGTGAAAGCCCAGGACCTCCTCTTCAGTGGCCTGTCTCGGATCCACCAGAGCGGCGTTCGCCGCGAAAGCGTCGTACGACTGAAGTAGCTCGTACACGTAGCGCAGCCGCACTGGTTTCATCGGGTGCTCGGGGCTGAGGATATGGCGCGACAGCACGTCGCTGTATACGAACGCGGCCTTTAGGGCGGTCATCACGGCTCCCGTCGGAGTTTGTGCCGCCTTTGATTCTGACCACCCGCCGCCGACTCCGCAACCCCTGTGCCGAGGCGGGAGCCCAACGCCGCCAGGCTAGTCGGGGTATCTGGTGCGGAAGATGCCGAAGGAGCTGGTGTAGCCGTGCAGGAAGGTGGTCCCGCCGACGGGGCCGATCTCGCCGTTGCAGAAGAAGCCGGTCAGGGGCATCCCGCTGACCTTCTCGCGAAACATGTCGGTGTCGTGGTCGGCCCGGCCAAACAGGTTCACGCCGCGCCCCAGGCAGGAGAACAGCAGCGCGCCGGTCTCTTCGTAGATCGGGTGCTCGACGGAGTACCGGCTGAGCAGTGCGTCCAGGTCCTCGGTCGACGTCTGCGCGTCCCTTAGGTGGAACTGCACGATCTGTCCCTCGGACAGCAGCTCCCCTATGGCCAGGTAGCCGCGAGACTGGTCGACGCCCACGATGTTGCGTATCAGGAAATTCCCCATCGCGGGAGACTCGTTCAGCCGGTCCATCGCGATACCCAGGAACAGTGAGTGGCGCGCCAGCTTCTGGTCGCCTTCGTCCAGGCCGCCGATAATGCCCGCCAGCGTCTGGACAGGGCTCCTTCCGTCCAGCTTCATCAGCCACTTCTCGGCGCATGAGGTGACCCGCATCGGCTCCCCTATCGGCCGACAGCCCTGGGCGACTACCGTGTCGATGGTGACCGCCCCGGTCAATCCGACGCCCACCGCGCCGGACCTGTGTACTTCATCGCGCACATAGAGCGCGTTGCCGCCGGGGATGTGCCCGACGCTTGCCAGGCCGCCGATCTTCGCGCTCCGAGGGAAGGCGTAGTCCAGGCCCGATATAAGCCGATCGGACGCGAATCTGAACGGTTCGGCCAGCAAGATGAAGTCGGGCTCGTCCTCGGAAGAGCTGCCGACCAACTCCCGCCACGGCTCCGGGGCCGAGTCGGCATCGGGCAACGCGTCGCTCTCAAGGTGGAATAAGGCCAGGCCGACGTCGGGCAGCACCGCCGCCGACATCGCAAAGCCGGGGCTGTCCTCCACCTCACGACCCGCGCCGATGACGCCTCCCCCGGAGCATCCGAGCAGCGGGCTGTCGCCCAGGTGCCGGCGGACGACGTCGGGCACACCGTCGTACTCACCGGCATGGTGCGCCGTCGGAAACACGAACACCAGGTCCGGCGAATGGCCCTCGAGCTCAGCCAGGACGGCGGCCGCGCATTCCGCGACGGCGTCGTCCAATGAGGGCTCGTTGGATATGGCCGAACCCCACCTCATACGCCGGCTTCCCGGTCAGCGACTACGGCCACTCGTCTTCGTCCTGCAGCTCGAAGCCCAGCTCCAGCAGGCCGGCCCTCAGGGTGGGCAGCCACTCGGCGGTCGGCATGGTCACCGGGGCCGTGATCTCTACGTCACCGCCCGGCCCACCGATGACGCTGCCCGAGCCTTCCTTCTCCAGCGGCACGCTGATGGTCTCCCGGTCGATCCCGAAGAGATCGGTCACGTCGTAGACCCCCATCATGTCGTCCATTCCGATGATCTCGTCGGCCAACCCGCGCTCCCCACCGCCGCTGTCGGACTCTTGCGCGGCGGGCTAGAATAGTCGTCCAGACATTATCGCACCCGGAATACCGGGTGCAAAGGCTACTAGCCCCAACGGTCGGTGGGTGGTCCCGACGGCACATGCACGGTGAAGACACTCCCAGACTACCTGGCTCCCGGCCTAGACATAGTCTTCGTAGGCATCAACCCCGGCGCGTGCTCCGCCGAGGTCGGCCACTACTTCGCGACGCCAGCCAACCGCTTCTGGCCGGCGGTCAACCGGTCCGGCCTGCTTCCGGAGCCCTTCGGCCCCTACGACGACCACCGCGTCCTCGAGCAAGGCATCGGCCTGACCGACGTCGTGAAGCGCGCCTCCAACAGCGCGTCTAAACTGCGGGCCGCCGACTACCGCCGATGGGCGCCGGTCCTCAAGGAGAAGCTGGAGCGCTTCGCGCCGCTCATCGTCTGCTTCCACGGCATCACGGGCTACCGGGGCTATCTGAAGTACGCGGAGGACGTTGAATCTCGCGCCGAGCTTGGGCTCCAGCAGCGCCCCATTGGCGTCTCCAGGGTCTTCATCGTCCCAAATCCCAGTCCGGCCAACGCCGTCTATTCCCTGAACAACCTGACAGGCTGGTACCTGCACCTCAAGGACCTCCGAGACGAGCTAAGACAGACGTGAGCCAGACCGTGCGCGCCTTCGTAGCCGTCGAGCTGCCGCCACATGTAGGAGATACGTTGTCCGGACTGGTCCGGTTCCTGGATGGCGAGCGGGTCCGTGGACTGCGCACCGTGGCCCCCTACGCAGTCCACCTGACGCTGAAGTACCTGGGCGACGTCCAGGCGTCACAGACCGCAGCCATAGAGGCGGCGCTTCTCGACGCGGCCGCGGGACGGCCGGCGCTCGTCCTGAAGCTGGACCAGGCCGGGGTCTTCCCCCAGCGGGGATCGCCGAGGGTGCTGTGGGTGGGGCTGGCCGGCGACACGGATGGGCTCGCAGCCCTCCAAACGCGGGTCGAGGAGGCCTTGGAACCCCTGGGGTTCCCGCGCGAGGGACACCCTTTCCACCCCCATCTCACCATTGGGCGCATGCGCGAACGGACCGCGGCGGCGGACCGCGTTCACGCCAGGCAAGCGCTCCTGTCGGCGCCTTTCGAGCCGGGGCAGACGTTACCGGTCGACGCCCTGAGCCTGATGCAAAGCATCCTGCGACCGGCCGGAGCGCGGTATCGGCGCCTGGCGTCCATACCCCTCGGTCCTTCAGCCACAACAGATGACTGAATAAACCTTGGAGGCGTCCGGAAGCAGGTGTTATACTTGGCGCGCTTTTGAATCAGGCGGAATGCGAGGAGGCTTACTTGGGGAACGATAGCTGGCCGGTATGTCAGAAATGCGAGACTGGGAGCCTGCTACCCCTCTCCGACTTCGGAGGGCAGGGCGCTCCCATCCACTACAAGGCCTGGGTCTGCAGCAGCCCCGGTTGTGGCTTCAACATCAAGATCCGCAACGGCGACGTGTACCTCAACGAGCCTATGGCCAGTGGCGCGGCGCACGCGCCGCGTATTCGCCAGTAGACCCCTGTTCGGGACGGCGCTCGTTGGTGATTGCGGGAGCCGTCGCCGCCGCCCCGATTGATCGACCGCTGTACGCTTGAGCCGGCGCGGCCGTGCCGAGGTCGGGTCGCGACCGTCTCGCCGACGCCACGCCCTCGCCGACGCTCCGAAGGTGTTCTGATGCTGGGTTTTCTGCGGCGTCGAGTCAAAGAGAAGACGGACCGTGCGGCCGCGAAGACCCGTGGCGCCTGGTTCGGCCACATATCGTCCCTGTTCCGAGGCGCCCGCCTGGACGACGAGCTCTGGGAGGAGCTCGAAGAGCTGCTGGTCGCCGCAGACGTCGGCATGAGCACGACCCGGGACCTCCTGGGGCGGGTCAAGCAGCGTGTGCGCGATGAGCGCGTCGAAAGGCCGGAGCCCGCCCTCGATCTGCTCAAGCGGGAGATGGTCTCCACGCTGGCGATCGACGCGCCCGAGCCGCTCCGGACCGGCGACGGCGCCCCCCAAGTGGTGCTGATGGTCGGCGTCAACGGAGCCGGCAAGACGACCAGCATCGCCAAGCTCGCCCAGCTATACCGAGACCAGGGCAAGAAGGTCCTGCTCGGGGCCGCCGACACCTTCCGCGCGGCGGCCATCGATCAGCTCCAGGAGTGGGGCCGCCGTCTGGACATCGACGTGATCGCCCACCAGCCCGGCGCCGACGCTGCCGCGGTGGCTTTCGACGCCGTAGATGCCGCAGCCGCACGCGGCGCCGACGTCGTCATCATCGACACGGCCGGGCGACTCCACACGAAGTTCAACTTGATGGAGGAGATCAAGAAGGTCCAGAGGATCATCTCGCGCCGGGTCGACGAGCAGTCGCAGACGGTCATGCTGGCGCTGGACGCCACGACCGGTCAAAACGGGCTTCTTCAGGCCCGTGCCTTCACCGGGGCGCTGGCATGCGACGGCGTCTTGCTGGCCAAGCTAGACAGCTCGGCCAAGGGTGGCGTGGTTTTCGCGATCGTCGCCGAGCTGCAGATCCCGGTGCTCTTCATCGGCACAGGCGAGCAGCCCGACGATATCTCTCCTTTCGACGCGGAGACGTTCGTGGAGTCGCTATTTCGGTCCGAGGACGCAGGCTGACCGCGGCCCGACGCTCCAGTGCCACGTCATCACGGCCATACCCAAACAAGCGCGCAAGTAGGATATGCCCGTTCGTCTCCTACAACGCTCCGTCTTACCCCGGGTGTCCCGATGTGGAATCGGGGTGTATCGAGGAGCCGCTCACGGGCTCGGCTGACCATATGTCACAGATACCTACCTGGGATAAGACCGTGCTAGCCCCATTCCCGTATTATCTATGTGATGTTTAGCTTCATCGTCTGGCTCCTGGCCGTCGAAGCGATCGGGCTGGCGGCGTTCCCAATCTGCTACTTCCTGTTCCCCAGGCTCAAGGATCGGGGCTACAGCGTCAGCAAGGTCCTCGGCCTGCTCATTATCGGCTACCTCTCTTGGGTCTTCAGCGCACTGCACATAGTGCCAAGCGTGCAGGCCACGTTGTTCGGCCTGCTGCTGCTGATGGCGGCGGTATCGGCCTGGTACGTCTGGCGCCGACGCCAGGAGTTCGGCGAGTTCTTCTACCGAGAGCGCACCACCATCCTCCTGGCCGAGGGCGTGTTCCTGGCGGTGCTGCTCGTCTGGACTGTTTATCGCGCCTATGACCCCGCCATCAACCACACCGAGCAGCCGATGGACTTCGCGTTCCTGAACGCGTCCATCCGCAACTTCCTCGGCCAGCCGGAGGACCCGTGGCTGAGAGGCGAGTCCATCAGCTACTACTACTTCGGCTACTGGATGATGGGCGCGCTCAGCGAGCTTACCGCCATCCCATCGAACGTGACCTACAATCTGTCGATGGCCCTGATTCCGGCCCTGGCGTCCATGGGCATATTCGGCCTCGTGTATGGAATGGTCCGATCCGAGGCCAGGAGGCTCCGCTACGCGATCGCCGCCGGAGTAGCCGCGGCGGTATTGATCGGCTTCGCGGCCAACCTTGAAGGCGTGCTCGAGTTCATGCGGGCCAACCAGATGGGCTCCGACGGCTTCTGGGACTGGTTACGAATAGCCGGCCTCGATGGTCCGGCTGCCGAGGCCGCCGAGTCCTGGCGGCCCACGGAGCACTGGTGGTGGTGGAAGGCCACGCGGGTCGTCAGCACATTCGGCGGCGACGCGCAGCTCGACTACACCATCCACGAGTTCCCGTTCTTCAGCTTCATGCTGGGCGACATGCACCCCCACGTCATGTCGCTGCCCTTCGTGGTCCTGTTCCTGACCATGTGCTGGAACCTCTTCCAGTCGCCGGTCCACGTCTGGTCCAACCTGAGCTTCCGCCCCTACGCAGGGCTCTTCGCTCTGGCGCTGGTGCTCGGCGGAGTCGCGTTCACGAACATGTGGGACCTGCCGGTGCTGGCGGCACTGCTGTTCGGGGTGTTGGCCGTGCGGTCATACCTATCCAGAGGCGGCGACGTCGTCACGGTGTCCAGAGACTCCCTGCCGGTGACGGGGGCCGTAGTCGCCGTGGCAGCCATCCTGGTACTGCCCTACCTGCTGTCGTTCACCAGCCAGGTGTCCGGCATCAACCCCGTGGGGAGCTACGAAGGGATCGAGGTCTCCACTACGCGGCCGGTGCATACCTTCATCGTGTGGGGGTTGTTGCTGCTGGCCGTATCGCCCTTCGTGGTCATCGAGTTCTGGCGAACGACGGTCAGCGCCGACTGGGGCAGACTCACCACGATCTCACTGACGGTTGCGTTCGCCCCGTTCGCGCTCTGGGCCGTCCTGCACCTGGACAAAGGCGGCGGGCTGAGCGAGCTGTTCAGCCGGCTTTTCCACATCTTGCCTTACGCGCTGCTGATCGGCATGGCCGTCTACACCGTGCTCTGGCTGGCCCGCCGTCCCCGCCCCCCCATGGGCCGGGTGTTCGCGCTGGCACTGACGTCCCTGGGTCTGCTGATCATCATGGGGCCGGAGCTCCTCTACGTCGACGACTCGTTCGGTGGCGCGTCCGAGCGGATGAACACGGTGTTCAAGCTATACTACCAGGGCTGGCTCCTGCTCGGCGCGGCGGCGGGCTTCACCGTCTACTACTGGGTGGCGCTTCGGGAGCGGCTGACCGGCTGGACCCGGTTTCTGACCGGCGTCTGGTCGGCGGTCTTCGTCGTGCTGCTTCTGGGGAGCGCCTACTACCCTCTGGTCGCCGCCGCCAGCAAGGGCGACCTCTTCCACGACAACCCCACGCTCGACGGACTGGCCTGGGTCGGCGGAAAGGACAGCGTCGAGTACCGCGCCATAGAGCTGATAAGCAGAGAGGCCGGCCCAGACTCGGCCGTGCTGGAGGCCTTCGACGGCAGCAGCTACTACGTCACTGGGCCCTTCGGACGCGTTTCGGCGAGTACCGGGGTGCCGACGGTCCTGGGCTGGCAGGGGCACGAGAACCAGTGGCGAGGCTCCGACGACGCCTACAAGGGCAGGCCCGAGGACGTCGAGACGATCTACACGACCGACGACGTCGAGGAGGCGAAAAACCTGCTCTCCAAATACGGCGTAGACTATGTGTACGTCGGGCCCCTGGAGAGGCAGAAGTACGGGGAGGACGGGCTCGACAAGTTCGCTACCTTCATGGAGCTGCGCTTCAGCGAGGGTGGCGTCTCGGTGTATCGGTGGAGACCGTGACGCGGCCGACGACTCGGAGTGGCCTTCGACAAGCTCAGGCCGAACGGGACTGGACGTGCCACCGTTCGTGGTAAGCCTGTCGAACCAGATAGCACCCAGAAACGGGCCGTCAATGGAACGCAACGACATCAATCCAACCGGTCAGTCTGATCAACGCGAGAAGCTAGAGTGACGACGGACGAAGACTCAGTCCCAGAGAACGGCGACGGCGGCGTCAGGCCGTGGTGGGCCCGCTGGCTGCGCCGTCTGCGGAGGTCCGAGGACGGCGGCTCCAGGATAACCTCGCTCGCCCTCCTCCCCTGGGAGTTGCCCGGCTACGGCGTACTGATCGGTACCGCGGCCGCCATGCGGCTGTGGGATCTGGGTGCCCGCGCCATGCATCACGACGAGAGCCTGCACGCCCTCTACTCTTGGAACCTGTCCGAAGGCAAGGGCTACGTCCACGACCCGATGATGCACGGCCCCCTCCAGATGGAAAGCACGGCCGCCGTCTTCTACGTCCTCGGTGATGGCGAGTTCACCGCGCGGTTGCTCTACGCGGTGGCCGGCACCGCTTTGGTCGCGTTGCCCTTCTTCCTACGCTACCGGCTCGGCAGGATAGGCGCTCTACTCGTCGCGGGGATGCTGGCCGTCTCGCCGACCATGCTCTACTTCAGCCGCTTCGCCCGCAACGACATCCTCATGGCCGTCTGGGCGCTGGGCCTGGTTATCGCCATGTGGCGCTACCTCGACGACGGCAGGGACCGAAATCTCTATTTCGCGTCCGGTCTGCTGGCCCTGGCCTTCGCAACCAAGGAGACAGCCTACATCGTCACCAGCACCCTGGGCTTCTTCCTGCTCATACTTGTCTTAGCGCGCAACTGGGGGTCCATCCACCGCGGCGTGGTGATCGGAGAGGTGTCGCCGCCCGCGGCTGTCGCCCGAATCATCAAGGGCGCCTGGGAGGCCATCCCGTTGGGCACACGCCTGAGAGGCATCTCCCGGCCGGCCGGGTTCTTCGTGCTGCTGTTCACGCTGGCGCTGCCCATGGGCGCCGCTCTGGTGAGCATCTTCCAGGATACTGCGCTGCTGAGCTGGTCGAACCTGGTACTGGCCAGCCAGATAGACGGGACTGGCCCCATAGGCACGCCGGTTGGCGGCGGCATCGTGGTAGCGGTCCTAGTCGTCGTCGGCCTGCTGATCGTGTCGGCGATCATTGGCATCAGGTGGAACGGCTGGCTATGGGTGCGGTGCGCCACGGTGTTCTACGCGATATGGGTCCCGCTGTACTCGACCTTTTTCACCAACCTGGAGGGCGTTCCGTCAGGCGCCTGGAGGTCCCTGGGATACTGGATCGCGCAGCAGGCAGAGGGTCGGGGCAATCAGCCGACCTACTACTACACAATCCTGACGCCACTGTACGAGTTCCTTCCGTTGATCTTCGCCGTCGCAGGGGCGGTCTACTATCTGCGTCGCAACGACCTCTTCAGCACCTTCCTCGTCTTCTGGGCCGGCATCACTTTCCTGCTCTACACCGCGGCCAGCGAGAAGATGCCGTGGCTGCTGGTAAACATCACTCTGCCGCTCATCGTCCTCGGGGGCAAATTTCTGGGCGACATGGTCGATCGCATAGAGTGGCGAAGGCTCGTGGCCGGCGGCGGGCTGTTCCTGATGGCCGGAGTGCCGATCCTGGTCCTGCTCCTGTACGCCCTGATATTTCTCGACGTCGCGCTCGACGACCCCACCAGCCTGATGCTGCTTGCAGCGTCGGTAGGAACGCTGACGGCGATGGTGGTGTCCGGCTATGTGATCACAAAGAGCGTTGGATACCGCAGCTTCTTCGCCTTCGCGACGATCCCGCTGGCGGTGCTGCTGCTAATGCTCACCGTGCGGACCACCTGGAACGCCAGCTACGAAAACGGAGACATCCCGGTCGAGATGCTCGTCTACACGCAGACCTCGCCGGACATCTCAGCGCTCTACGAGTACGTCAGCAAGGCCGGCTACGAGCTGGGCGAGGACAACAAGCTCCAGATCGTCGTAGACGACACGAGCGGTTTCTCGTGGCCTTGGGCGTGGTATCTCAGGGACTACACCACCGTCAGCTACAACTCGTTCGGCGGGTCCGTCTTACCTCACTATACGTCGTCATCTCAGGTGCTCGTCGTCCACAGGGACAACCAGAGCAAGACCGACGCGGAGCTAGGCGACGTCTTCGGCGACGGAACGCTCATCAGGCACCGGTGGTGGTTCCCCGAGTACAAGTATCGTGGGCTCACCCTCGGCACGCTGCTCAAGGGCCTCGTCGACCGTGAGGCGTGGCGAGCCGGTATCGAGTACTTCCTCGACCGGGACGTAGTGTTCGACGATATCGGGAGTGAAGACGCCTACGTCTACTTTCGCGACGGGTTCCCCGACGACTTCGTACCCTAGCCCCTCGTCTCAGCGCTCCTGTATCATGGTTCCGGGAGAGGTTACTTGCCCGGCAGCGCCAAGTTCTGGATAGGAATAGCCGTCAGCGCCGTCTTCCTGGCGCTATTCATCTTCACCGTAGACCTCGACAGGTTCCTTGACGCACTGTCCAATGCGGACTACAGGTTGGTCGTCCCCGCAGCGGGCATCTACCTCGTCTCGGTGCTGTTCAGGACGCTACGCTGGCAGCTTCTGCTGCGTCACCTGAAGCACGTCGGACTGGTCCGGCTCTACCCGGTCGTCGTCGTCGGGTACATGGCCAACAACCTGCTGCCCATGCGCATCGGCGAGGTGGTCCGCAGCTACTACATCAGCAAGCGGGAGGGTATCAGCAAGACTGCCTCGCTGGTGACGATCTTCATCGAGCGGCTGCTGGACGCTCTGACGTTGCTGGTGTTCATCTCAGTGATCGCGCTCTTCGTACCCGTCATCGGAGTGGCCGAGGGCTTCGGAGAGCAATCGAGCGTTCCCTGGCCGCTCCTCATCGCCGGCATCACTCTGCCGTTCGTGCTCGGGTTCGCCGGCCTCGTGCTAATCGCGTTCGCGCCCGCCAGGGTGAGGCGGCTCGCGAAAACGCTATTGCGTCCCCTGCCTCAGCGGATGGAGGAGCGCGCCGACCGCGTGGTGGACATGTTTCTGGGCGGCCTCATCTCACTGAGCAGCCCAAGGCGCGTGCTCGGGCTGTTCCTTCTGTCGGTACCCATATGGCTGTTCGAGGCGCTGCTCTTCTTGATCATTGCGTTCTCCTTCGATCTGGACCTCGCCTTCGACAGCACGGCCGAGATGGCGGCCGCCGTGATTCTGGTGACCGCCATCGCCAACATCGGCGCCTCCGTGCCCGCGGCGCCCGGCGGCATCGGCCTGTTCGAGCTCATCGCCCGCGAGACGCTCGTGCTGCTTCCGCTGGCCTCCGTGGACAGGGCCGACGCCGGGGCCTACGTGACTGTGGTCCACGCGACGCTTTTGTTGCCGATGATCGTTCTGGGCCAGGTCTTCCTGTGGACCCAGAGCATCTCCCTTCGCAGTCTGTCCAGGGCCGGCCGCTTGGCCCCGTCGGACGGCACCGGCGGTGGAAACGTCGCACCTCTCGGCGTCGAGCCCACGGCGCGGCTCGAGGACGGGCCGTGAGGGTATGCATAGTCGGAGGAGGCGCCGCCGGTCTCGCCGCGGCCTACGACCTCGCAAAGGGCGGCGCCGCCGTCGTGGTCTACGAGCGGGCTCCGTTCCTGGGCGGGCAGGCGTCGACGTTCGAGGTAGCCGGCGCTCGGCTCGAGCGCGGCTACCACCACCTCTTCAACAGCGACACCGACATCATCTCCCTGATAGAGGAGATCGGACTCGGCGACCGTGTCCGGTCGATCGAGTCCAAGGTCGGCACCCTCTACGACGGCAAGATCTACAACTTCGTCACACCCATGGACCTGCTGAAGTTCATGCCGCTGGGGCTGGTCGACCGACTCCGGCTCGGCCTCGTCACGCTAATGCTGCGCCGCATGAAGGAATGGCGTCACCTCGAAGGCACCACCGCCCACGAATGGCTCAGGAGAAAGGCGGGCAGGCGGGCATACGAGGTCTTCTGGGGGCCGATGCTACGGGGCAAGTTCGGAGAGGACTTCTACGACCAGGTTGCCATGCCCTGGGCGTGGGGGAAGATACACACCAGGTTTGCCTCCCGCGGCAAGGGCTTCGCCAGGGAGATGCTGGTGTACCCCGAGGGCAGCTTCGGGGAGGTCTTCGACACTCTCGGCGAGAAGATCGTCGAGCTGGGCGGCGAGATCAATCTGTCACGGACCGTGACCGACATCGTGGTGGAGGACGGCCGCGCCACCGGCGTCCGGGTGGCGGATACGCCGACCACCTGGACGTCGCCGCAGCCGCTGGCCGACCCGGTGGCCCGCGAAGACGACGCCCCGGAGTCGCCGCTCGGCCCGACGGCCTTCGAGCTCTTCGACGCGGTCGTCGCCACCGTCCCGTCCTACTCATTCGCCAGGCTGCTGCCGTCGCTGACCGGAGAGTACATGGCCAAGCTGACGAATGTCCAGTACATGACCGCGGTACTGGTAATCCTGGTCCTGGACCGGCCGCTGTCCCACGTCTACTGGCTAAACGTGGCCGACCGCTCTATTCCGTTCGTGGGGGTCATCGAGCAGACCAATTTGATCGGCCCAGAGCACTACGGCGGCAAGCACATCGTCTACCTGTCCAACTACCTCAGCACCCGGCACCCCATGTACCGGATGGGCCATAAGGAGCTTCTTGACGAGTACTCAAGGCACCTCAAGAAGGTCAACCCAGATTTCGACCCATCATGGATAGAGGGGAGCTACCACCACAGGGTCGACGCCGCGCAGCCGATCATCGGCAAGAACTACTCCCAGCGCATCCCCGATCACCGGACTCCCGTGACCGGCGTCTACCTTGCCAACACGACGCAGATCTACCCTGAAGACCGGGGCACCAACTACAGCGTCCGCATCGGCAAGCGCGTCGCGACAATGCTCCTCAAAGACCTCTCCTAGCACCGGCCGGCCCGATCCCGATCGCTCCACCCGGGGGCCGACGCGCTGGACCGCCGCACCTGCCCCCTCTGTCATCCTGAGGAGCCCCGACGAAGGACCTGGGGTGGGGTCTTCCCGACACCATCGTGCCTCCGGTTGTCGAGTATCTCACCGATGCGCCGGGCTGATTGGCGGCGGGTCTGTGCTCGCGCGCCCCCCCCCTCCCCGACGGGCCGCTCGCAGATCACTGTATGTAGACCGTCACACTGTGTATCCTGCGCCAATGGCACCGCTGCTCAAAGCGAAGGCTCTCTCCAAACACTACGGCTCCATCGTCGCCCTCGATTCGGTAGACTTCCAGATCGACGAGGGCATTACCGGCCTGCTCGGACCCAACGGCGCGGGCAAGAGCACCGCCATCAAGCTCTTCCTCGGACTCATGGCTCCGACCAGCGGCTCGGCCGAACTGATGGGCGAGAAGCCCTACGAATCGGTGGAATCGCGCGCTCGGCTCGGCTACATGCCGGAACACGACTGCCTGCCAGGCCCGATCACCGCCTCCGAGTTCCTCACCCATATGGCGCAGGTGAGCGGGATCCCGCCGGCCTACGCCCGCACCCGCGCCGCGGACACGATGCGCCACGTCGGCCTGGACGAGGAACGCTATCGGCCCATCGGTGACTACTCGACCGGCATGAAGCAGCGGGTCAAGCTGGCGCAGGCGCTGGTCCACGATCCCGTGGTGGCCCTGCTCGACGAGCCAACCGCCGGGCTGGACCCGGGAGGCAGGCAAGACATGCTCCGCCTCATCGAGCGGACCGGCCGCGAGTTTGGGATCAGCATCGTGCTCTCATCGCACCTGATGAGCGACGTCGAGACCATCTGCGACAGCATCGTCGTCCTCGACTCCGGGCGGGTGATGGAGCAGGGGGCGTTGTCCCGGTACACGGGCGAGACGCATACGCTGTACATCGACGTGGACGATCGCCGCGACGAGCTCGTGGCCACGCTGGCCGCCCGGGGAGTGGAGGCGACCGTGGAAGGGGTCTCGATCGTCGTGGACAGGGCCGGCGACGAGGAGTTCGACTCGATACGTGACGCCGTGGTCGAAGTCGACGCCCGTCTGCGAAGACTCGCGCCCCGGCGCCACGGGCTCGCCGAGATATTCAGGAAGACCACCGGGTGACCGAGCCTCAGGGCGAGGTATTCGACCTCGGCTACCGGAGCTATGAGGGGCCCCGGGAGGGCCGCATGCGCCCCCGTATCGCCATCTGGACCAACGGGGTCCGGACGGCGCTGGGCATCGGCCGAGGATGGGGTCCCAAGGTGCTACCGGCCTTCCTGTTCCTGGCCGTCATCGTCCCCGCGGTGATCACCGCGGTCGCGGCGTCGCTGATAGGCCTGGAGGGTGACCTCCTTGACCACGACGACTACTACCAGAGCATCTCGATAATACTGGTGCTGTTCTCCGCCATCATCGCGCCGGAGCTGCTCTGTCCCGACAGGCGAGACGGCGTGATCAGCC
>CAZENU010000004.1:0-114471 GCA_964513735.1 uncultured Dehalococcoidia bacterium
AGATCGGCGACGCTCTGGTCGCCGACGAACGTGTCAGGAAGGTCACCTTCACCGGTAGCCGCGACATCGGCGAGCGCATATGCAAGACTGCCGGGCTCAAGAAGGTGACGATGGAGCTGGGCTCCAACTCGCCACTGATCGTCATGCCCGACGCCGACATGGACAAGGTGGTCAAGGGGACCATCGCCAGCGGTTTCGCCAACGCCGGCCAGGTCTGCATATCCGCTCAGCGAATCATCACCAACCGGGAGGTCTACGCGGACTTCCTGGACGCGCTCATCGAGGGCGTCCAGGAGATCAGCACAGGCGACCCGCTCGAAGAGGCCGTCAAGATGGGGCCGATGGTCAGGGCCCAGGACGCCGTCCGTGTCAACGAGTGGATTGCGGAGGCCGTTCGAGAGGGCGCCCGGACGGTGGTCGGTGGCGAGTACGAAGGGGCAATCCACCAGGCGACGGTGGTGGCCGACGTCAAGCCGGAGATGCGAATCTCCTGCGACGAGCTTTTCGGCCCAGCCGTGGCCGTGACGCCCTTTACCGACATTGACGAGGCCATCGAGATGGCCAACGACAGCAACTACGGCCTCAGCGCCGGCATCTTCACCCAGAACATCGACTGGGCGATGAAGTTCGCCCGCCGCGTCGACTCGGGCAACCTCATGATCAACGCCGGTCCCCAGTACCGCGCCGACCTGATGCCCTACGGTGGCCTCAAGGAGAGCGGCATGGGCAAGGAAGGCCCCAGGTATGCCGTCCAGGAGATGACAGAGCTCAAGATGGTCGTCTACCACCCGTAGGCCATCGGATAGTCATTCCGTGCGTTCGTGCGAATACTAGATTCCTGCTCTCAAGCCGGCAGTCCTGGGCCGTCGCTGAGTCGGTTGGTGATAACAGAGGCTCACTTTGGAGGTACCGTTGAAGCGGCAGTTCGGCAGGCTCTGTCACTTGACGGTTGGTCAGACGCCTGAAACAGCAATGGAAATGGCACCCTAGAAGACTGAAAAGCGAACGCTGATGGCAAAGCATAAGGTTACGTTCAGTGCCAACGAAGACTCCATCATGAATCGCGACATCATCTTCAAGGTGTTTCAGGACAATAGAACGCTCGGCGACCTGTACATCAGCAAAGGCGGTGTGGATTGGCGGTCTAGACACAAGCAGTATGCTCATCACAGCTTTTCTTGGGAGGAGTTTGTCAGAAGGATCGAGACTGAGTAAGAGCCTGTTCTCAAGTGTACTGCGGATTCTCGATGGCTTCTGCCCTCACTCCATGGTTCTTGGGCAAAGCGTGCTGTAGCCACGGGCTGAATAAGCTCGTGCCCACTTAGAAGTTTTGCGTAGGCGGGGCTTCTATTTGGTGACGCGACCTGGCCGATACTGTCCCTCTCGTTGCCGTCATGCGTCACCGAAACAAGGGAATGTCTTTCTGAGCGCAGCGAAGCCTGTCCCGAGCTTCTCGGGGAATCTGGGGTGGGGTCCGGTAAATGGGCGCCAGGCGAAAGCCCACCCCATCACCCCAGACCCGTCGTTTCACTCGGGGAATAGCCTCACCGACCCTCGGTCTAAGTTGACTGCGAAACCGACCGTCGATACAATGAGAACATCATCGTTAGACAGGACAACTGTGACAACCACCAGAGAGAAACCCCAACCGATGACCATCTCCATCAGCAAGGAGGCGGCCGACCACGTCCGCGACTTCGCCGCTCAGGCGGGCAAGCCCGACGCCCACATAAGGGTTGGCGTCAAGGGCGGTGGCTGCTCGGGGCTGACTTACGTCCTGGACCTGGTGGACGAGCCCCACGAGGACGACAAGATCCTGGAGGGCCACGGCATGAAGCTCTACGTGGACCGCAAGTCCTACGTCTTCCTGGCGGGCACGGTTCTGGAGTACTCCGGAGGGCTCAACGGCAAGGGCTTCGTGTTCAACAACGCCAAGACCACCTGCGGCTGCGGCACCTCGTTCGGGGTGTAGCGCCGCGCGAACCGTCATTCTGAACAAAGTGAAGCATGTCCCGGGCTCGGTTGGGGAATCTGGGGTTGTGGGGTCTTCCGTTCGTGCAACGAGACGACCACCCGAAATTCTTCGTCGCCTCCCTCCTCAGGACGACAGTCGGATGACAAGTATTCCCGATTCGCCCCGATAGCTCGGGGCGATCGTGTTTCAAGGGTTAGAAATGCCGGAAGTGCAAGCCCTAGAGACTTCGGGTCGCGTCGAGGAGTACGATGCCTTGACTCAGGGCGTCGCTCTGGTCGATCGCTCCGAGGTCGGGCGGCTCAGGGTCAGCGGCGAAGATGCTGTCGACCTGCTGGAGCGCCTGTCGACCAACGCCCTGACCGAGCTGCGGGCCGGCGACGGAGCCGCCACCGTGCTCACCTCCAACAAGGGCCGCATTGTCGACCTGCTACTGGTCCTCCGCCGAGACGGCCACCTGATGGTGCTGACCGGCGCTGGCAACCAGGGCAAGGTCGCCGAGTGGATAGACTTCTACACTATTGTCGAGGACGTCGCCGTCGAAGATGACACCGGCGACACGGCGATGATCGGCGTTGTCGGCCCTGGTTCACCGTCGCTGGTCGAGGCCGCGACCGATCAGCCGGCCGCCGAGATGGCGCTGTACGAGTCGCTGACCGCCACCCTCGGTGGCTTCGAGGCTCTGGTCGTTCGCACCGACTCACTCGGACTGCCCGGCTACGATCTCATCCTGCCCGCCGGCGGCCGCGGCCGGGCGATGGACGCGCTGCTCGCCGCGGACTATGCCACGGCGCCTGTCGAGGTGGCTCTCGGGACCTTCGAGGCGTTGCGCATCGAGCGCGGCGTGCCGGGCTTCGGCCACGAGCTGGCCGAGGACTTCAACCCGCTAGAGGCCGGCCTGATCGACGTCATCAGCTTCACTAAGGGCTGCTACGTCGGCCAGGAGGTCGTCGCCCGCCTCAACACCTACGACAAGGTGCAGAAGCGGCTGATGGGCATGCGATGGGAAGGCGGTCACGGACGAGAAGCCGGCGCGAAGCTGACGCTGGACGGCAAACAGGTCGGTGTGGTCACATCGGCGGCCACATCGTCGAGCACCGGCGGTGGTGTCGGGCTGGGCTACGTCAGGCTTGCGCACGCGGAGGCAGGCGCCGTCCTGTCCGGCGAGTGCGAGGCGTTCTCAGTCGTGCTGGTCGAGCCCGCCGTCACCCCCTGAGGGTCGCTCCGCCGTCCACCACCAGGACCTGGCCGCGAATCATCGAGGCCTCGTCGCTGCACAGGAACGCCACCACCCTGGCGATGTCCTCGCCGGTCACCATCCGCCCAGGCAGCGTCCGCCCGCCCGCGCTCCGCATGTCGTCGCCCTGCGGGAAGCTACTGAGCGCGTCCGTGTCGACTAACCCGCCGGAGACCGCGTTGACCGATATGCCCTTGGGCGCCAGCTCCACCGCCAGGTAGCGGGTGATCGTCTCCAGCGCGGCCTTGGAGGTCCCTACTGAGAAATAGTCGGGCAGCACCTTCTGCGCCCCTAGGCTGGTCATGTTGACGATGCTGCCGCCGTTGGTCATGAGCCTGGAAGCCTGGATGGAGCAGAGCCACGGCGCACGGGCGTTGATGTTCATCGTCCAGTCCCAGTGCTTTTCTTCCAGCTCCGCGGCCGAGCGCTGCACCCCCGACGCGGCATTGTTGACCAGGATGTCGAGCGTCGGGTAGGCTTTCGCCACCTTGGCGAAGAGGTCCTTGATCTTCTCGGCGTCTCCCAGGTGCGCACGGACCCGCAGGCATCGTACCCCCAGCACCTCGATCTCGCGCTGTGTCTCGGCAGCCCTCTCGTGGCCACGCAGGTAGTTGAAAGCGATGTCGGCGCCGCGGCGGGCGAACTCCAGCGCCACCGCCTTGCCGATGCCCCGTGAGCCACCCGTGATCAGCGCGACCTTACCTTCGAACGACATGCACCCTCCTTATCTCGCCGGCCAGGCAGACTCGGCGTTGGAGGCAAGCCAGCCCCGGGCGACTTCTGCGCTCTCGGCCATGCACTCGACCTCCGGGCGCAGCCGGTCGCGATCGGGATATCGAGAGTCCCACTCGGGAGTCGTGTAGGTCACCAGGAGTGCCCCAACATTGCGTGTCATTCTGATCGTAGCGAAGAATCTGTGGTGGGGTCTTGTCCCACATCGCGATGACTCCAGCCGACCGGGTCGTGAGGAACCCGAACCTCCCCAGACCCTTCGCATAGCTCAGGGTGACAGCCAAATCTCCGGTGGTGTCTTTTCGATAACCTGGCCGGGTCGACGCCTAGGGCCTACACGGCCATGCCGCCGTCGACGCTGATCACCTGACCGGTGATGTACTTGGCCTTGTCGCTGGCCAGGAACGCCACCAGGTGAGCGATGTCGTCCACCTCGCCGAAGTGGCCCTGGGGGATCACGCTCAGCCAGTAGGCCTTTTGGTCGTCGGTCAGTACCGCGGTCGTCTCGGTCTCCAGGTAGCCGGGCGCGACGGTGTTGACCGTGATGTTGCGCGTCGCCACCTCTTTGGCCATCGCCTTGGTGAAGCCGATGATGCCCGCCTTCGACGCGGTGTAGTTGGTCTGACCGGGGTTGCCTCGCAGGCCCACCACCGAGCCGATGTTGATGATCCTGCCCCATCGCCGCCGCAACATGGTCCTGAGCGCCGCCCGCGTGCAGTAGAAGGTGCCGTTCAGATTAGTGGCGATCACTCGCTCCCAGGCCTCGTCGGACATACGCACCAGCAGCCCGTCATCGATGATACCGGCGTTGTTTACCAGGATGTCGATGTGGCCCCACTCTTTCTGAACGCGATCGACCATCGCCTTGACCTGGCCGAGGTCCGAGACGTCGGCTTGTACGGTGAGCGCCTCGACGCCGGCGTTCTTCACCACGCTCTTGACCTCCGACGCGGCCCCGGCGGAGCTGTTGTAGTTGATGGCCACGTTTATGCCCGTCTCGGCCAGCCGCAGCGCGATGCCGCGGCCGATCCCCTTGGACGCGCCGGTCACCAACGCGGTCCTGACCTTGTTTGATTCAATCAACGTTCCACTCACCCCTCAATCGGTTACCGGCCTACGCCGTCTTCACTGCGCCAGCCTCACAGTCGCCTCGCCGACGATAGCCAACTCGCCGGTCTGCCTGCGGACGCCCACCGAGCAGACGACCTCGCGCACTCCGTCCACGTCGGTGACCCGCTTGACCTGGCCAAAGGCCGTCACCGTGTCGCCTGGATACACCGGCGCCTTGAACCTCAGTTTCAGTCGCCCTCCGTCCGCCCAGCGCCGATCGAAGGCCAGCGCCATAGTCTCGGAGGCCGTGGCGGCCACCATCATCCCGTGGGCGATGGTGCTCCCGAACCGGGTCCCGGCCGCGTACTCCCGGTCGACGTGTATTGGGTTGAAGTCGCCGGACGCCTCCGCGTACAGCTCAATCCGCGCCTGGTCCACCAGCCGCTCGACCGTGGGCAGCAGGTCACCCTCCTGAAACGATGCGCGCCGGCTCACGTCGGCAGCACCAGCGTGCTCTTGCCCGCCAGGACCTGCCTGCCCTCGCCGTCGTTGATCGTCAGGCCGATCACCAGGAACCGACGATCGCCGCGCACCGAGTTCTGCAGCACGTCCGCCTCGCATCGCAGCTTCGCTCCCACCTTGACGGGGGCCAGGAACTCCAGCTCCTGGCTGGTGTGCAGCGTGCCGCCGGGTATTTGAAGGTCCTCGACGATCCCTCTGAGCCCCAGCGCCGCCACCGCCATCGGCGGGGTCAGGCCGACACCGGCGTCGTACAACCCCGCCTCGTCTCCCACCGCCTCGACGTACAGTGCCACGGCCGCATCGTCCAGCGTGTAGGAGCGGTCGGAGATGGTCTGGCCGGGCTCAAGGGAGGCGTAGTTTATAGCCATAGGAGTTGACCGGGCGCTTAACTAGCCCGATTGATTATATCGGCAACCCACCCCAACGGTCTATTAACCCGTGATCCACAGCCCTAGCCCCAGCCCCTAGGCCCTAACCCCTAACCCTGTACCCCATACCCCTTCCCCTCACGCATCGCTGGAGCCGCCTCGCTGCATCTCCGCCTCCTCCAGAAGGCGGTCCAGCAGCACGTACGACTCCTCGACGCTGAAGTCAAGGGACGCGATGGAGATGGCGCGGAACAGCACCCCGGTCGAGACCCTCACCGCGACGGACTCGCCGACGGGAGGCACCCGGGCGCCCAGCGCCTTGGCCGTGTAGCCGCCGGCCGCCATGCCCTCACGCGTCAAGTAGCACTCCACCAGCGGCCGCCCCTGGTGCAGCAACTTTAGGCCGTCGTCGTCCTGCCTGAGCTCCAGCGGTAGGTGCGCCCTCGGCACCGCCGTCAGCTCCTCTGCATAGTCCAGGACCTTCGAGTGTAGCTCGGCCACGACCGCCTCCGTCCGGGTCTGGATCACTAGCGCAGAGGCCAATTATAGCCATCGCCGACTGCACACTCTACATCGGAAGCTTCGAGGGCTTGGAAATTGCCACCCCGGGGAGGCGGGGCTACAGGGCACAGTGAAGGCCGGGAGCGAGGGGCGTATCTGCGGTCCAGGACCAGCCGAAAACCTGTCCTGAAACCCGCGCGGCGCCGGGGCTGCGGGTGAGGCCGTCGGTCCTACTGCGGCCTGTAAAGTGCGATGCCCGGAAGCGCCTCGGCCACCGAGAATCAGAAGCTGGTGCGCGAGGACACCGCCTCGAGCCGGGTCCCGGCCAGTGGCCCTGACACGGTTAGCCCTGAGTCGTCCCACCGGTTGCCCGTCTCGGTGTCTTCCAGCGACTCGTCAGTCAGCCTGAATGTGAGCGCCCGCCCCTGACCCTTGCTCAGGAACGCCGCGGCCACGTCTCCGTCGCGCCGGCCCACCACCACGACTCTCTCGCCCCCGACCACGTCGTTGGCGACCCAGTTCGAGCCGCCCGACAGGTCGTAGGCCTTGTGGGCGCCGTTGACCTCCACTGCCAAGACCATGGTGCCGTGCTTCAGCTGGTCGTCCAGCCTCTCGCGGCTGACGGGCCACGCGAACCCTCCCCGGTCCAGCCGGTTGCCAAGGCCGGCGAATGAGTCTCGGTCGTAGGCGCTCACCAAGACGGGCTGAAGATGCCCTGGTCACGGCGCAGGATCAGCGTATCGGGATGAAGCCGCTTCCAGTCGCCCCAGGTTATGGTCATCGATGGGATCATGGTGAGACGACGCCCGGTGAGCGGCCCGATGATCGCCTTGCCCAGCATCTGGAACCAGTAGGAGCCTGTCTGGTGGTCGTACATCACCAGATCCGACTCGTACAGCTCGGACCGGAGCGGCTCGACAAATCGCTTACAATGGTCGCGTAGGCCCTGTCGAGCACACAGGCCGTTTGACCAGCAGGAGGGCGCGATGGAGTTCGACTTCGGCGACCTGAACTATCTGGCGGGCATAATAATCAACATGGCGCTGGGCGCGCTCTGGTGATCGCCTTTCCTGCTCGGCAAGTCGTGGATGGCGGCCACCGGTATCACTAAGGAGTACATCGATGAGCACAAGAGCCAGGCGTACCGAGGCTGCGCCATCAGCCTGGCGGTCTCGATCGTGCTCGTATTTATGCTCGCTCTCTTGATTCAGAACATCGGCATCGACGAGGCGTTGGACGGGCTGATCCTGGGCCTCATGACGGGCGTTGGCCTGGTGGCAGCGACAACAGGCGTGCAACTACTCCTTCGAGGGCAGGCCGCTCACACTGTACCTGAGCAATCTCGGATACTCGGTCGTCGGCTTCGCGATCATCGGGATCCTGCTGGCGGTGTGGGAATGAGCCTTCGGGGCGGTCGCTGATGCCCCTTCGCTCTATCTCGCGGTGCGCATGCGCAATGTTCCTTTATAAACGAGGCAGGCAGGTGGGAAGCGGGATGCCTCTGGCGTCCCTGTTGGTGCTGGCCCTGCTGGCCACGGCCGCCTGCTCAGGCCTGGGTGGGGCTGGTGATCGCAACGACGCCGGGGCTGCGCTGGCGGCCCAGGGGCTGTGGGAGCAGGCGGTGGCCGAGTACGGCGAGGCCATCCGGCTCAAGAGCGATTTCGCCGAGGCCTACAACAACCGAGGCGCCGCCTATCGCGCACTGGGCAACGTCGAGAGCGCTCTCGGGGACTTTGTCGAGGCGGTCCGGCTGAAGCCGGGCCTGGCCACCGCCTACATCAACATCGCCTCGGCCCGCCTGGACCTGGGGCAAACGGAGGAGGCGGTCAAGGACCTTGAACGGGCCTTCGCGCTGAAGCTCACCGAAGCCGAGGTCGCCTCGACCTACTTCCACCTCGGGCGCGCCCAGTCCGCCCTTGGGGATGGTGAGGCGGCCATCGACGCGCTGACCGAATCCATCGATATCGACTCCGACAACGCTGATGCCTTTTACCTGCGCGGCAAGGCCTACCTCCAGATCGGACTGGTACCCAGTGGACTGAGGGGGGCCCAGGAGTGCCGGCCTGGCCCGGCGTGCCAGCGGGCCGACAGCGACTTCGGCAACGCCGTCCGCATCAGCCCGAATTTTATCCAGGCATATGTGGCCCGGGCGGACCTGCGTCTGCTCAGAGGCGTCCTGTCTCCGGCGATTCGCGACTACGATGAGGCGATCTGGCGAGACCCAGGCAATCCCGATTACTATCAGCGGCGCGGTACGGCGTACGTCGGCCTTGGCCGCAAGAGCGAGGCCATCGCCGACTTCGAGCACGCCATACGGCTCGATCCTGGCAGGGGCCCAGCCTACCGTGCGAGGGGCACGGCCTACCTGGAGTTGGGACAGCCTGAGCTTGCCATCCCCAGCTTCGACGACGCGGTCCGGCTGGACCCGCGGGACCCGGCGGCGTACTACGGGCGTGCTCTGACTCGCGCCGCCCTCGGTCAGACCGCCGAAGCGGTCCCCGACTTCGACGAGGCAATCCGTCTCTTTGCGAAGGACGCGGAAGCACACAAGGGCCGTGGCAGGGCCTACGTCGCGCTCGGTGAGTTCGAGCGCGCGATCGCCGACTTTGGATCGGCCGTCGATCTGGCGCCCAGGGACCCAGAGTCGCTCAGGCTTCGAGCCGCGGTATACATCGAGCTAGGCCGGCTCCGCGACGCCGTGGGGGACCTGGACAGCGCAATCGGGATGGATCGGAACGACGCGAGTAGCCACAACGTGCGCGGCCTGGCCTATGTCGAGCTGGGCGAGCCGAAGAAGGCGGTCAAAGACTTCGAGTCCGCCATCGCTCTCAAGCCGACCAACAACGCGAGGTACTACATCAACAAGGGCATCGCCTATTCGAAGTTCGATGACCCTGAGCGCGCTCTGGAGGGCTTCGACAGCGCCCTCGTGCGCGACACCAGGTTCCGGTTCCTGTTCCGCGGTGCCCTGAGCACCTACGAGCGGGGAAACCACATACGGGCGCTGCCGGACCTGGAGGCTGCCCTGGAGCTGGGACCGGTGCTGGTCCTCGGGTATCGGAGTCGTGCCTCGGTCCTAGCTGACCTGGGCCGCGAGGTCGAGGCTGAGAGCGACCTGAAGAGGATAGCAGGGCTGGAGTCAGACCTGCGGCTGATCGAAGAGCTGATCGTGCGTATCCAGGACGAGCCGCCCCAGCCTGTGCGGCCGCCCCCGGCGCCGCGCCGACCCGCGTCAGCGGGTCCGATCTCATCGGAGACCGCTGGCGCTGAGGAAGCGGCCAAGACCGCGATCAAGACGTCGCTGGCGATGATCAACATCGGCAAGATGCGCACGGTGTGCGGGACCGTCACCGCGGTCCGGCACGCGGACGAGAGCAAGAAAGTATTCATTGATTTCGGCCCACCCGATCCCGACCAAGAGCTGGTCGTCTACTTCCAGAGCCTCTACACTCGGGTAGGCGACTGGCCGGACGTCGTCGACAGGAGCATCGACATCGCCGACTGGTTCATGAGTAAGGAGGTGTGCGTGACCGGAAGGATCGAGCGGTTCCGCGGCAGGCCCGCCATCAACGCTAACTTCTGGAACCAGTACACATCCCCCGAGTAGCAGGCCGGGAGCCGACGCCTGAGCCGGGTAATGGTTTGGATGGCAGGAATCCCGTAGAAAGTGATGGGCCCGGTGACCGCTATTCACGTGGATGACGAGATAGCCGTGCGCTGGCCCGCCACGGCAGACACTGAGGATCCGCTTGCCGTCACCGAGGTCGAAACCAGCTATTCGTCGTTGGGCTGCCGCCGGTTTACGGCGTTACGAAGGCTCTGGTGATGGCGACGTCTTCGCCCTTGCCGAGCCACTCGGCCTGCTCGAAGGCCTCTCCGATCTTCTCCAGCGGGAAGCTGTGGGACATCACGCTAGTCAGCGGGTACTTGTCCTTGGTGCGGACGAGGAAGTCCAGCGCGACCGGCAGGATGTACGGGTCGTAGTGCGTGACCGGGATGATCCGAGTGACGCCCCAGAGGATCTTTGACATGTCCAGGGTGACGTTGCTGTCGGGCCAGATGTTGCCGACCTCGACGAAGGTGCCTCCCCTTCGCAGCATCGCGAGGCCCTCGGGCACCACCTGGGGGTAGCCGACGACCTCGACCACCACGTCGGCGCCGCGTCCTTCAGTCAGTTCCTTGACGCGCTCGACGCGAGATTCTGGAGTCGTGTACTCGGTGATGTCAACGGTCTCGTCGGCGCCGCACTGCCGTGCCATGTCCAGCCTGCTCGGTACGCCGTCGATGGCGATGACGCGTCCGGCGCCCATCTCCTTGGCCGCGGCCGTGGTATTGATGCCGAGCCCGCCGGCGCCCTGCACGACGACGCTGTCGCCCATGCGTAGACCCGCCTGCTGGAGCCCGTAGATCACCTGGGACACCGCGCAGTTCACTGCGGTGACCGCCTCGTCAGGCAGTTCGTCGGGCACTTTGAAGACGAAATGCCCGGGGAACAAGTAGTAGTACTCCGAGAAGCCGCCGTTGCAGTAGGGGAACTCCTCGATGGACGCGCGGAACCGGAACCGGTCGGGGCAGTGGTTGAGCTCGCCCCGCAGGCAGTTATAGCAGCGCCGGCACGGGAAGAAGTAGGCGAACACGACCCGGTCGCCTTCCTTCAGCGGCCTGCCAATGGAGTCCGTTGAGATGCCAGGCCCCAACGTGTCGACGACGCCGGCCATCTCGTGGCCCAGGATCATGGGGCCGGGCTTGCCGCCGGCGATGGGCTTGAGCTCGCCGCGCCAGAAGTGGAGGTCGGAGCCGCAGATACCGCCGAAGCTGATCTTCACGCGGATACCGCCCGTCTCGACGGGTACCGGCGGCAGCTCGACCATTTCGAAGTGGTACGGCTCGACGAATACGGCCGCTTTGCCCATCACCATCGGTACACCTCCGGCGCGTTGTGTGAGTCGATTGGCCTATGCGTCGGCACTGAATATACCCAACTCGTCTGCCGCAACCCGCAAGCGACGGTCGAACGTGACCAGAGGCCAAACCTTCGGCCTTGCGACAGATGACAAGCCAGCGTGAGTCACGTCTAACGGGAATCTCGATCCTCGCGGATCATCTGGACCGAGTCGCCTTCCGTCTTCAAACCTAGAGCCTTGACTCGATCGCTTACCTCTCGCAAGGTCAGCTGGGGACCGACAGCCTCCTCCAGGATAGTGATCAGCTCTCCCTGCATAGACCTGTGGTTGCGCTTGGCCCGATCTCGGAGGCGCACTACCATGTCGTCGGGGACGTTCTTGATCGACAGGCTGACAGTCATTCTAGCTCACCAGTCCTATTTTGGCGCCATTATAGAACCGCAAACTGTCTTTGGCAACCTCGGTTGCTGGAGGAGCCCACAACGCAGCACCGAGTGATCGCGGCTACTCCTCGAAACGTCTGAAGACGAGGCAGGCGTTCTGGCCGCCGAACCCGAAGCTGTTGGACAGCACCGTGTCGACGCGCTGCTTGCGGGACTCGTTGGGCACGTAGTCTAGGTCACACTCGGGGTCGGGGAACTCGTAGTTGGCGGTGGGGTGAATCTGCCCTTCGGCGATGGTCTTGATGGCAGCGACGGCCTCGATTGCACCCGCGCCTCCCAGCGCGTGGCCGATCATCGACTTGGTGGAACTGATCGGCACCTCGTAAGCCCGACGGCCGAGCGTGGTCTTGATCGCCATGGTCTCTGCGGCGTCGTTCTTGGGCGTCGAGGTGCCGTGGGCGTTGATGTAGTCGATATCCTCGGGTCCCAGGCGGGCGTCTTCCAGGGCCCAGCGTATCGCCCTGGCTGCTCCGCTGCCGTCCTCGTCCGGCTGGACCGCGTGGAAGGCGTCCGACGAGACGCCCTGACCGACGACTTCAGCGAGTATGTTGGCACCGCGGTCGGTTGCGTGCTCGAGGCTCTCTAGCACCAGCAAGGCTGACCCCTCGGCGGGTACGAAGCCGTCGCGTTTGGCGTCGAATGGCCGGCTGGCCTTCTCGGGCACGTCGTTCTGCCTGCTGAGCGCCTTCATGATGTTGAAGCCTCCCAGGCCCAGCTCGCAGATCCCCGCCTCGCAGCCTCCCGCCAGCACCACGTCGGCGGCGCCTCGGCGTAAGACCTCCATGCCCTCCCCGATGCCCTGGGTCCCGGCGGCGCATGCCGTGATGATCGTGGAGGTGTAGCCCTTGATTCCAAACAGACGGCTCACGCTGGCGGCGGCCATGTTGGGCAGAATCATGGGTATGAAGAACGGGCTCATCTTCATACCGCCGCGGTCGACCAGCTTTCTGGCGTTCTCCTCGGTGGTAGGGAAGCCGCCGACGCCGTTGCCCATGACCACGCCGAGGCGGTCCCGGTCCGTCTGGGACAGGTCGAGGCCTGCGTCCTCGATGGCGTTGGCCGCCGCGGCTACGGCAAGCTGGGAGAACCGCGCCATGCGGCGGGCCTCCCTGGGGTCCATGAACTGGTCGGGATCGAAGCCGGTGACCTCGCCGGCGATGCGCGACGGATATGTAGATGCGTCGCACAGAGTGATGGGGCCGATTCCCGACTCACCGCGCACCAGCGCCTGCCAGAAGTCGTCTGGCGTGAGGCCAAGGGGCGTCATCGCGCCCATCCCGGTGACCACGACCCTCCTTCTCGAAGCATCCATTGCTACCTCAGTCTGTCTTGCTCGCCGGCCTGCTGATGTCCGGGTAAAGCTCAGGGACCACCCCGGTTACCTCTTCCATCACCTCGGCGACGACAGACAGCGAGCCCGTGGCCAGCACCATGTCGCCGTCCCGTGCTATCTCCACGGCCCGTCGCGTCGCCTGTCCCACGTCGTCGGATTCCGAGACGACCGTCAGGCCGCCCTGGCGGCAGATTCCCGCGACCACGGCGCTGGGCAGAGCCCGCGGGTCTCGGGACAGCACCGCTATGACCTGCGGTGACAGGGCCGCGACCTCGGACGCCATGCCAGCCACGCTGTGGCCGCCGAGCGCGCCGAAAACCAGGATGACGCGGTCCGGGATGAACAGGGTCTGAAGCGCTTCGACGATCCGCTTCATGGCGTCGGGATTATGGGCCCCATCCACCACGACAAGTTTACCATCGCAGGAAAGCGCCTGGAGTCTGCCGGGCCACGCGACCCGTTCGAAGCCGTCTGCAATGGCGGCGTCGGGAATGTCGTACCCTTGGCCGACCAGCGTCTCAACGGCGGCGACGGCGGTCGCCGCGTTCTCGAGCTGGTGGTCGCCGATCAAGGGCATCGACAGACGGTAGCTCCCACGGGTCCCCTTCAGCTCGAATGACTGACTCTCGGGACCAGCCGCCACTTGCCGCCAAGACATGGAGCGGTCTACACGAGTGAGTGGCGCGTCCTTATCTCGCGCAACTGCGGTGAGCATGGCCATGCTCTCTTCCGTCTGAGGCGCGACGACGACCGGGACTCCGGCCTTGATTATGCCGGCCTTCTCGCCCGCGACCCGGGTGAGGGTGTCACCCAGCGTGCGGGTGTGGTCTAGGCTGATCGAGGTGATGGCGCAGACCGCGGGCTCTACGACGTTGGTGGCGTCGAGACGGCCGCCGAGGCCGACCTCGATGACCTGGAACGCGGCGCCGATGCGTTTGAAGTGTAGGAAGGCTATCGCGGTCAGCAACTCGAAGTAGGAGACGCCTCCGTAGCCGCCGCTGTCGCCGACCCACTCGACCGCGGACCAGGCGTCGGAGACCAGTGCCGCGAAGGTCTCCCGCGACACCGGCGTCAGCCCGACGCGAATCCGCTCTGTCGGGTTGTGCAGGCTCGGCGACGTGTACAGGCCGGTAGTGTGGCCGGCCGCCGTCAGCGCCGAGGCGACCAGCGCGGCGGTGCTGCCCTTTCCGTTGGTGCCGGCTATGTGGACTGTCGGGACACCGATGTGCGGGTCGCCCAGACGCCGCATGAGGAGGCCCATGCGTTGGAGGTGGAACTCGGAGTGGCCCGGCGTGCGGGTGGAGCGCTCGAAGTCGACCAGGCTGGACGCCTGCGCCAGTGCCTCGTCGTAATCGTAGCCGGACGACGTCGCGGTCTCGGAAACCCCGGCGCCTGTGGTTTCATTCATCGGTCACACGGGAGGCATTGGGTCATCGCTAGTGGTCCCGGAGATGGGCCGGCATGAACCCGAGGTTGATCCGCAGGGCGTCGCGCAGGCCGATTTCTCGCAGGTAGTCCAGATTGCCGGACAGTGGACGGGGTGTGAAGCCGAAGCTCTCCTTGACGGAGCTCAGCTCCGTGACGTTGTCCAACGCGATCATCTTGAGTTGCTCCGTCGTTACCGGCGGCCTGGGGGCCAGAGCCTGGATCACCGCGGCGGCCGGTCGCATAAGCCACAACGGTATGTGCGCCTTGGCGATCCGGACGCCCAGCGTTTCGGCGACCAGGTCCATCAGCTCGTCGTAGGTGTACTGCGACGGCCCGCCCGCCTCGATGGTGCGCCCGATCGTATCGTCCCTTTGTAGCGCTTCGACCAGGCATCTGGCGGCATCGTCGGCCGCGATGGGCTGGAAACGGTTGGCGCCCTTCCCCGCCACCGGTACCAGGGGGAAGAGCTTGGCCTGTGCCGCGAGCACCGTGAAGAACTCGTCGCCCTCGCCGAAGCCCACCGAGAAGCGCACGATAGTGTAGGGGATGCCGCTATCGGTGGTCTCCCGCTCAGCCATCCAGCGCGAGCTGAGGTACGGAACGGCAGGGTCGGAGCTCGCTCCGATGGTGCTCGCGTACACGAAGCGCTCGACTCCGGCATCCGACGCCGCCCGCAGCAGGTTCCTGGTGCCCGCGAAGTTCACCCGCCGGAACGTATTGCGCCCGCTCTCGCGCACCACGGCAACCAGGTGTATTACGGTGCCGGTTCCCCCGCAGGCAAGGGCCAGCGACTCCGAGTCGAGGACGTCGCCTTGCACGGTCTCGACGCCGTCGGGGAGGACTCCCTCCATCGCGTGGGTGTGTACCAGGGCGCGCACCGGGTGGGCAGAGGCGGCCAGGGCCGCGACGACGCGCCGCCCGATATAGCCGGTAGCGCCGGTTACCAGGATCATCTTGCCGGGCATAGCCGAGCAGCGCCAGGCGAGTGGTGCATGAAAGTCAGGGTAGTCACGCCACCATGATACAGCCTGGCGCGCTGGGTCTGCGACGCGTGGCCGGTCTTGACAGCTGGAAAGCGACACCAGTAACCTCACCGACGGGCCGCCGGTAAGGCAGGCTATGAGGGCAGTCAGAGAATGACAGACGAGCAGCCAGCCACGGACGCGCTGGAGGCGCCGGCGGAGGAGATCGTCGTGTCCCTGCGGCGCAGGGCGGCCGAGCTGTGGGGCCCCGAGCGGGCCGGCCAGCTCAGCCATGTGTTCGACGACGTGGCCCGCGACATCCGGACCGTCTCCAAGGTGCAGCTCTCCGACGTCGACGAGCCCGCCTTCTACCCTCACTAGACTCCGGGGCCAAAGGCCCGAACTGTGGGCCAAAGAGGGCCCTCAACAGGCCTTGACAAGCTCCGGCCTTGCCGGGCTATGAATCCGGCCTCCGGGCCGAACATGCCGGGGCAGGCGTCGGCTTAAAGAAGAGTGAGTCTCATGACGAGAAGGTCCAACCTCGTGTTCATCATGAGCGACCAGCAGCGCTATGACACGCTGGCCTGCTACGGCAACGACTGGATCCAGACGCCCAACCTGAACACACTGGCATCTCAGGGCTTCGTGTTCGAGCACGCCTATGTCACCCAGCCGGTCTGCACCCCGGCCCGGGCTTCGATCATGACGGGGCTGTACCCGCACTCCGCCGGGCCGATCGTAAACAAGATGCACCTGCCTGCCGACGTCAAGACCATCGCCGAGATGGTCTCCCCGGACTACCTGCGTGGCTACATGGGAAAGTGGCATCTGGGGAACGACGTGCTGCCGCAGCACGGTTTCGACGTCTGGGTCAGCACAGAGGACTCCCATCGCGAGAGCTACTCCAGCCGTCAGGCGCTGGACCGCCTGACGGACTACCACCGGCACCTGACAGCCAACGATTTCAATCCGGACAAAGAGGTGGCGGGCGTTACGGTCTTCTCAGGCGACGCCCGTGGCAAGCTGCCAGAAGAGTTTCAGATGGCGTCGTACTTGGGAGACCAGGCCGCGGCCTTCATCAGGGAGAACGTCGACCGGCCCTTCATCCTCTACGTCAACACCTTCGAGCCTCACTCGCCCTACTTCGGGCCGCTGATGGACGCCTACGACCCCGCTGAGCTGCCGGTCGGCCCGGCGTTCCTGAAGAGGCCCGAGGGTGCGTCGCTGCTCAATCGTCTGAGGGCCGACTACTTCCTGCAGTACCTGCTTGAGGGAGGCGACCAGACCGCAGACGAGTACATGCGCGAGTATGTCGCCGTGGAGGAGGACGTCAGCACCGAGGAGGGATGGCGGCGCCTCCGCGCCCACTACTTCGCGAACATCAACCTGGTGGACGGCATGGTCGGCAAGATCACGTCCGCCATTGACGACGCCGGACTGGCCGACGACACGGTGGTGGTCTTCACCAGCGATCACGGCGACATGCTCGGCGATCACGGCATGCTGGAGAAGCGGTCAATGTACGAGGAGTCGTCCAGGGTGCCGCTGCTGATGCGCGTGCCCTGGCTGGCCCGCGAGCAGACCGACATCGCCGGAAGCGCCGGCCACATCGACCTGGTACCGACGCTGCTTGACCTGCTGGGCGAGCCCGTGCCGGAGCACCTTCAGGGCAAGAGCCTTGTCCCCGCCCTTGCCGGCGATGACCCGCTGGAGGACAACGAGGTCTTCATCGAGTGGAACGGCACCCACCCGACCATGCCCGACCGGCACCTTGGCACGGCCGCCATTGACCGCATGATCACGCTGGCCTGGCGTACGGTGGTGTTGGGCCGGTGGAAGCTCAACCTCTGCGCCGGCGACCAGTGCGAGCTCTTCGACCTCCAGAGCGACCCGCACGAGACACACAATCTGTTCGACGATCCTGCCCAGCGAGACCGGGTTCGCGACATGGCGGCCCGTATCCGCGTGTGGCAGGGCGAGACAGGGGATGACGCGCCGCTGCCGGCGGTCTGAAGGGGTGGCCATGACTAACATCGACGTCCTGACCTACGGCTTCTCGCTGGTGTCCGACCAGGGCGCCTTCGGCTTCTCCACGATCTCGCTGCTGACGGTGGGAGAGCAGCGAATCCTGATCGACACCGGCCCGTCGTCGCGTCGCACAATGCTCTACAAGGCGCTGGAGGGACGCGGTCTTGCCCCCGAGGACATCGACCTCGTTGTACTGACCCACCTGCACTGGGACCACTGTCAAAACGCCGACCTCTTCCCCGATGCCAGGGTGCTGGTGCACCCTAAGGAGATCGACTACGCCAGGAACCCCCGCCGGGGCGACCATCAGATCGCGACCTACTTCTCGGACATGCTCGCCAAGCTCAGGGTCGTGCCCATATCGGAGGGAGACCGTATCGCGGAGGGCGTATCCGTTATAGACACGCCGGGCCACACCAAGGGTCATGTCAGCGTGGTGGTGTCGGTGGACGGCAAGGACGTGCTGGTCACCGGCGACGCGCTGCCCGACGGCGGGACGGTCCGGCGCGGCCTGCCGTACAACGTGTTCTGGGACGTGGGCGACGCGGCAGACAGCGTCGAGAAGATGGTCGCGTCGGCCGAGGTCTTCTACCCGGGCCACGACAGGCCGTTCACGCTGGATGGCGGCCGGATCGGCTACCTGGAGGGCCCGATCGGGATGGAGGTGACGGGCTACGTCGACGGAGGCGCTCCGGCGTCTATGACCTACACGGTGCACCCTATGCGCGAGCCCAACATCGACCCGGTCCAGAAGGGATAACCGGGCAAGGGACTCGTTACCACTCAAATTCACGCCGTGAGAGTGTCACGGGCATGAAGACAGTGTCACCCCGAGGAGAGCCTCCTCTTCCCGTCGGGAAGGCTCAGGACACGGCTGACCTGCTACCGCGGTGGGCCCCTCGATACACCCCGATTCGGAATAGGGGCGATCGGGGCAATCGGAGCGGGTCTCCGCTTCGCCTGCAAACCACCCGTTCACCCCCAGTAGTCCCCGATGCGGCATCGGGACGTAACGAGGAGCTAGCGCGCCGCCGGTGCACGGACGTTCGGGGCTGCCCGGGCGGGTCAGGCCTTAAGTACAGGCCTCAACCGCGGCTGATGGCCTCTTGCTGCGCTTCGAACAGGCGGAAGATTCCCAGCTCGCCCAGGGCGATGATATTGTCGAGCTCGCTCTTGGAGAAGGCGCCGGACTCGGCCGTGCCCTGCATCTCGATGAACTCACCCCCGTCGGTCATGACGAGGTTGAAGTCGACGCCGGCGCCGGAGTCTTCTTCGTAGTCCAGGTCCAGCAGGACCCGGCCGCTCACGAGGCCGACGCTCGTCGCTGCGACCGCTCGCTGCACTGGATTGGACCGCAGCTCGCGCCGCTTCATCAGCGTGGTGACCGCGAGCTGAAGCGCCACGTAGCCGCCAGTGATGGCCGCGGTGCGGGTGCCGCCGTCCGCCTGCAGCACGTCGCAGTCGACCGTCAAGGTGCGTTCGTCCAGCCGTTTCAGGTCCACCGCCGCCCTCAGCGACCGGCCGATCAAACGCTGGATCTCCTGGGTGCGGCCGCGGCCCCGGGTCTCCCTTGGAGTGCGAGTGTTCGTGGAGCGAGGCAGCATCGAATACTCGGCTGTCAGCCAACCCTGTCCGGCACCACTGAGGAACGGCGGCACCCCGTCCTCGACGCTGACCGAGCAGAGCACACGGGTGCGTCCGGTCTCTATGATCACCGAGCCCTCGGCGAACTCCTGGGCGCCGGTAGTGATCTTGACCGGCCTGAGCTCGTCCGGCTTTCGGCCATTTGCCCGCATAGGTAGGTCCTCCGTAGTCTGAAAGCTAACCGGTGTCCAGCATGATCTCGAGGAGACCCCGTAGCATCTGTTCGCTCATGGCCCCGACGAACTTCCTCAGGGGCCTGCCGTTCCGGTCGAGAAACAATGTCGCCGGCAGTGGGAAGACGCCGTCGGGTTCCATCAAACCGAACTCCACGGCGAGGCGTCCGCTCTCGTCCAAGGCGAGCGCATAGGTCACGCCGATCCTTTCGGCGAAGGCTCGGGCGGCCAGCTCGACGTCCTGGGAGTCGATTCCCAGAAAGGTCACGCCGCGGTCGCGGTAGTCGTTCGATACGCGCTCGAAGGCGGGCATCTCGGTGATGCAGGGCCTGCACCAGGACGCCCAGAAGTTCATCACGACCACCTGGCCTCGCAGGTCGGAGAGGCGCAGCGTCTCGCCGTTGAACAGCGTCAGCGGCACGTCGCGGATCGGCACGCGTGGCCGGAGTTGGACCCGTGGGACCGCCGTGGCGGTCGGCGTCGGCGTCCGGGTGGCGGTAGGAGTCGGTGGAGGCTGCGCCGCGGCCACCGTGGGTGTCGCGCTGAGCTCGGTGGACGCGGCCGCGTCCCACGCGGAGCACGCGACGAGCAGGGCTGCGGAGGACGCTGCGAGCATTGTCAGGGCACCGTGTTGCAAGTTCCGCCGTCTCGGCTCTGCGGTCTTGCGGCGAATGGTAACACGGCGCTACGGAGCGGCCGCCCCCGTCTTAAGGCCGTGAGCGTCGTGTGGACGTCGACCGGTACCACGCTCTTCGGTACAGCATCTAGTCCGATGGGGCTAGACATCGGGCCGGAACGGGCTAGTCCCATCTCGTCCCTGAAATCACTCTTTCTGATGATGTCCATACAGGCGGGAGGGGGGAAGATAGCGCAGAGCCTCAGACAGTGGCTCAAGGCATCCTAGACCGGGGCCGTAGGGCGACATGATGACGATTGGGACACGTGAGCCGTACGAGGTGATGAAGAACCACCTGGGTGTGCTCCGGCAGTATGCCGAGCAGGTAGTCGTCTACAGATAGCCGCTGACCCCGGCCAGCAGGAACGACACTCTGCCGTACACGATCCGCAGCACCACCGACGCGTTGTTGACGTCGGAATCGGAGCCCATGATCAACGTCGTGGGTGGGCCGAGCACCTGGATCAAAACCCCGTCGTCGGCGCCTCCCGCGGCCTCGATCGCGTTGAGCAGACGGGCACCAGCGCCGATGGTGTAGACTCCCGGCTCACTCACGGCCCCGGTGACGTACACCTGCACGTCGTCGGGTGCAGGGGTGGGGAGGATGATCTCGGTGCCGCCCGAGGGTATCGAGGCGCGGACGAGGAAGAAGAGGCCGCCGGCTACGATAGCTACTACGAAAACGGCCTGCGATGCGAGCTTCATAGGCCAAGCATGTGGCGGCTCGGGATGGCGGCAATATAGTCGCCGGTGAAGGCCGTGCCAACCTGATGGCAGGCCCTAGACGTGCTCCCTTCGATACGCCCCGATGCGGCATTGGGCTACTCGGGGCGAACGGCTGACGGGCCCGTCTTGGGGCGAGATCGACGGGCCTAACCTGGGGCCGCTAGGGGTCGAAAACGGATGGTCGGACCAGGGCCGATTTCCCTTGACTCGGGGCCGACGCGACTACTATACTTCTCGGAATATGTCGCGGGGGTGTTAGATGGGGACAGCCCACGTACCGGAGCTGCGTAGGGCGTACGGATTCGACGACGTCGCCATCGCCCCCGGCGAGTTCACCGTCAATCCTGACCAGACCAGCATCGACTTTTCGGTCGATGGTATTGACCTGACGGCCCCCGTCCTTGCTTCCGCCGTCGACGCAGTCGTGTCCCCATCCTTCGCCAAGGAGATGGACCGCCTGGGAGGCGTGGCGGTCATGAACCTCGAAGGGATCCAGACCCGGTATGAGGATCCCGAGGAAGCGATGAACGAGATCATCGAGGCGCCCCGTGACGAGGTCATAGAGACCCTCCAGCGAGTCTACGCCTCCCCAGTCAGGGAGGACCTGATGGGCGCGCGAATAGAAGAGATGAAGTCGGGCGGCGCCAGGTGCGCCGTTTCCGTTACCCCTGCAAGCACCAAGCGGTTGGCGCCCGCGGCGGTCAAGGCAGGCGCCGACGTCCTGGTGGTCCAGTCCACGGTAACCACGGCCCGACACGTATCCAAGAGCGCCCGGGGGCTGGTGTTTCCCGAGTTGCTGGAGACGATAGACGTGCCGGTCATCGTCGGCAACTGCGTTGGCTACGACGCCGCGCTGGAGTTGATGGAGACCGGAATCCACGCGGTGCTGGTCGGCGTCGGACCCGGCGCGATCTGCACGACGAGGGAAGTGACCGGCGTGGGCGTCCCACAGGTCACGTCAACTCTCGACTGCGCCGCGGCTCGGGACGAGCATTACAGGCGGAGCGGCCGTTACGTGCCGATCATCACCGACGGCGGCATCCGTACCGGCGGTGACCTGTGCAAGGCATTCGCCTCGGGTGCAGACGCCGTGATGCTGGGAACCCCCTTCGCCCAGGCCAGCGAGGCCCCGGGGCGTGGCTACAACTGGGGCATGGCCAGCCACCACTCAGCGCTGCCCAGGGGGACCAGACTGGACGTGGGTGTATCCGGCACCCTGGAGCAGATACTCTTCGGCCCGACGTCCAAGACGGACGGGACGCAGAACATGCTGGGCGCGCTGCGGGTGTGCATGGGAATGGTCGGCGCCACGACCATTCGCGAGATGCACGCCGCCGAGGTGATAGTCGCGCCGGCGATGCGCACCGAGGGCAAGCACTACCAGCTCGGCCTGAACTAGGCGGAACCGGTCCCGCGGCGGCGGGTCAGCGCTTGGAGCGACGGAGCACCAGTCGGCGCGTGGTTTTCCTCCACCAGGATATGTGGTCCTGTCTTGGTTTCCGGCGTCGCGGCCGGTTTCCCAGGACTTCCCTGAGCTCATTCTCGGTCTGCGCCAGTTGGCTTGCCACGCTGGTTAGCTGCAGCCTGAGCTGCCCGATCTCGCTGGCCGAGGCGTCCGGCTCTCCGTGGTCCCGGCCTTTCACCGCTGCAAGCTCCGCTGATGAGGGCTGGGTACCGGCGTCGGCGAGCCGGCCCGCAAGCTGCTCGACCTCTGCTTCGAGCCCGCCGGTCTTGGCCATTACGTGGCCGTACTGCTCCGGAAGCAGGGAGTACTCGGGCGACTCAGGTGTGGGTCTGTTTCCTCTTCCGCGCTGTGTCAATCCAGCATTACTTCAGTCGGACTAGATCCTTCGGGCGTCAGTCGCCGGTCAGCTCTCTGGCGGCCTCGATGAACGAGGTCAGCACGGCTTTCCAGTCACCGACCACGCCGTACGCCGACTCCTTGAAGATGTTGGCCTCGGGATCGCGGTTGATGGACACGATGCGCCGGGCGCCCGAGCAGCCTGCCATGTGCTGGCTCGCTCCCGACACCCCGATCGCGATGTAGAGATCGGGCGTGACCGTTCTGCCCGTGAGCCCGACCTGATAGCCATGGTCGATCCAACCCGCGTCGCACGCGGCCCTTGATGCCCCGACGGCGCCGCCCAGGATCGCAGCCAACTCACGTAGCTGCTCGAAGGGCTCCGGGCCTCCGAGGCCGCGGCCCCCGGAGACGACGACGGACGCGTCCTCGAGCCGGAGGCCCTCGGTCTCGGCCACCACGGTCTCGACGTGCCTCGTCCTGATCACGCCCGGGACCAACCCCGGGCGCACCTCGACGGTCTCGCCGGTCCGGTCCGGGTCGGCTTCCAGGGCTTCGTATGCGGCAGCCCTGAGCATCACCACCTGCGGTTCAGCCTTCGCGAAGGTGACGGTCGCAACCGCGTTGCCGCCGTAGACAGGCCTGCGCGCCACAATGCGGTCGGTGTCCTCGTCGCGCGCCACGGCGATGCAGTCCTGTGCTGCCCCGACGCCGAGCCTGAAGGCGACTCGCGGCCCCACGTCGCGGCCGGTCGGCGTCACTCCCACCAGTACCACCGAGGGCGACTCCTGTCTGCACAGGTGCTCGAATGCGGCGACGACGGCGTCTGCCGGGACTCCGTCCAGTAGCGGGTCGGTGACCAGGTATACGCGGTCTGCGCCCAGAGCGATGGCCTGGGCACCCGCACCTGACCGCGAGGCGCCAATCAGCGCCACGCCGACCTCGCCTCCAAGCTCTCTGGCCGCGCCCAGCAGCTCGCCGGTGACGGAATCGAGCCCGTCACCCGCAGTTTCCCCCAGCACGATAACGTCTACCATTCCACGGCCCCGCCGATACAGCTATTAGCCCCGGACCCTGGATCCCAAACCCCAGACCCCGTCATATCAGCCCCTCTTCACGCAGCTTCAGGGCGAGCAACCGGCCCGAGGCTGCGTCGTCTTCGCCCTCTATGAACTGGCACTCACGGTTGACCGTTGGGACCTCCAGGCCGGTCACCCGCACCCTGGGCCTCAGGTTGTCGGGCTCGAGCTCCAGGTCGCCGGCGGACCATACAGTGGGGGTATTCCGGCCGGCGGTCATGATGCCGCGCAGGGTGGCATATCTCGGCTCGCCCAGCTCGTTGCTCACGGTGACCAGGGCCGGGAGGCCGGCCTCGACCACTTCGTAGCCGTCAGACAGTGCCCGATGGACGACTACGCCGTCGTCGACGACCTCGATCTTCTGGGCGATTGTGATGCAAGGCAGCTCCAGCATCTCGGCCAGGCCCAGCGGGACCTGCGCATTGTCCCAGTCCGAAGCCTGGCGTCCGCAGAGGACCAGCTCGACGCCGCCCAGCTTCGAGATGGCCCGGGAGAGCACGTAGGCGGTGCCAAAGGAGTCGAGGTCCGCGACCGTTTCGTCCTGCACGAGGACGAGCTCGTCGGCGCCCATGGAGAGCGGCTTCTTCATCACGTCGCTCTCGAACGCACCGCCGACGGACAGCACGGTGATACTGCCTCCCTCGGCGTCCTTGATGCGCAGCGCCGCCTCGACCGCGTTCTCATCAAAGCCGTTGATGACTGGCGGAATCCCCGGGGCGTCGGAGGGGCGATTGGTCTCGGGGTTTACCCGGAAAGCTGAAGCCGGGATCTCGGGGTCAAGTACCTGCTTTACGCAGACGGCCATCTTGACGGCCAAAGTTACCTCCTGCCAGTTGGTGCGAAAGCCTAACATCGCGATTCGATTTTGCCAAGAGTTCTTGCCACGAATTGGGAGTGTCGCGGGCCGCATGCCGCGCCGCCCGCCGGAGCGCGCGCAACTTGTACTAATAGGCACCAGTGCCCGAATGTGAAAACAATCACTAGTATAAGTGATTAAATAGGTACTTGACTAACTATATTCTTATATAAGTATAATATAGTCGCTTTGGGGTTTGATCGGCTTAGTGTTTGAGAGGCATCCGGGGTGCGCACGCAGTATATCGGCCACCACACACGTCTGCGGACGAAGGCGAATGCCCTCGTCCCGGCGATGCTTCGTCAGGACCGGTCCACGGGACCCGCTGATGCCCCACGCTATCTCTTACCCGGTGGGACCGCCCTTGTCCAAGGAGAATCGTCATGGTGATCGCAGCCGCCAGCCCCGACCTATCTGTCGCCGCGCAGGAGTTGCCCAGTTTAGTCGCCCCGGTTGTCTCTACGGTTGAGCCCGCACCGGCTCCATCCAGGCCGCGCACGGATTGTGCGCGATGCGGGACGCGGCTGGTGATGGGCTACGACGAGCCCGAGTGCCTACGCTGCGGCTGGGCCGACTACTCTTACACCGACACCAGGGTCAACCCCAACGGCACCAGCATCATCAGCACGGCCACCAGGTACGTGCTGCGCTATTGCGGCGACTTCACCAGACTTACCGAGATTCTGGCGTACGCGAGGGTCGTCCGGGTCCGCAACCGGGTGGTCTATGCGGTGAACTGCCCGTTCTGCGACAACGTAATGGAGCAGTCCTCTCTGTCCGGCAAGAGGCCGGAGGCCCGCGAGCAGCGCTACAAGTGCACCGACGGCCACAGGGTGTCCCTGGTGCCGACCAAACGCGGCATGCTGGGCTGGCGGTAGAATCCAACCGACTCTGACTCCGCTGTCCATGGGGCCGAGCCTCCCCCCGACCCCATGGAACAGCTTCCATTGACGACGGGCGGCCGGCGTCGGCGCTTTCGCTTTATAATGCTCCCTCATCCACGCTGTGCGGGAGCGTATCTGTTGCCCGCCAGCCCTTAGAGTTGCGCCTGATGGCTACCATCGTCGAGCGGCGAGACCGGGACCCGAGCGAGGTCCTGTTCGTCTGCGACTTCACCCCTCCGCGCGGGCCGGACCCCGCTCTTTTGGACCCGGCGCGAGGCCTGCCGGCCGACTTCATTTCCGTCGCGTACAATCCGGGCAAGTCGGTCAGGGTGAACTCGGTGATCGTCGCCTATTGGATCAAGCAGAACACGGACCGCGACGTGCTTTTCACGGTCGCGACACGGGACATGAACAAGGTGGCGGCCGAGAGCATGATCCTCGGCGCCGGCCTCCTGGGCCTAGAGAACCTCGTCGTCGTGAAGGGCGACCGCTTCAGTGAGCGCGAGTTGTCCATGGTCAAGTCGGTGGACGACTTCCGGCCGACGGAGCTGGTCCGGGCGGTGGCGTCGATGAACGAGGGACTGGACTTCAAGGGTGGCAAGCTGCGCTCGCCGACGGAGCTCTGTGTGGGAGCCACCATCGACCTGGGGCTAGGGCTGGAAGCGCAGACGAAGCTAACCCACCGCAAGGTGGAGGCCGGCGTCCGGTACTTCCTCATGCAGGCGGTGTTCGACCCGGCGCTGGTGCGGCGCTTCCTGGACGGCTACGCGGATACCTACGGCGAGGAGCTGACCTCGCCCGTTTTCTGCGGCGTCCAGGTCGTGACCACCGACGGCATGGTGTTCGGAGACGTCCCCGAGTGGATCACCGCCGACCTGGAGAAGGGCAGGGACGCCGCAGACGTCGCCCTCGAGGTCCTTGGCACGTTCGTGGACGCCGGGTTCAGGTCCATCTACCTGGTGCCGCCCATACTGCGGGCCGGACGCCGCGACTACGCGGCCGCGACCCGCGTCCTCAAGGGCTTCCGCCCGTAGCGATTTGCCAGGTCCGCGCAGTGAACTGGGCGCGGGCCTATCCTCTGACCTTTCCGGATCAAGGGCCTCAGACCGCGACGGTGGTGGCGGTGGCGTGCTGCTCGTCGGCGTGGTATGAGCTGCGGACCAGCGGGCCCGAGGCGACGTGCCGGAACCCCATCGACTCTGCCTCGCGCTTCAGATCGTCGAACTCCTCTGGCGTGTACCACCTGGCCAGCGCCACGTGCTTCTCAGAGGGGCGCAGGTACTGCCCGATCGTCAGCAGGTCGCAGTCGACCGACCGCAGGTCGCGCATCGTCTCTATGATCTCGTCCCAGGTCTCGCCCAGGCCGACCATCATGCCCGACTTGGTGACCCCGGCCGGGTCCAACGACCTGGCGCGTGACAGGAGCTCCAACGACTGGTCGTAGTCACTCCTGGGCCTGACCCGGTGGAACACCCTCCGCACCGTCTCGATGTTGTGGTTCAGAGTGTCCGGCCTGACGGACATGACGGTCTCGAGCGCATCCCAGTTGCCCTCGAAGTCGGGGATCAGCACCTCGATCTTACAGCCGTGGACGCGTTTGCGGACCTGGAGGACGCACTGGGCGAAGATGAAGGCGCCCCCGTCCGGCAGATCGTCACGATTGACGGAGGTGATGACCGCGTACCGGAGGCCCATGCGCTCGACGGTCTCGGCCAGCCTGGCCGGCTCCTGGAGGTCGAGTCCCTGGGGTTTGCCGGTGGCCACCGCACAGTAGGCACAGGAGCGGGTGCATATGTCGCCCAGGACCATGAACGTGGCCGTGCCGCGTTCCCAGCACTCGCCGATGTTGGGGCAGTGCGCTTCCTCGCACACGGTGTGGAGGTCGTTGCCACGCAACAGCGCCTTTAGCTCGATGTAGTTGGGGCCGCCCGGCATCCTAGCCTTGAGCCAGGAGGGCAGCCTTCTCTCGCGGGCCATCGTTTCCTCCAAGGAAACAAATGATATCAGATTAGATAAGTCCAGCCCGGTCGCCAAGCCACGGGAATGGCCCGGGAGCCCTGTGCTATATTGAGGCTGAGTCTAATATGGCTACCGCGACGACCGGGCTGGACAGGCGAGAGCAGGCGCCGGAAGAGCCGGAGCTGGTCACCCTGAGCCTGGAGGAGATGGGGCCGCTCGGCGATACGATGGCGCCCTTCAAGGGCGGGCGCATCAATGTCGCCGGTGGCATCCCGGGCGAAGAGGTCGTGGCGCAGATAGTGCGCTACCGCCGGCGGAAGCAGCGGCACGTCTCCGGCATCGTCGTCGACGTCCTGAAGCCGTCGCCTTACCGCGTCGCCACGCCCTGTCCCTACTTCGGTCCCTGCAGCGGCTGCCAGTGGCAGCATATCGACTACTCTCACCAGCTAGAGCTGAAGCGTGACGCCATTCGCGGCGAGTTGGAGGGCTATGAGGCCGTGCTGGGCACCGCGATCTCCGACACCGTGCCCGCTCCCGACCAGTTTGGCTACAGGAACCACGCCCGGTTCACGGTGCGCCACAGTGGGAAGCTGGGGTTCGTCAACAGGATCACCCGACGGTTCGTCGACGTCGAAAGCTGCATGCTAATGGCATCGGAGATCAACGAGGTGCTGGGCAAGCTCGACGGCCACAGCCAGGAGACGAGCCAACTCTCGATACGCTACGGCATCAACACCTCCGAGCTACTGGTGCAGCCGGCGCTCCACAATGACGACATCCCGCTGCCCACCGGCCAGACGCACTACCGCGAGGCGTTGCTGGGCAGGACGTTCCGGATCGCATCGCCTTCCTTCTTCCAGGTCAATACCGCCCAGGCCGAGCGGCTGGCGGAGCTCGTCCGGCAGCGGTTGGAGCTCCAGGGCGCCGAGACGCTGGTCGACGCCTACGCCGGCGTGGGGACCTTCGCGGTGCTGCTGGCCCCCTACGTCGGCCGCGTGATCGCGGTAGAGGAGTCGGAGGCGGCGGTCAAGGACGCGGCGGTCAACACCCTGGGCCTGAACAACCTGGAGTTCCGGCAGGGCCGGACCGAGGAAGTGCTCGGGGACCTGGGCTCCAGGCCCGACGCGGTGATACTGGACCCGCCGCGGGCCGGGTGCGACCCGGCGGCGTTGGAGGCCATCGCCAGATGGGAGCCAAGGCGCACGGTATACGTCTCGTGTGACCCGGCCAGCCTGGCCAGGGACCTGGACATCCTGGTGAGAGCGGGACTGAGAGTTATCGAGACACAGCCGCTGGACATGTTCCCGCAGACCTACCACGTAGAGTGCGTCGCCACGCTGGAGCCGGGTTAGCGGAGGGATTCGGAAGCGGTCCGCCGATGTGTACGCCCTAGCCAGGAAGAGGTCAATTCCAATGAGCACTCGCGACTCCACCGGGCTGCCGCGCCCTTTCGCCTTCAGTTGGGGCAAGGGGCTGGTCGTGGAAGAGGCGTCACATGAAAGCCAGTACCATCAACCGCGCATCCAGCTACTGGAGTACGAGGACGGGACGCTCTCGGTCCGATTCTGTTACTACGACCGATCCGGTCGTTTCCAGCGCAGCTCCCTGATGCTGGGCGCGGACGATATCGGCGGGCTGCGAGCGTCTCTGGAGCAACCCCCCAGGCTGCGCTCGCTGCTGCTGGAACTGGTAGCGTAGCTTGGCCGCCCGAGCTGAACGCATGCACGACACTGCACGGACGCCCATACGGGGACCCGAGGCAGCGCCCGCCGCGGCGGCTGGCAGGCGGCTGGTACTGGCGTCCGCGTCGCCTCGCCGGCGTGAGCTCATGGGCGCGCTCCGAGCAGCATTTGAGGCGGTTCCTCCGAATGGCGCGGAGACGCCGCCGCGGAGCGGCGAGGCGCCCGAGAATTTCGTCATGCGGCTGTCATTGTCCAAGGCCCGCGAGGTGTCGCGGCGGGTCGGGGACGCCATTGTGGTCGGCGCCGACACCGCGGTCGTCGTGGACGGCGTCGTGCTGGGCAAGCCGGTGGACCCCGAGGACGCCGTGGCGATGCTGGCCCGGCTTCGCGGCAGGACTCACCGTGTCGTGACGGGCGTCACGGTGTTTGACGGGGCTTCCGCCGACTCACGCACGATCTGCAAAAGCACAGACGTGCTCATGCGGCAGTACTCCGACGAAGAGATCTCGGCCTACGTCGCCTCCGGCGACCCCCTCGACAAGGCCGGAGGCTACGCCGTCCAGGACGTCGCGTTCAGGCCGGCCGATTCGATGGACGGGTGCTACCTGAACGTGGTTGGGCTGCCGCTGTGCGAGACGGTAACGCTGCTCGCCGAGATCGGGGCAGACATCGATCTGAAAAGCGGCTGGTGGCCGCCTGCGGAGTGCGCCGACTGCCCGCTGAGCGTAGACGGCGAGGTCGGCCGATGACGATACTCGGAATGGGACCGCTGGAGATACTGGTGGTGCTGATGATCGCCTTCATCGTGCTGGGGCCGGACAAAATGGTGTCCACCGCGCGGACCCTTGGCAAGGTTACGGGCGAGCTGAGACGGCTGGCTGAGGGGCTTCCACAGATCTCACTTGACGACGAGCTGCGGTATCCGCCGGACAGGCCCATCGTGCACCGCGGAGGAGGCCCTAGTCCTAGCGTCGGCGGCGGGCCGGAGACGGCCGGCGAGCCGGACGGTGAAGACGGGGGCGAAACGCGACGGGAGTCGGGGCCGGTGGCCTTCAAGCCGTCGACGGATGTGGCTGCGTACGATGACCGAGACGAGTCGCAGGCTGGGGGCGCGGCGTGAGCGAGGGCAAGCTCCCGATCAGGCAGCACCTGATCGAGCTGAGACGGCGGCTCATCTATTCCGCGGTCTTCCTAGCGGTCGCCACCGGGGTGGCCTTCGTGTTCCACCAGCAGATCTTGAAACTACTGATGGGGCCCGCCCAGGGCTTCGCCGGGATACCGAACCAGAAGCCTGTCTACACGGAGATGACCGAGTTCATCGGCATCGCCTTCAAGGTCTCGCTGCTGTCGGGCTTCGTCATATCGTTCCCGTTCATCCTGTTCCAGATCGTGATGTTCGTGTCGTCCGGACTGACTTCCGGCGAGCGGCGATACCTCTATACGTTGTTGCCGGTCAGTGTCCTGGTTTTCTTGGCGGGCGCGGCCTTTGGGTACCGCATTCTCTTCCCGCCCGCTGTTGGTTTCCTGCTCTCCTTCGGTAACGAGGTGGCGACGCCGTTTATACGAATAGGCAGCTACGCCAACCTGATGATAACGTTGCTGTTCTGGATGGGCCTGATTTTCGAGACGCCGGTGGTGATGTTCTTCCTGTCTAGGATCGGAGTCGTCACGCCATCCCTGCTGGCGAAAAACCGGAAGTTCGCCGTCGTCGGCGCCTTTGTTCTGGGCGCGATGATCACTCCAACCATCGACCCGATAAACCAGACGCTGGTGGCGCTGCCGGTGATCGTGCTATACGAGGTCGGCATAGGGCTGGCCAAGCTCGGTGCCCACGGCCGGCGCAAGGCGGCGCAGCGATTTGAGACGGAGAGCTAGGCACGTCTAGCGCAGTCGGAATTGAAGAGGCCCCGGCCAGCAATTTGGCCAGGGCCTCTTTCGTTACGGCTGTAATGACGCGGCTACCGTGTGTGGGCGGCGTTACTCCTTGGTCTGAGCGCCGCTCTCTACCTCGGCGTCGTCCTTGTCGTCGGCGCTGCCCGTCACCGACGACTTGAATTCGCGTATCGCCTTGCCCATTGCGCCGCCGACCTCGGGGAGCCTGCCGACACCGAAGACGATCACCACGATGGCGAGGACGACGATCAGCTCCCAGGGATGAACGAAGTGCGGCATTTACACTACCTCCAGCGTTCGACCGCCAATCTCATGGTAGCGCGACGCTGAGGCACCGTCAATCTGAAAAGGGGACTATAACCTGAGACACACCCCTAGCTAGTCACGTCTAGGTCTTCGGGAAGAAGGAGGTGCTGCTGTTGCGAGGTGGTACGAGGGCGTCTCTTACCACGCTGCGCCGGCTTCCGCTGCCTCCTTCTCTCGGCGTCGCTCATCTTCCGACGATTGAAGCGATAGTCAAACTCGTCTAGGTACATCGGCAAGAAGTCATCGCCTACGTGGTGGAATACGCCCTAGACACCCCGCTTCAGTAGGCTCCAGTAGTTTCCGATACTCCGCGTGTATACTCGCTTTTCACGTACTTGACCTCGTGGTCGACGACTTCGTGCGGCAGGTAGTCCTTTACGCGACTTTGAGTCAAGTATCCAGCGTCAATCTGACGCCAACCCACCTGCGACCGCGCCGACACAAGATTCCTTGTGTCCGGTTGCGATGGGTATCAGTCTCGAAACTCTCTTTCGAGGCTGAACCGAGTGGAAAGAAAGGCCGGGCGGTTAAGCCCGACCTTGACATTGAGGAGTGGTGGTGTAGCGCCCGTCAGACCGTCCTGACGACCCCGACGACCCGGCCCCGTACCGAGACGTTCTCAGCGGGCACCGTGATCGGCTGTAGCGCCACGTTGGCTGGCTGCAGGGTGACCTTGCCGTTGCTCATGTGGAAGTGCTTCAGAGTGACCTCGCCCTTGTCCTTGAGCCAGGCGGCGACCATGTCGCCGTTCTGGAGGTCGTCGACCGGCTCCATAATGACCAGGTCGCCATCGGCTACAAGCGCGTCGATCATCGAGTCGCCCTTGACTCTCACAGCGAACACGTCGGCCCTGCCTCCTGTGATGAAGGTCGGCAGTTCCACGCTGTCGATGGCGTCGGTGCTCCAGGAGTCCGTAGGAGGCACGTGCAGCGGCTCGCCCGCCGCGATGTTGCCCAGGACCGGCACCGATATGAGGTTCCGGCTCGGAGCGGAGCCGTCCAGAAGCTCTATCCCCCTGGATACCTCGGCCTCACGGCGGATGTAGCCTTCGCGCTGGAGGATTCGGAGGTTGTAGTCGACCACCGAGGTCGAGCTGATCTCACAGGCCGTCTGGATGTCCCGGACGGTCGGCGGGAACTGGTGGTCGTCCATGAAGGCGCGTATGACGCCCAGGATCCGCTTCTGCCGCTCGGATAACTTCCGTTTCATCGTTGCCCCCTGGCCACCGGGTCGATCCTGCCCATAACAAGGACGAATGTTCGGAACAAAAGTAGCACGGAGCGGAGCGCGAGTCAAGGCGTTGTAGCTACTTGCCCTTCGACCTGCTGCGATGGCACCCCACACAGGGACTGGCTGCCCACCCCCTTCCGTTCCGATCTTAGCGCGGCGAAGGGTTGGCCCCGCCGGGCGAACCACGATGCCCATGTGACACCGTTGTTGGTAGGGGTACAGGCGGGAACGACACCGGCGCGGCCCGCGTCGGTGTCGTTCATGGGAGGCAGGCGGCGACCACCGGTGCACGACGAGGCGCGCAGGTTCTAACGGTGGGCCGAGGCTTAGGCGTCGCGTGCCGAGTTGAGCTGCGCCATTAGGCGTGACTTGCGGCGGGCGGCGTTTCTGCGGTGGATGGCCCCCTTCTGGGCTGCCTTGTCCAGGGCGACGATCGCCTGCTGGACGGCCTGTTCGGCGGCTCCGACCTCCTCGGACTCGATCAGGCGCCGGACTTTGGTGACGTAGGTCCGGGCCACGGAGCGCAGCGGCGCATTGCGCCGGCGCCTTCTCTCGGCTACTCTTTTCGACCTGGCACTTGGCAATTCAGAAGACTCCTTAGCTTAGGTTGGTCGCCTGACCGGCGCTCCCCGATTGGGAGACCGGCGCGACCCCGCCGTTGTTCGCCCACAGGACGTGCATCACGCCCATGACACCCTCCAGCTTTAGGCACAGGCGGTTGAGCTGGTCGATACCGTTTACGAATACGGTCAGCGAGACTATGGCGACGTCGTCGTCCTCTTCCGATACGCATGAGGCGATGTTGACCTTTTCGGCGGACACGACCGCCGTGATGTCGCTGAGCAGGCCGATCCGATCCCATGCCTCGGCGCGAAGCCTGACCGTGTACAGCGTCGAGGTCTTTCCCCAGCTTACCTCCACCAGACGGTCGGACTCGCTCTCGTTGGTGACGTTGGCGCACGACGTCAGGTGAACGGTCACGCCACGGTTGCGCGTGATATAGCCCATTATGTCGTCGCCGCGGATGGGGCTGCAACACCGCCCCATCCTGGTGAGTAGGTCTCCTACGCCGAGCACCTCGATTCCCGTTAAGGGACCGATGCTCGGGATGGCCAGGTCGAGGTCCTCCTGAGGCTTGACCTCCTGGGCCGACAGCTCGTCGTAGGCTACATCGCAGTCCTCCATCACATCGTGGAGCAGGGCCGCGGTCAGGGCGTTGGAGTCCAGTCGGAGATCTGCCAGGAACAGCGCGGTGTGCAAAGGGTGGTCGACGAAGGGCTCACCGGAAAGCCGCTTCTGGCCCTCGTGGGCCTTCTCCGCGAAATGGAAGGCGTTCGCGACTACTTCCACCTTGTCGGCGGGAAGGTAGTCTGACGCTTTCTCGATCAGTGTATCGGCCAGTGTCACCGACGGTCCTCACAATACGCTCAAGGGGTACGTTCAAGTATAGCCGGGTGCCACTTGCGACGCAAAGCTGGAAACATGCCCCGTCACGTTGAAAGCGGGCGGGGTCGACAGATTGCCGTATGTTACTATCTCTCCGATTCCCGATGGGCGGCCCGGAGGATAGCAGTCAAGCATGACCGGACCCAGGACATTACAGTCCCCCAGGGGCACGGCTGACATACTGCCCGAGGCCCAGGCCCTCCGGCGCCACTTCGAGGCCCGCGCTCAGGCCGCGGCCGACCGATTCGGGTACCACCGGATCGACACACCCACGTTCGAGGACGCCGGCCTGTTCGTCAGGAGCGTCGGCCAGGTCACCGACATCGTCGAGAAGGAGACGTATACCTTCGAGGACCGAGGCGGGGACCAGGTCACGCTGCGGCCCGAGGGTACCGCGCCGGTGTGCCGCGCCTACCTGCAGCACGGCATGCACAACCTGCCCCAGCCGGTCCGGCTTTACTACATGGGCCCCTTCTTCCGATACGACCGGCCCCAGGCGGGCCGATACCGGCAGTTCCACCAGTTTGGCGTCGAGGCAATAGGGGAGGCGGACCAGTCCGTAGACTCCGAGGTCATCGAGCTTGCCTTCCTGCTGCTGGAGTCCGTGGGCATCACGGACGTCACGCTGCTGCTGAACTCCATCGGCGATCCCGAGTGCCGGCCTGGATACATAAACGTGCTCCAGGAGTACTACCGTTCCCGCTCCGATGAGCTCGTGCACGACGATTGCAGACGCCGGCGCGAGACCAATGCACTTCGGCTACTCGACTGCAAGAATGGCGCCTGTCAGCCCCTGATCGCAGACGCCCCAAGTAGTGTCGACTACCTGTGCGATGCGTGCGGCGCGCACTGGGAGGGCCTGCTGGGGCACCTTGATGCGCTGAACCTGCCCTACCAGACCGACAAGCGACTGGTCAGGGGATTGGACTACTACTCGCGCACCGTGTTCGAGATCGTCCCGCCGGCCGACGGCCAGCAGAGCACCCTTGTGGCGGGCGGCCGATACGATGGGCTAATTGAGATCCTGGGTGGCCGTCCCACCCCGGGCATCGGGTTCGCACTGGGTATCGAGCGCGTTCTGGCGGGCATCCGAGACAACGAGATACCGATCACGGAGGACCTCCGCACCAAGGTCCTGGTCGCTCACGTGGGCGACAGCAACCGGTCTGCCAGCTCAGTGCTGGCGTCGGACCTCCGACGCGGCGGAGTGGGCGCCGTGCTGGCGCCTTCTGGTAGGAGCCTGAAAAGCCAGCTTAGGTACGGCTTATCCATCGGAGCGACCCACGCCGTGATCATCGGCGAGGACGAGCTCGTCAGGGGCACCGTAGTCCTGCGGGACCTGGCCAGAAGCGAGCAGCAAGAGATCGCCCGAGACGATCTGGCCGGCGCCCTGTCGGGCGGCTAGCCGCCGCGAGATGCGGCGGGTCGCTTGGTATACTTCCTACAGATTGGCGAGCGACGCCCATCCCTTGGGCAGGGCTCAGGACACGCCTAACCCCGTCGCCTCGGGGGATATTCGGCCATTTCCCCTTGGGGGAGAGCTAGAGAGGGAGCCCCACCAAGACCATGCTGGACAAGCTGGACACCATAGAGGCCCGGTACGACGAGCTAGAGACGCTTCTGGCGGACCCGGAGGTGTCGGCGGACTACTCGCGCGTCCGGAAGCTCGCCCGGGAGCACGCTTTGCTCAAGGGGCTGGCGTCGCTCGCCCGCAGGTATCGTGAGGTGGTACAGGAGCAGCAGGAGGCGACTACTATCTCCCGAGAGGAGTCAGACCGGGAGCTGGCCGAGCTGGCGCGAGAGGAGCTGTCGGAGCTCTCGCAGGAACGCGCCCGCATTGAGCAGGAGCTGCGGGTGGCCCTGCTGCCCAAGGACCCCAACGACGAGAAGAACGTCATCATGGAGATCCGGGCCGGCACCGGAGGCGAGGAGGCCGGGCTATTCGCCTCCGACCTGTTTAGGATGTACATGCGGTACGCTCAGCGCAGCGGCTGGAAGCTCGACGTGGTCAGCGCCAACGAGACCGGGCTCGGCAGCCTCAAAGAGACTGTGTTTCAAATACAGGGCGATAATGCATACAGCCGGCTGAAGCACGAGGTCGGCGTGCACCGTGTGCAGCGGATACCCGCCACGGAGTCGAGCGGCCGTATTCACACCTCCGCCGCTACGGTGGCGGTGCTGCCGGAGGCTGAAGAGGTCGACGTGGACATCAAAGCCGAGGATCTCCAGATCGACGTCTTCCATGCCAGCGGCCACGGCGGCCAGAACGTGCAAAAGGTGGCCACCGCCATACGGATAACCCACAAGCCCACGGGAGTAACGGCCATCTGCCAGGACGAGCGCTCCCAGAACAAGAACCGGGAAAAGGCGATGAAGGTGCTCAGGGCCAGAGTCTTGGCCCTAGAGGTGGAGCGGCAGCGGGAAGAGGTCTCCCAGGCCCGCCGCTCCCAGGTCGGGTCCGGTGACAGGTCGGAGCGCGTCCGCACCTACAACTTTCCCCAGGACCGAGTGACCGATCACAGGACCTCGTACACGCGGCATAACCTGAACGCGGTGCTCGACGGCGACATAGACGACCTGTTGGATGCGATGATCGGCCGAGAGCAAGGGCTGATGCTCCTGGAGGTCGGGCTGTGATAGTCCGCGAGGCCTGGGCCGGCACTCGGGAGCGGCTGGCTGAGACGGGCGTCGCGGATGCCAGCCTCGAGGCCGAGGTGCTGCTGCGGACGGCGCTCGGCGTAGACCGGACCGGCTTTGTCGCGTCGTTGAACATGGAGATCGCGCCGGACCGCGCGCTGGCGGCCGAAGGGCTCATCGCCCGCAGGCTGGCCGGGGAACCGCTTGCGTACATAGTCGGCAGTCGAGAGTTCTACGGCCTCGACTTCGTCGTTAACGCGTCAGTGCTCGTACCGCGACAGGAGACCGAGCACCTGGTGGACGCCGTCGTGGACTTCTCGCGCAGCCTAGGGGATCCGCCGCTGGAGGTCGCCGACGTGGGCACCGGCAGCGGTGCCATAGCCGTGGCGGTGGCACGGCATCTGCCCGCGGTGACGGTGTACGCCACCGACGCCAGCCGCACTGCCCTGGAGGTGGCGGATGCCAACCGACATCGCCACGGCGTGGCGGACCGGGTGTCTCTGCACGAGGGCGATCTGCTGGAGGCGCTTCCGGGCACCGTCGACGTGATCGTATCCAACCCGCCATATATCGCGACAGCCGAGTTTGGGACGCTGCCCGCGGATGTTTTACGCGAGCCGATGGCCGCGCTGGACGGCGGTCCCGACGGTCTATCCGTGACGCGGTGCCTGATACGGCGTGCGCCATCGTATCTACGGCCTGGAGGCAGGCTTGTAGTGGAGATCGCGCCCGTACAGCTAGACGCGGCGACCCGGATCGCTACTGAGGTCTTCGTCGACGCCGAGATCGGGTTCCAACGCGACCTGGCCGTCCGTCCGCGGGTCCTTGTCGTAGACCTCCGCCGCGAAGCCAGGGTCGTAGACGCCGCACGGGCCGAGCCATTCCGCAACACGAGGGCCTGACCCGCGCGGGGCAGCCCTGGGTCCGCTCGGTCACCGTTCATGGCGCGACTCCGGTGGAGCAGCGCGATGTGCCGCTATGCCAGGGTCGCTTCTACGCTGAGGTCTACGTTGCCCTTGAGGGCGCCCGAGATGGGGCAGCCGTCCTTGGCCGCCTCGGCAGCCTCGGCGAACGCCTCCGCGGTGATGCCGGCCACCTCACCCTTCACGGTGAGCGCGCTGGAAGCTACCTTCCAGCCGCCCTCGATCCGGCTGGGCGGCGTGCCCGCGCGGCCGAGACCGGCCGAGAGCGCCATACAATAGCAGGATGCGTGGGCAGCGGCCACCAGCTCCTCGGGGCTGGTGCGCCCGTCTGGCACCTCGGTCCGTGAAGCCCAGCTTACCGGCAGGGAAGTGAAAGCGCCGCTCGTGGTGGCGTTGACGGTCCCGGTGCCCGTAAGAAGATCGCCGTCCCATACCGCGTCGGCTCTGCGTTTTGCTGATGCCATTGTGCCCTCCTTTGGCTGTCCCGGAAATGGCTGTCCCGGAAATCGCGCGCGGCGCGGTCCCCGGAAAACGGATCTAGCCCGATGAATCGTGACAGACAGAAGCTCGAAGACAGAGGTTGGTGGTAGCTACCGGCACGGCATCGGACCTCAGACTCCCGGCAAAGTGGCCCGCCCGCTGCGCGCCCTGCCCTTCCGCGGCCTGCCAACGGCTAGCAAGAGACGACCAGACCCCAGTCCCTATGCCCTCTACCCCCTGCCCCATACCCTGCCGCCTGCCCTTGACCCCGTACCCCGTACCCCGTACCCTGGAATCAGGCCGTGCTAAGCGGGGAGGTAGCGGTGCCCTGTACTCGCAATCCGCTCTAGCGAGGCTGAACTCCTCCCGGAGGTCGGTTCTCGGGTGCCTCTGGCCGGGGATCGTGGTGTTGAGAGTTGGGTCCCACGCGGCGGATACCTGTGAATCCCGTCAGGTCCGGAAGGAAGCAGCGGTAAGCAGTGGACTCCGGGTGCCGTGGGTTAGCCTGGCTTGAGCCACGTCCTCGTGTCACGTTCCCGGTGGCCGGTCGAACCGGAGGTGCACGGCCATTTTTCTCCCCCCACCATCCTTACTATAGTCGCCGGTGTCCCTGCTGCACGTCGCGGGTGTGCCGAAACGTGGACATGACTACACAAAGAGACCTGGTGGGCTACTGGGCGCTCGTGACCTTCAAGCGGAGGTCATCCGAAGGCGAGACCGCCCACTCGTTGGGCCTGGACGCCACGGGCCTGCTGGTCTATGACGCGGGCGGGAGCTTCGCGGCGCGGCTGGCCGGACGGCAATGAGCAGCGCCGGCGCACACGACGGGGGCGGGGCCACCGAAAAGCGCCCGCCACCCGCGAAAAAGTCCCTGGGGCAACACTTCCTGGTCGACCGGCGAGTCCTGGGGGCCATCGTCGACGCCGCGGAGGTCTCCGCGAACGACGTCGTCGTGGAGATCGGCCCGGGCCGGGGCGCGCTCACGAAGCTGCTTGCAGAGCGGGCAGGCCGGCTCGTCGCGGTCGAGGTCGACGCAGTGCTTGCCAAGCTACTTCGGGAGAAGTACGCGGAACACCCCGGCGTCTCGGTCTTGGTCGAGGACGCCCGCGAGCTGGACATCGACGCGGTGGTGCCGGAGAGTTCGTCCTACAAGGTAGTGGCGAACCTCCCCTACTACGCGGCCTCGCCCATCGTGCGACGGTTCCTGGAGGCCGACCGGAAGCCCGAGCTCATGGTGGTGACGGTCCAGCGGGAAGTAGCCCGGGAAATGGCGGCCGCTCCGGGAAAAATGGGGCTGCTGTCGGTGGCGGTCCAGCTCTACGGCCGGCCGCGCATCGTCGCCACGGTGCCGCCGCGCGCCTTCCGGCCGGCGCCCAAAGTGACTTCGGCCGTCGTCCGCATCGACGTCTATCCCCAACCGGCGGTTGCTTTCGACTCCGAGCGCGAGTTCTTCAGAGTGGTGAGAGCGGGGTTCAGCGCGCGCAGGAAGCAGCTCCACAACTGCCTGCAAAAGGACCTGCACATAAGACCGACGGTCGCCAGAGACCTGCTGGCCGGAGCGGACATCGACCCGACGCGACGCGCGCAGACTCTAAGCCTGCCTGAGTGGGGCCAGCTCTACGAGGCATTCAGGTTGCTGGAAGCCGTCGCGGCATCTTCGTGACGCAGCCGGTCGACACAGTCCTGACATGAACGCAGACAGGCGCATAGAGATCGACGCCCACGCCAAGGTCAACTTGACGCTCGAGGTGCTGAGACGGCGCGACGACGGCTACCACGAGATAGTCAGCGTCATCCAGACCATCGGCCTGCACGACACCCTGACCCTTGAGCCGGACGAAGAGCTCACGCTGAAGTGCGACGTCCCGGAGCTGGAGTCGGCGGACAATCTGGCACTTAGGGCCGCCCGTCTCCTGCGAGACCACTCCGGTCACCCCGACGGGGCGGCCATCGGTCTAACGAAGAGAATCCCGGTGGCGGCCGGACTGGGCGGCGGTAGCAGCGACGCCGCCGCGGTGTTGGTCGGGCTGAATCGCCTATGGGGTCTCGGCATGTCACCGCAAGAGCTGATACCGGTGGCGGCCAGCCTCGGCTCCGACGTACCGTTCTTTCTGAGCGGCGGCACCGCGATGGTTCAGGGACGGGGTGAGCGCGTGCGTCCACTCCCTCCCGCCGACATCCCGTGGTTCGTCATCCTGGCGCCCGCTATTCAGGTGTCTGACAAGACCGGGTCCGTCTTTTCGCGTCTGACAGAGGCGCAGTTCACGCCGGGCCAGCTTACCCGGAAGCTCGAAGCCCGCATCCGCGGGGGTGGCGACGTGCCGCCCCAGTTCCTGTTCAATGTGTTCGACGACGTTGCCCCGGAGGTGTTTCCTAACCTGCGGCGCTACTGGGACGCCTTTCGCCTCATGGGCGCTAGGGAGGTCCACGTGGCGGGCAGTGGGCCGTCGCTGTACGCCCCGGTCTCGCGGCGGGAGCTAGGCACCACCATCGAACTGCTGCTGCGACACACACACGGCTGGGACGCACACCTGGCGGCCGCCTGGCAGCCGCCGGGGGATGGCGGCGCGTGAGCCATATCGTGGCGGGCGTGGTCAGCGGTCTGCTGATGGCCGCAGTGTTCCTTGTCGTGGTGCCGCTCATGCTGTTCTTCATCTTCAAGAGCGGCCCGCCGTGGTTCCTGGCGTTGACGAAGAGAGTCTCGCCGATGGCGCTGATGATGGGAATGCTGATCTTCGCCTACCCGACGTGGGCATTCGTCGGCGTGGTGCTCGGCCTGCTGCTGCTCGGCGCCGAGGCGGTCGTTCCCCAGGACGGGCTCGGTAGTGAGAATCTTCTGTTCACGCTTGTGGTCACCGTCGGCGCTTTTGTACTGGTCGCGCCGTACGTGATCCTCACACGCCGGGTCACGCCCGGTCCGGCCGTGCTGACGCTCACGTTCATCCTCGTCTTCGGCTGGGTGCTCCCCTTCCTGGCTTAAGAGCTAACCACAGAGAACACAGAGATTTAGGATGCTTTGAAATACTCTGTCGACACCTCTGTGGTGAAATCTTCGGCCAGCCATTAGAATTGGTGCACCCCTTCGCATGAGCACAGTCCCACACCCGCAAATACCGCTTCCAGGGCAGCACGCTTCGCCCCTGGAGGACGCCTGGGTCGCACTGGACCTGGAGACCACCGGGCTCTCCAACGACAGCGACGAGATCATCGAGGTAGGCGCGGTCAAGTTCCAGGGCGACCGAGAGATCGAGACCTACCAGAGCCTGGTCAACCCGTACCGCGCCCTGGACAGCTTCGTCCGCCGGTACACGGGCATCTCACAGGCCGACGTGGACGGCGCGCCGCCGTTCTCCGAGGTCGCCCCGCGGCTGGCCGCGTTCATCGGCTCCGCGCCGATCGTCGGCCACAACATTCCATTCGACCTGGACTTTCTCAAGAGCAGCGGGCTGCGACTCTCCAACCCCAGGGCCGATACCTGGGACATGGCGTACGTCCTGCTGCCCCGGAGCCGGGACTACTCCCTGGCCAAGCTGGCCGCCACTCTGGGAATCGACCATCCACGGCCACACAGGGCGATGGAGGACGCGGCGGTCACCCGCAGCGTTTTCCTGAAGCTGTTCGAGCTGGCGACGGAGCTGGACGTCTTCACCTTGGCCGAGATGGAACGCCTGGCCTCACGGTCATCGTGGGTGCTCGCGTATCTGCTACGGCAGCTAGAGCTGCACACGTTGTCCGCGGGGCCTTCCATGCCGTCTGCCACGGTACCGTCCCGCGTCGGCGTCACGGGCATCGACGTCCCCGCGCTGAGGGCCAGGCTGCATGGCAACCGCTCGCTGCGTCCGAACCGGACGGTAAAGAGCGTGGACGCCGAGCAGGTTGCGTTCGTGCTCAGCGCGAATGGCCCGCTGTCCGAGGCCGTGGCCGGCTTCGAGGAGCGGCCCGAACAGGTCGCCATGGCCCGCGCCGTGGCCGAGGCCATCGGGCAGGGAAAGCGGCTGATGGTCGAGGCTGGCACCGGAGTCGGGAAGTCACTGGCCTACTTGGTGCCGGCTGCCATCTACGCCATAGAGAACAACGTGCGGGTTGTGGTGTCGACCAACACCATCAATTTGCAAGAGCAGCTCCTGAACAAGGACATTCCCGACGTGATCGAGGCGCTGGACGGCGTGGATGGGGTATCCGCCGTCGACCTACGAGCGACGTTGCTGAAGGGTCGGGCCAACTACCTGTGCCTTCAGAAATGGGGACACCTGCGCTCCGGCGAAAACCTGTCCGAGGACGACGCGCGGATGCTGGCCAAGGCGTTGGTGTGGCTGCGTACGACCGCCACCGGCGACCGGGCCGAACTGAACCTGGGTCCTCGCAACGCGGCCGCGTCGTGGGAACGGCTGTCCGCCCAGGGCGCGCCTGACTGCACCGGCATGAGCGGCGTCTGCTTTCTGCGGTCGGCCAGAGAGCGGGCAGCGTCGGCGCACCTGATCGTCGTCAACCACGCGCTGCTGATATCCGACCTGGTGGCGGGCCGGGCCCTGATACCCGACTACGACGTGCTGATCGTGGACGAGGCACACCACCTGGAAGAGGTGGCGACCAAGCAGCTAGGCTTCGAGTTGAGCCAGGCCGGCATCGACGACGCCCTACAGTCGCTGGGCGGCGATCGCGGCCTCGTCGGTTCAGCCGTGGCGGCGCTTCGAGGCTCCTCCGCCGCTCAGACCCGCCGCGAGACCATAGAGGAGGTGGCCGCAAGGGTAGCGGGCCGGCTGCCCGGCATCCGCGACAGTGTCGCGGCGCTGTTCGGCGGGCTGTCCGGAGTGCTGAACGGCCGGGACGGCGGCCGCTCGCGTAACGGACAAGAGGTGCGCGTGACGTCGTCGACTAGGGCCCAGCCGGGCTGGTCTGAGCTGGAGATCCGCTGGGAGGACACCAACGCGCTTATGGGAGAGCTCGAGCGCGACCTGTTGGCCCTTGACGCGGCCCTGGAAGGCCTGGAGGAGGCCGAGGTCGAGTCCTACGAGGGACTGGTCTCCGAGACGCGGAACGCTATCCAGGGACAGGTCGATCTGCAGGTGCGCCTCGCCGAGTTCATTCCCAAGCCCCAGCCCGACGGGGTCTACTGGGTCAGTACCGCCCGACGTACCGGGGAATTCAGCCTGCACTCGGCACCGATACACGTCGGCGAGCAGCTCGAGAAGCTGTTGTTCAGCCAGAAGCGTTCGGTGGTCCTGACGGGGGCCACGCTGAGCGCCAACGGGACATTCGACCACATGCGCGAGCGGACCGGCTTCGCGGACGCCGACGAGCTGCTGCTGGGGTCGCCGTTCGACTACCCCAATGCGGCCATGGTCTACGTGCCCGCCGACATGCCAGAGCCGAGCAACTGGGCGTACCAGGGAGCCGTCGAGCAGGCGGTCACCGATGCGGCCGTCGCCGCGGAAGGCCGCACCATGGCGCTGTTCACCTCTCATGCCGCGCTGCAGGAGACCGCCCGCGCCGTTCGTGGCGGCCTTCAGTCCCACGGTATCGAGGTGCTGGCCCAGGGAGTCGACGGACCTCCCCATCGGCTGCTGGATGCCTTTCTGGGAAACCCCAGGTCGGTCCTGCTGGGCACGTCGAGCTTCTGGGAGGGGGTAGACCTGGCAGGCGACGCCCTCAGCGTGCTGCTGCTGGCGCGGCTGCCCTTCGCCGTGCCCACCGAGCCGGTGTTCGAGGCGCGGTCCGAGCTCTTCGAGGACCCCTTCGAAGAGTACGCAGTGCCTCATGCGATAATCCGGACCCGGCAGGGCTTCGGCCGCCTGATCCGTACTAGTACCGACAGGGGCGTCGTCGTGATCCTCGACCGCCGCATCGTGTCGCGAAGGTACGGGGAGGCGTTCCTCCGTTCCCTGCCACCGGTGACGCTCCGAAAAGGCAAGCTATACGAGCTCCCCGGGCAGGTCCGCTCGTGGCTGGCACGGGGGAGTGGGGACTAGGGACCAGGGGTGGGGACTGAGGAGAGGTCCCTTCGCCCGCAAAGGCTGAGCTTGTTCATTCCGATCGACCAACCCTTCGACCTGGAGAGCACGCTGCACAGCGGTCAGGCGTTCCGGTGGCGCTGGGACGGCGGCTGGCACCACGGCGTCGTGTTCAGCAACGTGGTCAGACTGCGTCAGGCCGAAGGCGGCCTGGAACTCTCCTGCGAGCCTGACGACGAGGCCGCCCTCTGGCCTCTGCTGGAGGACTACCTGGGCCTGGACGTAGACCTCGCACGTGTCTACTCGGCCCTGGGCGTCGACAGCCGCCTGTGCGACGCCATCGTCCGCTACCACGGCATGCGCGTCCTGCGGCAGGATCCCTGGGAGTGCTTGGTGTCGTTCATATGCTCGTCCGCGTCCAACATCCCGCGGATTACCCGGAACATCGAGTCGATCTGCCAGGCCTACGGCCGCCCCGTGGGGACGGGAGCAGCCATGCGTAACGCGTTCCCGACACCGGACAGGCTGTCCCGCGCCGGCGAGGCGCCGCTTCGCGCCCTGGGCCTAGGCTACCGGGGCGCCTACATCGCGGAGACGGCGGGCGCGGTCGCCGGGGGCGCCATCGACCTGATGTCGCTTAGGGAGGAGCCCTACGAGCAGGCGCTGGAGACATTGACGGACCTGGCCGGCGTCGGCGACAAGGTAGCCAACTGCGTGCTGCTGTTCTCGCTGGACAAGCTCGAGGCCTTTCCCGTAGACGTGTGGATCGACCGCGTGCTTCGGGAGTGGTACCTGGACGGCGAGGCCGAGCCCGTAGCCCAGCCGAAGATGCGGCCGTGGGCGCAGGCCCACTTCGGAGCGTACGCCGGATACGCCAACCACTATCTGTTCCACGACAGGCGGCTGCGGGGGAAGGGGCTGGGAGCGAGACGATGGACGCAGAGCTGAAGAGACGGCGGGACATCGCTCAGCAAGTCGATGCCCTGCTCGGGCCGCTTCCCGAGGTCACGGCCGTATACGTCTTTGGCTCGGTGGCATCGGGGCACGTTGACGAACGATCGGATGTCGATATCATCTTCGTGTGTAGCCCCGAGATATTGCCGACCTCGAAACGAAAGGAGGTCCTGTCCCGGACCGGACCCCCGATGGACCTTCGACGAGGCGCCTGGCGGAAACCCGATCTGAGACTCCTGGGACAGGGGGTGGATGGACGGGGTTCTTGTCGATTCACACTACCAGACGGTGTCCGCAGTCTCTGAGGTGCTCGATGCGGTGATCAACGACGGCGCCATCACGACCGCGAGGGTGCCGTTTCGCCCGGGCACCATGGCCGTGCCGGTCCGCGTCGCCAAGAAGTTCCAGGGCAACGCGCTGAAAGTCCCGCCGCGCCGCGCAGTCCCCCTACCGCAGGAGATCGAGCATGGCCAGCGGGCTCGTGGCCAGCAGTCCGGCGTCGACCGGTAGCGCCACGCCGGTGATCCAGCGCGCCTCGTCGCTGGCCAGGAACACAGTGGCCCATGCCACGTCCCACGCAGTACCCTCGGTGCCCAACGGTGCCGCGCGGCGCCTGAGGTCACGCTGCTCCTCGGTCATGCTTCCCGCCACCATCGGCGTATACAGGTAGCCGGGAACGATGGCGTTGACCCTGACGTTGTCGCGCCCATGCTCCACCGCCATGGTGGTCGTCAGCGCGAGTATGCCGCCCTTGGACGCCGAGTAGGGGGCACTCTCGAAGGCGCTGCCGGACCTAAGACCCAGGAAGGACGACATGTTGATGATCGATCCGCCCTCGCCCTCGATCATCCTGGGGACGGCGTGCTTGGACGTCAGGACCATGCTCTTCAGGTTCACGTCCATGACCCTCTGCCAGTCGTCTTCATCGACGGTCACGACGTTACCTTTGACGACGATCCCTACGTTGTTGACCAGGATATCCAGGCGGCCGTAGCGATCGATGGCGGCCTGGACCATCCGCAGGCAGTCGGTGGAACTGGTCACGTCACCCTCGAACACGGACGCCACGCCGTCTTCCTCCTCGATGGATGCGAGGGTCTCCCGTGTCCGCGCGGTCTCGTTGTCCACCAGCAGCACGCGACCGCCCTCTTTTGCGAGCAGAATGGATATGGCCTTGCCGGTACCGACGCCGGGGCCGCTGGAGCCGGCGCCGGTCACTATCGCCACCTTGCCTTCAAGTCTCGGCCTTCTCTCAGCCATCCAGCACCCCTGGTCCGCTACGGGATGATCAGCACCAGCTTCCCGAAAAAGGTCTGGGCCTCCATATCCTCGTGGGCCTTTGCCGCCTCTTGTAGCGGGTAGGTCTTGTGTATAACGCCTCGGATGACGCCCCGCTCAGCCATCTGCACGATACGGCTCAGATCGCCGCTGCGGCCCATGAACACTCCCAGGATGGTCTGCTGCTTGAGGAAGATCGTCCCCATCTGCAGCTCGGCGCGGTAGCCGGACGTGACGCCGCAGATCCCGTAGCGGCCGCCCGGCGCCAGCGCCGTGGTGGCCGTGGGCCATGCGTCGGCGCCCACGTGGTCCAGCACCACGTCGGCGCCTCGGCCTCCGGTCAGGTCCCTTACCTGTGTCGTGACGTCTTCAGTCGTGTAGTTGACCACCGCGTCGGCGCCCAACTCGGTGGCCATGCGCGCCTTCTCGTCGGTACTGGTGGTGGCGATGACCGTCGCGCCGACCACGTTCTTGGCCACCTGGATTGCCGCGGTGCCGACTCCGCTGGACGCCGAGAGCACCAGCGCCGTCTCCCACGGCTTCAGATCGGCCTTGCGGAGCAGCAGCGACCACGAGGGCATGAACACCGTTGGCAGCGAGGCGCCCTGCTCGTAGCTCACGGAGCCGGGCAGCGGCACCGCGTTGACCGCGGGCACGCTGACGTACTCGGCGTAGCTGCCCGTCGTGGTGGAGCCGATACGCCCTGACGAGGAGCACAGCTCGTCGCTGCCCCCGGCGCACTGGGCGCACCGGCCGCAGGTCAGACGGGGGTTGATGACGACGCGGTCGCCGGGCGCTAGGCCGGTGACCGCGCTGCCGGTCTCGACCACGTCGCCCGCCGTGTCTCCGCCCAGGATGTGCGGCCCGGACAGCGCCATGCGGGTGCCCTTGACGCCGGCGCGGGTGAACAGGTCGAGCCGGTTGACGGACGTGGCCCTGACCCGGACCTTGACGTCGTTGGGGCCGACATCCGGCTCGGGCAGGTCGCCGCAGGTAAGGGCGTCGATCCCGCCGTGCTCCTCAATGTATACCGCCTTCATGTCGGCCCCAACGATCGGCGCTCAGCTTCCAACAAGGGGTATCACCTCTTCAACGAATTCGTTCATCCGGTCCACAGTCGATCGTGAGGATCGACCTGCACCGCGGGCCTCGCTAAGGCAGCATCGCGCGGTAGACTTCCTGGCCCTGGCGGAACAGGTCCACGACCTCGCGGCGCTGGGCGTCTTTGTAAAACTTCCCCTTCTTGTTCACCAGATCCAGCGACGCGTCTATCTCCGCGATGAACCGGCGCGCTGCGTCCTGCGTGTGTGGCCCGTCGCCGCCCGCACGCACGTAGACCGGGCTGGTGTGCGCGAAGATGGGCTGGAGGTAGCTGTCCCGGGCCTCGCTGGACACCCGGGCGGCTACCCAGCCGTCGTATTCCGCGACCACGTCGGCCTCCAGGCGGCCCTCGGTTGAGCCCTGGGGGTACGACTCCGACGCCACGACGGCGCCGTTGGACACGACCTCGACGCGGCTTATAGGGTAGTGTGACTTCCAGTTGACGAGGGTGGAGAGCCGCCGTTCCGACGAGGCCTCGACCTCGGCGCCCGGCGCCTGATTGTCCACAGAGAGCGTCAGCGCGGGCCCGTTAGTGATGAAGGTTCGGCCGGCCGTCAGGGCCTCGACCCACGACTCGTAGTCGAAGGGCCCGTCGCTGTGGGCGTAGACGCGGTTGCCGGAGCACAGGAACCAGTCGGAGCCCGTCGACGCGGGCAGCCTGATCCCGGCGTTCAGCATCTGGTAGTAGATGTCGTACTCGGCGTCGGCCCAGTAGGGGTCGAACAGGTTGAACGCGTCGACCTTCCCCAGCGCAGCCGCGACCGGTGCCTCCATGCCTCGGCCATTGTGGCACCAGATCACGATCCCGCCCTGGCGCCGGGTGTCGTCGCAGGCATACGAGAGCGGCGGGTAGTCGGGGTCGAAGGCGTCCACCAGCATCCCGCGGCTGACCGGCTCCACCACGTTGCGGATGCTGAGCAACATGATGTGGCCATACCCCATGTCGCCCTGCTCCTCGAGCCACCTCGCGCCGTGGCGGTTCTCCTCGCCGCACTGGACGTAGTGGTGGGCAGACGAGAACTCAGTGAGCATGCCCGGCGGGTACTTGTTGCTGGCGTAGTCAAGGTCCCACCGCCTGAGGACGCTGATGGCCGTCATGCGCAGATCCTCGACCCGGGGATCGAGCCACAGGCGCTCGTCCGGCCGCTCCTCCTTCTCGTCATAGTGGATGTGGGTGTTGCCGGGGTGCCAGCCCTGGTCGCCGAGCTCCGACCACCGCTCCAGCTCGACGTCAATCGCAACCGTCCCGCGGGCGGGCATTTCCACGTCGACGACCGTGGGAACGTACTCGGTGCCGCGCTCGACGACGACGCGGGTGAGCCCTCGGGAGACCTTCACCTCGAAGGTGCCCTCGGAGTAGAAGAAGGGGTCGCCGGTGCCGACCTTGAGGATGGAGTCCCGCGGGTGGACAAAATTCCCGCCCGAGCTTGTGACCCCGACCTTGGCCGGGATCCGCTCGCCGGTGGCCTTGTCGGTGATGGAGCCGGCCAGTGTGGCGCCTCCCGGCGAGAAGGCTAGCCGTCCGAAGGTCCTGACCATCGCAGTGCCTCCCTGGTGGAGTCCAGTGTGGCTTGGTCCGTATGCCGCGGCCGCCGCGCCTGAGGAGGAGAAGCCGGCGCGTCAGCCAACGTAGTGGGGAAGGCGGGACTCGAACCCGCACGCCTTTCGGCACGTGGTCCTAAACCACGCTCGTCTGCCAATTCCGACACTTCCCCGTGTCGAGGGCGCGGCCATTATAGCCCGGCATTGCGGCGAGTGTCATTGAAGCAGTGCTGCCTGGAAAGATGACCGCGGCGGTCAATACTGGCCCAGGGAGCCGCGCTTCCTGGCCACGCCCTCGGCATACTTGAAGGCGACCCAGCCTACGACTAGAAACAGCACGGAGTGCACCAGCAGGAAGGCGAGACTGCCGTCGGATCAGACGGCGTTCAACGAATGGCCCTCCAGCATGACGTCGTGGAGGACGATGATCCCTTGTGTGGTGGGCAGGGCCCTTCGCGGCGAGCTCGACGCCGTCCGGCAGCCGGTCCACTGGCAGCAGCGAGTCGTTGAGGAACAGTAGCAGGTTTGTCACCATGTTGGTCAGGGCGGGCACCCGCTTGAACACGAGGGTCTCCGGCTACTCAGACGAACGCCGACGCGGTCGCACGTGGCTGCACCCCGGGCCAAGCAACCTTGAAGAGACGCGGTAGGGCCTCTGTGTAGGGAGGCTAGAAGCCGGCGCGCTTGTCGCAGACCCTAACGAAGGGCTCGTTGGCCAGGAACCTGCGTAGGTTCTCCTTGAAGAGCTGCTGGCGCCCCTCGTACATCTCCGGGCTGGACGCCGACGAGTGCGGCGAGATTATGGTGTTCAAGTCCCACAGCGGGCTGTCCGCGGGCAGCGGCTCGACGTCGGCCACATCGAGGCCGGCGCCGGCTATGCGCCCGGACCGAAGACCCTCAATCATGGCGTCCTCGTCGACGATGCCCCCGCGTGAGATCACGATCACGTGCGCGCCTTCTTTCAGATGCGCGAAACGCCCCGCGTCGATCATCTTGTCGGTCTCGGCGGTGTACGGGACCGCCACCACGAACCAATCGGAGATGCTCATCAGCTCGTCTAGACGCTCGAGACCCCAGATCTCTTTGACCACGGGCGTAGGCGGTTTCGGGTGCAGGTCGACACCGTAGACGTCCATGTTGAATGCGTGGGCGCGGGTAGCCACCGCCATACCGATCTGACCCAAGGCCAGGATGCCCATCGTCCGGCCGGCCAGCTCCGCGAAGCGGGCCGTGTAGTTGCTCCCTCCCCAGCGGCGCGCCCGCTGATCGTCCCACGCCTCGCCGAATCGGTGTGCCAGGGCGACGACCATCCCCATAACGTGGTCGGCCATGACGTTGACGTGAGGACCGGGCGAGTTAGTCAGCACTACGTCGCTTTCGACCAGCTCTGGGATCACCACAAGCCGATCGATTCCGACCCCAGGGCAGTGGATCCACTGCAGCCGGTCGGCCGCCAGGAAGACGTCCCTGGTTATCCAGCCGAAGTAGGCGTTGGCGTCCTTGATCTCTTTCATCTGGTCCTCGACGGTGTCGACGACCTTGATGTCGACCTCGGGGAAGCTGGTCTTCAGGTCCGCGTAGAACGCGCTGTTCTCGGGCCAGATGCCTTCGGCCGGCATTGTCATCAGTAGCTTCATTTGGGAGAGGCTCCTTCTGTCAGAGGTTGGCAGAGTATATCATCGGCCATCAAAAGCCGGCGCGCTTGTCGCACACGTAGATGAACTGCTTGTTGGCCAGGAACCTGCGCAGGTTCTCCTTGAAGTTCTCCCTGCCACCGGCGCGGGCGTCGGGAGAGTGGGCCGAAGTGTGTGGGGACAGTACGACGTTCTCCATGTCCCAGAGCGGGCTCTCGACGGGCAGCGGCTCCACGGCCGTCACGTCCAGGGCGGCCCCGGCCAGGTGGCCAGAGCGCAGATGCTTGATCAGCGCATCCTCATCGACGATATTGCCTCTGGAGATCGCGACCACGTACGCGCCTTGCTTGAGAAGGCCCAACCTGCGTGAGTCGATGAGCCCCCGGGTCTCGGCCGTAAGGGGCGCCGTCACGACGAACCAGTCCGATATCTCGAGCAGCTCGTCTAGGCGATCGAGTCCCCACAGGCCCGAGACGCCCAGCGGCGGGGACTCGGGGTGTTTGTCGACCGCGTAGACCTCCAACCCGAAGCCGATAGCCCTCTGGGCCACCGCCTTGCCCACGTCTCCGAGGGCCAAGATGCCCATCACGCGCCCGTCGAGGTCTACGAACGGAGAAGAGCCGGCCTGCCAGTCATGAGCGCGCTGGGCGTCCATCAGCCTGGGTAGTCGGTGGGCGAGGCTCAGTATCATCGCGAAGACGTGGTTCGCCATCGGAAGGGCGTGGGGCCCTCGGGAGTTGGTCAGCACGACGTCGCTGTCCACCAGCTCGGGCAGGTCAACGATCTGGTTGATCCCGGTGCCGGGGCGCTGGATCCAGCGCAGCTTTTCCGCGGCGATGAAGGCCTCCCGCGTCGGCCAGCCGTACATCGCGTCGGCGTCCGCGAGTTGCTCGAGCTGCTCGGCCTGGTTGGTGGCCACTGTGAACGTGACCCCAGCGTGCTCGGCTCTCAGTTCGTCGGCAAGGGGCTCGTGGTCGCCGGTGAGGACGATCTTCATCATGGATCTCCTTAGATGCTCGGGTTGGTCAGGCGTCCGCTGCCGTGGCCTGGGCGTCGGCCAGGCACAGCTCGATCTCGCGGCGGACGGCCGTGTCGTCCTCGGTCTCCACCGCCGATCGCAGGGCGGACCTGGCTTCGTCACCGCCGATACGGCCCAGGGCCCAGGCCGCGTGCTCCCTCACCAGTGCGTCGCGCGCACCCAGCGACTTGACCAGCGCCGGGACCGCCACTGGGTCCCTGATGTTGCCCAGGGCGACGCAGACGTTGCGCTGAAGGCCGGCGCGCTTGGCGCGTTTGATCGGGCTGCCGCGGAACCGCTCCCTGAAGTCCTCGTCGCTCATCTCCAGCAGTGGCAGCAGTTCGGGCGCGGCGAAGTCGTGGCGCTGGCGGAAGGCCGGCTCGTTCCCGCCGCCGGCTTTCCGGTTCACAGGGCACACGTCCTGGCAGATGTCGCAGCCAAAGACCCAGTCCCCCACCAGCGGCCGCAGCTCTCTTGGAATCGAACCCCGGAGCTCGATGGTGAGGAAGGAGATGCAGCGCCGGTTGTCTATCACGAAGGGGGCCACGATGGCGCCGGTCGGGCAGTCGTCGATGCAGCGCACGCATTCGCCGCAGTTCTTGGCCAGCGGCGGGTCCGGCTCCAACTCCAGGTCGGTGACGACGTTGCCCAGCAGGATCCACGAGCTGAGCGTGGAATTGAGGATGTTGGTGTTCTTGCCGAACCAGCCGATTCCGGCCCGCTCGGCGGCGGCCCGGTCGTTCATCGGGCCGTCGTCGACGAAGATGCGGGTAGCTACGGGGCGTCCCGCACGCTGGGACAGGCCGTCGCAGAACTGTCTGAGGCGTGCCTTCATCACGTCGTGGTAGTCGTCGCCCCAGGCGTACCGGGCCACCCGGCCGTGCGGTCCCGAGCCCTTCGTGCGTGGCTCGCCGGTCAGATAGCTCATCGCAAGCGAAACGATAGATCGCGCGCCGGGGAGGAGCACTCCGGGCCGGTTGGCTCGCCGCACGCGCTCCTCCGTGTACCAGGGCAGACCGTCCATCAGCCCCTGTCGCACGCGCTGGACCGCCGCCTGCTCGTCGCGGGAGAAGGGCTCGGCCGAGGCGATGCCCACGCTGTCGAAGCCAAGCCCGCGAGCGTAACGCTTGATGCTGTCTTCCAGGGTGACCATCAGACTGGGCCCAATTATGGCACAGGCTCGGATCGCCTTCCACGCCGCGGCTGGACCGACTCCCGTGGGAGGCGCCCTGCCAGCCGTCGTTGAGACGTGGCGGAGGGATCGAACCAGGCTCGCCACGGTCCTGAGTTAGGTCCGCCTCTCATGTACGAGACCCGGGCGCAATGACTTGCACAAAGCCGGGCGCCTTACCGGGTATGGGTGCGTCCGTCTGAGGACCGCCACGTGCAAGCTGGACGTCGGAGGTTCGGGAGAGACGCTGTATGGTATCGTGGGTCTTCAGACGCCCGATAGCTCGCAGCGCCGAGGGATATATGGCAGCCGACAGCAGGCTAATGCACCTGGAGCTGGACGACGGCGACGTCGTTGTGGAGTGGGGCGACGGCCACAAGAGCCGCTACGGGGCCAAGTACCTGCGGGTCAACTGCGCGTGCGCCGAGTGCATCGAGGAGTGGAGCCGTCGTCGCATCCTCGACCCGGCGACGGTTCAGGCCGACATACGCGCCGAGGACCACCTGATGGTTGGCCGATACGCGGTGCAGTTCCTGTGGAGCGATGAACACTACACCGGGATATACACTTTCGAGCTGCTCCGGAAGCTGTGTGCCTGCGACGAGTGTAAGGCATTGCAGGTGCCGTAACTGGGCCGCAGCGGAGCGGGACGACAAAAGGCCCCGCCGACCAACCGGCGGGGCCTTTTGTCGTAGTTCGGCTGGGAGTTAGATTCGGACTCGCGCCCGCCTGTCCCTGATGACGAGCAGACTGCCTGCCACGAGCAGCAGCACCGAGGCGATTAGGACCGCCTGGGCCAGCATCGGAATTGCAGGCTCGCCGACTACAGGCGGCTGGCCCGGAACGTTGGGAATGTCGGGCACCTCTTCGAGGCTTGTCAGGTACGTGTCCAGGTCCTGGATTGATGCGGAGGCCTGGACGGCGCCGTCGCCAAGGGCCACTGACCCGTTCAAAGCGGCTTCGAGATCACTAATGACGGTGTTACCGCCCGGGCCCAAAAGAATCTTGGCCAGGCTCAGGCTGGTCTCGTTGAGGATGCCGAGTGCAATGTCTCTAGCGCTTTCTGACTTGGCAATCGCGTTGTCGGCGCCGGTGGAGATAGCCGTAGTGATGGCCACTAGCTCCGCGTCGTCCGGTAAGGCCGAAGCAACGGCGTCGGCCTGGGCCGCCAGCGTCGTAGCGTGTCCAACGACTCCGATGCCGTCACCGAAGTCCTCGGTGGTGCCGTCGCCGTTCAGGTCCCCATAGTTCGCGCCGCCCGCGCCCTCAATGGCGTTGATGACGTGCTCGAGGTGGCTGTGTATGCCCTCGATGGTCGTCTCGTTCTTGGCCAGGCGGGCGTGTGTGACGGCCATGTTGAGCTGGGCTTCAAGGTTGCCCGCGGTCGTCTCCAGGGCACCGTGGCCTGCCCCGTAAACTATCCCGACCGGCAGTACGATCAGTAGCCCCAAGGCGATCAGAGAGACCTGCTTTATCCTGTGCATGTTGCGTCCCTCGCCTCCTGCGGTTCGTTTGATTCCGGACAGCGTACGATGCATACGCTAACACAAGGAGTGTACTTACGATAGACCTTGGGCAGTCAGTTTACCACAGAATGTTATAGATCGCCCAGCTTGCCCCGCAAGACCGGATCGCCCGAAGGCTGGGGTTTGCCTGCCGCCTTGTCGACGGTGATCAAGAGCGATTCGTAGTTGGAGATCGGCTCTGGCAGGAGGATGGTCTTCATGCCGTTTCCGTTGGAGTCGACGTCGATGGTGCCGGCGTTGTACTCAGTCCCCTCTTTGACCATCCAAACTCGGAAAACTCTGTCAGTCGGCAGCACCGGCATATTGGACGCCCACAGCTTCACAGCCGACTCCGATGCCCGTACAACGATCATGCCGCCGGCTTTTGTCGCCCTGTCGGTGGCCGAGAGCAGCTTCACCGAAGCGTCTGGCGCGTTGGCCCAGTAGGTGAGGTCCCGCAGGTCGTTGACCATCTTGGCCATCTCTGCCTCGCCGTCGGCCATCGTCTCGAGCTGGCTCTCCAGGACGTCTTTTTCCTCGGAGATATCGTTGATCCTGACGTTGACCCACACGCCGGCCAGGATCAGCACCACCGCCATGACACCCGCGGCCGCTCCCGCGGACTCCGACACCATTCTCTGCCCGGTGTCGGACAGATTGCGGAGCCATCGGACCAGCGCACCGGCCTGAGTCGGGGCGACGTGCGTCGCCGGGATCCTCGCCATGAGCCTCTGCTTGACGCTGTCCGGGGCCTCCAATTGTGGGGCTGCGTAGACCAGGTGGACGAGTAGATCGGCCTCTTGCCGGAGTGTAACAAGGCACTCGGCGCAGCTATCGATATGCGCCTCCATCTCGGCCATCTCGCGGTCGTCGAGGGCGCCGAGCATATACGGTGCCAGGCGCTCTTTGTTTTCCCTACAGCCCATCCCTAGTTCCACTCCTCCTGGGCCTGCGGGCCCATCAGGTCTCTGAGCTTCTTTAATGCCAATCGCATCCGGGTCTTCACGGTACCCAGGGGCTGGTCCAGCTTCTTTGCGATCTCGGAGTGGGTCAGGCCGCCGTAGTAGGCCAGTATGACCACGTCTCGTTGCTCCGGTCGCAGTCCGGACAGCGCCTCCTTGATCTCGCTGCGCCGCATCCGGCCGATGGCGAATCTCGCCGGGTCGCCCGAATCGTCCGCCAGGCAGCTTAGCAGGTCCACGTCCTGGGACGAGTGGGCCTGCTCACGCCGCTTGCGCCTCCTGACCTCGTCTATGACCCGGTGGTGGGCTATGCTGAAGAGCCACGCGATCACCTTTCCACGGTCCGACCGGTAGCTCGACGCCCGCCGCCAGACGTTGAAGAAGGCGTCCTGCGTCACCTCTTCCGCAGCGCCCGCGTCTCTCAGCATTTGCATCGCCAGGGAGAAGACCGGACCCGAGTAACGGGCGTACAGCGCTTCGAGGGCTTCGCGGTCCCGCTCCTTGATCAGCGACATCAACTCCCCGTCTTCGAGCGCCGGGTAGTCCTCGCGGCGGTCTGCCTTCGAATTAAGATACGAGGGTTGGGTCACGGTTGGATTTCGTTCCTCTGCGCTCAAGCTGGACTCTTTCGTGGAAGGGAGGTCGGGGTACCGGGTGGGAAGCTCCTGTCCGTAGTGCGGGCCGGGGCCTGGAACGGGTACAGACGGGGGCGCCCAGGGGTGCTTTGAACGTGGCCAATATATCAGAGCGTCGGACTCGATGACGGTCACCGACGGTCGGCTGCCGGTGTCTTGACGGCCGCCGCGGCCCGTCACTATAGTGGTCGCCTATTGGTCACTATCCCCAAGCGCCGTTGAAACGGGCCACAGCCAGGAGTCACCCGTGAAAGCAGCCGTACTGTACGAAGGCAACCGGCACCTGGAAATCAGAGAGCTGGCACAGGATGCGCCCAAGGCTGGAGAGGTTCGCGTCGAGACGGACGCGGCGGGCATTTGCGCCAGCGATCACCATGTCATCAGCGGCACGGCAGTCGCGTCCCTGCTGCCCGCGGTGCTGGGACACGAGGGGTCGGGTACGGTCGTGGAGGTCGGCCCGGGTGTAACGCGGGTCAAACCCGGCGACCGCTGTATTCTGGCCTTCGTGTCCAACTGCGGTCACTGCAAGTCGTGTCGTACAGGGTTTCCAAACCTCTGCGACACGAACATGGCCACTGGCTGGAGGCAGTTTGACGGCACTGTCAGGCTCCACGACGGCGACGACGACGTCTATCAGATGACCAAGCTCGGCGTATTCGGAGACTCGATGGTGATACCGCAGCAGTCCTGCCACCCGATTCCCGACGGCGTGCCCGCTGAGGTCGCCGCCCTCATCGGCTGCTCCGTCACGACAGGCGTGGGGGCCGTGATCAACAACCCTGCCTCCAAGGTAGGCATGACGGTCGCGGTGTTCGGGTGTGGTGGCGTCGGTCTCAACGTGATCCAGGGCGCCCGGCTCTTCAGCGCCAGCCGCATCATCGCGGTAGACGTATACGATCACAAGCTGGAGTTCACCTACAAATTCGGCGCCACCGACGTGATCAACGCCCGCGGGACCGACGCCGTGGAGGCCATCAAGGAGCTGACCGGAGGCGGAGTCGACATGGCCTTCGATGCCTTCGGCAGCCCGCAGACCACGGACGACATGCTGAAGTCCGTCCGCAAGGCAGGCACTGGCGTCATCATCGGCCTGGCGCCAGACGGAGCGACGGCGCCCGTGGACCTGGTCGAGATGATCCGCCATCAGAAGACGCTGATGGGCAGCTACTACGGCTCGGTCAGCCCCCACGAGACCTTCGGCACGCTGGTGGACATGTACCTGAAAGGGCGAATAGAGATAGACAGCCTGATAGTACGCCGCTACTCCCTCGAGCAGATCAACGAAGCCTTCGACGCCCTGGCCGCAGGCGAGGACGGCCGCGGCGTCATCGTGTACCGATAGCCAGCCTTCTGTCGGCCGCGTGTGCGGCTTCGCCCCGCCCCAGATTGACGGAATCCTGGGACACGCTTTGTCCGCATCCAGGCGTAGTTGTTCGCCCGTAGACCCAGCATGGCGGTCTGTCTGACGCGTCGGCGCGTCCCGGGAGCCGGGCATGTGCGCCCTGGACCCGAGCAGGCCGGAGATGTTCCGGCGTATGCTAGAGTTTCTGGACAAGGACTCGGACTAACGACCCCAGGAGGACGACGTGCCAGGATTCGTGCTCTCGGAGCGAATCGACAGTTCGCGCGATGAGGTGTTCGACTATCTCACCGACCTCGACAACGCCTCGAAGTGGATGCCTGACGTCACTCGGATAGAGAGGCTCACGGACGGGCCGGTGGCCGTTGGCACACGCTACCGGGAGCTGCGATGGACCAAGAGAGGCGAGGCCCGGACGGACATGGAGGTCACCACCATGGACCCGCCGGGCCGGTACGCGGCAACCTTCGATCAGGGTGGCTACCGTGCAACGTTCAGCTACACCTTCTCCCTGGACGGTACAGGCACGCGGGTAGACATGTCTTGCGTCCTTCAGTCCAGGGGAGGCCGAACGCTGATGGCACCGATCATCTCCTGGCTGCTGAAGCGACAGGACAAGCACCAGCTCCGCAACCTCAAATGCGCCATGGAGAAGGGCGACGAAGAGTGATCGGAGTGAATGTTTACCGGGGTCTGAGGCCAGCAGGTCCTTCCGGGACCAGCGCACCGCACGTCCCGATATCGCAGCGGGCTACTCAGGGTGATCGGAGCGAGTGTTTCCAGGGGTCTGAGCCCGGCGCAGCCTTCTGGCACCAGCGCACCCCCCGGCCGCCCGACGTCCCTCGGGTTGCTCGGGATTACAGAGGAGTCCCCCCCTACCCTCGGCCCCATCGCCTGCTACATCAGCAGGGTGAACGGGTTCTCCAGTATGCGCTTGACCTCGCCGATGAAGCGCGCGCCCTCGGCGCCGTCCACGACGCGGTGGTCCGCGGATAGCGTCGCGGTCATCGTGTCGGCAACGGCGATCTGGTCGCCGCGGACGACGGGACGCTTGGCTACGGTGCCCACCGCAAGCATCGCGGACTGGGGCGGCTGGATGATGGCGACGAAGCTGGACACGTCGAACATCCCCATGTTGCTGATGGCAAAGGTGCCGCCGGTGTATTCCTGGGGGTGTAGCGTGCCGCTGTTGGCCCGCTGGACCAGGTCCTTGCTTGCGGCGGCGAGCTCTACCAGCGACTTATCGCCGCAGTCGAGTATCGCCGGCACTACCAGCCCCGCCTCCTGGGCAATGGCGATGCCCACGTTCACGGTATCGTGCATCCGTATGCCATCGTCCAAATAAGACGCGTTGAACTTGGGGTGCCGCTGCAGGGCCTCGACGCATGCCTTGACCACCAGGTCGTTGACGCTGATACGCGAGCCGTCGTCGAGGCCGCTGTTGACTTGGCGCCGCAGCTCCATCGCCTGCGACATGTCGATCTCGGCCGAGACGTAGAAGTGGGGTATCTCCTGTTTGCTGCGGGCAGTCACCCGGGCGATCTGCTGCCGCATTCGCGACAGCGGCACAGTCTCGGCCGGTGGGCCGGCCGCGGGTTCCGGGGCCTCCTCGAGCGGCGCCTCGACCGCCACCGCTGGCGTCTCCGTAGTCTCCGAGACTGCCTCCGCGGGCTCCGCCTCTTCGCGGGGCTCAGACGGTCCTTCGTAGCCGAACACGTCGTCCCGGGTTATCCGGCCACCTGGCCCGGTGCCGGTCAGCAGGCCCAGACTTATGCCGCGCTCCGCGGCCAGACGGCGCGCGACGGGCGACGCTCGCACCTCCTGTACCGCCTCCGGGACCGGCTCCTCTGGCTCGGCGGTGGATGCCGGCAGCGGTATGCCGGCGGGCTCCTGGACCGGCTCCTGGGGAGCCTCCGGTTCCTTCGCGGCTTCGGGCTCCTCCGCGGCCGGCTCGACGACGACGACGTCTTCTATCTCCTCGCCGGCGTCACCGATGATCGCGATCGGCTGGCCCACGGGCACGGTGGTGCCCTCGGAGACCAGAATCTTCCGCAGCAGGCCGGCGGCGGCCGACTCGACCTCGACGACGGCCTTGTCCGTCTCGATCTCGGCTATCGGATCGCCCAGGGCGACCTCAGCGTCCTCCGATTTGAGCCATCGCACGAGGGTGCCCTCTTGCATGTCGTAACCCATCTGCGGCATGGTTATTGGAGTAGCCAGGTCGCACCCCCTAGAAGGTTCTACCGCCGAGATCGCAGAGTGTTTTCCAGTACGTCTGAATCGTCTCAGTGCTCTCCGGGCACTCTGCGGTAAGTTCTCGGGCTCAGATACCGAATAGCTTTTCGATGGCCGCGACAACACGCTCCGCGTTTGGAAACGCCGCCTCTTCGAGTCCGCGGTTGTAGGGCGCGGGAACGTCGGCGCCGCCGACCCGGCCGACCGGGCCGTCCAGGTGGTCGAAGGCCCGCTCCTGGATGGCGCTGGCCAGCTCCCCGGCGAACCCGCCCGTCCTCCACGTCTCCTCGACCACGACGGCGCGGCCGGTCTTCTTCACTGACTCGACCACGGTGTCTATATCCAGAGGCCGCAGCGTGCGCAGGTCCACGACCTCGGCCTTGACCCCGCGAGCGGCCAGGGTAGCCGCTGCTTCCAGCGCGACGTGCACCATCCGTGAGTAGGCGACGAGCGTGACGTCGCCACCCTCGCGCTTGACCTTGGCTTCGCCGAAGGCCACCTCGTAAGGCTCGTCGGGGACCTCGCCGCGGGTACGGTATAAGAGAGCGTGCTCGGCGAAAATGACCGGGTCCTCGTCGGCTATGGCCGCCCGCAGCAGGCCCAGCGCGTCGTAGGGGTCTGAGGGCACCGCCACCTTGAGCCCCGGCACCGACGCGAACCAGCCCTCCAGGCTCTGGGAGTGGGTCGCCGCAAGCTGAGCCCCCCCCCCGGTCACCGTCCTGATCACCAGCGGCACGGTTATCTGTCCGTTGGACATGTATCTGAGCTTGGCGGCGTTGTTCACCACCTGGTCCATGGCCAGCAGGATGAAGTTTATGGTCATGACCTCGACGATGGGTCGCAGCCCGGCCATCGCGGCGCCGACGCCCGCGCCCACGACGGCGGACTCCGATATCGGCGTGTCCTTGACCCGCTCTGGGCCGAACTGCTCTCCCAGCCCCCGAGTCACCGCATAGGGGCCCTGGTATCGGTCGATGTCCTCGCCCATCAGGAAGACGCGGTCGTCCCCCTCCAGGGCCTCCCGCAGCCCGCGGGCGATGGCCTCTCTGAGCGTCGTCTCAGGCATCGGCAACCCAGTCCTCGGACTCTTCCGGGGAATCGGCCTCGTCGTGGTCGGCTTCTTCGGAGGCGGCGTGAGGCGCCGCGCCGTACACGTTCTCGTATAGCGCCTCGGGCGGCGGATCGTCGCTCTCCTCGGCGAACTGGACCGCCTCGTCGACGGTGGTGGCGACATCCGCCTCGATCTCGTCTATCGTGCTCTGTTCCATGAGACCGTTCTCAAGGACGGTCTTCTTGAACAGGTCGATCGGATCTCGTGACCGCCACGTCTCCAGCTCTGCGTTGTCTCTGTAATCGACAGGGTCCTGCACAGAGTGTCCGAGGAACCTGTAGGTCATGGCCTCGAGTAACACCGGCCCGTCGCCGGAACGGACCTTGAGCAGCGCCTCGGCCGAGGCCTCGCGCACTGCCACGACATCCATGCCGTCGATCTGGTGCGAGCCAATCCCGTAGGCGTCGGCCGCGCCGTACACGTCCCGGCCCGCGGCGTGGGTGCGCTCGACGTGAGTGCCCATCCCGTATAGGTTGTTCTCCAGGAAGAAGAGCACCGGTAGCTGCCACAGCGAGGCGAGGTTGAGCGACTCGTGGAACTCGCCCTCGCTGACTGCGCCGTCTCCGAAGAAACAGAGAACGGCCCGCTCCTCGCGGCGGTACTTGATGGCCAGTGCGAGCCCGGTGGCCAGGGGTAGGTGGCCGGCTACGATGGCGTGCCCTCCCATGAATCCTTTCGAGACGTCGAACAGGTGCATTGATCCGCCCTTGCCGCCGCTGGTCCCGGTGACCTTGCCCATGAGCTCCGCCATCACGAGCCCGGGGTCCAGTCCCCTTGCCAGGGCGTGGCCGTGATCCCGGTAATGGGTGATGATGTAGTCGTCATCCTTGAGGACAGAGATGGCGCCGACCGCGATGGCTTCCTCACCGTTGTACTGGTGCAGGAACCCTCTGACCTTGCCCTGCATGTACAGCCAGCCGCTCCGCTCCTCGAACTGGCGGATCAGTACCATCTGCCGGTAGAGATCGGCAACCAGGCTCTTGTCCAGGTCGACTGCCAGTGCCATCTGCTACCTAGATGTGTATCGCTTCGCCGTCCGCCGCAAGGGCCGCTTCTTTCACCATCTCTGAGATCGTCGGATGCGGGTGTACCAGCCACCCAAGCTCCCTGGTCGTGCTCTCGAGCAGCTTGGCCATCGACAGCTCGCCCAGGAGCTCGGTGACCTCGGCGCCGATCATGTGGGCGCCGACCACGTCTCCCACCTCCGAGTCTACGACCAGCTTCACCATCCCTTCGGTCTCGCCGAGGGCCAGGGCCTTGCCGCTGGCCATCGCCGGAAACTTGCCGGTCTTCACGCTCAGACCGCGCTCCAGGGCCTGGGCCTCTGTGAGGCCGAAGCTGCCGATCTGCGGCTTGCAGTAGGTCGCCTTGGGCATGAGCTCGTAGTCGAGCCGCGGCGGGTCCAGATCGGCCATCGACTCGACGGCCGTGACGCCCTGGGCCGACGCGACGTGCGCCAGCGGCATCTTGCCGGTGACGTCGCCGATGGCGTATACGCCGGGCACGTTGGTCCGCATGCTGTCGTCGATCTCGATGTAGCTGCGCTCGGTCGCGATGCCGAGGGTCTCCAGGCCGATGCCGTCAACGTTGCCCTGAGCGCCGACGCCGACGAGTACCTTGTCGCACTCGATGACGGTCTCGCCGGACCCGTTGGACACCGCCACTCTGGCGGTGTCCCCATCGACCTCGACCCCGTCTACCTGGGAGCCGGTCATGAAGGCGATGCCTTGCTTCCTGAAGGCGCGCTTGAGCAGGCCGCTGATCTCTTCGTCCTCGACAGGTACCAGGCGCGGCATCAGCTCGACGATGGTCACCTCCGCCCCGTAGGAGCGCCACAGGTAGGCGAACTCGACACCGATGGCGCCGCCGCCTACGATGACCGCCCTAAGCGGCACGTCGCGCAGATCCAGGGCCTCGCGGCTTCCGATGACCACCTCGCCGTCCACAGGCACGGTCGGCAGCTCTCTGGGCCGGGAGCCGGTGGCCACGATTACGTTGGTGGAAGTCAGGGTGCGGCCGTCGTCGACCTTCACGGTGCCAAGGCCGGCCAGCCTGCCGGTGCCTCGCACGTGCTCCACGTTGTTCTTCTTGAGCAGGAAGCCGATTCCGGTGGTGAGCCGCTTGACCACCTTCCGGCTGCGGTCGACCGCCTTGCCGAAGTCGTAGGAAACGTTTTCGGCGGTGATGCCGAACTCCTCGCCGTTTCGGACCAGGTTGACGACCTCGGCGTTCCGGAGGAGCGCCTTGCTGGGAATGCAGCCCCAGTTGAGGCAGACGCCGCCGATCTCCTCACGCTCGACGATGGCGGTCTTCATCCCTAGCTGGCCGGCCCTGATGGCGGCTACGTAGCCCCCCGGACCGCTGCCCAGGACGACGAGATCGTAGTCTGGCAACTGGCTCTCCCCCTTCGTCGGCGCGCCGCAGGCAATCTATGAGTCGAGCCATTTTACAACATCGCCCCGTAGGCCATAAAGCTGAACAGGGGTGTGCCTCAGGGTCTTTGCAAAGTCGAAGTCGGCCTCATAACCGTTCGTGCTGAGCCTGTCGAAGCATGAGCTTCGATATAAGAACGCGCCCTTCGACGGGCTCAGGGCGAACGGGAGAGCACTACATAAGGTGACAACAAAAGACCCTAAGCTGTGCCTTTACCGTACCTCAGCCGTTGACTAAATCGAACGAACATGCCCATATATTAGATGGGGACGGGCCTCAGCGGGTCCGTCCTTTTCTATTGTTCCGATGTTGTCTTCCATTGCGCATCGAGGGCGTCACCCGGCGTCTGACAACACATAAGAGACCGCGGAATGTGAGACACAATGAGTCAGCACGAGACAGATAACCCGACCAATCTCACCACAGACTTGAACGGTATGCGGTGCCGCTGATATGATTGGCTGCGCAGCCAATCCTGAGGGAACGGTGAGCGATCACAATGTTCCGGCGTGAGTGCGCCCAGATGCCTGGCCGGTCAGCGGCGAGGCCCAGTGACTCTTACGGATGGCCTGCCCGGCTTTTGCCAGGTGGGCTTTTTTCGTCTCTCCAGAGCCGGTAACTGACGATAGAGGACGCAGAGAGGAAGGATATAAAATCATGAATCTCTGTGCCCTCTGTCGTTGAATCTTTGGAGCGCAGGCCCTCACTCAGGGCGAGGAGGTACCGCCGATGCGCGTGACGATCAGAGACCTGAAGCGGATAAAGAGTCGAGGCGAGCGGGTACCCATGCTGACGGCCTACGACTACACCTCCGCCCTGCTGGTGGAAGCCGCCGGGGTCCCGCTGATCTTGGTCGGCGATAGCTTGGGACAGTGGGTGTTGGGTTACGGGACTACGCTTCCCGTGACCATGGACGACATGGTCCATCACGTCAAGGCCGTCGTTCGCGGCACCGAGACGGCCCACGTGGTGGCGGACATGCCGTTCATGAGCTACCAGGCGGAGCCCGCTGAGGCCGTGCGTAACGCCGGGCGAATGCTCCAGGAGGGCGGCGCCCAATCGGTGAAGCTCGAAGGTGGCGTGTCCTTGGTCGAGACGGTCGGTAGGCTTGTCACCGCCGGCATCCCGGTCATGGGGCACATCGGTTTCACGCCGCAGTCCTATAACCAGATCGGCGGCTACAGGGTCCAGGGCAGGTTCCCCAAGGCGGCCATCTCCCTGATCGACGATGCGGTTGCCCTGGAATCCGCAGGTTGCTACGCGGTGGTCCTGGAGATGGTGCCGGCACAGCTCGCATCACTCATTACCGAGCGGCTGTCGATACCCACGATCGGCATCGCTTCGGGCGTCCACTGCGACGGCCAGGTGCAGGTATTCCACGACATGTTCGGCCTGATAGAAGACTTCGTGCCCAAGCACGCGCGGCGGTACGCGGACCTCGGAGCGATTATCAAGAGCGCGGTCTCCGAGTACGCCGTGGACGTGAGATCGGCGAGCTATCCATCGGACGAAGAGAGCCACCAGATGGAGCCAGAGACGCTGGAAAAGCTAACGGCCGACCTCGCGGGCCGGTAGGGTCAGCGGCGTGTCGGTCTCCGACCAGCGGGCGGGCACACGGGTCCGCCCCCCTACCTCTGACCGACCCTGCGTCAGGTCATCGTGGCCATACAATGCGTGATTCACCGGAACAAAGTCGGAGCAAAACACCTCGCTCGCGAGCAGCATGAAAACCATCGAGACCATCGCCGAGCTTCGCTCCGAGCTTGCGCACGTCGAGAGACCGCTCGGCCTCGTGCCGACCATGGGCGCCCTGCACGATGGGCACATGGCGCTGGTGCGCCAGGCCCACCACGAGACCAAGACTCTCACGGCGAGCATCTTCGTCAACCCGGCCCAGTTCGGCCCGTACGAGGACCTCTCGACCTACCCAGGGGACATGGACGCCGACCTCTCGAGAATGGAACAGGCCGGGGTTGACCTGGTGTTCACGCCTCCGGTGGAGGAGGTGTACCCCGGCGAGTTCGACACCTACGTCGACGTGGGCCGGGTTGCAGCGCGGCTCGAGGGCGAGCGCCGCCCGGGTCACTTCCGCAGCGTCGCCACCGTGGTGTGCAAGCTGCTGGCTATCGTGCGGCCCGACCGGGTCTACTTCGGGCAGAAGGACGCTCAGCAGTGTCTGGTCGCGAAACGGCTCAACGCCGACATGGACCTGGGCGCGGAGATAGTCGTGGTACCCACCGTCCGGGAGGCCGATGGCCTGGCGCTCAGCAGCCGCAACGCGTATCTGTCGTCGCCGGAGCGTGAGGCGGCGACCGTGCTGTACCGCGCATTGATGCTGGCCCGCTCAATGCGCGACGACGGCGTGACTGGCACCGAGGCGATCCGGCGGGAGATGCGGTCGCTGATCGAGACCGAGCCGCTCGCCCGGATCGACTACGTGAGCGTCGCCGATCCCGACACGCTAGATGAGCTCGACGACGTCGGCTCCCGTGCCCTGGCGTCCTTGGCCGTCCACATCGGAGATACACGTCTCATCGACAACACCACCCTCGAAGGCAGCCGTTAGCCGGGACTGAGAGTCCCGCCGCCATAGGCGTGTGATAATATCACTCAAGTTGCGCTCGGATGCACTTACCCCGCTCTGGAAGGCGATGCCGTCGCTCCGCAACCTCCTCGCCGCAGCTATAGCCACCCTCTCGCTGATCGCCATCGGCTGCGGCGGCTCTGAGCCGAATGCCACCTCTACGCCCGTCCCGACGCCGGTCGTTGACGTCGCCGCCCTGCTCAGTCAGTCAGGTGCCGTCATGGAGCGGCTGCAAAGCTTTCACTTCCGGCTTTACCACGACGCTGGCAGCCTGGAGATCACACAGGGGCTGTTCATAGACGATGTCGAGGGCGACATCGTCAAGCCCGACCGGATATCGGTGACCTTCCGCGGCAACCTTGGTGGCTTTGCCATAGAATCGAGCATCATCTCCATCGGCGACACCGGCTACCTGACCAACCCACTGACCGGGCGGTGGGAGACCGGCCCCGCTGACCTTAACTCGCTCGGATTCTTCAGCCCTTCGGAAGGCATCGCCGCGATGAAGTCTCAGGTCCGGGACGCGATCCTGCTCTCGGGCGGCGAGGTCCCTGCTGGCTCATACCGCATCGGCGGGAAGCTACAGGCGACTGCTCTGTCTCCATTGATAGGCACGGCCATCCTGGAAGACGCGGTCCTCGACCTGGAGCTCGTCATCGACTCAGAGCAGCACTACCTGGTGGAGGCTCGGTTCACAGGTCGCGCCGTGGCCAGCGATCTCGAGGACGCCACGAGGGTGATCGAGATCTCCGCCTTCGATGAGCCCATCTCGATAGACCCGCCGCTCTAGCCGCGACCCGGCACCAGATTGCACACCTCGACGCGCATACCGCCCTATGTCGCGCTGATTCCAGTCTGCGCCGGCGTCTTCGTAGCGGCCGACGACCAGACTGTGATCGTCACGGTGCTCCCGGAGATCATCCGCGAGATGGGCATCCTGCCCACGGAGCTGGACCGCGCCTCGTGGACGATCACCGGCTACCTGCTGGGCTATCTGGCCGCCATGCCGCTGCTGGGACGGCTCTCCGACGTGTGGGGACACCGGCGCCTCTTTCTGCTTTCGATGGCGCTGTTCATGGTGGGCTCGGTGGCGGTGGCCCTCACCACGAGTCTGGAGTGGCTCGTGGCCGCCCGCGTATTTCAGGCGGTGGGCGCCGGCGCGCTTATCCCGATATCCATCGCCATCGCCGGAGACCTATTTCCGGCCGGCCGACGCGGCCTGGCGCTCGGGCTGATCGGCGCCTCCGCCGAGGCCGGCGGGGTCATCGGACCGCTGTGGGGCGGAATCATCGTGAGATTCCTCGACTGGCGCTGGGTTTTCTGGATCAACCTGCCCCTGGGTATCGTCGTGCTTGTCGCAATGGTATTCCTGCTGGTGCCCAGCCCGAGGTACCGGGCGAAGGTCGACTACGTCGGTGGGTTGCTGATAGCCGTGAGCCTGGCGTCGCTCACGCTCGCGGTGTCCCGGATTGACTCTCGAGACCTGGCGATGTTCGGCTACTTCGCCGGTGCGGCGGCGGCGTTGGCGATGTTCGTGGTACGGCAGCGCTCCGTAGACTACCCGCTTCTGCCCGGATCGATGCTCCGGGGCGCCGCGTTCCGCGGTGCCAACGCGACCCATGTCCTGGTCGGCGCCGCGCTGATAATCGGGATGGTTACCGTGCCGTTGATGGCCAACACAGTCATGGGTCTCAGCCCGCTGGACGGAGGGCTGTGGCTCATGCGAATGACGGCCGCGATACCGGTGGGCGCTGTCCTGGGTGGCCTGGCCTGCCAACGGGTGGACTATCGTATTCCGGCGGTGCTGGGCCTGGGGCTGGTTGCGCTCGGTTTCTCGCTGATGTCCGGCTGGGACACCTCCATCGGCGACCCGGCGCTGACCATCCACCTGGCCCTAGCTGGGCTGGGCTTCGGGCTGCTGATCGCCCCGATCGCCCTGGCCGCGACCGACTCGGTGGGCGAGGACGCCCGCGGCGCCGCCGCCGGGATGGTCTCGGCTTCGCGCGTCGTTGGCATGGCACTGGGGTTGGCGGCTGTGACGGCCTGGGGCTCACAGAGGTTCGACGGTCTGGCGCCCGCGTCCGAGTGGCCTTTTCAGCTCAGCAGCGAGACGGTCGCCGAGTTAAATGACAGGTTGGTCCAGTACCAGGTCTGGCTGGTGGACGCCGGTACCACGCTGTTCAACGAGTTCTTCCTGATCGCCATGGCGGTGTCGCTGGTCGCGCTGGTCCCGGCCGCTTTCATGGCCTGGCGTCGCGGGTAAGGTCCGGGAAATCCCCCATCGAAGGGAGCGAATCCAAAGTATAGGGCGCGGACGCGTCCGAAGCCGCCGACTTCGAGCTACAGCTATACCAGGGCGAGGACGTGCTGGGTGCCAGTGATCTCAACTTTGCCGACCTCCTGGACCAGGGCAAGCCGGTGGTGCTCAACTTCTGGGGCGGGAGCTGTCCGCCGTGCCGTTTCGAGATGCCCGATTTCCAGTGGACCTACGATGCGCACAGGGACGACATCACGATGGTGGGACTGGACGTGGGAGTCCACTTCGGGCTGGGCACGCGGCTCACCGCCCTCGCCCTGCTGGACGAGCTGGACATCACCTACCCTGCCGGGGCCCCGGTCGACGATTCGCCCGTCAGGGGGTTCGGTGTAACAGGCCTGCCCACCACGGTGTTCTTCGACTCCCAGGGCAAGGCAGTGAGGGTCTGGGAGGGCGTGATCACGACACGGCAGATGGAGAGCATCATCTCCGATCTGCGGTAGCTTCGCCCCGCAACCCGATTACCCTGAGTGCTCCGACGCCCTTCCGGGGTGAACGGAGTGAGTTAGGCTCGGCGGCCACACTCACCGCCTCGGCTTGCGTCGCCTTGAACGATGGCGGGGAATGGCCGGACGGTTTACCCTTGGACTAGGCGTCCACGTCGACTAGGGCGCCGCCGGCCTGCTGCGACTTGAGGAAGCCGGTCATTATCTGGACGGTCTTTCGCGCGTCTCTACCCGTCGAGACGCCTTCGCCGCCGTTCTCGATGAGGCCGATCAGCTCTTCATAGGCGGCGACGTAGCTGACGGTCTCGTACTCGCCCTGCGGCAGCCTGTGACGGCCTATTCCTCCGGACTCGTTCGTCAGGAGGACCTCCGCCAGTCCCGAGGACCTGTCGAACAGGACTTTGCCCTTCGGCCCCGCGAGCTCGTAGGTCGAGCCTGTGACCGTGTTCTTGCTCGCCGAGAAGTAGGCGCGGACCCCGTTCCGGAACATGATGAAGCCGCTTACACCCGGGTCGTTGCGTGGGAGCTTCCCGCCGTCGCCTTTGTACTCGTCCCAGTCCTCGAACCCCTCTTCCAGACGCGCGAACACCTGGACCGGGTCCGACTCCGCGAAAAAGCAGATGCCGTCGATGGAGTGCGTGCCGTTGCGGAAGAGCATCGCCCGCGGGCCGCCCAGTACGGCGATGATGTTGTGCAGCGGGCCTATAACCCCGGAGCGGATGACGTCTCGCACGGCGTGGTACTGCGGGAGCCACCTCATGGTGTGGCCGACAGAGATCGGGACCCCGTGCTCCTCGCACGCCCCCAGGATGCGGTCGGCGTCCTCGACAGTGGTGGCCAGGGGCTTCTCTACGAACAGCCCTTCGATCCCCGCCTCGACCCCATCGACGGCGACGGCGGCGTGTTTGTCGTCTCCCGTGGCAACCGTGAGGATGTCCAGGTCCTCGTTTTGTAGCATTTCGCGGTGGCTCGTGTAGCGCGTGGCGTTGGGCCAGCGATCGCCCCACTTCTGCAGGAAGCCGTCTAGGAGCTCCGGCACGAGGTCGCAGACGCCGACGATATCGACGCCATCCATGAGGGAGAGGCAGTAGGTGTGGCTGTTGTTGATCTCGTTTCGCAGCGGCCAGGGCGCCGGACCTGGTGCGCCGGTTGTGATACCCGACAGGCCGACGATACCGACCCGATAGGTCTTGCTTGCCATCGCTCTCTCCTTAGTCGCTACGCCGGCACGTCTATCAGCCGCGAGCCCTGCTGGTGCGACTGAAGAAAGCCCGTCATTATCTGTATCGTCTTGCGGGCCTCCCGCGCCGGGGAGACGCTGCTGACGCCGTTCTCGATCACGTCCATCAGCTCGCGGTACCCGGCCGGGATGCCGATGATTTGGTATTGGTTTGGCACGATAGTCTGGACGCTTGTTCCCAGCGGCGACGTGACGTGGCCGGTGGTCAGCCTGGCCGAGTCACCGTTCATCTCGAACTCGATGTTCCCCTCGCTGCCGGTCACCATCATTCCCGTCGAATAGAACGAGTTGTGGATCGTGCTGGTGTACGATGCCCTCACCCCGTTGCTGAATATGATCGTGCCGATGGCGCCGGGCTCGGTGCCCTTGGTGCGGCCACCGTCCCCCCGGTACCTGTCCCAGTCGTCGAATCCTTCATCGAGCAGCGCGGACACCTTGACTGGAGCGGAGTCGATCACGAAGCACATGACGTCGATGAAGTGGGTGCCGTTCCGGAACAGGGTCGCCGCGGGCCCGAAGTGGCGCAACGCGGCCGCTCCGACCTCGCCGATCGCGCCGTCACGCATGGCCTGTCGTACGGTGTGTACCAGAGGGCGGTACCGTCGTGTGTGGTCGACGTTGAGCACGACGTTGTTGGCCTCACAGGCCGCAATCATGCTGTCGGCGTCTTCGAGGCTCGTGGCCAGCGGCTTCTCGACGAAGATTCCCTTGACGCCGGAGTGGGCCACCTCGACGGTCACGGCCGCGTGGGCGTGGTCCGCCGTGGCGATGCCGACTATGTCCAGCTTTTCGTTGGCGAGCATCTCGCCGACGTTGGCGTAGGTCCGCGTTTCGGGGAGATCTTTGCCCCACAGGTCCTTGAAGCGGTCCACGGCCGCCGGAGCGATGTCGCAGACGGCGACCAGCTCGACGTTAGGCAGGCCGTGTATCGTGTGGACGTGGCGGTTGAGGACCTCGCGCGCAAACGGCGGCGGATCGGCTTCCTGCCGGCTCCGGCCGGTCGCGATGCCCCCCAGCCCGACGATGGCGGCCCGGTAGGTCTGTTCGCTCATCTAGTCTCCCTCCGTTGCGGCGCGGGCGGAGTCATCATGCGCGCCGTCGGCGACCGGGATCACTCGCCGCGAGGCCCGCCTGCCCTGATTTGCCAGCCGCTCGGATTGATGTCCATGGCCAGCCCCTCGGGGCTCATGAACTTCTTCTCACCGACCCAATTGTCAGGGGTCCCATCGGCGTTGCCGTAGGTCTGATTCCAGAAGGTAAGCTCCTCGGCACCTAGCTCCGCGAGCTTCCTCTCCGCTTGGTCGAGGTCCTCGACGTGGACGCCGAAGTGGTGCAGTCCCGGAGTGCCGCCACCGTAGCGGTCGTACTGGAACCGGAGCAGCGTCACGTTAATGTAGCCGTCGCTGAGCACCATCGACTCGTTGTCGGGATCACTGCTGACCTCGATCAAACCGAAGGCCTCTTTCATGAACACGCCGGTTCTCTGGTCGTGATCCCGATGTGCCGGATGTTCGGCATGGCTCACCTCTTGAATGGATACCTGCGTCCTTCTAGCCCTCGCGTAGAATCAGAGGGGCTTGTCACCCTCGGATCGGCCCCCGTGCTGACCCGCGCAGATGGTACTTGCGGCCAATAGCCTTGTCAACAGCTCGAGACCGGCTATGTGGCCGACCGTTTTGCGGCCGACGGCGTAGGGGCGTATCCTTCTTCTGCGTGCCAGTGGCGCTCTGCACCGATGTGACATAAGGGCACTCGGGGCAGCGGAGTGGGTGGCAGGCGTCACGACTGGGAAAGGCGGTGGGCGATGGCGAAGATGCAGAGACTGGTGAAGCTGGAGGGCTTCGGCAACGTGCAGATGGCCCAGGCCGACGTCCCGGTGCCCAGGCCCGACGAGGTCCTGGTGCGGCTTAGCCACAGCCTGATCAGCCGGGGTTCGGAGCTGTTCCGTCGCTACGTGCTGGAGGAGGCCGTGTCGCCCTCGATGATGGGCTACTCGGCCGCGGGCGAGGTGGTCGAGGCTGGTAGCGCCGTCACCGGCATACAGCCGGGAGACCGCGCCATGGTCGTTGCGCCTCACGCCCAATACGGGACCGGCTCGCCCCATGGGGTCGCCCCCACGGCCTTTGTTCTGCCGCCGGACCTAGACGACGAGACGGCGACCTTCCTGCCCCTGTCCATCAGCGCCGTCCAGTGGATGCGGCACACTCCCATGGACGAAGGCGACACCGTGGTGGTCATGGGGCAAGGGCTCGTCGGGCTGCTATGCGCCCAGGCGGTACGCGAGCGGCGGCCCGGCCGCGTCATCGCGGTCGACGCCTACGAACTCAGGTGTCGCATCGCCGGTGAGTGCGGCGCCGACGAGGTGATCAACGTCTCGGACACCGACCCGGTGGAGGCGGTCATGGACCGTACCGGCGGCGTCGGCGCGGACGTGGTCATAGAGTGCGTCGGGGGCACGGCCGGGGTGGAGTCGTTCAAGCAGGCGCAGCGGATGACCCGGGCCGGGGGAGTCATTCACCTCATCGCCAAGTACCAGGCGGGCGACGGGGTGGCCGGCTCGGGCGTCCTGCCGCTGGACTCTGACGTGATGATGAACAAGCGGCTCGTCGCCGGCGTGCCCTCGCGTGAACCCCCGCCCAGTCCCGTCGAGGACGCGGCCCGGATCCTCGTGGACGGGCGTATCCAGGTGGAGCCGATCATTACCCACAGACTGTCGTGGCAGCAGGCGCCGGACGCCTACCACATGCTCTATCACGAGCCGGCCAGGGCACTGGGCGTCGTGCTGGGGTGGGACGAGTAGAGAACGGGCGCCGGTCGAGCGGTAAGCGGAGGCGGGCCGGCAGCTTGTCTAGCGGTCCAGCAGGTATTTCACCAGCGCCCACCGCTCTGCCTCGGTGAGTAGCAGCCTGAACTGGGGCATTGGCGACGTCGACCGTCTGCCGCGGAAGTTCGCAGCGGAGCCCTGACGACCGCCCCACGAGATGAACGCGAACAGGTCTCCGGGCGTGGCGTCTTGGGTCAGAGACAGGTTCAGGTCGGCGGGTGGGGGAGACAGGCCCTGGTCACGCATCATCTGGCCCATCTTGCCGTCGCCGTCCATGCCCTCGCCGTGACACACCGCGCAGTTGACCCGGAAGAGCTCGGCCGCATTCCCTGCATCGTAGCTCTCCACGACGGCTGCGGGTATCTGAAGCCCTTCGTGGGCCGCCAGCGACGTGTAGCGCAGCTCCCTGCCGGTGAACGGAACGGAGTCGGGCGGAGGCAGCAGCCGTGGCCCCTCCTGCGACCGGTACGACGGCTGGTAGTGCATCTCGTTGAATATCTCGATGAAGTTCCCGGACTCGGGGAACGCGGGCAGGCCGCTACAGCCTATGGAGGCTACCGTCAGCGCGGCCATCACTACGGCCGCGCTCCAGAGTCGCCTGTTCTTGTGTTTCTTAACAGTCAACGTAGTCAGCTCGTTCTATTTCATCACTGTATGATCGGAGCGAAAAACGCGGGCAGGAACCCCTCCCCAGATCCTTCGTCGTCGGACTCCTCAGGATGACATTGTGCCCGCGGGTCAATCGCCCTCCCAGCCTCGCTTGATGTCCTCGGCGCCGGCCTCTTTCAGTACCGCCTCGGCGTTGGAAATCCTGTCCTTCTCAGTGGTGACCACGATGCCGATGTACCCCTCGGTAATGCGGTCGTCGTAGGCGCCCGCGAACAGCCGCGGCAGCCTGGACTCGAAGACGATACCGAACACGGTCATGATGATGGCGCCCAGCATCGTGCCTTCGTACATCACGATGGCCATGGGTGGTATCGACAGGATCGGCTTGCCGCCGGTCACTACCGGGTAGGCGATCTGCGTCCCCACCGTGAGCAGCAGGCCAATGATGAAGCCGCATGCGGCGCCCAGCAGCGGGAACCGGTATAGCTTATGCACAGGCTCGGCTTCGCCGAAAGTGCCCTCGGGGTACGGGGTGCCGGTCAGCACCTCGTACTCGGCCTGCGTGAAGCCTGCCTCGCTCAACGCGTCCATCGCGTCGGCCGCGGGATCGGGGTCCTGAAAGAGCCCGATAACGCTCTTGATGTCAGCCGCTGCGTTCATCGAAAGTGCCATTTTCAGCGCCTCACTCTCGGATAGAGGCGGGCACGGTCCGCCTGCCGATCTTGATCTCGTCTTTGCCGACCATGCTTTCTTTGATGTCGAACAGCGGCAACAGCGGGAATACCTTGGAGAAGATGAGCATGCCCAGGCTCACCCAGGCGAAGACCGCGATGACCATGAGGATCTCGATGATGCTGGGCCGGTAGGAGCCCCATTCGAAGATCATGGGCGATTTGCGCAACAGGGCGGGAACGATGATGAGAAAACGCTCCAGCCACATGCCGACGTTGACCAACAGGGAGGTCAGGAACATCAGGAGCAGATTGCGGCGGACCCTCTTGAATAGCCACAGTGGCACCGGTATGAAGAAGGCCGTGGTGAGGAACAGGCCGAATAGACCGCTCATGGGCCAGTCGAATATCTGCAGCTCCCTCAGCGCGATCTCAGGACCCTCGAGGGTGTACAGAGCGAATACCCACTCGAGGAAGAAGAAGAAGAACCAGGTAGTCGCCACCACGATCAGGAGCCGTCCGATGGCGTCGAAGTGGTCCGGTCGCAGGTAGTTGTCCCACTTCCACAGCCAGACCATCAGCACCATCACGGTCACCACGGCGGAGACTCCGGAGTGGATGGCGCCGATGATGAAGTAGGGCGCGAAGATGGTGGAGTGCCAGCCCTCCGTGCCGATCTGGACCGCGAAGTCCCAGGAGACGATGCTGTGTACCGAGACGAACACCGGCAGCACGAGCGCCGAGAGCAGGATGCCGGCCACCGCCTGCAGCTTCCACTGGCGAGGGGTGCCCCTCCAGCCCAGACACATGAACGAGTACATGACTCGGACCCATCCACGACTCTGGTCGCGGACGACGGCGAGGTCGGGCAGCAGGGCGACGAAGACGAAGAGCGAGCTGGCGATCAGGTATGTGTTGACGGCGCTGGGGTCCCAGATGAGGGGCGAGCGCACGTTCATCCAGATGCCTCTGGAGAAGTCGTAAGGGAAGACCCAGTAGGCGCGCCACGGGCGGCCGGTGTGCACCAGCGCAGCGGCAAACATCGCACCCATCAGTGAGAAAACAGTCAACACCTCTGCGGCCCGGGTGATGGGCCGCCGCCACTCGGCCTGGGTCAGCCGCAAGATGGCCGAGATCATGATGCCCGCGTGGCTGATCCCGATCCAGAATACGAAGTTGACCATGTAGACGCCCCAAAAGACGGGGCGGTTGAGCCCCGTTACCCCGACGCCCTTGTTGATCATGTAGCCGAATGCGCCGGCGCCAATGAGGAACACCAGTATCAAGAAGGAGACGGACCCGAACCACCACTTGGGCCAGACGAAAACACCCCTCAGCAGTTCGCGGTTGATCTCTTTTTGTGTGAGCTGTATGTGCTCTTGCATTTGCGTTATCTTTCGCCGCCCCCGACTAGTGTCGGCAGGGCGACGCTGGTTACTCCGGCTTGCCCAGTACCAGGACCTCCGTCCGGTGGAACTTCTTGTGGACCTTGTACAGGAGCAACTCTGTCTGTTCCCAGATGCTGATGACCGGCACGAGCCGAGCCACGAGCATGAAGACGAGCACGACTCCACCGAGGCCGCCGGCCCAGATGAGAATGTCCGCCAGCTCCGGAGTGACTGTCTCCGGAGACTGCTCTAGCAAGTGTGCCGCCGCATCTTCGCCGGGGATGGAGAACGCGGCCACGTAAATCCGCACCCTGTCCAGCAGCGTGCCGATCAGGACCCCGGACGCGACTAGGGTTGGGCCCCAGATGCTCTTGCGGATCGGGTTCCAGATCATCAGGAAGAAAGGCACGACGAAATTGAGCATGAAGGTCGTGATGAACATCCAGAAGTAGGGCCCAGTTATGAACAGGTCGAGCACCGCCTGCTCGTTGGGCTTCCTGCCGTACCAGAGGATGTTAAAGCTGGAGAACCAGAACCAGAACCACAGCAGCGACATGGCCATCAGCAGCTTGCCCAGGCTCCAGAACTGGTCAAGCTCGATGTACTCGCGATAGCCTGCCTTGCGCAGCACGATCATGGTCAGCAATACGGTCGCGGCCCCGCCCTGGAGCGAGGTGAAGGCCTGGGTCGCCGGGAACAGCGCGTCTATCCAGCCAGGCACCAGCGCGATCGCGAAGTCGACGCTGATCAGGAAGTGGACGAAGACCAGCATCATGAAGTAGTAGGCGCCGAGGATGCCCACGCGCCGGTCCAGCATCTCCCACTGCCGAGTCGTGCCTTGCCATCCACGCGCCATGCGCCGAGCGATCCGTTGGCGGCGGCCCGTGGAGTGGTCGCGTATGGCGGCCAGGTCGGGCAGGCACGACACCCAGAGCATCGCGATGCCGCCGATGACCAGGAACAGCAGTGCCAGGGTGGCCCACAGATGTGGCGCGTACCCGTAGCCTGGGATGTCGCGGTGGCCGAAGAACCACAGGCTGCGACGCCCGTCTTCCAGGCTGGGCAGCACCCAGATCAGCGGGATGAATAGCAGTAGGTTGAGCACCCCCACCGCGGTGAACATCTCGGCAATACGAGAGATGGGACGCCGCCAGTGGCCCTTGGCGAGCCTGGTTGCGATGGCGACCATGGGCGCCGCCTGGGCCGTCGAAAGGATGAACACGAACAACGCGGCGTAGTAGCCCCAGATCGTCTTGTCGCTGACACCGTCGGACAGCCTCAGGACTACGCCTACGACACCCAGGACCACGAGCACGGCGCAAAGCAGGGCCACCCAGCGGAAGGCCGAGGCGGGAGTGGCGTACTTCCCCAGCAAGTCGTTGGTTATGCCCGCGGGGGTCGCCAGCGCGTGTTTTGCGTGCGAGGTGCCGTTAGTCATGAGCGACGGCTTCTGCTGCATCCTTGTCGACCTTCTTGAGATAGATCACGTTGGGCCGGGAGCCTAGGTCTTCAAACAGGCCATAGCCCCGGCCGCCTTCCTTGAGCTCCTTGGCGATGGCCCTGCCGGCCCTGCTCTTGGGCTCCGCGGGCATGGGTGTGTCGTTGTGAGCGGCCCCCATCACGTCGGAGATGTCGCCGAATATCAGCGTGTCCGTCGGGCAGGCGTTGACGCAGGCCGGATTCAGGGCGCGATCGTCGTCCTCGACGGTCCGCCCCTGTCTCTCGCCCTGCTTCACCCGGCGGATGCGCTGCACGCAGAAGGAGCACTTCTCCATGATTCCCCGACTTCGGACCGTGACGTTGGGGTTGAGCTGGTTCTTCAGGCTCTCGGGCCATGCAGGCTCCCAGAAGTTGAAGAAACGAACGTGGTATGGGCAGTTGTTGGTGCAGAACCGGGTGCCGATACACCTGTTGTACACTTGGACGTTGAGGCCTTCCTGGTTGTGGTAGGTGGCGAATACGGGACAGACCGGCTCGCACGGGGCGTTGTCGCAGTGCTGGCACATCACGGGGATGAACCTGGCCTTGATGTCGGGGAACTCCCCTTCCCAGTACCGCTCGACCCTGATCCACTCGATCGGGCGCCTCTGCTTGAAGTGGGACTCTTCGTTTATTGGAATGTTGTTTTCGGACTGGCATGCGACGACGCAGGCCTGGCAGCCGGTGCACCTGTCGATGTCGACCACCATCCCCCACTTCTCATTTGCCATTGGTCAGTCTCCGGTCCCGGACCTGTGTCATGCTGAGGAACCTGGCTTTGCGACGAAGCATCTGCGGTGGGAACCCGACACCCCCAGATGCTTCGCTTCGCTCAGAATGACATTTAGTTCGTTATCGCTATCCTACGAGTCGTTCGGAGTGATCTCTATGATCCTGTGGTCATCGTCAACCGCCAGTTCCTGGGCGGTGTTCTCGAACTTCGGGATCTTCTCGTTGTCGTCCAGCTTCTCGATCCTCACCCTGGTCGCGGCCCACGCCAGCCCGTTGGACCCTTCGATCGAGAGCGGCGAGAGGATCGAGAGCACGTTGAAGCCACGGCTTTCCGTGTAGCGGCCGCCGTCCTTGTGTCCCTGGCCGAGGGGTATCGAGACGATGTCCTTGGCCGAGGCGGGAGTCGGATACGCCAGCGCCTCTATGGACCCCTTCTCCGAGATGACGCGGACGTGGTCGCCTTCCCTGACGCCAAGCTCGTCGGCGGCCCCGAAACTGAGCTCGACCCAGGTCCGCCAGGTGGCGGTCGTGATGGGGTCCGGCGTAGCCTGCAACCACGGTAGATGGGAGAGGCTGCCATCCAGGAGCGACGTCGAGGCGAAGGGCACCAGGCGATACGGGTACGTCGACGCCGCGCCTGCCTGGGCCGCGCTGGAGACCGTCGCGAGCGGCGTCGGCACCGGCGCCGGGCCCGAGTAGGTGGCGGACTCATCCTCCCAGAGGCCGTGCTGTAACGTGGCGTTCCAGAACGCCTCGAAGGTCGTGTAGTCGCCCACGCTGCGCTGTCCGACGGTTCCATTGCCGCCCTCGTAGAGCTTTCGGACGCCGTCTTGCAGTATCGCCATGAAGTTCTCGCCGGGCAGCTCCAGGTCCAACTCCAGCGCCTCCGCGACTGCCATGAGCACGTCGGGGAAGCTCTTGGTGCCGAGGAACTCACCCCTCGACTCGAAAAACGGCCTGACCACCGGCTGCTGGAAGCCCAGGACCTGGTATCCGGGTCCCGGATCGGGAACGTCGCTGCCCCAGTCTTCCAGGTAATTGTGCGCGGGCAGGACCAGGTCGGCCATGGCCGTCGTGTCGTCCATGCGCCCCGAGAAGCTGAAGATGAACGGGACTTGGTAGCTGGCTTCCCTGAAACCAACGTCAGCCGGGAGCCCGTACATGGGGTCCGCGCCTCGTACCATCATCACCTTGACGCCGCCCGACCGCATGTCGGATGTCAGGTCGCGCCACTCTCCGAAAGACGATCCCGCGCCGGCGATGGGGAGGCCCAGTGGGGGCCCAGGGTTCATCACGATCCCGCCAGGCTGCCCGACGCTGCCTATCAGGTAGTTGAGCGAGTAGATGGCGTTGAGGCTCTCGAGGCCGTTGGTCTGGGCGGCGGCCGAGCCTCCTCCGATGGCCAGGCTCCTGGGGCCGTGGCCTGCGAATTCCTCCGCGACGTGGACGATGTCCTCGGCTTTCAGTCCGGTCTGCCGGGCGACCTCCTCAGGCGTGTATGCGCTCAGGTCGATCCGGCGTCCGTCGGTCAGCAGGTCTACGGCGGCCGGGTCGCCTTTGCCCCCGTCGATGATCACCTTGGCGATGCTGAGGGCCAGGGCGCCCTCCATTCCCGGGGGCACCTGCATCCACTTGTCGGCGTTGGCTGCGGTCATGGAGAACCGCGAGTCGACGTGGACCATGGTGCCGCGCTCCCGATCGCCTTGGCGGAACTCGCCGTAACCGCGACTGTAGCGCACCGGGGACACCCAGGTATTCAGGAAGTCGGCGCCGAACGAGAGCAGGTACTCCGTCCGCTCCAGGTCGAAGTCGGGCATGACGTCCTGCTGGAACACGGCCTTGATGGCCGAGCGGAGCGTGGTGTTCTCCAGGGGCTCGTAGGACAGGTGGCGGGCCCCGGACTTCCCAACGAAGCTGCCGACAACCGTTCCCAGGTGTGCTCCGACGGGGTCGGTGACCATGACGGCCTGGGACCGGTCGTTGATCTGCTCGAGCTGGTAGGAGAGACGGGAAATGGCGTCGGGCCAGCTAATCTCCTCCCACTGGCCGGCGCCGCGCTCGCCGATCCGCAGCAACGGTCCGCTGATCCGGTCCGGATCGTACAGGGCCTGCAGTCCGCCCTCGCAACGCGCGCTGTGCTTGCCGCGGTTGATTGGGTAGTCGACGTTGCCCTCGACCTTCTTGGCCCGGCCCTCCATCACGCGGACGACGATGCCTTCGCTGGTGGGACACTGGCGGCAGAGGGTCGCATACCAGTTGTCAAGCCCGGTGACCATGTCCTCGGGCATCTCCAGCGGCGCTTGCACCAGCAGCTCCTTGGGAGGAACGCCGCAGGCCTGGAACACCACAGCCGAGGCGGCCGAGCCACCCAGGAGGGTCAGGAACCTTCTTCTTGTCAGTTCGAGCGGCATGTCGGCTCTAGTAGTGGCACGTAGTGCAGTCGGTAGGCGCGCTGTTCTTGCGGTGGCAGTCCACACAGTCGCCCATCTTCAGCGACCGTACCTGCTTGACCTTGATCATGCTGCCGACGTCGCCGTGGCAGATGGAGCAGGTGGCGGACGGCAGGACGTCGGGCGTGTCTCCCACCCTGGCGCCGGGCTGGATCTTCTCGGCCTCCAGCAGGCGGATCTCGGTCGCGGTGTCGCGAACCGCCTCTACGACGGTCTTGGTCCCGGAGAATCGCTGAACGTGGGCCTCGTGGACGAACTGGACGTGGTCCGGGACCCTGTGAACCCTGACCCAGTCTATCGCCTGTCCGCTGTCCTGGAAGTCCCGGAGCTTGTCCACCTCGGGCTTGTCCTTGCCCATCACCACGTGACAGCTCATGCACAGCCCGACCGCGGGAATCGTCGCGGCGTCGCCCGAGGTCACGTTCCTGTGGCAGTAGGTGCAGTCGATGCCGAGGTCCTGGACGTGGACCGTGTGGGGGAAGGCGATGGGCTGTTCGGGACCCTCGTCGAACCCGAACACCGGGAGCGGCTGGTCAAGCCATGCGGCAAGAAAGAATACGGCTACGGCTGCCGTCGCAGCCATGGCGCCGAGGCCAAAGATTCCGAGGGCGCCAAGGCCAAAGAGCTGCTTCCTGGACGGCTTCGGTAGTCTAAAGTCCCCTGGGATCAAGTCGGCTCAGTCCTAGATCCAGTAGTTCGCGTAGAGGTCCTCGATCAAGCCGGCGATGTCGACCACCCGTACGAAGAGGGCGATTGCCGCCGCGAACGAGGCGAGCGCCAGGAAGTAGAACACCGGGCGCGCGTTATGTGCCTTGGAGGGGACGTGGTAGGACGAGACCAGCGAGGGTATAAAGACCAGCCCGACAATTAGATTGGTAACGAAGAACAGGACCAGCCCGACGACCAGCCACAGGCTGCTGAGCAGGTTATTTACTTCAGTCCATTCGGCGCCGTACAGAGCGGACGGGTCCATTAACAGCCCTTTCGTGGAGGTTCGCCAGCAGCCCGGAAAAGACGCCCCGCCAGCTAGTGAAAGCTATCACTTTCGCGACTACAGTGTCAAGAAGTCTCAGAATGACCTCCCCAGAGCAGGGAGGAGATTCGGGCGTGGCCTGTCTCCCATAGGAGCGACCGGTGCGGAAGGGCCTCGACAGAAGCTGCCTCGGCGACCGGGAGAGGGGCTCCCCGTATGGGCATCAACTAATTGCGTGGCAGCCGTTACTGCGCATCTCCCGCACGATGTCTTTCTGAGCCGCGGGAGAAGAACCTGGGAGGGGGGCGCGTCAACGTCAGAGCCGCTTTTGATGACCGGATAGTGGGAGACCACCCGACTCCCCAGACCCTTGCATCCTTGGTCGGGTGGGCGATCCACGACGGGTTCCGAGTGCGGCAAAGTCCTCAGGGGCGGGATCCGGTATCTGCCACGCCTACTCCTCGGCCTCGTCGGGGGCCGGTGTCTCGGGGGGAGAGCACTTGCGGGCCGTCGTTATGAACCCCGTGTGGCCAACCATGCGGTGCGAGGGCCTGACGGCGCGCCCGGCAACTTCCCAGGGACGCATCAGGACCTCCATCGTCTCTATCAGCTCGAAGGAGCTGTCGCCTTTCAGCGCTTGCGTGAGCTCATGGAACTGGAGCACGGTTGGCACGAAGCTGAGGAAGATACCGCCGGGGACCAGCGCTGTCGAGGCGTGGGGGACGACCTGCCAGGGCTCCGGCAGGTCCAGCACGACCCGGTCGAGCTCGGTCTCTTCGAACCCCTCGTAGACGTCGCCGTTCTTGAAGGTGAGCCACGAGTGGTTGGGCATCATCGCGTCGACGTTTTGCCGCGCCCGCGCGGTCATGTCCTCCCGCACGTCGTACGACACGACCATCCCGCCCGTGCCGACGGCGCGGGTGAGGGCGATGGTCAGGGCGCCGGAGCCGCTGCCGGCCTCCAGCACCCGCGCGCCGGGGAACAGGTCGCCGTAGACGATGATGGCGCCTAGGTCCTTCGGGTAGACGATGGTAGCGATCCGCGGCATCTCACGGGTGAAGTCGGCCATGGTCGGCTTTACCGCCAGCAGCCGGTGGTCCTTGGAAGTCGTCACCCATGTGCCCTCGGGCCGGCCGATCAGGCTCTCATGCCGGAAGTGGCCCAGGTGTGTGTGGAAGCTCCCCTGGGAGGCCAGGCGCACGAGGTAGCGTCGCCCTCGCCTGTCGACCACGAGGGCATGGTCGCCATCCTTGAACACGTACCTGGGAGTCTTCTCGTCGCTCATGTTGACATCGTTTTCCGAGTCCTCATGTGGCATTGGGACGAAGAACCTGGGCGGGGTTTCCCGCCACGCCGTGGCGATTACGATTGCCTGGGACGTAGGAACGCCCAACCAACCCGTGCCATTCCACTTCGTTCAGGGAGACGTTAGGGCCACGAGCCAGCCGCCAACACCTGGTCCAGCTCCGCCAGGATGTTGGCGGCGTTGAGGTCCGACTCGACGTACGCCTGGCCTGTCGCGCCCGCCTTGATGACGCTGGTGTAGAGCCGAGAGAAGCGCACGACGCCTTCCCGGTCGACTATCATCACGGACCTCTTCGCGGTGCCTTTCTCGTCGTCGTATACGCCGTAGCGCTGGCTGACCTGGCCCTTGGGATGGAAGTCGCTCAGCAGCGGGACCGGGTAGTAGAGCGTCGGACCCATGCACAGGTAGTAAGCGGCCTGGGTCGCCCTGGCATCCGTGCTAATACCCAGGACCTGGGTATCTCTCTCCTCGAACCGGCGGCCGGTCGCCATGAACGAGAGGATCTGGTCCCTTCAGCCGTCGGTGAAGGTGTAGACGTGGAACGAGAGGATGACGCTCTTGCGGCCCCGATAGCTGCTCAGGGCTACCTCGCGTTTGTTGTGGTCGATCAGCGTGAAATCCGGCGCGAGCCGGCCAACTTCTATCATTAGGGTGCCTCCTCGTAGAAACGGTGCCATTATATCAAGCACCGAATCGAGGCCGATAGCAGCGCCACTCAGTCGTTACCGGACTGCACTTTGAATTTGGCTGCCCAAAATGCCGTTAGAGCGAGGAAGGAGACGAAGAACACGACGACACCGCGTCCCGTACCGAAGATGTTGCCCACGATAACGGCAAGAACGAGACTGATCGCAAAACCGAGCACGACTGATACGAGCGAGACCAGCAAAGGAAGTAGAATCTGGCGCATCGGATAGGTCTATTCCGTCCCAAATGGGAATGATGATACTGCTGAAGCTCGAGCAGATAAACGGCGCAGCGATAGCAACGATGAGTGGCCCGCGAAGACCGAGATGATCTTCAGGGAGGCCTGCTGTCCTCCACAGCCCATCATCATCGACCTCGAACCAGAGTGCGTAGAGGAATACTGGGAGTGCGACCAGGGCGGCCAACAGCCCCACTCCCGTGATGAGAAAGTAGCCCACCGATCGCTTCTCGAGGCCGGCGGCGTTTGCCATTATCAGTAGCGAGGCGGCCGAGACGAAGAGCGTGGTGCCCAGGATCTTTGCGCTCCACTCGTCGAGGTCCTGCCGCAACAGCGCGTAGATGCCCAGCACGGCGCTTATCCCAACCGCGGCGATCAGGACTCAAAGGGCCATCTTGTGCAGGCGTCTGCCGCTTATAGGACTAATGAGCCTGACATCTGTGTTCTCCGCGCACTCCGCGGCAAGGTCCGTCGAGGCTCTCAGCGCTCCTGGCTGCGGCAGACTACTAAAGCTTGTCGACCGCCTCTAAGACCTCGTCGATGCTGATGTCGGCCGCGCTGGTGTAGATGCGCTTGAACCGGATCGTGCACTCTTTGTCCACGACGAAGATGGCGCGCCGTGAGGTCCCGGTCTCGTCGTTGAAGATGCCGTATAGTCGGGCGACCTCACCGTGGGGGTAGAAGTCGCTCAGTATCGGATAGGAGATGTTCCCCAGGGAGACCGAGAAGGCGGTCTGGGCCGGACGGGCGTTAGTGCTAATACCCAGTACCTGGGTATCTCTCTCCTCGAACTTCGAGTACGCGGCCCGAAACGAGGAGACCTGGTCCGTTCAGCCACTGGTGAAGGAGTGCACGTGCCACGACAGGACGACGTTCTTGTCGCCCTTGTACTGGCCGAGCGTGACCTGCTTCTGGTTCTGGTCGACCAGCATGAAGTCCGGGGCGAGCTCACCTATCTCTGCCATAGTTACCCTTCTATTCTACGTGTGTAGCTTTCAGCCTAGCAGGCTGCCGATAAGCCTTTCGACCATCCCCCTGGCCCGTTCCTGCCAAGAAGGAGAGAATAGTTATATCTGAGGGACTCCCTCAGACTCCCGGCATAGGGGCTCCTCCCCTCTGCATTCCCCATTTTTCACAGCCTGGTAGTCTAGCAGGCTGCTGATAATGCCTTTCGCCCATCCCCTGGCCCCCTTCCTGCCAGGAAGGGGCTCAGTAGTGTCTGAGCGACACACACGGACTCCTGTGCAACCCCGATGCCGAAACGGGGTTGCACACCCCAAAATCTTCCGCAGCCTGGTTAATCGGCGGTGGGTCGCCAGCGCAGGTCCGGCTGCCGGGCTGCGCGCGCCTCGTCTAGGCGTGTGTTCGGCGTGTCGTGGGGAGCCGAGTGCAGGAGCTCCGGGTCTTCCCGGGCCTCCCGCGCGATGGCCTTCATCACCTCGACGAAGCGGTCGAGGGTCTCCAGGCTCTCCGTCTCGGTGGGCTCGATCATCAGCGCCTCGTCGACGATCAGCGGGAAGTACATGGTCGGCGGGTGTATCCCGTAGTCGATCAGCCGCTTGGCCACGTCCAGCGCGGTGACCCCGTAGTCGTGCTTCAGGCTGCTGGCCGAGAGCACGACCTCGTGAAAGCATGTGCGGTCGTAGGGCAGGTCGTAGTCATTCCTGAGCCGGCTCAGGATATAGTTGGCGTTGATGACGGCGTCCTCGCTGATCAGGGCTATGCCCTGGTCCCCGAGGGTTCGGATGTAGGCATAGGCCCGGACCAGTGCCCCGAAGTTGCCGTGGAAGGCGCCCATTTTGCCGATCGATCGCGGCGGCGTCGCCAGCCTGTAGCGGACCTCGCTGTCCTCTTCTCGGCGCTCGACGACCGGTGTCGGCAGGAACGGCAGTAGCCGGTCGTTCACCATGACCGCGCCGGCGCCCGGTCCACCGCCCCCGTGGGGCTGTGTGAAGGTCTTGTGCAGGTTGGAGTGGACCACGTCGAAACCCAGGTCCCGGAGCTTGACCCGGCCCAGAAGCGCATTGAGGTTAGCGCCGTCGCCGTAGACGATGCCCCCGACGGCGCGGACGATCCTGGTGACCTCGAGGATATTCGTGTCGAAGAGCCCCAGGGTGCTGGGTTGGGTCAGCATGAAGGCCGCCAGGCCATCGCCCGCGGCCGCTCGCAGCGCTTCCAGGTCGGTGTTTCCGGACGCGTCCGAGGGCAGCTCGACGACCCTGAAACCGGCCATCGCGGCGGATGCCGGGTTGGTGCCGTGGGCGCTGTCGGGGACCATCACGTCCCTGCGGTCGCCTTCGCCGTTGGCCAGGTGGAAGGCGCGGATCATCAGCATCCCGGCCATCTCGCTCTCGGCGCCGGCCTTGGGAGCCAAGCTGGTCCCGGCCATCCCCGAGATCTCGGTCAGGTAGCTTTGCAGCTCATGGGCGAGCCTGAGCGCGCCCTGCACCGTCGACTCGGGCTGGTGGGGGTGTATCTCGGACATCCCGGGCAGGGAGGCCATCTCGTCGTTGAACTTGGGGTTGTACTTCATCGTACAGCTCCCCAGTGGATAGAAATTGTGGTCGATGGAGAAGTTGAACTGGCTGATCTGGGAGAAGTAGCGGACCAGCTCGCTCTCGGCCACCTCGGGCATCTCAAGCTCGTTGCGGAGTAGGTCCGCCTGCGGCGGCGGCTGTATGGGCACGTCCAGCGGAGGCAGGGTCGTGCCCATCCTGCCCGAGACACTCCTGTCCATCAGAAGCTGCCGGCGGCGGTCGTCGCCGTTAGGGCTCATCGCGTTCGACTGCCGCTCCCGACCTCAGCCAGCGCGGAGGCCAGGGTGTCGATCTCCTCCCGGCTGTTGACCTCGGTGCAGCAGAACAGCATGCCGTTGGGCACCTGGTCACTTACGTCCAGCCCACCGATGATGCCGCGTTCCAGCAGACGCCGGTTGGTCTCCTGGGGCGGCCTGGGACACTGGACCACGAACTCGCGGAAGAAGGTGCCTTTCAGCGGCAGAGAGTAGCCGGGTATGTCGGTGATCAGTGATGCCGCGTAGTGGGCTTTGTGGTAGCACAGCTCGGCGATGTGCCGAAGGCCCTGCTTGCCCTGGGCGGCCATGTACACGGCCGACATCAGCGCTATCAGCCCGACCGATGTGCATATGTTGGACGTGGCGCGCTCCCGCCGTATGTGCTGCTCTCTGGTCTGGAGGGTCAGCACGTAGCCTGTCCGGCCGCGGGTGTCGACCGTCTTCCCGACGATACGGCCCGGCATCTGGCGAACGTAGCGCTGTTTGCAGGCGAAGATGCCGACGTAGGGTCCGCCGAACATGGGCGCGATGCCCAGGGACTGGCCCTCCGCAACCACGATGTCGGCGTCGTAGTCACTCGGTGGCTTGAACATGCCGAGCGATATCGGGTCGGCCACGACGATCAGTAGTGCGCCGTGGTCGTGGGCCCTGCGTGCAAGGGCGTCCAGGTCCTCCATGAGGCCCAGAAAACCCGGCTGTTGCACCACCAGGCACGCTGTATCGTCGCCCAGCGTCCCCTGCCCCGCCGATACCGTGTCGATCCGCAGGCCGGATGCCCGCACGTAGGTCGCCAGTACGTCACGGTAGTACGGGGACACGGAGTCGAGGACCGCGACGCGGTCCCTCTTGGTCAGCCGGGAGGACATGAGCACGGCCTCGGCCATAGACGTCGCCCCGTCGTACATGCCGGCGTTGGAGACCTCCATGCCGGTGAGCTGGCACACCATCGACTGGAACTCATAGTGGGCCTGGAGCGTACCCTGGGAGACCTCCGGCTGGTACGGCGTGTAGCCGGTCATGAACTCGCTGCGGGAGGCGATCTGCCGCACCACGGCCGGAATGAAGTGGCGGTACGAGCCTGCGCCCAGGAAGCAAGCGTACTCGCCGGGCACCGCGTTTTGCCGAGCCATCGCCTCAATCTCACGGCGCAGCTCCAGCTCCGAGAGAGGCGGAGGGATGTCGAGGGTCGGGTTTCGGTGCGCGGCGGGAATGTCCTGGAAAAGCTCGTCGGCCGAATCGACGCCGATCGCGTCGAGCATCTTGCGACGATCAGCATCGGTGTTGGGGCTGTAGGGAGAAGTGAACCGTGTGCTAACCATCTACCATGATCTAGCTGTCTTTCGACGCCAGGAAGGCCTCGTACTGGTCGGCCGTCATCAGCTTGTCGATCATGGAAGAGTCGCTGATCGCCACCTTGACGAGCCATCCTGAGCCGTATGGGCTTTCGTTGACCAACTCGGGACTGTCGGCCACATCGCCGTTGGTCGCGACCACCGTGCCACTGACGGGGGAGAACAGATCGGACACGACCTTCACCGACTCGATCTCGCCGAATTTCTCATACTGCTCAACGTCGGAGTCCACCTCTGGCAGCTCGACGAATACCACGTCGCCCAGCTCATCGCCGGCGTACTGGCTGATGCCTATGACGACGATCTCGTCGGACTCGACGCGCACCCACTCGTGCTCTTCGGAGAATCTAAGGTCCTGGACCGTCATCTGTCTCTACTTTCGGGAGTAAAACGGCAGGGCGGTGATTTCAGCTTCGACCGTCCGGCCCCTCACGTTTATCGTCAACCTGGAACCCGGTGCCGAAAAGCCCGTTGGAACATAGCCCATACCTATATTGGTGTCAAGGGTGGGAGATACGCTGCCGCTGGTCACGGTTCCAATCTCGTCGGACCCGTCTAGAATCCTCTGCCCGTGGCGCGCGACCCCCCTGCCGAGCATCGTGAAGCCGACGAGTACCCGACTCGGACCGTCGTCGCGGATACGCCTGAGCGCCTTACCGGGCACGTAGCCGTCCCGGTCGGGGTCCACGAACCTGTCCAGCCCGGCCTCGTAGGGGTTCACCGTGTCGTCCATGTCGTTCCCGTGCAGGAGCAGGCCGGCCTCCAGCCGCAACACGTCCCTGGCTCCCAGCCCGGCGGGAGAGGCGCCTCGGCCCACGAGCCGCTGCCATAGGGCGACGACTCGGTCGCTGGGTAGAATGATCTCGAAGCCGTCCTCGCCGGTGTAGCCGGTACGGGCCAGGAGGCTCGGTGCGCCGTCGACCTCGGCTTCGACCGCGCGGAACGGCCTGACCGATGCAAGGTCGAGGTGGGTAAATTCCGACAGCATCTCCGCCGCCTCGGGCCCCTGGAGAGCGATCATGGCGAAGGCCACCGTGACCTCCTCGATGGCGACGCCGGCGCCAGCCCGGGCCTGCCGGGCGAGCCAGTCCAGGACGGTGGTGGTGTTCCCCGCGTTGGGCACCAACAGGAAGCGGTCGTCCGCCCGGCGATAGAGGATGCAGTCGTCGATGATACCGCCCCGCTCGTTGCAGATGACGCCGTAACGGGCCCTGCCGAGCCGGAGGCCGGGTACGTCGGAGCTGAACACGGAGTCGAGGAACGCGGTGGCGTCCGGACCGGAGATGTTCACCTGGCCCATGTGTGACACGTCGAAGAGCCCGGCCCGCGAGCGCACGGCCCTGGACTCCTCCAGTATGCCGGCGTACTGGATCGGCATCTCCCACCCGCCGAAGGGCGCCATCCGAGCGCCCAGGGTCAGGTGAGTTTCGTATAGCGGCGTCCGCTTAGGCTCTTCTGTTTCTGACATGGCTTCCTCGGGTGCGGTCTTTTTGTAGCCACGCAGTCATTGTCCCTCCCACTCGCCCATAGCGTTGAGGGGAACACCAAAGCTTCGCCAGAGAGGTCGGCGCCGTCTCTGGAGTCTCTATCTCTAGCCAGCCCCACGCTTCTAGCAGCCTCCCTTCGGGCCTAAGGAACAGCCTCTTTGAAGCGGCGGAGGGCGTCGATGTGATCGTCGGGCGTGGACAGGCCGGCGGCCATAGTGTTGACCGATATGTGGGTGGCGCCCACTTCCTTCCAGCCGGCGAACTGCCGGACCCAGTCGTCGGGCGTGCCATGGAGGGTCGTGCGTCCGTCGACGCCGATCTCGGCAGGGTCCCGGCCGGCGTCGCTGGCGTAGCTTCTGACGCGCTCGATCATTGCCAGCAGGCGGTCGTCGGGGCTGCCCTGGGGCATCCACCCATCGCCCACCCGGGCGAGGCGCTTCAGGACGCGCTCATCCATCCCGCCGAACCACACCGGGATTGGGCGCTGCGCCGGGAGCGGGTTGATACCACCGTCGGTGATGGTGTGCCAGCGTCCCTTGTATGTGACCAGATCGTTGGTCCACAGCAGACGGAGCACTTCGATCTGCTCCTCGGAGCGTCGGCCCCGGTTGTGGAAATCCTCGCTCAGCGCCTCGTACTCGACGTCGTTCCAGCCGATGCCGATACCGAGGCGGAGCCGGCCGCCGCTGAGGACATCCACCTCGGCGGCCTGCTTGGCGACCAGTGGCGTCTGCCTCTGGGGCAGGATCAGGATGCCGGTGACCAGCTCAATCGTCTCGGTCAGCCCGGCGACGTAGCCGAACAGGACCATCACCTCGTGGAAGCCGTCCGTGTGGCGATAGGCGCCGTGCCAGCCCGGGCGGCTGCCGGCGTTGGCCCCGAGCACGTGGTCGTAGGCCAGCAGGTGCGTATAGCCCAGCGACTCCGCCGCCTGGGCAAAGTCCCGTACGGCGGCGGGGTCGGCGCCGATCTCCGTCTGCGGGAAGACAACTCCTATGCGCATTGCAGCTGGGCCTCAGGCGGCATCGGCGACCTCGCGGAACAGCCGCAGTTTTTCGATGTGGGCGTCCGGTGAAGCCGGTCCTCCGACGCTCACCGCGAAGTGGGTTACGCCCAGCTTGCGCCAAGCCCGGACCCCGCTGGCCCACTCGTCGGGGCCGGCGCCGGAGATCACCCTCTGGAGGCCGATCTTCGCCGGGTCGCGGCCCGCCTCCCGAGCATGGTCGTGCATTCTGGCGATGATCGCCCGCGCGGCTTCGTCAGGCTGTCGGATGGCTCCCGGCAGCATCCAGCCGTCGGCAAGCCGGCCGATGCGCTGCACGACGCGGTCGGCAGAGCCGCCGATCCAGATTGGGATGGGCCGCTGCACGGGCAGCGGGTTGATCCCGGCGTCGGTGACTCGGTGCCAACGCCCCTCGAAGGTGACGAGCTCGTTTGTCCAGAGCAGCCTCAGCAGCTCGATCTGCTCCTCGATACGTGCGCCGCGGTCCCCTAAGCCCTTTCCCATGGCCTCGTACTCGGTGTTGTTGAGGCCGACGCCAACGCCGAGCCTCAGCCTCCCACCGCTTAGCACGTCTACGGCGGCCGCCTGCTTGGCGACAAGGGCCGTCTCTCTCAGCGGCAGCACCATGATGCACGTCGCGAGCTCTATGGAGGTGGTTGCCGCGGCGAGGTATCCGAAGAGCGTGAAGGGCTCGTGGTACATCGTCGTGTGGCTCCACGGTTTGTCGCGTCCGAGGGGCGACTCCGCGTTGGCGCCAATGACGTGCTCGAAAAAGAGCATGTGGTCGTAGCCCAGCGCCTCGGCCGCCTGAGCATAGTCGCGAACGGCGACCGAGTCGGTGCCTATCTCGCTGGTGGGGAACAGGACGCCGGTTTTCAAGACTGTCTCCAAGCCGTCAGCGGGTTCCTGTGGATATGATACATGACCGCGAGCCGTCGCCGGACGGGCGCCCTGACGCTGTTTCGGCTCCGACTATAGTCGGCACCCCTCATCACTTCGACCGGCTGAGGTAAGGGCCTCACTCTGGCACACTTTCGCCCCATACCCCTTACCCTAGCCCCCAGCCCTACCTCACCGCCGAGCGCGCTGAGAACGCAGAGGTATCAGATTATCAGAACCCATACTTCTTCTCGTGCCCTGAGTCACATCGGGGGCTTCTAGTCGAAGGTTAGCACGCTGCGGGCGACCTCTCCTCTGCTCAGTACCTCGAACGCGGTGTTGACCTCTTCCAGCGGAAAGCGGCGGGAGACCAGCTCGTCGAGCTTGAGCTTTCCGGCCTTGTATAGCGTGAGCAGACGGGGGAAGTCGATCTGCGGGCGGGCGCTGCCGTACATGGAGGCGATCAGGGTCTTCTCCATAATCAGGTCCTGGGCGTCGATGGTGACCTTCGTGTTCAGGGGGGCGTGGCCGACCCAAACCGTGACGCCACGGCTGCGGGTGCACAGGAGGCTTTGCACGAAGGGCGCCTCCACCAGCCCTATGGCCTCGAAGGCGTAGTGGACGCCCTGACCGCCGGTCATCTCTTTGATCCTGGCGACCGGGTCGTCCTGCGACGCGTTGACGGTGTGAGTGGCGCCGAATTCACTGGCCATCTCGAGCTTGTTGTCCAGCAGGTCCACGGCGATGATCATGGTGGCGCCTGCGATAGCCGCGCCCTGCATGCAGTTCAGGCCGACGCCCCCGCAGCCGAACACCGCGACGGTGGTGCCGGGCTGCACCCTGGCCGTGTTGATGGCGGCGCCGACGCCGGTCATGACGCCGCAGCCGACCAGGGACGCCTGCTCCATGGGGACGTCACTGTCGATGGGCACGACGGCTATCTCAGGCAGCTCCTGGTAGGCGCCAAAGGTACCCAGGCCCCCCATCTGGTTGATCTCTTTGCCGGACCCCCGAACGCGCAGCTTGGAGGAGCCGGCGAACTCTCGTGAGCAAAGGTTGGGCCAGCCCTTCTGGCACATCTCACACACGCCGCAGCTTGGCTTCCAAGACAGGATGACGTGGAAGCCGGGTCTCACGTGGGTGACGTTGGACCCGACCGCCTCGACGATACCGGCGCCCTCGTGACCCAGTACCGTGGGCAGGGGGACGTGGCCCCACTCGCCTTTGACCACGTGCCAGTCGGAGTGGCACACACCGCTGGTCATCGAGGACCAGCACCTCGCCGGGCCCGGGCTCGTCGAGCTCCAGCTCCTCGATGACCAGCGGCGTCCGGGGTTCATACAGCACTGCGGCCTTCATGATGGCCTCCTTGAGTCTCAGGGGGTCGTGTGAGTAGCGGAAGGACTGTCTAGCTCTACTTGGAGCCGGCCGGCAGCGAGACCAGCGCCGAGCCGCGGGTCGTCTTCTCTCCCGACGCGCTCTCTGTCCAGACGTCGCACTCGACCAGATGCTCGCCGCTCTCGACGCGCCTGGCCGTGACGACTCCGTTGCAGTACATGGGCCGGCCGGCTACGTCCATTCCGCGGTACTGGACGTTCAGGCGCTTCAACGTACCCAGCTCGCCGATCCAGTCCGTCACGAGTTGGGCCAGGAAGGCGCTCTTCAGGGCGCCGTGGACTATCACGTTCGGCAGGCCGCGGGCGTGGGCGAATGCCTGGTCGTAGTGGATCTCGTAGTAGTCGCCGGATGCGCCCGCGTACATGACGAGCTGCCGCGTGCCGGGGGTCTTCTCCAGCGTGGGCAGCGCGTCACCCTCGGCTACGTCGTCGTAGTGAAGCTGGTCGGTCATGGCCTTAGTCGAGTTCACTGCAGAGAGTAGAAGTATTCTCCGAAGATCCCTCTCCTCTCTGTGTCCTCTGTCGTCATGTCTTCGTATTGTCGGCCTGGTAGTAGATCAGTGTGTTGAGCTGGGTCGCGACCGTGACGCCGTCCTGGTTGGTGTACCGGGTCTGCCAGGTGGTCATGAGCATGGGGCCGAGCCGGCCCGACTTTTCGGCGACGTCCACGAGCGCGTCGGTCACGGTGATGCTGTCCCCGGCGCGGGCCGGGTGGAAATACTCCCAGTCGCTGCCGCCGTCCAGCAGGTCCGGGTATGGGCTCTCGAAGGCGACCGCAGGCGGCCCGGCGTCCAGCGACCGCAGGAAGGTCGGCGGCGCGATGACGCCGCCGTTCGCGTCGTGCCTCTCATCATGGTATGCCGGATTTGGGTCGCCGATGGCCTCGGCGAACTTCCGTATTGCGCCGGCCTCGACCACGTGTGTCCGCGGCTTGGTCTCTACGCCGACGGCCCGGCGCATGGCCTCGGTGACTACGGATTGCTCAGGCATCGCTCTCGGTTCGGACCGGGGTAAGGCAGGTCGGCCTCGGTCAGTGGCCGCACTGCGTCGTCGACGAATCGGGCTGCCGGCCTGGTCAGAGCGTGGTAGACGTCGCCGTAGTGCCGTACCTTCGCGCCGGTCTCGCGCTCGATGATCACTCCTAGCGGGGCCGCGATCTCTCTGCCGACGGTTACGCAGGTCCAGCCGTGGACTGTCTGCAGGATGTCCCAGAGCGTGTCTGCATCGGCGCCAAACGCCCAGGGCTCCTTCGGTGGGTCACCCTGGACGATGACGTCGGCGAGGCCGGGCGGGTGGCCGACCGCGTAGGCCCGCGCCAGTCCGCGCCTGAGCTGGTGTAATGGAATGACGGTCTCCGGGCCGTCGCCCAGGGCGTCGGCCAGAACGCTACATTCCCCCGGCTCCAGGGGACGAATTCGCGGCGGCACTGAGATCATTTCCGTCGGTCCACCCTCTGCCGTTGTGCGCGCCCGGTGCTCCATAAGCCCCGCGTTCCCCGAGCAGCCCTGATGCCTCGCGAGGTCCAGGGCCGAGCCGGCGAGACTACATGGTTGTGTCGATGCGATCAAGACGAATCGATGCGTGGTCGACCTACTGCACTTTCTCCAGAGGCGCGAGGCTCAGGAGCAGGCGTTTGATGCCATTGCCGTCGGTAAAGGCGACGGTGACCTCGACATCGCTGCCGGTCACCTTGGAGCCGGTGACGATGCCCTCGCCGAACTTGGCGTGCCGGACCTTGTCTCCGGTGCTCAGGTCCAGCCTCGGGGTCGGCGGCGTGGATGCGGCCGGCTGCACGGCCGGGCGCCCATTGCCGGCCGAGGCGCTCACCGCGGCGCGCTTGCGCGGGTACGACGCCCAGGCGGCCGAGCCAGCGGGCATAGGGTCCTTGCGTGGCGGCGCGGCGATTAGCTTCCGCGGTATGTCGGCCAGGAACCGCGACGGCAGGCTCGGCCCGGAGCTGCCTCGGAAGCCGCGTCTGAACGCCCGCAGCAGGTACAGCCGTTCCTTGGCCCTGGTGACGCCGACATAGCAGAGACGCCGCTCCTCCTCCATCTCTGCCTCGTTCTCCAGCGAGCGGACGTGGGGCAGCAGGCCCTCCTCCATGCCGGCGATGAACACGATGGGGAACTCCAGCCCCTTGGCCTGGTGGAGCGTGATCAGCGTCACGGCGTCGGCCTTGTCGTCGAGATTGTCGGAGTCGGTGACCAGGGCCACGCTCTCGAGGAATGCCACCAGGGCGTTCTTGCCTATGCCGAGGGTCAGAAATTCCTTGGCGGAGTTCCTGAATTCCATTATGTTCTCCCAGCGCTCCTCACCCCTCTCGGCCTCTTCCTGTACCGAGCGCTTGTAGCCGGACCGGTCCAGCACCTCATCGATGAGCTCCACCAGGTCGAGGCTCTCCCCGTCGGAGACCAGCCCTTCGATGATCTCCCGAAACTTGGCCACGGCGCGCATGGACCGGGGCGCGAACGCCGCCGCGATATCACCGGCGGCGCTGCCTTCGAGCGCTCCGGCCGCGGCGAACATGGATGTGCCGGTGTCCCTGGCCAGCCTGGTGAGCTCGTCCAGAGTGCGCTGGCCGATGCCGCGCACCGGGACGTTGGCCACCCTGGCGAAGCTGACGTCGTCGTCGGCGTTGACCATAAGCCGCAGGTAGGCCGTGACGTCCTTGATCTCCTGTCGCTGGTAGAACCGCACGCTGCCCACGAGCTGGTACGGCACGCCGTGCCGGAGACATGCCTCCTCGAACGCCCTCGACTGGGCGTTCACCCGGTACATGATCGCCGCGTCGCTTCGCCGATATCCCTCCTCGCCGACCAACCTCTCAAGCTCGCTGACAGCGATCCGCGCCTCCTCGCCCTCGTTGTAGCCCTCGGCGACCACGATGGGGACGCCCCTGTCGTTGCTGGTCCACAGCTCCTTCTCCACACGCTGCTCATTGGGCGAGATCAGCTCCTGGGCGGCGTCGAGGATGGTCTGCGTCGAGCGGTAGTTCTCCTCCAGCGCGATGACCTTGGCCTCCGGGTAGTCGTGCCGGAAGCTAAGGATGTTGCGGATGTCCGCGTTGCGCCAGGAGTAGATCGACTGGTCGGGGTCGCCTACCACGCAGAGGTTCCGGTATTTCTCCGAGATCTGCCTGGCGATCGCGTACTGGGCGACGTTGGTATCCTGGAACTCGTCGATCATGAAGTGGACGTAGCGGTCCTGGTAGCGGTCGGCGACGTCCTGGTTGTCCCGAAACAGCTCGTACACGTTGAGTAGCAGGTCGTCGAAGTCCACGGCCGAACTCTGGGCCAGCAGGCGTTCGTATGCGCTGTAGACCTCATAGACGATCTCGTCGTAGGGTGTCTCACGCGCCAGCCCGAAGCCCTCGACGTCGACCAGTGCGCTCTTGGCGGCCGAGATGGCCGACAGTATCGCCCTGGGCGCGAATTTCTTGGGGTCGACGTTGGCCTCCTCCATGCCGCGCTTGGCCAGCGCCACCTGGTCGGCGTCGTCGTAGATCGTGAAGCTACGGTCCAGCCCTACCCGGTCTCCTACGCGGCGCAGCACGGATGCGCAGAAGGAGTGGAAGGTGGCCACCGTCAGGCGCTCGGCATCGTCGCCGAGCAGGGTGTGAAGACGCTCGCGCATCGCCCGGGCCGCCTTGTTGGTGAAGGTGACGGCGGCGATTCCGTGGGGCGAGACGCCACAGGTGCGGACGAGGTAGGCGATCCGGTGGGTGATGACGCGGGTCTTGCCGCTGCCCGGCCCCGCGTTTATCAGCAACGGGCCGTCAACGGTCTCCACGGCCTCCCGCTGCTTGGGATTCAGGCTGTCGGTGATGTCTATCGCCATTCCTATCTCGCGGCGATTATAGCACCGGTTTAGGGTGTTTCACGGCTGCCCGGCCGCCGCGCTGTTTACGGACCGGACGCCGGCTTCGAGAGCAGTCTTGAGGCCGGTCTTTAGGCCGTGGATGATGTCGTAGTACCGGAATACTCTTGTATACCACTCGACGCGCCTCCAGAAGGCCGCGTCCGAAGCGCCGGCATAGGAGCTGGCGACAGCACTTACGAGGTCTCCCCCAAGGCCGACCTTGATGGCTGCGAAGTCGTCGGTTGGGTCGCCCACCATCACCTCTCCCCAGTCGATGATGCCAACGATGCGTCCACTTCGTTGGTCGCAGAGGATATGCTCACATCCCAGGTCTCCGTGGACCAAGACAGGCTTGAACCCGAAGTTCGACTCGTCGCTCAGGAAATCTTCGTAGAGCCTCTCCGTGTAGACTCGAGCGAACACGCTCAGAAGACGGAACGCCTCGTCTCGTAGCCACCGGTAATGTCGCTCATACTGATGCCTCCACGCGCTTGGGTCGATCACGGGCACCTCTGCCTCGTGTGCCCGGTCAACCGGGAAGCGATGAATTTCGGATAGTAGCGCGCCAAGATGGAGGGCAAGCCTGCCGACGTGAGGACTGCTCTTGGACAGCGGCTCGCCGATGATCTTGCGATAGCCGACGACCCGTCCGAATGTCCGGTCGTGGACCCGGAAGTCGAATTCGAAGCTAGGAACCGCAAACGATAAGCTCCTTGCCAGTCGCGGCAGTAGTAGACTCTCCTTCTTATACAGCGCTGCCCGAGAGGCGGCGTGCTAGGGGACGAACAGTGGGGTTGCGCGGGTGATTACTCGGGTCTCGGTGGCCTGGGCCTGGCGGAGGTATCGGGGCACCGAGAACATGCCCCTGTGCGTGACGCCGTCGTAGTATCTCAGCTCACGGGTGACTCGCTCGGCAAGCCCCGCGTCAACCTCGTCGACCGACAGTGCGGACGGGTCGGGGCCGAGGGAGCCTATCACGAAGCCCCAGGTGGCGCCGAAGGACGGCACAAAGGCCTCCGACAGGAACGAGCTCGGGAAGACCGAGCGGATGGTGTTGGCCACCGCGGCAAAGCACTGCTCGTAGAACGCCGGCCCGGTCGGCCCCGACTGGGCCACCATGACGCCTCCGGGGGTGAGCCGGTCCTTGAGCAGCTCGTAGAACTCGCGTGTGTAGAGCAGATACGCCGGACCGCCCTCCAGCGGGTCCGGCACGTCGATGACGGCGGCATCGAATTTTCCCGTAGAGCCCTCCAGAAACTCGAAGGCGTCGGCGTGGTGGAGCTCCAGCCGCGGGTCGTCGAAAGCGCCCTGGTGGTGGTTGGGCAAGAAACGCCGGCACAGGTCCACGACCTCGGCGTCGATGTCCACCATCGCGACCCGACTCACCGAGCCGTGGGCCAGAACCTCGCGGGCCGTCGCGCCCTCGCCACCGCCGGCGATGAACACGCTCTCAGGCCCAGGATGGGAAATCAGAGCGGGATGGACAAGGGCCTCGTGGTAGATGAACTCGTCCAGCTCGGTCGACTGGGTCTTTCCGTCCAGCACCAGAGTGCGGCCGAAGCAGGCGGTGTCCTGAATGGTGACGTTCTGGTAGGCGGTCCTGCCGGTAAAGTGGACCCGCTGGACTCGCTCGGCCTGCAGCAGGTCGGGAGTGATGTACTCGTAGTGCCACTCGCCCGGCGGCGACCCGGCTGAGTCGGACATCAGACGGCGGTCGCTTTGGCCTCCGAGAGGGGGCCTCGCTGGATCTCGGTGATCGACGGCTTGCCGCATCGGAGGCTCGCGATGATGAGCTTGGCGGCCTCGTGGGGCTTGAAAGAGGTGCCGCAGGTGAAGATGTCGACGGCGGCGTATCGGTGCTCGGGCCAGGTGTGAATGCACAGGTGGGACTCTGCTATGGCCACGATGCCGGTTACGCCTCGTGGCTCGAACTTATGGAAGGACCGCGCCAGGACCGTCCCGCCGGCCTCGTCGGCGGCGCCTATCATCGAGTTCTCAATGTGGCGGACATCGTCGAGCAGGGCCTCGTCGCAGACCCTCAGCTCCATCAGCAGGTGAGTCCCAATGGCATTCAATTATCACCACCCTCCGAGGAGATAGTTGGAATATCCAGCAAAGGCGACATTATACTGCACCGGTCGCGCTGCCCAAGGAAGGGCTGGGTGGTCAGGCGACCAGCCCGAGGTCGCGGTAGAGCGCGTCGGTGTCTAGGTGCTCGTCCACCAGCTCGGCGAACCGCTGCAGCTTGGCCGGGTGGTCGAACCGCGCCCGGGTCGAGAGGTCGTTCAGCGCCGACATCGTGGTCATCGTGTCCGACGCAACGACTGCGATGGGCACCTCTTCGAGCTCGGCTTCGTTCCGGACGTACTCTATGGGCTCAATGCCGTCCGTGAGCACCAGGCACAATGTCGGTGTCGTCAGCGCGGACATCTGCACGTCGGGCCGGTCGCCGCGTACGATCACGGCCTTGCTGTCGCGGATGCCAAAGTAGACCTCGCCTGAGTCGAGGCCCATCCCGCCGACCAGGAAATGCTCCACCAGGGCTCCACCGAGCTCCTCGCCGACGACGTACCGGCCGTCGAGGTGCTCCACAAGCCGCGCGACCGAGACGCCGAGCAGCTTCCTGTCCTCGGGGACCATCCCAAACAGAGGAGGTCCCTCGGAGTCCGTCGCGGCCAGAAGCTCCGCGTTGGCACGAGTCGTCTGGTAGCGTGTCAGCCCGTTCACCACCACACCGACAAGGCGGTCGCCGTATCGCCGGCCCAGGTCGGACAGCGCAGACGCGTCCAGACTGGGGTGGTAAGCCTCGACCGCGAGCACCCTGGCGTCCAGCGCCTCGATGAGCCGCGCGGAACCGCTCTCCGTCAGCTCGGACGTGCCCTCGACCAGCACCAGGTCGTGCGCTTCAGCCACGCTGCTGCACAGCCCGGTTACCCGCTCCTGCACGTCGGTGGTGAGCCCGCGTCCCGACAGCCGGAAGGATTCGGTCATTGCGGCCTGGGACAGCAGCGAATCGTAGGTGGCATTGTCGGCCTCGTCGGTGGACTCGTCGGCTCCGGAGAGCGGCTTCATCGCGACCACGCGCTTGCCTCGCAGCGCCAACTCGTGGGCAAGGGCGGTGCACAGTGCCGTCTTTCCGGAACCGGCTCGCCTCGACGTGACGTATAGAATAGACATTCGGCGATCATCCTCGAAGATGGTCTCGAGAGCCTGAACTGCGGCTGGAAGTATAGCAGACGCAGGAGGCAATCTCCCGGCCCCGGCGGGCCTCGAGGCAGGCTGGGCAGGCGCCGTATGTTAACCTTGCTGTTAGATTGGCGGCACCGATGGCTCAGACACGGACTAGATTGGCGGCCGGGACGTGGTGGCGGGTATTACTACCGCTGCTGGTCATGGCCGCCCTGGCGGCCTCCTGCTCGCGGGGCGACGGCATACCGGAGCTGGAGCGACGGGCCCACGCGATCAACCGCGAAGTAATGTGCCCGGTCTGCCCCGGGGAGTCCATCGACCAGTCCCAGAACCCGGTGGCCGTCCAGATGCGTGGGATCGTGATGGACCGGCTGCGTCAGGGCTGGACCGCCGGGCAGATCAAGGCGTATTTCGTGGAGAGCTACGAGCCGCGCGTGCTCATGGAGCCGCCCCGCAGCGGGTTCAATCTCGTTGCTTGGCTGGTGCCTCCGGCCGCCGTTGCCGGCGCGATCGCCGCACTGGTGCTCATGCTGCGGTTCATGCGGGGGCATAGGGAGGCGTCACCGGAGCCCGTGCTCTCCACGGCCGAGCGTGCTGAATACTTCGCACGAATCGAGGCGATCACCGACGTTGGCGGCGGGACGGCCGTCGCGTCCCCGAATGCCGAGGCGGATGGCGGGCCGTGATCGTCGACGCTGGGTATCAGGCCCTGCCCATCGCGCTGGTCGTCGCCGTCTACGCGTCTGCCGCATCGTTCATCGGCGGGTACCGAAGGCTGCCGGCACTGGTGCTCAGCGCGCGCTACGGGCTCTACACACTCCCGGTGCTGCTGGGCGTGTCCACGGCGGCGCTCGTGTATGCCTTCGTCACCAACGACTTCTCCGTTCGGTACGTCGCCGAGAACAGCAATCTGGCGATGCCCGACAAGTACACGTGGGTCGCGCTCTACGCGGGCAACTCCGGCTCCATGCTGTTCATTACGGTGACGCTCTCGGCAGTCTCGGCGGTGGCGGTGGCGGGCCTGGCGCGAAAGCTGTCGTTCACGGCTCCATTCGCGACCGGGCTCATGGCGTTGGTGCTGACCTTCTTTCTGGCCGTAATGGTCCTGATGGCCAACCCGCTGGACAGCCTGCCGTTCACACCCGAGGACGGCAGCGGCATCAACCCGCTGCTCATCCACTTCGGCATGTTCATCCACCCGCCGATGCAAATGTTCGGCCTGGTCTCGGTGGCCATCCCGTTCAGCATCGCCATTGGCGCCCTGCTAGCCGGTCGCGGCGGACGAGACGAGTGGGTGGACCAGGGCAGGCTCTGGGGCGTGCTGTCGTGGCTGGTCCTGACTACTGGACTGATCCTCGGTAGCTGGTGGGCCTACACTATACTGGGCTGGGGCGGCTACTGGGCCTGGGACCCGGTGGAGAACTCCGCGCTGATGCCCTGGCTGGCGATGACCGCCTTCGTTCACTCGATAATGGTCCAGAAGCGCCGCGGAATGTTCCGGATGTGGAACATCGTGCTCGTGTCCATCGCCTTCACGCTGGCAGAGATGGGCATGTTCATCAACCGGGGCGGTCCTGTGCCGTCCGTCCACTCCTTCGCCCAGTCGACGATGGGATGGACCTTCCTCGGGTTCATGGCGGTGACGCTGCTGGGGTCTCTGGCCGCCTTTGCGTGGAGGATCGACACGCTGAAAAGCCGAGAGAAGCTGGAGTCGATGCTCTCCCGGGAGAGCGCATTCCTCACCCAGAACGTGCTGTTTCTGGCGGTTGCCTTCGTGACGCTCTGGGGCACGATCTACCCGGTGCTGGCCGAGGCGTTCCTGGGAGAAGTGGTCACCGTCGGCGAGCCGTTCTTCAACCGTGTGAACGGCCCGATACTGCTGGCCATCGTCCTACTGATGGGAGTCGGCCCGCTGCTACCCTGGCGGAGGGCCACCGCCCGATCGGCGCTGCGGCTCCTGAGGTATCCTCTGGGCGTGGCGGCCGTCCTGGCTATAGTACTGGCCGTCGCGGGCATCCGCAGCCCGGTGGCGCTGGCGGCGCTGGCCGTCGTGTCGCTGAGCGTGACCGGCATCTTGCACGAGCTGCTGCGAGGAACGCGGTCGCGCTATCGCAAAGGCGAGAGCTATCCCGTGGCCCTGGGACGGCTGCTGGCCGCCAATCGGCCCCGGTACGGGGGCTACATCGTGCACCTGGGCATCGCGATGCTGGCGTTCGGCGCCATAGGCTCGTCCTTCTACGCGGTCCAGCGGGACTTCTCGCTGGCGCCGGGCGATGAGCGCACGCTGGGGGACTACTTATTCTGGTACGATGGCATCGACAGGACCACCTACAGCGACCGTGACGAGGTGATCGCAAGGTTCGCAGTGAGCAAGGGCGGCAACCGGCTCGGAACGATGACCACTCACCGGTCGTTCTACCGCGACTTCAGGATGTTCGCCAACCGGGCCGCGATCAGGAGCACGCCCATCGAGGACTTCTACATTGTGCCGTCTGAGTTCGCCGACGACGGGACCGCCGTCTTCCGCGTCTACATCAACCCCCTCGTATGGTGGATGTGGTACTCATGGCCGCTGATGCTGGTGGGCACCCTGTTCGCCATATCGCCACGCCGGTACCCGGTCCTCACGACGCAGCGGTCTTTCGCCCGGGCTCCCGTCGCCGGCGGGGCCAGGGCGGCCGGCTCATGATGGCCGGCGCGCCCGAGGAGCCACGATGATTGTGCCGATCACGCTGGCGCTGGCGCTGATACCGGTCGCCGCAATCCTGTACCCGTTATTTGGACGCCGTCTCGTGGCAACCGTGCTGGAAGACGAGACCTCGCCGCGCGCCGAGATGGAGCGCCGCTGGGACGCCGCCCTGGTAGGGCTAAGGACGGCGGAGCTCGAGAGGGCGGTAGGCAGCCTCGCCGAGGATGACTACCGCTGGATTCGGGAGCGGTATATGACCGACGCCGCACTGGTGATGAAGTCGATGGAGTTGGAGGAGCAGGAGGAGCGCGAGATGCTGGCCGCCGTGGAGGCGGAGGTGCGGCAGGTGCGCGAGCGCATCCTGGGCGAGAAGGGTGCGTCCGAGGCTAGCCGGCTCCCGGCCGATTGATAACGGGAGATGCGATTAGCCGCGGGTCTGTTCGTCGCGGTCTGCGGGTTGGCATGGGCGCTGTCCGGACCTTCCGTCGGCGCGCAAGAAGCGACGCCGACACGCGCGGTCGAGGGGCAGGTGGTCAACGGCACGGCGGACGTTGGCGACGCCGTTGGAATCACCGTGGTGCTCCACAAAGATGGCGCCAGCCGCCATGAACACCGGGAGGCGACCACCGATGGCCATGGGCGCTTTCGATTCGAGAGCGTCGCGTTCGACCCTGAGACCGTTTACGGGGTTTCGGTCACCTACGGCGAGGCTCTCTACGGGATCGATCTCGACCTGTCCGTCGACCCCGAGCCGGTCACCATTACCATCTACGAGCCGGTCCAGGACGACTCCTTGCTGAAGATCACCGCCGCGCAGGTGCTGTTCGCCCAGGTCGACAAGGTCACCCAGACGCTCTGGGCGCTTGAGATAGTTACGATCACCAACGACACAGACAGGGCGTACGTTCCGGGTCCCGAGCCAATGCAGATCCTGAGGTTTGGACTGCCACCTGGCGCGGTGGGGCTGACCGTCGGCACCGCGCTGCTCCAGGCGAGCGTGATCCAGGTCGAGAAGGGATTCGGGCTTGTCGCGAGCGTACCGCCCGGCGAGCACGAGGTGATGTACGATTATAGTTTTCCCTACGCCGGCGACGAGGTTGAGTTCTCCAGATTATTTCGCTACGGTGCCGACCGGCTGAAAATCCTTGTTCCACACGATGTGGCCGACCTTGCCAGCGGCCAGCTTGGGTCAGCGGAGAGCGTTGTGATCGGGGAGCGGGTCTACCGTCTCATCAGCGCGCAGGACGTTCCCAGGGGAGCCAACGTGACACTAACTCTGGTCGGCCTGCCGACTGCATCGCGCCTGGACCGGGCGCGGCGCCACGTCGAAGAGCTCCCGTGGGAGCTCGCCGCCCCGGCGTTTCTGGCGGTCCTGCTAGGCGGGGTCATCGTCCTCGCTCTGTGGAGACGCGGCTTCGCGGAGCCGGCGGACGGGAAGACCCATCGGCAGACCTCCTCCACGCAGACCGCGTACGAGGACGTCCTCCTCTCCATCGCTCGCCTGGACCGTAGCTTCGAGAACGACGAAGTCGACGGAGCAGACTACGATCGCGCCCGAGCGGCTCTCGCTTCCCGACTGGCCGCGGTCTCCAGACTCCGGGATACCGGGTCATAGCGCCGGTGACTTCTTGACAAATTGGCAGATTGTGCCAAGATAGCTCCCGTCAGCGACAGGTTTACTGCGGTTCCTTCGGCTACAAGCCCCCGGTGACCGACGACCGAACGCGACAGATACGGGAGGGATAGTAACGAATGGCTACAGAAAGAGATTCGCTCACCAAGAACGCCGACGGCGTTCGCCTTCATCAGTCCGGAGACCATGAGGGGGCGATCAAGGCGTTCACGGAAGCCATCGATCTCGACCCGGTGCACGCCAGCATCTACCGGAACAGGGCGGAGTCGTATCTCGCCGCCGACAAGACCGCCGAGGCGGACGCCGACATCGCCAAGGCCGATCAGCTCGTCCAGGCATCGGTCGAGTTGGCGATAGAGGCCCACAGCAAGACGTTCTTGCAGAAACTCTGGGGCTTCATCGCCCGCTAGTCCCAGGCTCAGACGGCGTGGGCGTCTGAGCCTTCGTCCCTCCTCGCCACGTACTCGCCGGCTAGTATCCCCATAACCACCGAGTCGAACCGCGATCCCTCGTGGGGCCGGCTCTTTCGCAGCGTCCCCTCGTGGACGAACCGAAGGTGGCGGAACATCTCGAGCGCCGCCACATTGTACTCGGGGACGTCCACCCACACTCGGAACAGGTCCCACTCGCCGAAGCTCAGCCGCAGCGTCTCCCGTGTGCCGGCGGTCCCGTATCCCTGGTGCCACATGTCCTTACGCCCGACGAGTATCGACAGGTGTCCGTCTCCCAGGCTCTCCTCGATGGCCACGTGCACCTCGCCGATGTGCTCTCCGGCGCTCGTATAGATCGACAGTATCCGGTGCTCCGGATCGGCGAACACGCGCTCCCACTGCTCGTCGGACGCCTTCTCCATCTCGTCAGGGTGGTATCCAAGATGGGCCGGATCGCCATACGAGTACCGGCCGAACCAGCTCTGGGCGATCTCCTCGTCCTCCAGCCACCGCCTGATCCGCGAAACGTCGTCCCTCGTGACCGGCTGGAGCGTCACCTCTTGTGTGGGCACACCCGTCCTCCTCTGAGTAAGTCGCTCTGCAGACAGACTACTTCGACCGAATCAGCGGCCGGCCGCGGCCGGATCGGCCCGGTTACCGAATACCTTCACGGTACCGTACTCTCCATCGTAACCCGGCTCGATCAGTATGTCGCCGCTTCTGACACGCGCCACTCCCTCGGCGATTCTGGCCCCTGCCGCCGACTCGATGTCCTCGGCAGGCGCGTCGAGCAGCACGGCGAGCTCGGTGCCGAACCGCGACACCAGGGCCTGGTAAGCGTCGGTGGCTTTCCGGGCCTGCGGCCGGCAGCCCAGCGCCTCGGCGACGATGTCGTTGAGGGCCACCAGATTCCTGAACGGCGGCCTGCCGTTGTCCGACCGCACGAGGCCGTCCTCGTCCTTCCACGTCTCGACCGGCCGGCCTGACAGCTCTTCCACCCGCTGCAGCACGCCGATGGTCAGGGGCTGGCCGCATTCCGGACACCGCTTGCCTTCCGCGACGACGTGCCGCGGGGTGTAGCGAACGCCGCATTTTCTGTGGCCCGAGTGGTGGTACTTGCCCTCCTCGGGAAAGAACTCGACCGTGTAGCCGATCCCACCGGTCCTGAGCGCCTGTGCCAGCCCATCGTAGCTCAGCTCGCCGTCGAAGACCGTCAGCTCCCGGCCCAGCTTCGCCGGCGAGTGAGCGTCGGAGAACGAGACGATGGACACGCCGTCCAGAGACGACACACGCCAGTTCATAGCCGGGTCGCTGGACAGCCCAGTCTCCACGGCTGGGACCCGGCCGGACACGTCTCCGAAGCACTCCTCAAGGGAGTCGAAACCCGATTTGGAGCCGTAGAGTCCGTACCAGGGAGTCCAGAGGTGGGCCGGTATGATGATGCACCGGTCGTCGATCTCCAGCAGCGTGAGCAGCAGCTCCCGTGGCGTCAACCGCAGTATGGGCCGGCCATCGCTGCCCAGTTTCCCGTACGCCGCCAGCGCGGTGTTGATCCGCTCGACGGTCGCCATCGTGGGCGCGAGAACGAGCATGTGGACACGCCTGGACCGGCCGTCCTGGGGAGCGACGCAGCTTAGCTCCGTGCCCAGCACGAACTGGACGCCTCCCAGCGTGAATAGTCCGTTGCCGGCGTCGTCGAGACGGCCGCGGGTCTCCTCGAACCAGCGAGGGTGGGTGAAATCGCCGCTGGCCAGCAAGTCTATCCCCTTGAGCCCTGCCCAGTGCACGAGCGTGGCGAAGGTCAGGTGCCTGCTCGTGCCGCGGGCGAAGGGGGAATGGACGTGGAGATCGGCGACGTAGGACACGCGGCGATTCTATCAGACGGCGCCTTGCCGGTTGCCGGTCGACCGGCCCGCTGGTAAGCTTGACAAAGGCTTAACCGTGGAGACCATTGAGCGCCCAGAGAAAGCTGTCGACAATATAGTACTTCTGCGATCTCAGCGTACTCCGATTCCTTCCGGAGAGACCTCTATGACGAAACGGTACCATCAGGCCATTCTGGTTAGCTGCGAGATTCCCTGGGGCGAGAACGACGAGTTTCTGGAGGACGTGTTCCGCCAGGAGGTCCGCTCCACGCTCCAGAAATTCACCGACGTCTACATCTTCGGCACCGCAGGCGAGGGGTACGCGGTGACCAACGCGCTCTTCAAGCAGATCGTCGGCGTGTTCAGCGAGGAGACCGCCGGCGAGGAAGTGCACCCCATGGTGGGCGTGATCGGCATGTCGACGGCGCAGATAGTAGAGCGCATCGGAATCGCCCACGACAAAGGGTTCCGGATGTTCCAGATATCGCTGCCGCCCTGGGGAGAGCTCCAGGACGATGAGTACCTCATCTACTTCAAGGACGTGTGCGGCAGCTTCCCCGACTCCAGGTTCCTCCACTATAACCTGCCGAGGGCTCGACGGGTACTGCTCGGCCCCGACTACCGGCGGGTGGAAGAGGCGGTGGGCAACCTCGCCGCGACCAAGAACGGGCGCACCGACATCAGGGATATCATCAGCATCACGACCAACACCTCTGAGTTGCAGCACTTCTGGGGCGAGTACGGCTTCCCCCACGGAAGCCTGTACGGCGAATGCTCGCTACTGAGCTCTTTCGGGGCGATGTTCCCGACGAAGACCAAGGAGTTTTTCGACTACGGTGTCACGGGCCAGATCGGCAAGCTCTTCCGCATGCAGGCCGAGTACCTTGCGGTGTCGGACGCGTTCCAGGAGCCCGCCGTCGGGCCCGACCGGATCGACGGCGCCTATGACAAGATGATCCAGCGCGCCGGCGGCATCGACATGCCGCTGCGCCTGCTGTCCCCCTACCAGGGATTCGACCTGGATACCTACGAGCGCTGCGTGAGCAACGTCCGGGACAACTACCCCGGCTGGCTGGAGGAGTAGCTGTGAGACACAACCGTAGAGCCTCTAACAAAAGTCACCGCAGAGCACGCCGATAACCCAGAGGTAGGGACCTTTCAAAGTTGATTTCTCGGCGATCTCTGCGCTCTCTTCGGTTATGTTCGACGGTCTTGGTCGGCGACCGTAACGGTCTCCATGTCGGGGCTGTAGGCGCCGCGGCGCGCGGCGCTGGTAAGCCGCGCGCGCCGGTGGAATGCTCGCTGGGCGGCGTCCGCATTGGACGCAGCGCCACCCCATGCTTTCAGCGGTGCCGCCTGCAGGCCGCGGCCGTATGAAAAACTGAGCTCCCACGGCGCTCCGACCTCCGCGGCCCGCCGGTTGATCGCGTCGAGATTGGCTGTGGCCTCACGGTCGCTCTGGCCACCGGACAGGAACACCACTCCGGGCACTGCCGCGGGCACGGTCCGCTTGAAGCAAGCCACCGTCTGCTTTCCGACCTCGTCGGCGTACGCCCTGTCGCCCGCATCCTTGCCAGACAGCACCATGTTGGGCTTTAGGAGAGAGCCTTCGAGGTCCACACCTTGCCGGCCAAGCTCGTAGTAGACCTCGCGCAGAGTGGTCTCGGTCACCTCAAAGCAGCGGTCGATGCCGTGGTCGCCGTCCATTAGGACCTCGGGCTCGACTATGGGCACCAGGCCGCCCTCCTGGCACAGCGCGGCGAAGCGGGCCAGCGCGTGGGCGTTGGCCTGGATGCAGTAGTCCGTCGGGATGCCCGGGCCGATGGTGATGATGGCGCGCCACTTGGCGAACCACGCGCCGAGCGCGGCGTACTCGGCCACCCGATCGCGCAGGCCGTCGAGGCCTTCGGTGATCTTCTCTTCCGGCGAGCCGGCCAGGTCCTGTCCGCCGACGTCTACCTTGATGCCGGGGATGATGCCCTGGTCTGTGAGCACCTTGACCAGAGAGGTGCCGTCGGCGGCATTCTGACGGAGCGTCTCGTCGTACAGGATCACGCCGCTGACGTACTCCGCCGCACCGGCGGTCCTGAAGAGCAGCTCGCGGTAGTCGCGCCGGCTCTCGTCCGTCGACTCGGCGCCGATGGAGTCGAACCGCCTTTTGATCGTCGTCCCGCTCTCGTCGGCCGCGAGAATGCCTTTGCCGGGAGCTACGAGCGCCAGGGCGGTTTCGGCCAGCTTCTGAGCGTTCATATTGTGACCTTCTGAGAATTCTATGTGCGTCGTGACTGCTATGCGTCGCTGATCGTCGCGACGGCCTGCTCTACGACGCCTCTGTTTCCGAGGACCAACGGCGTTCGTTGGTGGAGCCGCTCCGGCTGAATATCGAGGATGCGCACTCTGCCGGTGGACGCCGCACCGCCCGCCTGCTCAGCTATGAAGCCCAACGGATTAGCCTCGTACATCAGTCGCAGCTTCCCGCCCGGACTCTTCCGGTCGCCCGGGTACAAGAATATGCCGCCCTTGAGCAGATTGCGGTGGAAGTCGGCAACCATCGACCCCACATAGCGCAGCGAGTAGGCCTGCCGCAGCGCGGCCACGGCCTGCTGGGTAGGAGGGTCCATCAGGGTGAAGTTGCCCTCGTTAATGCTGTAGTATTCGCAGGTGTCTGGGAATCTCATGTCTATATGGGTGAGCCTGAACACGCCGGACGTCGAGTCCAGGGTAAAGCCTTGCACGCTGTGGTGGACCGCCATCACGAGCACGGTGCTGGTCCCGTACAGGACGTAGGCGGCGGCGACCTGCTCGTTGCCGGGCCGCATCAACGACTCCTCGGTCACGGCCGCGCCGATCCGTCGGCGCCATATGCCGAATATAGAGCCGATGCTTACCGCGACATCGATGTTGGACGAGCCGTCGACGGGGTCGGTCTGGACCAGATAGCGGTGCTCGTCGGTCTCCTCGACGACGACCGGGTCATCGATCTCTTCGCTCCCGATCCCGGCCACGCTGCCGCTGTCGCTCAGAGTCCTGACGAAGATGTCGGAGCCCGCGGTATCGAGACGCTGCACGACCTCGCCCTGTACGTTTATCTCGCCCGTGGTCCCGAGCACGTCCGCGAGTCCCGCGGCCTGGACGAGGAGCTGGACCTGGCCGGCGCCGTCGGCGATGGCCGTCATGACGGCGTCGAGGCCACGCAACGTGTCGTCACCCGCCCAGGCCGATCTCACGTACTCGTCGAGGGAACGGTGCTTGGTAGTGCTCATGCCGGTCTCGTCAGCTAGAGTGGCAGGTAGACCGTCTCGCCGGACTGGGACGACCGGACCACCGCCTCCGTGAACTCCATGTAGCGAACGCCGTCCTCGAAGGTGGTGTGCGTCACCGGCTCCAGTCCTCGGATGGCGCTGATGAACTCTTCCTCTACCCGCCAGCCGCCAAGCTTCTCCGCGGATATCAACATCTCGGACAGCTCGCCGTCGCCCTTGCGTCCGCCATATAGCCCGTTGGCGCCCGCATCGAGGTGCAGCGTGCCTTCGGTCCCGAACATCCACACCGCGTCGGCTGGAGCCAGGCCGCTGACCGCGCTGATCCGCATGTGCATCACCGGCCCCGACGCCATTTCACAGATGACCTCCACGAGGTCCGGAACGGCTATCTGGCGCCGGGACCCGCCTTCATCGTTGCGCGATCTGACATTCACCCGGGTGATAGCCCTCACACTGGTGGCCGGTCCGATCCAGCGCACGATCGACTCGTACCAGATGCCCAACTGCATCGTGTTGAAGCCGCTTAGATCGCGATTATTGCGCCAGTGCAGGGACGAGTCGCGGTCTATGAACCCATCCTGCGACACCAGGTCTGCGGAGAGTATGTCGCCCAGGTAGCCGGCGGCTATCAGGTCCTTGATCGTTGTGTCGACCCAGAGGGTGCCGGGGCCTGGGACGATCTGCGTGACCAGACCGGACTTTTCCCGAGAGGCGTCCAGCATCTCGTGGGCCTCGGAGGCGTTCATGGCCATCCGTGCCTCGGTCAGGACGTGCTTGTCGTTGTCGAGAGCGGCAAGGACCATGGCGCGGTGCATGTACGGCCATGTGCCGATGCAGATTGCGTCGGTGTCCGGAGCCTCGATCAGATCGGTCCAGCTATCGTACACGGAGGGTATGCCGTACTCGTCGGCGATGCGCTGGCCCGACTCGCGGCTGCGATTGGCCACGCTGACGATCTCGACGCCGTCGATGGCCTGGAATCCTGGTATGTGCTGCAGCTTCGTGTTGGCTCCGGCGCCAATCAGGCCGACGCGAATCGTGTCGTTGCTCATAGTAGTCCTCCTGTAGTGTTGTTACCGATGCTATGCTGGCGGGGGGTAGTGCAGCCGGCCCCGGCGGTCCGTCTCCGTACGTAGTAGATACCCTTCGGAAGTGGTGACGTACAGGGTCGTCAGGTCCTCGCCACCGAAGCTGCAGTTGGTGGGACGGTCAAAGGGCACGGTGTGCCTCTCGACCACCTCGCCCGATGGCGAGAAGACATAGACCGACGGACCGGGGCCTCCCTGGGCCCATCCGGCGGTGGCGACGATGTAGCCGTCGGTGTCCAGGACCATGCCGTCGATGCCGCGGTCGGCCCCGAAGTCGTACAGCACCTCATGAGTACCCAGACTGCCGTCCCCGTTCACCGGATAGGCGCGCAGCTCTCTCTTCTTGTCCGGGTCCCGGTCGCTCTGGGCTACGTATAGCGTGCCGTGGTCCAGTGAGAACAGCAGCCCGTTGGGCCGCGTCGTGTCGAACGTTACGCGGCTCATCAGCCAGCTCCCGCCGGGCCGCGGGTCCAGTCGGTACACCGAGTCGTGGTCCAGGTCTTTGTGCGACCGGTCCTCGCTCCACGGCCCTCCGGCGCCCTCGTAGAAAGGGTCGGTGAACCAGACCCGGCCCAGGAGGTCAATTGCCAGATCGTTGGGCATGTTGAGGCGCCGTCCCTCGTAGCCGTCTGTCAGGACGGTGGCGGACCCGTCTTTCTCGCAGCGCACCACGCGGCGCGCGCCGCCCTCGCAGGCGAACAGCGTGCCGTCGGGGCCGAGCATTAGGCCGTTGGCGCAGTTGGTGCCGTCCCGGTGCACGGCGGAGGTGCCCGCTTCGGGGTCGTACCGCATGATGCGGCTACCGGGGATGTGGGTGAACAGCAGCCCACTGCCGTCCCACGCCGGACCCTCAGTCGTGCCGCCGTAGGGGCCGTCTACCTGCTTGAACTGCCAGCTCACTGCGCCTCCCTGACGCGCCGCCCTTGCTGCCCAGCCAGCATGAGTCGCCCCTGAGTCACGGTCCAGTGGACAAGCCCAATTGTATCCGGCCAACGAGGGGTCTTCAAGGCCGCCAGCTTGTTAGCGACGACCGACCCCTTATAATTGTTCAGTCCCGCGGAAGCAGCGAGAGATCACAGGCTGGAGGTCCGAGGAAATTAGGGTCGGAGCACACGTGTCCGCATCAGGCGGCCTGGGTAACGCCATCGACAGGGCCCAGCAGATAGGGGCGGAGGCTATCCAGATCTTCGCCTCGTCGCCGAGGGCCTGGGCCTTCAGGACGCCGTCCGAGGAGAACGTGGTCGACTTCCGATTGAAGGCGGACGAGGCCGACGTCTCTCCCGTCTTCATACACGGCAGCTATTTGGTGAACATTGGTGGCACCGAGGACCTGGTCGCCAAGTCGGTGGACCTGCTGGCCAAGAACATGGCCGTCGCGAGCCAGATCGGATCCGCCGGGGTAGTTTTCCACGGTGGAAGCCACGGGGGGGTTGGGTTCGACGCGATCTTCGACCAGGCTGTCGCGGCGGTCCGGGCGGTGCTGGCCGCCAGCGCGCCGGACACCGATCTGATCCTGGAGAACAGCGCCGGGATGGGGTCTCACGTCGGCTCGTCTTTCGGCGAGATGGGCAGGCTGATCGCCGCGGTCGACAGCCCCAACATGAAGGTGTGCCTGGACACGCAGCACTGCCACGCGGCGGGATACAGCATCGCCGACCCGGACGGGATCGACGCGGCCATGGCGGAGTTCGACGCTGAGATCGGGCTTGGCCGCCTCGCCGTCGTCCACGCCAACGACTCCAAGATAAGATTCGGCTCCGGGGTGGACCGGCACGAGAACATCGGAGAAGGCGACATCGGGATCGCGGGCTTCGAGACTATCATGGGCCACGCCGCGTTCCGCGACGTGCCCTTCATCCTCGAGGTGCCGGGTTTCGACAAGAAGGGGCCGGACAAGGAGAACGTCGACCGGCTGAAGGCGGTCCGGGCGACGGTCGAAGCCGCCTAACGGGTCGGCCTCAGGGCGAAGCCAGTCAGGAAGAGGCTTTTGAGTCAAGACTGGGACGGACGGAGAGACAAACGGTACCGCGGCTATCTCGAGGCGGAGCTCAAGGCCGCCCGGCTCTACACGGTGCTGGCCGAGGTGGAGCCCGACGAGGAACGCGCTCAGATCTTCCGCGATCTCGTCGACGCCGAGATGCGGCACGCGGCAAAGTGGGCCGAGAAGCTGGACATGGACCCCAGCACTCTGGAGCCCGCCGGCCACGGGGTCAGGTCGAGGCTGCTGATGGTGGGCGCAAGGGCCCTCGGGACGAGGCGAGTGCTGCCGGTGCTGCTCAGAATCGAGGCCGACGAGATTGGCATATACATAGCCGACCCCGAGGCCACAGACCTGGTGGCCGAGGAGCGCATGCACTCCCGCACGCTCAGGGACATGACAGGCCCCGGCGTTCGCGGCCAGGCCTCTAACCTGTCGGGGGTCGTAGGGCGCGGCGGCAGCATCCGTGCCGCCGTCCTGGGCGTGAACGACGGCCTCGTCTCGAACTTCAGCCTGGTGATGGGCGTGGCCGGTGGCACGGGCAACGCGGACTTCATCCTGCTGGCGGGAGTCGCGGGTCTGCTGGCCGGCGCATTCTCTATGGCCGCGGGAGAGTACGTCTCGATGCGCTCTCAGCGCGATATCTTCGAGAACGAGATGCGGAAGGAAGAGATCGAGCTGCGCGAGTGGCCCGAGGAGGAAGAGGAGGAGCTGAGGCTCATCTACCGGGCCAAGGGTCTCTCGGAAGAGGAGGCGGCACGCGTCGCCAAACGGCTGATGGCCGACCCCAAGGTAGCCCTGGACACGATGGCCCGGGAGGAATTGGGTCTCGACCCTTCTGCGCTGGGCTCTCCCTGGGCGGCCAGCATCAGCTCGTTCGTCGCGTTCGTCGCCGGCGCACTGGTGCCGATAACGCCGTACGTGCTTGGTATCGACGGAGGTGCCGTCGTGATCAGCGCGGTGCTGAGCGCCGGCGCCCTGGCCGTGGTCGGAGGGCTGATGGCGCTGCTGTCCGGGCGCAGTGTGGCCTGGGGCGGGATCCGCATGCTTCTGGCCGGTGCCGCCGCGGCCGCGGTCACCTTCGGGGTGGGCCGCCTCATCGGAGTCTCGGTAGCCGAGATCAGGTAGGACTCGGGCCGTGTCTTTCGTCTCATCTGTAATTGGAGGAGCTTCATGTACCAGACTGTGAGGGCATCGGCGGTCTCCATCAAGCCCAAGAAGTGGGACAAGGTCCACAACGCCGACAAGATGGAGGCGTTTTTCGTCGAGGCCGCCAGGTATGACCCCGATCTGATCGTCACGACCGAGGGCGTTCTGGAGGGCTACGTTATAGACGACGTGCTCAGGCACCCGGAGCTCGAGGAGCGCGTTTTCGAAATCGCCGAGCCGATGGACGGCCCATACATCCAGCGATTTCAGGCGCTGGCCAATAAGCTGAAGACGTGCCTCGTGTTCGGGTTCGCTGAGCTGGACGGGGCGCACATCTACAACACGGCGGTGTTCATAGATGATCAGGGGGATATCCTAGGCAAGTACCACAAAACCCAGTTCGCCGAGGGCACCGTCGCCTCGTGCCGGTTCAACTGCGTGGGGCACACGCTCCGCGCCTTCGACACCCCTGTGGGCCGGGTGGGTATCGTCATCTGCAACGACCGCTGGAACCCGAGGATAACGCGGACCCTGGTGCTTGACGGGGCGCAGCTCATACTCATCCCGTCGTACGGCTCTAAGAATCGGGAGCAGAACGAGACGGTGCTTCGGAGGGCCCGGGAGAACGGTGTTCCCATAGTCAACGCGAACGTCGGGATGAACCTGATCGTCAGCAAGGGCGAGATCGTCGCATACCGGTGGGGCAACGACGCGATCACCACGGCGGAGGTCGACGTGCCGGCGGCGCCCTCCCCGGAGGCGGCGCGGGCTTATGAGGCGGAGTACCTGGCACTCCAGGGACCCGAGATGGAGCGACGGTACGCCGAGACGATGAAGCGGATCCGGGGCGAGGACAGTCTGACAGAGCTGGCCCAGAAGGGCCAGCTGATAGCCGGCACCGCCGGCCGGTAGGGGCACGGCATGCCGCGTCCCTACCGGCATTCGGTTACGGGCCCGACGAGTACAGCAGGATCTCCGGGTGGTAGCCCGACCAGCCGTCCCGCTCGTTCCGGAACCCCAGCGTGAACATGCGTCGGCCGGTGCGTCCGCCGATCACGCTGCTCCTTCTACTCGTGGGTCTTCAGGTCCCAATTGCTCAAGGCAATCTATGAGTATCCTTAAGGACAGACTCCTTGATCAGTGCTCCGTCTATGTCGACATCGACTGGCACATCGCACACGATGGTGGTGAGGGTCCGCATCAAGAAAGCCTGCTCACGATGCTCTGCCAGTAACTGACTAACACGCTTTGCGCCAGGAAAGGGCAACTCGGAAATAGCATCCAGGTCTCCGTACACTTTGTCGAGGTTGCCATACTCCCCTAGTAGTGCTGTGGCGGACACGTCTCCTATCCCAGGCACCCCAGGTAGGTTGTCGGACGTATCTCCCACCAGGGCTTTGTAGTCGGGGATATTCTCAGGGGAGAGGCCACCAAAGCGCCTCTTTGCAGCCTTCACGTCAAAAGACCTCTTTGCCCAGTACTGGCTGAAGAGTTCTACCTCAGTGATAGGGGACACGAGTTGGAGCAGGTCGAGGTCGCTGGTCAGTATCATCGTTTGGAATCCTGCCATCGAAGCCCTGCTGGAGAGAGTTCCCAACACATCGTCGGCCTCGTAGCCTTGTACGGTGCAGAAGACTACATCCAGGGATTCCAGACGCTCTCGAACCCGCTCACAGTCTTCGAGTAACCCTTCAGGCACGGGGGGTC
>CAZENU010000005.1:0-86095 GCA_964513735.1 uncultured Dehalococcoidia bacterium
GGAGGCGCGCTTCTTCAGTCTCCCAGGCTCTCCAGCGTTTCCTCGATGGGCCGCTGCACGCAGGTGAAGATCGGGGTGTCCCTTAGAGTGTAGAGGCTCCCCTCTACCTCCCGCAGGTCCATCACCAGGTCCAGGAAGTCCGAGGGGCTGTCCGTCTCGAACCCGATCACGAACTCCTGGTCGTCGAGGCCGGAGGAGTAGGTTGTGTTGATCTTGACCGACGGGTACTTGTGCCCGACGCGGAAGTGGTCGACCATCATCCGCTGCCGTTCCTCCTTCGGCAACAGGTACCACTCACGAGTCTTGAGGAAGGGATAGACGATGAAGTACTTGGAGTCTCCGGGGCGCAGCTTCCCGCCGGTCCCCTCCTGGCCCGGGTGTCGATACCCGCCGACGTACTGCGACGGGCGCGTCATCGCCAGGTAGGAGTACGGCAGCGTCAAGTACTTGCCCAGAGCGGTGCTCCAGACCCGGGTCGCGCTCTCCTGCACCTCCTCCAGCAAGTCCGCGGCCTCCCACAGGAGGAAGTCGGCGTCGCCGTGCAGTCCGACAAGGCTGAAGCTGCGCATGAACCGCGTGGACGCCGCCGCCTCGAAGACCGCGGAGAACTCGCGCCTGCTGTCGGCGCGCTCCTCCCATGGCAGCCTCCGCCACAGCGGGTCCAGCTTGTAGAAGCTGTATTTGCCGAACTGTCTGCCGTTGGGCTCCGACATTCGTTTTCCTAGCCGAAGGCGAACGCGCCGCGGGCCGGCGCGTTCTCTGGTGCTGCACACGGCCACTACAGAGGGGTATCCGGCACTCCGTCGCCGCCGTTATATACCCCTCGATCAGGACCCGAAACTCCAGGCCTCATTATAGCACGAGTCCCTTGTCATCCGGCTGCGCGGCGACCTTGACACTCGACGGCTTTCCCCTTTACGATTCGAGGTAGACGGCCCTGCCGAGGAGGGGCGTACTGCAAGCGAGGGAGGCGATGTCGGACCGTTACAAGCGAGAGATCGAGGATATCCTGCGTCAGGCAGGGGAGTTGGGTTCGGGGAAGGGCGGCCGTCGTCGCCGGAGCCTCCTCGGACTCGTCTGGCAGCAGGTGGTCCAGTCCCTGAGCGGCAAGGCGTTGTCCATCACCCCCGGCCGGGTCATGCTGGCGGCGGTGGTGCTGTTCGTGCTGGCCCTCATGGCCGGTTCGCTCACCGCCGGACTCGCACCCTTGCTGGGCTTCGCCGGACTGATCCTGTTCATAGTCGGCTACGCCATGTTCTTCATAAAGCCTCCGCAGACCGAGAAGAGGTGGCGAGGCCAGCCCATCGAATACGGCGGCTCCTGGTGGTCGCGGTTCCGACGGAACCGAGGCTGACCGCCTAGAGCGAATATCAGCCAACGAAAAGGCCCCGTCGGAGCGTCCGGCGGGGCCTTTGTGTTAGCTCTGCAGACTGGCCGCTAGATGGCGCACTCGCCCTCGCCGCGCTCCAGGATGTACTTGACCGTCTTGTCCCAGTCCATATAGCTCGACAGGCTTTCGCGGTCCAGCTCTCGGGTCTCCTTGAACGATTCGAGGATCGGCTCGAAGCTCTTGACACCCACTCGCACCACGAAGTCCTTGAACGGCTCGCCTTCGTTGCGCTGCTCCGTGTAGTAGCTGATAACCGAGCCGACCGCCTCGGGGACCCTCTTCGCCGACACCCGGGCCCTGATCCGTTGCCCGAAGCGCGCATCGCCGTCTTCGTAGCTACCTCCCAGGAAGAGCTCGTAGGCGGGTACCTGCCCACCCGGCGCCTTCATAACCGCGCCGTGGAAGCCGATGTCGGCTATGTGGTGCTGGCCGCAACCGTTGGGGCAGCCGCTCATCTTTACGTGCATCTGCTTGACCAGCGGGTCGTCTGTAGCCATGTCTCCGATGGCCTCTCCGATGGCCCTGCCGAGGCCCATGGACGATGTGATGCCGAGCTTGCAGCTATCCGTGCCCGGGCAGGCCACGATATCGGTGATGTCATGGGCCCCTGACTCGCCGAGCCCGATCTTGGTAAGCCCCTGCCAGAGCTCGAGCAGCGCCGCCTCCGGCACCCACCGGAAGGCCAGGTTCTGCTCTATGGTGATCCGGCAGCGACCGCCGGCGAACTTGCGGCTCAGCTCGGCTAGCTGGTGGAACTGCTCGACCTGTATGTCTCCCAACGGCAGCTTGACTGTGACCGTCTTGTAGCCCTCCTGCCTCTGATCGCGCACGTTCGTCGACAGCCACCGCTCGAACTCGCGCAGGTGCCCGTTCGTGTGGTAGCCGCCCGGCGGCGGTACGGGGGCGTCGGCCGACTCGTCTTCGAGGAACAGTAGCGGCGTCGGGTCGAATGACTTCTCCGTCCAAGGTTGCTTCAGCTCCTCCTCGACCATCTCACGGAACTCGTCGATGCCGATCCGGGCGATGAGGAACTTGATGCGAGCCTTCATCCTGTTCTTGCGAAGCTCGTCGGAGCGATTGAATATCCTGATGACCGCCTCGGTCACCTTCAGGTACTCCTCCACCGGCACGAACTCGTACAGGGTCGGGGCGATCTTCGGCATGATCGAAGTGCCTCCGCCGGCCAACACCTTGAAGCCGCGCTTGCCGTCGACGATCTTGGGGATGAAGCCCATGTCGTGGATGGCGGTGACGGCGCAGTCTCTCTCGCAGCCTGAGAAGGCGGTCTTGAGCTTCCGCGGCAGCGCCTGAGTATACGGGTGGCGGACGAAGTACCGGGCGTAGGCGGCGGCGTAGGGCGTCACGTCGAAGGGCTCGTCGGCGCAGACGCCCGCCATCGGGCAGCCGGTGACGTTGCGGACCGTGTTGCCGCACGCCTCCCTGGTGGTCAGCCCAACGGCGCCGATGACGCGCATGAAGCCCGGCGTGTCTTCGATCTTGACGTGGTGGAACTGGAAGTTCTCGCGGGTCGTGACGTGGCCCTTACTGAGGGGCACGTATTTGTCGGAGACCTCGCCAAGCGCGTCGAGCTGGTCCGCATTCAGGCCGCCAAAGGGGACCTTTACCCGCACCATCTGGGCGTCGGCCTGGCGCTGGCCGTAAATACCCTGCTTCAGCCGGAACGCCTGGAACTCCGTCTCGTCCCATTCACCGGCCTTGAAGCGCTTGACCTGGAGATCGAAGTCCTCGATCTCCTCGGGCCGGACCTCGATCACGCCCTGGGTGCCGGGTTTCCAATCAGTCTGGGTCATAAAGGGGGTGCCTCCCTGGCTATCCATTTCCGATGTGAGATGCCCGCAAAAAAAGCCCCACTCACACGGCCATCGAGTGGGGCACGGCTTGTTCGCGATGCGAAAAAGCGCCCCCTACGGGCCGTTCCTACACGCGCAGATCACGTCGAAATCGTAGGATATCGTCATCGTGCGACAAGTTTAGCAGCGGCCAATATGAGTGTCAACGAAAACGGGGTGCTTTAGCGGTTTTGTTGCCCAAAATGTGAGAAAACCCCTGCCAACCTCTACTTGTGGCGACCGGCCCAGTCGCCGGGCCCTCCTACCTAGAGCAGGCCTGTCTGCCGCAACTGCGTCTGCGCGAGCGCATCCGCCGCACCGTCAAAACCGTACCGGACAGTAGGTACATCTAAGCAAACAGATAGCTCCCAGTATGACCAGGCTGGAGCGGGCCACGGACGCGCACTATAATACTGGCCGGGGCGCCGGGCAGGGAGAGAGGCGAGGACCATGGTCGACATCGCGTTTTTCTGGGTGTTTTCGGTCGGTGCGGCGGCGGCGTTCAATCCGTGCGGCGCTGCCATGTTTCCCGCATACGTCGGCTACCAGCTTGGGAGGGTCGACTCGGAACAGAGCCCTGTAACGTCCGCGGTGCGCGCCATCCTCATGGGCCTGGCCGCTACTGCCGGTTTCATCGTCGTGTTTGGCGTCGTCGGAATCGCGCTGGCCGCCGGAGGCCGGGCCATCCGAGACGTGCTCCCCTTCGTCGGCCTCGGCATAGGTGTCCTGATAACGGGCACCGGGCTGTGGCTGCTGATCTCCCGGCGGCACATCGGCATCATGTCCGCCAGCCGGATGAACGTGGGCCAGGGCCGTGGGCTCAAGAACGTCTTCCTGTTCGGCATCGCCTACGCCCTGGCATCCCTGAGCTGCGCGCTGCCGCTGTTCCTGGTGGCCATCGGCATTTCCATCGGCCAGACCAACGACGCCAGCGACATTCCCAGCGTAGTCTTACGCACCGTCACCTACGGGCTGGGCATGGGCACGGTCATAGTCGCCGCCACCATCGGCATAGTGTTCTTCAAGGACGTCGTGTCCAGGTGGATGAGAGTGGTATGCCGCTACATCGAGGACATCGGCAAGGTCGCGATGGTCGGCGCGGGCGGCTACCTGATCTTCTACTGGACCCTGGGCGAGGGCTCAGACATCTTGGCAGAGCGCGCCGGCGGTATCTTCTAGCCGGATGCTGAAAACCCCTTCGACCATCCCTCTGGCCCCCTTCCTCGCGTCGTAGATATCCATGATCTGAAGGCCGGGAACGGCGAACACCGTCTCCACGCCTTCGGCGATCAACTGCCTTACGACCGCGTGACCACCCGTCATTATGGTCATCTCGCCTGACCTATCGTCCAGATTACTGCATGCATCTTCGCATAGCCTGGCTGTCGCCCCTCGGCCACGACGCACGTAGAGCGCTCAGGCGGGGTGCCCACGGGCGGGCCTCCTCAAGCTGCGCCGCGATGCGGAATATGGTCGCCTCGTCGCCGTAGCGGCCCACGAAGTGGACACCGATCGGCAGGCCGTCGTCGCTCCAGTGCAGTGGCACCGACGCCGCCGGCTGCCCGGTCGCGTTGCTGATGTAGGTGAACGGCGAGAACTCCGCCATCCTCCGACGCAGCTCGAAGGGGTCGCCACCTGGAGAGTAGGCGAAGGTCCCGAGCGGCGGCGGCGGGGTGCCGAGCGTCGGCGTCAGCCACAGGTCGTGCGGGCCGAAGAAGCAGGCGACGTCCCGCGAGGCGCGTTGGGCATCCTGGACCGCCAGCAGGTGCTCCGACGCGGAGATGGAGCGTCCGCGCTCGGCCATCGACAGGATGAAGGGCTCGAAGTCGTCCTCGGACGGCTCCCCCTCGCGGCCCAGCCTGCGGTCCCAGTCCGCGATGGCCCATGCGATTCCCGTGGCGATGAGCTTCGTGAACGACGTCCACAGCGTCTGTGCGTCGAACTCCGGCGCGGCCTCGACCACGTCGTGTCCCAGCTCCTCGCAGAGTGCCGCCGTCTCGTGGACCGCGGCGACGCAGTCGGGGTGCAGCGGGTCGCCCAGCGGCGTGTGCGCGGAGAAGGCGACGCGCAGCCGGCCTGGGTCGGCCCCGACCTGCGACAGGTACGTGCCTGACCGCGGCGGTGACGGATACGGGTCGCCGACGTCCGGCCCGGCCGTGGCGTCCAGCAGCGCGGCGCTGTCTCGCACCGTGCGTGTGAGAGCGTGCTCGGCCACAAGGCCGCTCATCATGTCGCCGAACGCCGGGCCCAGCGGGTTCCGCCCCCTGGTCGGCTTCAGCCCGAACACGCCGCAGCACGAAGCGGGTATTCGTATCGACCCGCCGGCATCGTTGCCGTGGGCCATCGGCACCATTCCGACGGCCACCGCGGCGGCGGCCCCACCGCTGGATCCGCCGGGCAGGCGATCCAGCGACCACGGGTTCCGGGTCGGCCCGAACAGGCGTGGCTCGGTGGTGACACCGATGGCCAGCTCGGGGAGGTTGGTCTTGCCCACCGTGATAAGCCCGGCGTCCTTGTACCGTCGGACCAGCTCCGAGTCCTCGGTCGACACGTAGTCGCGCAGCGAAGCGCTCGCCTCCGTGAAACGGACGCCCTCATACTCGGCCAGGAAGTCCTTAACCAGGAACGGGACCCCGGCCAGCGGGCCCTCCGGGAGTGGCAGAGAGGCGCGCTCGCGAGCAAGATCGTACATCCGAGTGACGACCGCGTTGACTGCGGGATTGGTCCGCTCGATGTGGTCAATGGCCGCCTCAACCAGCTCTCGCGGCTTGACCTCGCCGCTTCGGACCATCGCAGCCTGGGCAACGGCGTCGAGATCGGCTGTATAGTCTCGTGTAGCCATGCTAGCCGCTGTACTGAGGCTTCTGGATAAACTCGCCCTTGAGCTCTCCACCCGCAATTATGTGGCCGTCCATGGCCTTGAGCAGGTCCTCCCTAGTCGCATCGGGGCCGAGGTCGAGCTCAATGTCGAGGGCGTATATCTTGAAGTAGAACTGGTCGACCGGCCTGGCGGTCTGCCCGTGGTAGCCCTGGCTGCCGATCGAGTACGCCGCCTGGAGCGGTGGACAGGGTCCGGTGTATCCGTGGAAGCCGTCGACGTTCAGCCCCTGGGTCACGCGCGGGCCGAAGTCTACAAGCTGTGTCGTGGTCGCGACCGCCTCAGCCAGCTCGGTCACGCTCGGCGGGATGTTCCAGATGAGCCAGTGGACAGCCAACGGCTCGTCCGGGCTCTTGGGGTCGACCACGTTGTCGGTGCCGTCGAATATCAACGCGACGCTTTTGGTGCCCTCCGGGAGGCCCGTCCACGACAGTGGCGGGGACCAGTTCAGAGACGTCTTGACCATCGAGTCCGTAGTGGGCCTCACAATATCCTTCATCGCTGCACAGGTGTGCCTGAGAGGGATCCGCCGTATGCGGCTGAAGACGCTGCTGGTCAGCTCGATGCTCAGGTCGAACTCCTGGGTCACAACGCTGTCCACAACCTCGGCCGCCGGTGCGTCGGCTGCGGCAGCCGCAGCCGGCAGACCGGCGTCTTCGTCCCCACCATCGCTGCTCGAACACGCCGCCGCCAACGTCGACAACAGGACCGTCGCTAAGAGTGTGGCTGCAATCGTTCTAAACATGATCAGCCTCCTGAAAACGGCGTTTGCGAACACACGTCATCCGTTTCCCATCGGTCAACAGAGGGCAATCAGGACACCAGTCTGACCGCCCTGACCCTGTGGTTAAAGTGGTCGCTGATCAGCAGCACTTCGCTGTCTAGCAGCCACAGGCCCGACGGAGAGTTGAGGCCGGCGTTGGTGGCCGGGCCTCCGTCTCCGGAGTAGCCCGGCGTACTGGAGCCCGCCACCGTCCGCAGCGTCCCATCGGGCGCCACGACACGAACGCGGTCATTGCCCGTGTCCGAGACGTACAGCTCGCCGCCGGGGCCTACAGCCAGGCCGCCCGGCCGGTCCAGCTTGGCCCTGGTGGCGGACGAGCCGTCGGGGGAGAATCCCGGATCACCGGTGCCGATCACCGTCGTGATCGTTCCTTCAGTGTCTACCCTGCGCACGACGTGGTTGGCCGAGTCGGAAAAGTACATGTTGCCCAGGCCATCGAACCGTATGGCGGAGGGCGAGCCGATTCTTGCCGCCACGGCCGGGCCGCCGTCACCCGTATGCCCGCTCAGCCCGACGCCGGCGACGGTGCCGATGGTTCCGGTACTCGCGTCGATGCGGCGAATGCGTCCGACGGCATCGCCGATGTAGACGTTGTCGTCTGCATCGTGGGTCACCGCCTGTACGTGGACCAGGTTGGCGCCTATGGCCGGGCCGCCGTCGCCCTTGTCCCACTGGAACGCGGCGCCCGCGATGCCGAGGATGGTCCCATCAGCGTCCACACGACGGACGTGGCCGTGCCGGGTGTCCGCGATTACGACCCGCCCCTGTGAGTCGACCGAGACGTCTCCGGGGTTGCCCAGATAGGCCTCCGTGGCTGGACCGCCGTCGCCACCGTAGGCCCGGGCGCCGTTACCCGCAACCGTGCGGATCACGCCTGTCTCCGGGTCGATGCCGCGAATGCGCTGGTTGCCGCTGTCGGCGACGTAGACCTGGCCGTCGGGTCCCGCAGCGATGCCGCTGGGCGTGCCGACGAAGGCCTCCGTGGCAGGCCCGCCGTCGTGGACGCTGGTCCCGCCCAGAACGGTGGTAACGATGCCCGTCTCGCCGTCGTACCTGCGCAGCCGCCCACCACAGTCCGCGAAGAAGACGGTGCCGTCGGGGTCCGCCCAGAGGCCGACCTCCACCGAGTTGCACGTGCTCTCCGGACCGGGAACGCCCTCCTCGCCCATGCCGGGCTCGCCGGTGCCGACGATGGTCGTGACAATCCCGGTCCCGGCATCGACCCTCCGCACGCGGAAGCCGTACTTCTCGCCCACGTACATGTTGTCGTGGACGTCGAAGCACAGCGCGTCAGGCATCAGGGTGCCGGCCTCAGTGGCCGGCCCGCCGTCGCCGTTGGACGCAGGCTGACCGGTCCCCAGCACTGTAGTGACGATGCCGGTCTTCATGTCGATCTTGCGGATGCGGTTATTGGAGTTGTCGCAGACGTAGAGGTCGCCCTTGGAATCGAAGGCAAGGTGCTCCGGGTGTTGGAAGGCGGCCTTCTCTTTAGGCCCGCCGTCGCCCGAGTAGCCGCCAAGGCTCAGGGCCGGACCGGCGTACGGGCGGTTGCCGCCGCTCTCGGAAGGGTGGTGTCGGGCGTCGCGGCCGGCGAACAGCTCTATGATGCCCGTTGCGGCATCGACCCTGCGGATGTTGTTGGCCCACTCGCTGGACAGGTACAGGTTGCCGTCATCGTCGATGGCGATGCCGCAGTGGGTGTCCATCTCGGCCTCGAGAGCCAACCCGCCGTCGCCGCCGCGGCCCGTCTCGCCGGAGCCCGCGACCCGAGTGACGATGCCGGTCTCGTAGTCGATGCGGCGGTACGTCTGGTTACACAGGTCGGACAGGAACAGGTTGCCGTCCTTGTCCTGAGCCAGATCGTGGGGGCAGTCGAACCGGGCGTCGATGGCCGGGCCGTCGTCGCCGGAGTCGCCCGGCACGCCATCACCCGCGAACCTGTGGAGCATTCCCTCCGCATCGATGCGCCACAGAATGTGGGCATGGTAGTCGGTCACGATCAGGTCGCCGTCCGGCCGTCGCACCACGCCCAGCGGCCAGCCGGCGTCTGCCTCCCTGGCCGGAACACCGTCTCGGAGCCCCGCGCCGGCGATCGTAGTTATCGTGCCCGGTGCGAGCCTGTCCAGCGTCTCGTTCAAGCCCAGTGGTTCCTTGCCCAACGTCATTTAGCTATTACCGTGTCCAGTTTGTTCTGATGGAATATGTCATGCTGAGGAGTCCCGATTTGGCATCGGGACGACGAAGAATCTGGGGTGGGTTTGGCCTTCCCCGCCCGGGTTCGAGTTCTTGCCCCCACCTCCCCAGATTCTTCACTTCGTTCAGAATGACATTTATCCGATTCACGCGGAACTGGTACTAGGCCTCTATGATCGTCCCGACGACTACCTCGTCGGTGACGTTGCAGTTACTGATGACCTCGCCGCCGCACATGTATATCTTGTTGCCGATGAGGCCCACCTCCGAGCCAAGCCGGTAGACGCCCTTTGAAAAATCCCAGCCCTCGGAACTCTTCAGCCGCTCTCGCAGTTCCGGTTCCTGTGTCACGTAAGGCGGGATCTGGGTCGGCAGAGTGTGGTACGTCTTATTCACCGTGTCGAAGACGAGCACGTCGAAGTTGGGCGCCAGCCGGTCGGGCACGCTGTCCGCGTACTCGTAGGGGTGCTCGACCTTGTAGTTCCTGACACCGCCGGTTATCACTATGTACCGGCCGTCATAGGCCACAGCCTTCCAGCCCTGGGCCGGAAACGGGACGTCGGGCAGCTTCTTCCACCTGACGGCGCCTAGGTCGAGCACGTAGGCGTCGCCGCAGCCGCGCCTCTCGTCATGAAAGTTGTCGCCCACCATCTGCTCGTACTTGACGTACGCGCCACCGAAGACGTAGATGCGGTCGTCGATTGCTGCGATGGCGACGGCCTCGCGCGGCGGTCCCGGAATCGGCGGCAGATCAACCCAGCCGCGCTCCGGGTGGGCCGTTTGGAAACTCTCGACGGCGTTGACGTACGGCCCCGGCTGGTCGGCGTTGATAGGGTCGGTCGCGAACGACGCCTGGCCTCCGATGACGACTATCTTAGTCCCGGAGGCCGCCACGCCCGGGATGAACCGGCCGGTACGCATGGACGGCAACTCATCCCAGCGCCAGCCTCCGCCGTCGTCGCGAGAGAGCCGGAACATGCGGCTGGTCGCCGTGTCCGGCGGCTCGCTGGTAATCCACCCTGTTACCATGTAGAGATCCTGGCCTACGGCGATTCCTTCGGGCCAGCGGACCCCCACCGGCGCGTCCGGCAGCGACTCCCACTGCATCGTCTTCGTGTCCAGCAGCCTGGTGCCGTTACAGCGGCCCCTGCGATCGGACTGGTCCCATCCCAGGTGGCCTACTCCGGCCGCCGCGACGACGGAGTCGCCGATCACGCCCTGGGCTTGGCCCTTGGTGGGATACGGCATCGGGGTGCCCATCTCCCAGATGATGTCTCGGATACCCGCCATAGTCGTGCTCTCTCCATCAGAGATGGCCAGCGCGCAGACACCGATTATAGCCGCGCTCCCAGGTCATCACCAATCGGATGGTGGCGACGCGTGACCGTAGGCCATGACGCGCGTGTTCATCCAGCATCGTTGAATTGAGGGAGGAACTGAAAGCGAGCCCCCTTCTCAATCTTCCCCCAGAGGCGGGGGAAAGAGGCAGGAGCGACCGGCGCTCCTGGATTCTACAGGCCCATCGCTGCGTTGATTTCGTCCTGGTATGAGCTTATCCGGTCCTCGGCGACGTCGCCGAAAGCCACGGTGCGGCCCATGTGCCCAGACTCGAGGATGGCGTACGAAAGCGCTACGGCCCTGAGGCCAGCCTCTCCCGTGACCTCGGGCTCCCGGCTATCCGAGATGGCGTCGGCAAAGTCCTGCAGTTCGATCGCGATGAGCTTGCGGTCTATCTCTTCGGATGTCATGTGGTAAGAGGGCAACCTCCGCTTACCACCGAAGAAGCGGCAGGTCAGCTCGTCAAGCTCGAAATCGGGCGCCAGCACCAGGGCGTCCTCACCGACCAGGGCTTTGTTACTGCCGGAAGGACCGACCTGGACAGGCGCTCCCGTGCGGCTGGGTGGCATGGTGATGGCTCCCTCGCTGCCGTAGATCACGTTCGTCCTCGACCCGTCTCCGGCGGCGCTGGTCATGGCGAGCTGTCCCATTGCCCCTGAAGTGAACCGGAGCACTGCGAATGCGGTGTCCTCGGCCGTGGGCTCGAAGGACTCCTGCACGTCCATGTCTTCAGGCACCCTGTGAGCGTACGTACCCGACATCAGTCCCGGCTCCTGGGTCGCATAGAGGCGCTTGTCCCACAGGTGCGTCTCAGCCGAAACCCTCTGGACGTCGCCCATGAAGTACAGGATCAGGTCGGCCGTGTGAACGCCTTGCTCCAGAACAGGCCCGCCCGACCGGAGCTTCAGGCTTCTCCACGCGGTCACCACACGGCGGTCGCCGCCGCCGCCGACCGCCATGTTGATCATCATCCGGGGCTCGCCGATGGCGCCGCCCTGGATCAGCGCGTGGGTCAGCCGGTTCATTGGGTCGCGGCGGTAGTTCTCAGAGATGGACAGCGTCCGGCCGGCTTTGCGTGCGCCATCGACGACCTTCCGGCAAGCCCTGACCGTGAGGGCCATCGGCTTCTCGATTGCGACGTGGGTCCCGGCGTCGAAGGCCTCCAGCGCGTACGTGTGGTGCGTCTGCGTGTCCGTCACGATGTCGATGGCGTCCAGGCGTTCCCGTTCGAGCATCGTCTCGAAGCTGGTGTACGTTCGCGGACGCGTGCCAAAAGCCTCTTCCGCCTCTCCCGCGACATGGCCGGCGGCCGACTCGTGCAGGTCGCACAGTGCGACCAGGTCGAACGTATCGAAGCCTTGCCGTCTCAGCTCGATCTGGCCGTAAAGGTGACGCAGACCCATGCGCCCGCAGCCGACCTGGCCCAGCCTGAGCGGTCTCATCAACTTCCTCCTGGGGCGTCTCCCGCCTGAAGCCCACGGCCCGCGATTCTCGGCGATGGTAAGGATGCTCCGGAACTCTGTCAAACACCCGTCGATCCAACTCGAACCTCATACCCCCATGCCCCACACCTCATGCCCACACCCTACCCGGCCCAGGCTTTTCAGCAAGCCTACTATATAATGTCGGTCGTCCCGGTCCGCCGAGACAATCGAACAACTGGAGGGCAGCCAGCTATGGGAGATTTCGTGAGAGTGGCGTCTGTCAACGATCTGGGCGACGACGAGATCATGCAGGTAGACGTCGGAGACGAGCAGGTACTGCTGGCCAAACTAGACGGCCGATTCTACGCTATCGGAGAGGAGTGCACCCACGCGGGAGGGCCGCTATCCCAGGGGTACGTCAAGGACGGGCAGGTTGAGTGCCCGCTCCACGGCGGCCTGTTCGACCTCAAGACCGGCGCGAACACGGCGCCACCGGCCGCCGACCCGGTCAAGTCGTACCCGGTGCATATAGGAGGCGACGACGTCCTAGTCGGCACAACGGAGTAGCAGCGCCCCCGCCGCGTCGAGGTTCGGATCGGGGCACGGCCGTCACTGACGGCTCCGCTACCGCCCGCGCTCGTCTCCCCACAGGAGGATGTGCAGCCGCGTCGTGAAGCGGTAGCCGTTGCGTACGCACGCCTCGGCGGCCCACTTCCCGCGCCGGCGGACCGCGTCCGGCGTTACCCCCTCGGGCATCAGCAGCACGCGATCCCGCGGCAGCCCGTGGCGCTCCACCACCGTGCCAACCTCTTCCAGGTCGCCGGGCTCGACCACGACGAACTTAAAGTAGGCGCCCGGCAGCTCCCGGAAGGCCCTCAGGGCGTCTGGGACCTCGCGGCGATCACGGAGGTTGCCAGAGCTGCCGGTCTTGGGCGAGACATTCCACTGAGAGACCGCCTCGGCCATCTCGGCCTCCGGGGCGATTGTGCCGTTGGTCTCGACCTCAACGTACCAGCCGCGGTTTTGCAGCGACGACGCCAGCGGCGCAATCTCCGCCTGCTGTAGCAGCGGCTCGCCGCCGGTGATCACCAGGTGCGGGCACTCCAGCGCATCGAGCCGCCGCTCCACCTCGGCCGTGTCCAGCGACACGATCTCCTTGCGGTAGTCGTACCGGTCCCAGTCCCAGGTGTACTTCGTATCGCACCACGAGCAGCTCAGGTTGCACGTGGCCAGCCTCAGAAACACCGACGGGGTGCCGGCCGAGACCCCCTCGCCCTGAATAGAGCGAAAGATCTCAGGCTCCCCCGACGGCATCCGGCTGACTTTCAGCATCGGCTACGCCACACCAAGCCTTACCAGCAGCGGGTCGGAGACGCCCGCCTCCTGAAAACCCCTGGCTCGGAGGACGCAGCTATCGCAGACGCCACAGGGTAGTTCGCCACCGGCGTAGCAACTCCAGGTGTGCTCCAGCGGCGCGCCGAGGTCGAGGCCCATCTTCGCGATCTCAGCCTTAGTCATCTGGATGATCGGCGTCTCTATCCGCATCTCAACACCATACTCCGCGCCCAGCTTGCTGCCGTAGCGGAGCGTCTCCGACATCTGTACGAAAAACTCCGGCCGGCAGTCCGGGTAGCCGCTGTAGTCCAGCACGTTCGGCGCCATATAGAGCGTAACCTGCACTTCGCCGCTCGCGACTCCCTCGACCTCGATGGCGTGCAGCACCTGGCTCTCCAGGTAAGCCGCGGCCAGCGCCACGAACGTCGTGTTGCGAAGCGGCACGTAGGTGATAGGGATGCTGGCGCCCATCTCCCAGGGCTTACGGCCGGTCGGCAGCGGGAAGGCCTCCGGATTGGTCAGCGCCGAGTACCAGGCCACTTCTCCCAGAAACGAGATGTCCACGACCCTGTGCTTCACCCCCAACAGACGGCCTACTTCCACCGCGCTCACGACCTCCCGGCTGGGAACCTGGCCGTACTGGAAGGTGATCGCCGTCAGCCGGTCGGACCGGGACTTGGCGTAGGCAGTCACGGTCGTGGAGTCCAGACCTCCGGACAGCAGCGTAACGGCGAAGCTGGTCATGGGCGTCTCAGGCTGGTGCGGGATGCCGACATTGTCATTCTGAACCCTTCGACTGGGCTCAGGACGGGCGCAGTGAAGAATCTGGGGTGGGGTCTTCGCCCTGCACCCGGTGAAAGACCCCACCCCAGATTCTTCGTCGGGAACTCCTCAGAATGACAATTGGGCCGGCTGTTCACATAAACGCTGAGAATCCTACCCCCGAATTCCCCTACCTCTGTGCCCTCTGTGGGTTAACTGTCCCGGCCGTAGCGGGCGGTGACACTGGCGTGCAGACCGCCCCGGACATTGTAGTCCAACTCCACCGACATGCGGACCGGCTTGCACACGGCCACCAGGTCGTCGAGTATCCGGTTGGCGACGTGCTCGTGGACGATGCCTACGCCCATATACGAGAGCAGATAGTATTTCAGCGACTTCAGTTCGATACACTGCTCGTCGGGTACGTATCTTATCGTCAGGGTGCCGAAGTCCGGCAGGCCGGTCCATGGGCAGACCGCGGTGAACTCCTCGGTGTCGATGGCCACCTCGGCGTCATGCCCGGCGTAGTCGTAGTCGAAGGCCATCAAGCAGCCGGCGTCGATGGCGCTCTCCGAGCGAGTCTCGAACCGCCGGTCGAGGCGCTCATACCGCTCCTGCAACGCCTCTATGCTTGACATCCGGTCACCTCCAGCCAACGAAGCTCTTCTGGCACCTATGATACAGTCGCGCCATGACTATGACCACATCGCCCGATTCCTACCTAAAACCCCGTACCCCGTACCCTGTGCCTTCCCGATGTCCGACGGCCTCGGAATAGAGATCAGCGGCCTGCGGAAGGCCTACGCGCGGACCCAGGTGCTGCGTGGCCTGGACTTGGAGGTGCCCTGGGGGCAGGTCCTGACCGTGCTGGGGGCCAACGGATCCGGCAAGACGACGGTGGTGCGGATTCTCGCCGGACTGGCTCGGGCCGACGAGGGGAGCGTCCGGGTGGCCGGCTTCGACCTGGGCAAGCAGGCGGAGCGGGCACGCCGTCACGTCGGGATCGTGACCCACGATGCCTTGCTCTACGCCGATCTGACCGGCTACGAGAACCTGGCCTTCTTCGGCCGCATGTTCGCCCTCGACCGCATCGACGACCGGATAGCCGAAGTCGCGGCTCTTCTGGGCGTCACGGACCGCCTTCGACAGCGGGCTGGGACGCTGTCCCACGGCTTCCGAAAGCGGTTCAGCATCGCACGGGCCCTGCTGCACGGCCCGGCGGTGTTGGTCATGGACGAGCCCGAGAGCGGCCTGGACCAGGAGGCCCTGCAGCTTTTGGACGCCGCGGTTGGCGAGAGGACTGAGCCGCCCCGCGCGGTGTTGGTGACCACCCACAACCTGGATCGCGGGCTGGCCTTTGGAGACAGCCTGGTCATCCTGTCCCGAGGCGTAATCGCCTACCGGCAGTCGGAGGTGTCGCCCGCGGACGCCGACGGCGTGAGGGACGCCTACTTCCGGCACACGGGGGCGCGGACATGAGCGGCTTCCTGAAGCCAGTGCTGGCGTTGCTCTGGAAGGACATTCTACTGGAGACCAGGTCCAAGGACTTCGTCGTGGCCGTGCTGGTCTTCTCCGTGCTGGTAATAGTCGTGTTCAACTTCGCCATCGAGATCACGCCACACACGGCCGTCCTCGTCGCGCCCGGAGTGCTGTGGGTCGCCATCTTGTTCGGCGGCGTCCTGGGACTGACGCGTTCGGTGGGCGCGGAGATGGAGAGCGGCAACCTGCACGGCCTGCTCCTGGCCCCGGTGGGGCGCGACGCGATCTTCTTCGGCAAGGTAGCCTCCAACCTGCTGTTCATGCTGCTGGTGGAGGTGCTGATATTCCCGGTGTTCGCGGTGATGTTCAACCTGCCGATCGCCGAGCCCGGGATGATCGTGACAGCGGTCCTGGCCACGCTGGGCATCGCCACGGTGGGCACGGTCTTCGCCGCGATAGCCGCCAGCACCCGCGCGCGAGAGGTGATGCTGCCGCTGCTGTTCTTCCCGGTCGCCCTGCCGGCCATCGTCGCGGCGGTCGAGGCCACCGGCCTGCTGCTTGGCGATGGCAGCCTGGGGGACACGGCCCGCTGGATCGTCCTGCTGGTCGCCTTCGACGCGGTATTCCTGGTGGTCACTCCCCTGGCGTTCAAGCTGGTGATCGAGGAGTAACCGCGCCTCCTTTCCGTTCGGCCTGATGGTGTCCAAGAACAGCTGGAGGAGTCTGTACGGCGGTTGAGCCCTTGGACGACGCCGGACGACCGGCCCGTGGTGCGTCTAGGCCTGATGTTGGAGTTGGCGGTGTCGTTGGCCGACCGGGACGCGGTAGCGGCTTTGGCACCCGAAACTAGCAAACCTCGACAGGTATGCTCCCATGACAGAGGATTCGTCCGACGGCCGTGTCCTAGGAGCGCCTAAGGTGTTGCTCGAAGACTGTGACAGAGCCCGCAGACATTATGGAGCGACGTTGGAGGCGCCCGCCAAGGTCCGCCACCGTCCCGAGGTAGCGCTCACGGCCTGGAGCTCGCCATCGGGGAGGTGCGGGACATGATGATGCAGCAGCCCCTGGAGCGCGCCCTATCGCGGCGGCAGATTCTAGAGGCGTAGGGAACCGCCGCAGGCGCACCCCGGCCGGTGTTTCAATCCCCATCTGACGCGAAAGCCGTGCGCGGCCTCGTGAAGCTGTTCACAAGCCGTTTAGATTGACACTCCGAGGCCGAAACTGCTATATTTTGGCGCGGTAATCAAGATGTTCTACACTACGCAGGCCCGAGGCCGCGCAGCATACCGCCCCAGGGAAACCACCGACCGCCACCAGTGTAAGTGGTCCTTCACCACCGAGTAGCGCTGCCGACTAGCGCCCGACCCGGTCCCGACGCCCACATCAAAACGCCACGGCCGGGTTGCGCGCCTCAATCCGCAACCGTGGCATCGGAGGCGACAGTTGAAGAAGAGCGACTTCGTAGTCCGGTTCGCCGGCGAAGGCGGCCAGGGATTCATGACCGCGGCCGAGGGTTTCGCCAGCGCCAACACCCAGGCCGGCTACCACACCCAGACCTTTGCCACGTTCCCCTCGCAGATTACCGGCGGCCCGACGTGGATGCAGGCCCGCATCTCCACGATCCCCGTCTTCAACAGAGGCGATGAGCTCGACGTGCTCGTCGTTTTCAACGAGAGCGCCTACCAGGCGCACAAAGACGAGGTCCGAGATGGTGGCGTCATCCTGTACGACTCCGATGGCCTGACCCTGGAGGACGACGGCAAGAGCCTGGGCATTCCCTTCGAGAAGCTGGCCAAGTCCACCGGCAACAGCCGCGCGGGCAACATGGTGATGATGGGCGCCCTGGCGCAGCTCGTGGACATGTCGCAGGAAGTCCTGGAGGGGTTCGTAAAGAAGCGGTGGGGGAACACGGCGCGCTACGGCGAGAAGATCGTCCTCCAGAACATCGAGGCCCTCTCGCTGGGGCGGGAGGCAGCCCGCGAGAGCGGGTTCAACCTTGGAAAACTGGCGCCGCCTACGCCGCCCGACTACGAGCAGATCTTCATACACGGGAACGAGGCCATCTCGCTCGGCGCGGCCGCGGGCGGGCTAGAGTTCTTCGTCGGATACCCCATCTCGCCGGCAACGACCATCCTAATGTGGATGGAACACAACCTGGTCGGGGAAAGACGGTTCGCCTATCAGGCCAGCTCCGAGATCGAGTCGATCAACTCGATCATCGGCGCCAGCTACGGCGGCCTCAAGGCCATGACCGCGACCGCCGGCCCAGGCTTCTCCCTGATGAGCGAGGGCCTGGGCCTCGCCTGGATAGCCGAGATACCCATCGTCGTGATCGACGTCCAGCGCGGCGGACCCGCAACAGGGCTGCCCACCAAGACCGAGCAGTCCGACCTGGGCAGCGCGATTAGGCCGGCCCACGGCGACGTATCCCTCCCCGTGATCGCCCCCGGCACCGTTGAGGAGTGCTTCTACGCCACCGTGGCCGCGATGAACTGGGCCGAGCGGTATCAGGGCCCGGTGATCCTGCTCAGCGAGCACGCCCTGTCTGAGCGAAAGCAGAACATCCGCAAACCCGACGTGAGCAAGCTGCACATCGAACGCAGGGAAGTCTACCAGGGCAAGAACGGCTATCTCAGATATGAGGCCCCGACTCTATCGGCCATGCCGCGTCCCGGCAGTCCAGGCAGCTACGTCGCCAACGCCAGCGAGCACGACGCCATGGGCGACACGACCCACCTGCCGGAGCGCCACGTCCACATGACCGAGCGGCGCTTCAGCAAGCTGGACCTGCTCAAGGACGGCACCTTCGAGTCGGCTAACACGGAGTGGCCCGTAGCCGTTATGCCGTGGGGCGGCTCCAAAAGCCCGGCCCTCGAGGCCTACAATCAGCTCCAGGAGGCCGGCGTCAAGGTGGCCTGGTACTACACGATGTACCTGAACCCTCTGCCACCCGATCTGCTCGAAGAGCTCCGGCAGAAGGAACTGGTGCTGGTGCCTGAGCTCAACTACCTGGGGCAGTTCTCGTCGCTTCTACGTTCACAGAGTGTGCGCGCAGAGTCGATCACTCAGTACACAGGTCTGCCCTTCAAGGTCTCTGACCTGGTCGCGCGGATATCCGAGAGAGTCGGTGCGGGGAGCAAGGACAAGGACAGGGTGGCAGTATGACCGACAAGAACCCCGAGTACGACTTCAAATGGTGCCCCGGCTGCGGCGACTTCGGCGTCCGCCGTGCCCTCGAGCAGGCAGTGGAGAAGCGCCTGGTCGAGACGGAGGAGCCGATCGAGAGCAATGTGGTGGTAGCCGGCATCGGGTGCTCCGGCAACATGGTGCATCTGCTGGAGGGCCCGCAGCCTTACGGTATCCACGGATTGCACGGCCGAACGCTGCCCTTGTCGATGGGCATCAAGGCCGGCAGGCCCGACCTCAACGTGGTGATAGTGGCCGGTGACGGCGACTTCCTGAGCATCGGGATGGAGCACATAGCGCCGCAGGCCCGGCGCAACCTGGACATCTGCGCCATCATCATGGACAACGCCGTCTACGGCCTGACCAAGGGTCAGAGCTCCCCTACTGCGGAGGAAGGTCTCGTCACCAGCTCGACGCCGTTCGGCAAGCCGGAGGACGGTCTGAACGCCTTGAATCTGTACCTGACGGTGGGCGCCTCGTTCATGGCGTCTGGGCTGTCCAGCAAGATCAAGGATCTGGCGGACCTCATATACCAGGGAATGAGCCACCGCGGATTCTCGGTGGTGCACGTCCAGTCACCCTGCACCGAGTACAACAACACCTTCGAGCAGCTTAAAGGCAACGCCCGGAAGGGCATCGAGCCGCTGGCCTGGGACATCCCCGAGGACCACCCCGAGGACGACCTCTCCGCAGCCTTCAGCCTGGTCGCCAACGGGGGAGTGCCGCTGGGCGTTGTCTACCGTGACGAGCAGCGGCCTCCGTTCCACGAGCGCATCGTGTCGATGAACAAGAACGCCCGCGTCAGGACCGCCCAGGAGATGGTCGACTTCTACGCGGTCTAAGTCACTGCCGCGCCGGCTACCGGGTCGGTGTCACGACGTAGTCCGAGAGGAATTTCCGGAGCAGGACGCAGGGCCCGGTGCAGCCTCGCCTCTTCAGCGCCGGGACGGTGATCTCCAGCGCCTCCACGTTGGACGGTCCCTGCACGTCGCGCAGCACCACGGCGGCCCTCAGGTCGGGCTCGAGGCGGCCTATGCCCTCCCTGAACTTGTCCTGCAACTCGGAGTTCTGCGCGCCGCGGTAGGGCGTAGTGCTCCAGTCAGCGATCTCGACGTCCTCGATACCGGTATAGGTCAGGGACCGCGCCAGCTTCGTCTTGCGCAGCCTCATCAGCGCCGCGTTCATGGTGATCCGGTAGAGCCACGTGGTGACACGCGACTCACCGCGGAAGCGCGCGAAGGGACGGTAGGCCGACAGGAAGGCGTCCTGCGCTACGTCCTACGCATCCTCGTGGTTGCCCATCATGCGGAACGCGACGTTGTATACGAAGCCCGAGTGCTCCTTGACCCGGGAGTTGAAGTCCTGGGCGCTCGTCGCGGACTGATCTTTTGTCTCGTCGTATGTCATATGCTGATGAGCGGACGGCTCCAGTACCGATGATAACCCTATTACGTCAAGCGGGGCCAGCCCGATTCAGGACACAGCCTTTCCTGAGAATCCATGCCGGAAACGGTGCATCCTATTGTAGAGACGAGTATCCGAATGCCAAAGCTGTTGGCCGCCACGGGGGGGGCCCGGACTACAGTGTTGTCGGGTTTCGAGCGGCAGGTGGCACGGGAGTAAGGCCAGATGGTCTCGCGGATAGCCAGGATTTTCAGGAGAAACGGCGAGATTGAGCACGTGTCCGCCCGTGGTATGGCATCGGACTACATCGACGACGAGCTGGAGTCGGCCACCTCGAGAAGATCCGCGCTCACCTGGAGAAATGCGGCCCCTGTCACTCGTTCTTCAATACGCTGCGGGCGACCATCCGGCTCCTTCGCACCTCGGAGAGCCACGACCCGCCTCCGTCGTTCGACGAGCACCTTCGGGCGAAGCTCCGGGACGCCGATGGACGCTAGCCACCCTCCCAAGCTCCTGGCCTACTGTCCCGCAGATAGCACTGAGTTTGGGTGAAACTTCGCGGAGCCTTCTCATGCTGAGGCTCCGCGAAGTATCTGGGGCAGGGAGGCTCCCCCAGACCCCGATTCGGCATCGGGCTGAAGATCGGCCGATTCCGGGCGCACCTCGCCAACCTCTGGTCTCACCGGCAGTATCTCTCCCCTGCCTCGGGGATCAGCCTGCGATGTACTTCGACGGGCACTTGACTATCACGTTGTAGCTCTGGAAGAGACCCTCTGGCGTATAGCTCCCTTCCAGGATGATCTCGGAGTGCTCGTTGAAGAAAAGCTCGGGCAGGACACCGTCGTGGGTGGCCGCAACGGCCATCGAGCCATCGGTCAGCCAGAACCGTGCCAGCGTGGAGTCGGGGTCGCGGGTGAATGAACCGTCGAGCAGCTTGCCGCTCACGCGGACCAGCTCGCCCGATGCGGACGGACCCAACTCCTGCAGCTCGCCCACGGTGTAGTAGTAGACGATGGCGCTCTGGAAGGCCATGAAGCCGAAATAGCCCAGTGCGACGATCAGTACGACGGCTCCGATGGCCATCTTGAAGCGCCCGGGGAAGAGGGAGACTCCTTCCGAGTCATCTACCGGACGCACCACTATCGACTCTGTCGAATTTTCCATATCAGGCCATCTCGCGGCCGGCTAGCCTGCCGGCTCCTCTTCGGTTAGCGCGACACGCAACGCCTCTATCTCGGCGCGCATGGCCCTGTGTCGCCTCGACGTCATGAAGACGTAGACGAAGAACGCGGCCCACGTGACCATGAACACCGCGAACAGGTAACCGAGGTTGGGGCCGGGATCGGCGTCTACTACCGTGACGATCCCGCTCTCACCACCTGGCTCTATTGTACCGCCTTTCGGGTCCGACAGCCGAACGCTGAAGGTCTCGATGTCTTCATCGTCATCGTCGTTGATGATAAGCAAGACTATGGCGGTGGACGTCACGCCTGCCGGGACCGTGACGACACCGCCGGCGCTGGTATAGTCGTTGGGCGCCTTCGCTGAGCCGTCGACGGTGGCGTAGCGTACGCTGACGTCGTGGCCGACGGCGTGGTCGAGGGATACGATCAGGGTCGCCTCGGCGGCCTTCTCCCGCACAGAGGCGTTGCCGATGGAGACCCCGGGCGCGGCGGCCTGCTGCAAAGGATGCGCCGCGGCCGTTTCGGCGATGCCCGAATCGCGGCCTGCGGCATCCAGATTGTCGCCCGGCGCAATCCCCCACAGAATGGCTACCACTGCGACGGCGCTTGCAATGCGGCGGACGGGGCTACTGGACATGGCGGTATAGCTGATCGACGGTGCGCTCGGCGCGTCTGAGGTAATAGCGGTCGGCCAGCAGGTAAACGAAGAGCAGTGTAAAGACAGTCATGGAAACCAGGAGGACCAAGGCCATTGTGCCCTCCAGGTCCATGTTGAGCACGATGGTGTCGGGGTGCGCCCTGCGGTCGGAGATCTTGGTCGCGACCCAGTTCATGCTGGCGGCGATGACACCGATCACGGCGACGACTGCTCGGAAGCGGTCACCCTGGGACCCTTTCGGGCCGTAGTTGTCGAGCATCAGATAGCTGGCGTAGATGAACCAGATGATCAGGGTCAGGGTCAGCTTGAGCTCCCAGGTCCACCAGACGCCCCAAACCGGCTTGGTCCAGAGGACGCCGGTGACCAGGCTGAGGGTGGAGAAGAGCAGGCCGACCTCCGCGGAAGCGTATGCCAGGCTGTCCCAGCGCTGCTTGTTCTTCTTGAGGACGAGGTAGGCGATGCTGGCGACGGCGGTGACGACGATGGAGCTGAGGCCCCACACCGAGATAGGCACGTGGAAGTAGAATATCCGCTGGGAGACGCCCAGGTTCAGCTCAGTGGGGACCCAGAAGAAAACCAGGTAGAGGGCGAGGCCCATGAGGGCGGCGGCCAGGATGAGCGCACCGTCCATGTAGAGGTTGCGGGCGGCGCCCTGGGACAGGCTCACTTTCTCAGTCAGCGCCATCTGTACAATGTATCACAATCGTCGCCGGGTCTACCAGTTGGTGAAAGCGCCGTCGTTCCTGCGCAGCAGCGGCGGCCAGCCGCCCGGCTTTGCCGCCATCGACTCGGCGACGGCCTCATCCATCACGACGCCGAGGCCGGGCCTGTCGGGGGCGAAGGCGTAGCCGTCGGCCCACCCAATCTGCTCGGGGAACAGGTCAAGGTGCTCGCTGCCGGGCCGCCTGGGCATCTCCTGGACACCCACGTTGGTGGACGCCAGGCAGAGCGCAACGCACGCGGCCGCGCTGACCGGGCCCAGAGGGTTGTGGGGCGCGATGTCGATGTAGTGCGTCTCGCACCAGTGAGTTATCTTCACCGCTTCGGTGAGGCCCCCGACGTTGCACACGTCGATGCGGGCGTAGCTGATCAGCTCCTCCTCGATCACCTCGCGGAAGTGCCACTTGCTGGTCCACTGCTCGCCGGCCGCGATGGGCAGCCTCACCTGGCGGGCCAGCGTGCGATAGCTGCCGTGGTTCTCCGAGCGCAGCGGGTCCTCAATAAAGAAGGGCCTGTAGGGCTCCATGTCCTTGCACATGGCAACCACGTGGGCTGTGTCGAGGCGGGTGTGTACATCGAAGCAGATCTGTATGTCCGCCCCGACGGCCTCGCGGACCATCGCCATCTGCTCCACCGCGATGCGGATGGACTCGACTGGCTCGAGGATGCTCTCGTCTCTGGCCTCGAAGCCGCCGCCGGTCTCGGGCTGGCCCCAACGCACGAACTTCCAGCCCTCGTCGACCAACCTCCGGCTATTCTCGACCAACTCGGCTGTGGTCTTGCCCTGGGCGTGCGGATAGCAGACCACCTTGTCGCGGACGGGGCCGCCCAGCAGCTTGTAGACAGGCATTTCAGTCGCCTTGCCCTTGATGTCCCACAAGGCAACGTCAATGGCGCTGACGGCGCAGGAGTAGACGCCCTCGGCCGGGAAGAACGAGCCCCTGAACATGTGCTGCCAGACCCGCTCGGTGCTGAATGGGTCCTGGCCTATCACCAGATCCGAGAGGTGCTCGACGGCCTTCTCTATGGCTGCGGCCCAGCGGACCATGCCGACCTCGCCCAGCCCGTGTATACCGACGTCGGTCTCCACCTTGACGAAGAACATCGGCCGCCCGTGCTCCCCCGTGACGTTCATGCTCTTGATGCCGGTGACTTTCATGGCAATGGACCTCCAGAAAGGGGCCAGGGGTTGGGGACCATGGGGCAGGGTCCGATGCCGTCCACGATAGACTGGGCTGGCGGGCGGATCAACTCAGCTGCGGTGCTCTGGCCTCTCGATACGTCACGACGGGGCATCGAGGCTACTCAATGTACTCGAGTAGTCCTACGAGACTATGCGTTGAGCTCCAACGGCCCGTCTTCTCACATGACGCCTGAGTTGGCTGACAATGGGGTGGAGATGACTGGCAGACCCGGCGTCCGATTGGTTCTCGTTCGGATGGCTATTCAGGCTGTAGTGGGTGTGCTGGTGCTCGGTCTGCTGCTGCCCTTCTTCGGCCCCGTGCTCGACCACCACTTCGCCGAGCGGTTATCCGCACCACGGCCACATCTACATGACGTCGGCGGAGCCGGGCCATGCGCATCTCTATTCCACACCTCACGCCTTGGCGGTCCACGTGCCTCTCCACCCGGAGCGGGACCTCTTTCGGTTCATCCGTGACGGCATACCGGGCACCGACATGGCACCGTTGGGAAACCAGCTCACCGACGACGAGGTCTGGCACGTCATCAATTACATCCAGACCCTCGCCGAGTAGCGCCAATCAGCCTGTGGAAGACCCGCCCCACGTCCGTCGTCGAGGCTCCTCAGGATGACAGTTACGGGGAACAGATGCGCGACCTTGCAACTGTGCCCCGGCAGGGGATCAGTTCTCCTTAAGGTTCTTCTGGGCCAGGAACTCACCCTTTGTCTCGCCGCCGGCCAGGATGTGGCCGTCGATGGCCTTGAGCAGCTCGTCTCTGGTCGTCTCAGGCCCCAGGGTCAGCTCGACGTCCAGAGCATAGACGTGGAAGACGTAGCTGAAAACCATCTTGGGGGTACCCAGGTAGCCCGAGCGCTCCACGGTGACGGGCACAGGGCAGGGCCCGGAGTAACCTACGGTCTTGTCGTCGTTGATTCCCTGCATGGTCTTGGGACCGATCGCCAGGACCTCGGTGCTGGTGGCCACCGCCTCGGGGAGCGAGGTGGTGTCCGCCGGAATGTTCCAGATGACCCAGTGCGACCAGGTCTCCACAAGGGGCTGGCCCGGGAGAGGGTCAAGGACGCGTGTCTCAACCAGCTCATCGCTGCCCATCACAATGGCAATGCTCACGGTGCCATCGGGGACGCCGGGCCACTCCAGCGGCGGCGAAGTGTTTTCGTGGGTAACGGTTGCACTGTAGTTCTGTACGTATGACTGGCCAGCCCTTGCCTTCACGGGCGGGCACGTGTGCGTTTTGGGAATGCGTCGGATGCGGTTGAAGACGGGACTGGTGACCTCAATGCTCATGTCGAAGGTCTGCGCGAGCTTGTATCCCCCGATAGCTTCGTCATCACCGCTACCGTTGTCAGCGGCGGGAGCGCCACCGCCCTCGTCGCCACTGGAGCATCCGACGAGAAACAGCGCAAGAAAGAACGCGATACCTAGCGTCAGCCGGCGGGTACTGGGACTGAGCATCGGCTTACCTCCGTGTCCAAGGTCTGACCTGAACCGGAATTCTCCATGTCGAATGGTGGAAACGAATCGTCACTTAGCATACCAGACCCGCATTGCCCGGGACAGTGGGTGTGTGCTGACCAATTTTCGCTCGGGTATTTGTACTTGAGGCGGACACAGGCCCGGCACCAGGTCGGACCAGCCCTGAAATCGATGACCCGACTTGGTTCTGGTAAACTGCCGCGATGGAACGCACCAGATTCGAGCGGCTCGTGGCGCAGGCGATGTACGGCATTCCTGACGAGCTGCTCAGGTATCTGGACAACGTCGACGTGGCGGTGGAGGACTGGCCTTCGACGGACCAGCTTGGCGGCCACACCGTGGACGACGAAGACTACCTGCTGGGGCTGTATGAGGGGATACCGCTGACTGAGCGGGAAGACTACGGCATGGTGCTGCCGGACAAGATCACCCTGTTCCAGGGCTCCATCGAGGCGATCTGCTCCAGCGACGAAGAGGTGATGGAAGAGGTGCGGCAGACGGTCGTCCACGAGGTAGCCCACCACTTCGGCATCGACGACGAACGCCTGCACGAGCTGGGTGTGTAGCCGGTAGGTGACGCTCCCCCTCTAACGGCTGGACCCTCAGCGATTCCCGCCCTGGCTAGAGCAGGTCGGCAGAGTTGGGCATCGTCGTCGTCACTTTCCGCTTGGTTCCGGGGTGCATCAGGACCATGTGGCTGCCCGTCTGACGACAGTTATCGTAGGCCGTTAAACCGTTGGGCACCAGACTGGTGAACTCATCGGGAATCGGGTCTCCCGCCTCAGATGCACCTGGATCCAGCCTTGCATCGCGTCCAGGACAATCTCCCAGGCGTGCTCGAAACTGTCACCTTCGGAGACACAGCTGGGTAGCGCCGGCACTGAGACGACGTAGCCGCCCTCCACGGCGACCTCGAACTGGAACTCGATGTCGTCCTTGGTGATGGTCAGCTTGTCTTTGGACTTCAGTTTCTGCGTTCAAGGCTCCCACAACCATCGTAGTACGCTGTCGCATCCGACCTGGGCTCAGGGCTCGGGGCCTGGCGAAAGTCCCTAGGACATACCGAGACGCGCTTACTGTTCCGGTGGGCCGAAGAGGTCCTGGACGTCGCGCTCTACCTGGGCTTTGAGTTCGACGGCGTCGCGGAAGCCCAGCTCCCGGTAGGAGTCGGCGGTACCGTAGTCGCGGGTCCTGACGACCACCGGCATGGGGAGGGCGTGGCCGAAGATCAACGCCTGCTGCTTCGACTCCAGCCTTGCCAGCACCGATCGCAGCTTGCGGCTGCCGGAGACACCCCTGAGCACGGCGTCGATGTCGGGCTCGCTGTCCAGCAGGCAGGTGAACTTGGTGCCGAGCTGGCTGAGGACCTCCTGATCGATACCGCCGGGACGCTGGTCGACTATCAGTAAAGTGACGTTGTACTTGCGCATCTCCCTAGCGATGGTCCCGAAGATGGTCTGGCCGGCGACCGACGGCGTCAGGAACTTGTGGGCCTCCTCAATGGTGATGACCAGCGGCCTGGGTTCTTCTCCCCCGGTCGACGCCCGTTCCTTGCGCTCGACGTACCGGCGGTATATGCGCCGGGTCAGCAGGTTGGCGACCAGCACATAGGCGGCCGTGTCGCGACCGTATCGGCCGAACTCGAGAACAACGTGGTAGCCGCGGTCCAGGTACGTGAGGATGTGGTCCACCGAGTCGTGCCGGGAGCTCTCATCCATGAACGCGAACCGGCCGAGCCGAGACAATCGGTTCTGCAAGGTCAGCAGCGCTCCTGGATTGACGTTCATGGCGTCGGCGACGGCGCGCACCTCCTCGCGTCCACGAAGCGCCAGGAATTCGCGGAGCCAGCTCTTCGACCCGAAGTGCTGGCGCAGGAAATGGGCGGCGTCGGCGGCCACATCCGAGAGGTTCAGGAGCTCCCGGAGGACCTCGATGTCCTCGGGCTCGATCTCCTCGTAGCCGATTCGGACGATGTAGTCGGGGGTCAGGCCGCGCCTTTTTGAGCTCTCCTCGTCGAGGGAGAAGACGGCTACCTTGGAGGAGAAGAGCTGCTTCAGGCCCTTCACCGCGATGTTGGCCTCGCTGTAGCCCTGCCAGCCGTACTCACTTTCCATGTCGAACACAAGGTTGGTGGCCTCGCCGCTCTGGAGAATTCCGGCGAGCAGCAGCCTGGTCAGGAAGGTCTTGCCGGTGCCGCTCTTGCCGAAGACGCCGTTGCTGCGCTTTACGAGCTCCTGGAGGTCCAGGCACAGCCTGGTCTCCATGTCCAACGGGCTGCCGATCCAGAAGTGGCGGTCATCCTCGGAGCCGAAGACCATCTGGATGTCTTCCTCGGAGGCGGTGGACACCGTGGCGAAGTGGCCGGGGACTGTCTTGGCGGGCTGATGCCCTTCGACGTCGATGACCAGCATCGGCTCGACCTTGACGATCCCGTACGCCGCGGTGCCGGAGACGACGCCGGCGACGTAGGGGTCCGACATGTCGGGCGGGTTTGCCTTCAGCGTCGGGTCCGTGGCCTCCAGAGAGACGTCGGTGACGACGCCCAGAAACCGCGAGCGGTCGCCCTGGATTCCGACGAAGGTGCCGACCTTGACGTCCTCGGTGGACCGCCCGGCATCGAGTCGCACGTCGATGCCGTCGGTCAGCGATCCGCCGACGACCATGCCGAGCCGTCTCTGGTGCTGTTCGGGTCCAAAGGGCGTGTCGTTCACGGCGCCAGCCTCTTCAGGATCCCGTTGAGGCGCTGGAACTGGCCACTGAGCACGGTGGCCAGCTCCTTGCCGGCCTGCACCAGGAATGCGTCGGAGTCGGGGTGGGACCGGCTGGACCGGCGCAAGAAGGCCGCAACGACGTCGTCTGGGGAACCTACAGGCGCGGCCAGCAGCAGCGGCAGGAAGTCCAGGGAGTCGCTGAAGCCGGCGACTTCGTCTTCGTGGCAGGGGAACACGAAATCGTGGATTCGCGGCGGCAGAGGCGCCAGGTAACGACGCAAGTGGCCGCCGTCGCCGTGGCCGACCACGATGGAGCGGAACTCGGTCGTGAGCAGCCTGGCGATCTGCGGGTTCCGGTCGTAGACGGCGTCTCCGGAGGCGTCCTCCTCGCCCAGGGCCATGGTGCGTCGTCCGGGGTCGATGCTCTGGGTCGTCACCTCGCCGACGACGCCGTAGACGGGGGTGTCGCCCTCGCTCTTGACCAGAGCGCCCAGGGGAGGCGCCTCGTACAGCCGGTGGCACTGCGCGACGAACTCGGACGTCGAGGCCCTGACCACCTCGCCCAGGGCCCGGCCTGTGGAGCTTTGAGTTGTGTCGGTCATGACGTCGGCAAGGGCAGCGATCCTAATGCTGGAGGGTCTCCCCCTCTCTCTAACTCCCTCCCGCGCAGGGGAGGGAGTACAAATCCTACCCCCTCTCCCTTTTGACGGGAGAGGGCTGGGGTAAGGATGGTTTGCGTTAGCTTGGAAGCCTGCACCGCAAAAGATGCATACTAGTCGGGGGAGATGATGGCGCGCTTGTGGGTCGCCACGCCGATCTTCTTGTCGCCCTCGAATGCCTCGATGGCGAAGGTGAGCCGCTTGCCGTTCACTTCGGTCAGCTCCGACCTGACTTTTAGCCGCCCTCCGAGGAGCGTAGGCGCCAGATGACGAAGGCCGTCGACGGCATAGCCCACGGTGACGCTGTCCGCCGGCAGGTGGGGGTCGGCGACCTTGATGGAGCAGCGCTCCATCAGGTCGAGCAGCGACGGCGTGGAGAGCACGTCGGCGCCGTCGCGCCCGGTGCGGTTTATGGTCATGGCCGCGGTGACCTCGACGTCGAGCTCGGCCGACAGACCCGGCTTCACGTTGTCCATGCCCATAGTTGCCAGCCTCGGATACTCAATCGACCAGGTGGGACTGTACGGTGACGAATATGGCTACCATCTTCGCCTGCTCCGCGACCGATACTCTGCGCGCCGGATTATAGCAACGCCGGTTGGGCTGCGCTAGCCACGCCGAGCCGGCGTGGGCCCGGCTACAACTTGACTGCGCGTCTGTTTCCCAATCTCGGGTTCGACGCATCTCTGGCCTCCGTAGTCTCCATTGACGATGCCTGCCCGCCATACACAAACGGCGTCTCGGCGCCGGGAGTCGAGGGCGGTGCCGGATGGAGCTCTCAGGCACCCGGCAGGAGTATTGCCTTTTGGATTTCACGGGCGTATCGTGACCTTGATCGCGAGACGGCCCAAAATCCCGGCGACCCCCAAGGAGACGGCATGACAACAGAGAAGCTGGCCATCGACGGCGGGACCCCGGTCCGCACCAAGCCCTTCGGACCGCGCCACTTCATCGGCGACCCGGAGAAGGAACAGCTCATAGAGCTGATCGACAAGGCGCCCACGATGTGGAACTCCGGGTACAAAAGACAGGAGTTCGAGGACGGATTCGCAAAACGGCACGGCGTGAAGTACGCCGTGGCCACCGACTCCGGGACGGGCTCGCTGCACGCCGCAGTGGCGGCGGTCAACCCCGAGCCCGGCGACGAGATCATCACCGCGCCCGCGACAGACATCGGGTCCGTCCTGGGCATCGTACTCCAGAACGCCATCCCGGTCTTCAGCGACTGGGCGCCGGGCGGCTACTTGAACCAGAGCGCCTCCGGCATCGAGAGCCGCATCACGGAGCGCACCAGGGCGATCATGGTGATCCACCTGTTCGGGTACCCGGTGGACATGGACGCCGTCATGGACGTGGCACGGCGACACGACCTGCCGGTCATCGAGGACTGCTCGCAGGCCCACCTCTCGGAGTACAAGGGCAGGCTGGTGGGCACCATCGGCGACATGGGCTGCTTCTCGCTGGGCGGCAAGCCTCTAACGGCGGGGGGCGGCGGGATCCTGATTACCGACAACGAGGAGCTCGCCCGCAGGGCCAAAGGCTTCGCCAACAAGGGGTCCGAGTACGACGAGGGGCTGCGCAACTCCCTCAGGCCGACCTCCGAGCGGCAGGGCTCGTCCCGCGGTTACTCCTTCCTGGGCGACTTCCACCCGATGAGCGACCTGATGGCGGCCGTCGGCGTGGCACAGCTCGGCCGCATCGACGACTACGTCGCCAGGCGCAGGGCCGCGGGCGCCATCATGGAGGACGTGCTGTGGGAGGTCCCCGGCATCATGCCGCAGAAGAAGGCGAGCCCGGACGACCGTAGCGGCTTCTACGTCCACGGTTTTTCGTACGACGAAGACGAGGTAGGCGTGTCCCTGGAGCAGTTCAGCAAGGCGGTCCAGGCCGAGGGCGCGCCGGCGGGCGGGCCCTACATCCGCGGCATGGGGCTGTACCGGTACCCGATCTTCGCCGAGGAACGGACCTACGGTAACTCCCGATACCCGTTCGTAGACGAGCAGGGCAACCGCCGCGTCGACTACAACGCGTTGCACCTGCGCGTCCTGGAGGAGGAACTCCCCAAGACCCTCACGGTGGGCGGCAACAGCTCGTACACGGAGGAGGACGCCACGGACATCGCCACGGCGATCAGGAAGGTGGCGCTGCACTACGCGGCGCGCCGATAGCCCAGCCTGGACATCCCCGAAGCGCGACTTCACAAGGAGAACGCGGTTGGCTAACGAGAGACTGGCAATAGACGGCGGCGAACCGCTCCGCACGAGACCCTTCGGTCCCCGCTACGACTTCGGCGAGCCGGACAAGAGGTACCTCCGCGAGACGATCGACAGGGCCGCGGAAGGCGGCGGGTGGGGCGCCGCAGGGCAGGTGCGCGAGTTTGAGGACGCATTCGCCAAGCGCCACGGGGTCAGGCACGCGATCGCCACCGACTCGGGCACCGGGGCCATTCACGCTGCGGTGGGCGCCGTCAACCCCGAGCCCGGCGACGAGATCATCACGACGCCCACCACGGACATCGGAACCGTGCTGGGGATCATGCTCCAGAACGCGATTCCGGTGTTCGCAGACTGGGACCCAGACACCTTCAACACGGACCCAGCCGACCTGGAGCGGCGCATCACGGACCGCACCCGCGCCATCATCGCCGTCCACCTGTTCGGCAACCCCTGCGACATGGACGCGATCATGGACATCGGCCGCAGGCACAACCTGGTCGTCATAGAGGACCTGTCCCAGGCCCACCTTGCCGAGTACCAAGGCAGGCTGGTGGGCACCATCGGCGACATCGGGTGCCTGTCGGTGGGCGGCAAGACACTGACGGCCGGCGGCGGAGGCATGATCATTACCGACGACGAGACCCTCGCCCGCCGCGCCATGGGGATGGTGTACAAGGGCTCGGAGTTCGACGAGGGGCTGCGTAACTCGCTACGGCCGACCTCGGACAACCCTGGCTCATCCACCGGCTATTCTTTCCTGGGCGACTACCACCGCATGAGCCCATTGATGGCCGCGGTGGGCAGGGCGCAGCTCGAGCGTCTGGACGGCTACACGGAGAAGCGCAGGGCGGCCGCCGGGGTCCTGGACGACATGCTGTGGGAGCTGCCCGGCATTACGCTGCAGAAGGTACGTCCTGGAGACGTCCACACCTACTACGTCTACGGCTACAAGGTGGACGAGGAGGTGCTGGGAGTTTCGGCCGAGAAGTTCGCGGAGGCGGTGCGGGCCGAGGGCATTCCGGACGTCCACGGCTCTTATATCCGCGGCATGCCCTTGTACCGCTTCCCGGTGTTCGCGGAGGACCGGACCTACGGCAATTCCGGATACCCTTTCGTGGACGAGCAGGGCAACCGCAGGATCGACTACAACGCGCTACACCTTCCCGTGGTGGAACGGGAGCTGCCGAAGACGAACTTCATCTTGTTTAGCAGCGGATATTCGGAGGACGATGCCCGGGACATCGCGGGCGCCATCCGGAAGGTGGCACTGCACTACTCAAGCCGGCGCTGAGGGCGGCCCTTCGACAAGCTCCCCCTCGATGCGCCCCAATACCGTATTGGGGGCTACTCGGGGCGAACGGGTAAGGTAAATGGGTGGACTTCGTGTGAAAAGGAAACGCTGCAAGCTAGGCCCTTCGACGGGATCAGGGCTAGCGGACGTCGCGATAAGGAGATTGAACATGGCAACCGGTCAGGTCGTGGACAAGCTGGCCATAGACGGCGGCGAGCCCGTCACCACCAGGACCTTCGGCGCTCGATGGCTGTTCGGCCAAGAGGAGCGCGACAACCTGCTTGACGTGGTCAACAAGGCGGCGACGGGCAACTGGCACTCCGCCGGGATGGTCGAGGCCTTCGAGGACGAGTTCGCCAGGCTGCACGGCGTCAAGTACGCCTGCTCGACCGACTCGGGCTCGAGCGCCCTGCACGCCGCGGTCGCGGCGGTGGAGCTAGAGCCCGGCGACGAGATCATCACGACGCCGATTACCGACATCGGCACCGTCCAGGGAATCATGCTCCAGAACGGCATCCCGGTGTTCTGCGACTGGGACTCCAACACTTTCAACATGGACCCGGGCGACATCGAGCACCGCATCACCGATCGGACCAAGGCTATTATCGCGGTCCACTGGGCGGGCAACCCCTGCGACATGGACGCGATCATGGACATCGCGCATAGGCATAACCTGATCGTGATCGAGGACTGCGCTCAGGCGCATTTCGCCGAGTACAAGGGCAAGCTGGTGGGTACCATCGGGGACATGGGCTGCTACTCGTTGGGGGGCAAGCTGATCACCGCGGCCGGCGGCGGCATGTTCATCTCCGACAGCGAGAAGTACGCCCGCCGCGCCAAGGGCTTCGCCAACAAGGGGTCGGAGTACGACGAGGGGCTGCACAACTCCCTGAGGCCGACCTCCGAGCATGGCGGCTCGTCGCGCGGATTCGCGTTCCTGGGCGACTTCCACCGCATGAGCCCTCTGCAGGCCGCCGTCGGGCTGGCCCAGCTCGGACGGCTTGAGGAGACGATGGAAAGGCGAGGCCACGTTGCCGAGATCGTGGACGACATGATCCACGAGCTGCCGGGGATTACGCGGCCCAGGTACGGGGAAGGCGACCGGATCTCTTACTACACGTACGTCTTCAAGACCGAACAGGACGTGCTCGGAGTCTCCCCCGAGCGGTTCAACGACGCTCTGACGGCTGAGGGCGTGCAAAGCAGCCAAGGAGCGCTGGCGGGGCAACCCCTGTACAAGTTCCCGGTATTCGCCGAAGAGCGCACCTACGGGCAGTCCCGCTATCCCTTCGTGGACGAGCAGGGCAACCGGCGGATCGACTACAAGGCCCTGACCCTTCCCGTCGCCGAGCGCGAGCTTCCCAAGATCGTATCGTTCATATCGAACAGCAGGCATACGGACGAATACGCGGTGGACATCGGCAACGCCATCAGGAAGGTCGCGCTGCACTACGCCGCCCGGAAGTAGTGGCGCGCGGACCGGTCCTTCGACAGGCTCGGGGCGAACGGACACGAGTAAGGCAGGCCCAAAGGACCGATTGAGCGCGGGGCGATCTTCTGGAAACGTTCTAACCTCGGCGGCCTCGGTGTGCTCAGCGGTGGGTTCTTCAGAGAGGTGGACAGATGGCGACTGGCAGGGTAGCCGAGAAACTAGCGATACACGGCGGTACGCCAGTGCGAACAAAGCCGTTCGGCTCACGGTGGTTCTTCGACGAGGAGGAACGCCGTCAGGTGCTGGATGTCGTCGACAGGGCCGTGGAAGGCGGCTGGGGCGCCGCCAACAAGGCCGAGGCATTCGAGGACGCGTTCGCGAAGCTGCACGGCGTCAAGTACGCTTTCACCACCGACTCGGGGACCGGGGCGATACATGCGGCCATCGGCGCCGTGAACCCCGAGCCCGGCGACGAGATCATCACGACGCCGGTGACGGACATCGGCACCGTGCTCGGCATCATGTTACAGAACGCCATCCCCGTCTTTGCAGACTGGGATGCCGACGCTTTCAACACCGACCCGGCGGACGTCGAGCGCCGCATCACCGACCGCACCCGGGCTATCATCGCCGTCCATTTGTTCGGCAACGCCTGCGACATGGACGCGATGATGGACATCGGCCGCCGCCACAACATCCCTGTCATCGAAGACTGCTCCCACGCCCACCTGGCCGAGTACAAGGGCAAGCTCGTGGGGACGATCGGCGACATGGGCTGCTTCTCGATGGGCGGCAAGCTGATCACCGCCGGCGGCGGCGGGATGTTCATCTCCAACAACGAGGAGCTGACGCGTCGGGCCATCGGGTTCGCCCGCAAGGGTTCCGAGTACGACGAGGGGCTGCGCAACTCCCTGCGGCCCACCTCCGACTACCCACGCCATCTGTCTGGCGATAGAGAGGGCTCCAGGCGCGGGTACTCCTTCCTGGGCGACTTCCACCGGATGAGCCCGTTGATGGCGGCGGTGGGCCTGGCACAGCTCGGGCGCGTCGAGAAGACGATGCAGGCCCGTGGCCGCGTGGCCGAGATCGTCGACGAGATGGTGGCGGACCTGCCGGGCTTCCAGCGTCCCAAGACCGGCCCGAACGACAGGACGTCGTACTACGTCTACGGCTATCGCATCATCGAGGAGAGGATGGGGGCATCCTTCACGGAGTTCTCCAAAGCCCTAAACGCCGAAGGCATACCGGCGGGCGGTCCGGTGCATGGAGGCATGCCACTGTACAAGTTCCCGATATTCGCGGATGGGCGGACCTACGGACAGTCCCAGTACCCCTTCGTCGATGAGCAGGGCAACCGGCGGATAGACTACGCGTCGATGCACCTGCCGGTCGTCGAGCGGGAGCTGCCCAGGACCGGGTCCCTCATGTCCAGAAGCACCGACACCGCGGAGGACGCGCGCGACATAGGGACTGCCATCCGCAAGGTCGCCCTGCACTTCTCGGGCGGGAAATAACGGACCTTGGTCATCAAGGCGCACATTCGCGACGTACCGGACTTCCCTCAGTCCGGGATCCTGTTCCGGGACATTACGCCGCTACTGAAGAGCCCGGACGCGTTCGCAGACGTAATAGACCGGTTCGCGGAACGCTACGCCGATCAGGAGATCGGCGCCATCGTCGGTATCGAGGCCCGGGGATTCCTGTTCGCGGCGCCGCTGGCGCTGCGGCTCGGGAAGCCGTTCGTACCGGTGCGCAAGGAGGGCAAGCTGCCATTCCGGACCATCAAGGTAAACTACTCGCTGGAGTACGGGCAGAGCGCGGTCGAGGTCCACACCGACGCGATCAACGAAGGCCAGCGTGTGCTCATCCTGGACGACCTGCTGGCCACGGGCGGTACGCTGGCGGCGACGGCCAAGCTCATAGAGAAGACAGGCGGTGTAGTCGCGGGGGTAGCCGTGGTGATCGAGCTGGCCGATCTCAAAGGCAGGGACGTGCTTGAGGGCTACGACGTGCTGTCCCTGGTCACGTACTGAGACTCAACGCCTATGACAAGTCTGACTACACACCCGGAATCGACGTCCTCGGGAGCGAATCGCGGCTGGAGGCCAGAGAGATGAGCGTCGTGGCGATGAGCGGGATGACAGGCGGTGGCGCGCGGGTACTGGGCCCGCTGGTCGCCGCGTGTCTCGACGCCGACTACGTCGACCGGCTGATCCTGATCAACGCGGCGCGGCACATCGGCGCCACTGTCGAGGCCCTGGCCGAGCGCGAACAACGACCGCTGACCCGCACCGAGCGCTTTTCGGCGCTGCTCCAGCGCATACTCGAGACGTCGGCCGTTACAGGCGCCGGTACGGACTCCTTCTTTGGCGCGGGAGCGATGGCGCTGCTGACGGAGGAGTTCGAGGACCTGCCGCAGCAGACCATCACCAGGGGGCACGAGGTCGATCACGAGGCGTACGCGGCGGCCCTTCGCCACGTGATCGAGGACCTGGCGGCGCAGGGCAACGTGGTGATCGTAGGCCGGGGGAGCTCCTTGATTCTGGCGGACAATCCGGCGGTGCTCAGGGTGGGCGTTGCCTCCACGTGGGAAGACCGCGTCGCCAGGACCATGGAGCAGAAGCGGACCGATCACGACACGGCCGAGGAGACGATCAGGGCCAGAGACGCGGCGCGCGCGCTCTACTATGCGCGCTTCCTGGGCGTGGACAACCCCGACGACCCGCAGCTATACCACCTCGTCGTGAACACCAGTGACGTAGGCATCGACTACGCTGTCCAAATAGTCGTGGACGCGACCAACGCCCTGGGTGACGGCTCGCTACACCGGAGCGACTAGCGTTCCGTTGGCTCCCGACCGCGCTCGCCTGCGCACGCTCGCCCACTCACGCCCGGATACCGCATCGGCAACTCGATACGCCCCTATGCCGAATCGAGGCTACTCGAGGTGAACGGACTGAACGCCGACACGGCGTTGGGAAGCGAAGCGCCGGTCGAATTCAGGCATCACATGCGTGACCGCGATCAAACGATCGTCGGAGCGCGTCGGGACGGAGGAAATATTTGCTGAGTATCGGCAAGCAGTTTGCCGACGAGATGGTCAAGCACTCACTCGAGGACGACCCCAACGAGTGCTGCGGCATCCTGGCAGGCAAGTCAGACCAGGTGCTGCACCTGTACCGCATCACCAACGCGGCTAAGAGCCCCTACCGCTACCTGATGGACCCGCAGGAGTTCCTCAACGCCGACCTGGACAGCGAGCGCAACGGGTGGAAGTTCGTGGCCTTCTACCACTCCCACACCCACTCCCCGGCCTACCCGTCGATGACCGACGTCAGGATGGCTCTGCAAAGCGGCTATCTGGACGTCCACTACGTGTTGGTGTCGCTGGAGAACAAGGACGAGCCCCAGATCAAAGCCTACCGCATCGACGAGGAAGGCGGCGTGACGGAGCAGGACCTTCAGATCGGCTGACCGGCTCCACGACGGTGATGGCGTGCGGTGAGTGGGAGCTCCCTCGACCCTTAGGCGAGCTCAGGACAGGCCCTTCGGCAATATCTCGACCGATAAAGAAAAACCGGTCGGCCCCCCAGACCGTAGTACATAGTAAGGGCCCCCCCTGAAGAATGACGGCGTTCGATGGCAGACCCGACCACCGAGCGCCGTCTCTTTGTTTCCCATAAGAGTACTGTAGTGCCTAACATATTGCTTGCCACAACGACGCTACCGAGGCGTCGACGAAACTCGCCTGTTGCAGCATCGGCGTGTGGGGAATCGGCCGGTTGTCTCCCCGATGCCGAACCGGAATCCGGGGAGGGGTCCCTCTCGGCCCCAGATGCTTCGCGCAGTTTCACTCGACGGAATGCCACCTGCGGGACAGTAGACTAGGGCGTCTCGAAGAAGCGGAACGAGTAGAGGTCGGCGTCTTTCATCACGAATCGGAGACGCACAGGCCTGCCCGCCAGTGCCCCAACGTCGGCGCTGCCGCTCCACGTCGCCAGCCGGTCGATGTCGTCACCGAAGAGCTCGTCGGCATCGTCCAGGGCGAAGCCCTCGATTGGAACGCCACGGGCATCCTGCAACTCGATCCGTAGGCTACCGGCCGCCGAAGTCCGGAAGTTGACCTTCAGGCCGCGGCCGCTAAACAGCAGCGGCCGGGTGACCAGCTCTCCGCCTGCGGGCGGCGCGTTGACCGACACGAAGCCATCTTTGCGCAGGACTCCCCTTCGCAGATGCGCCGTCGGATGGCGGTAGTGCTGGGTGTAGTAGACCGACATCTCGTCTTGGGCCGTCGGCACGACGCCCCAGGCGACCATGTTGCTCCGCTCCGTCCAGTTCCTGAGGTCGCGCCCCGGAGCCACGAACGCCTCCAGGAAACGGCGATCGAAGGCCACGCCGTCGCGGCTGGACATGAACACGGCGTCAGACACGCCCGGAAACGGGTGCTCCGCAACCCGCTGACGCTCGGGCTGAAAGCGGCTCGGGAACGCCAGCAGCACGTCGGGTGCCCTGAAGTACGGCGTGGTGGCATTGGTGTACAGGTGCTCTCTCGGCGAGTCGCCCAGGTCGATGGGTATGCCGTTGGACCACTCGGTGAAGTTGAGCGAGATGCTCCGGGCAATGGCGCGTACGGTCGTAAAGATGCGGAAGTATGCCACGTAGAAGCCGCGCTCCTCGTCCCAGAAGGCCACGTTCTGGGAGTCGAAGGCGCCCCTGGTGAGCACCGGCTCGTCCTGGAGCTTCGTCCAGTGTATGCCGTCGGACGAAACGAGGGCCATCGGCGGCTGCCCGCCCAGGGCCTTGTACTCCTCGCCGGGCCTGCGGTCTGAGTTAGTGTCCAGGAAGGGCGCGAAATTGTGGGACTCGGGGCCAGTCCAGACGATGTTGTTGTCGGTGGACCCCTCGAACGGGAAAAGGCCAAGCGACGGCTTTCCCCAGCGGATGCCGTCTGTGCTTTCGGCATAGCAGGTCGCCTCGTTTTCGTCGTTATGACACCTGTAGTACAGCCTGTACAGTCCCCCGTCCTTGAACACGGTGAAATACGCCGCCGTCTGGTCCTCCCAGGCCTCGTCGAGCTGGAGAACGACTTCGGCCTGGCGTGGCTGGTGAAGCACGAGACTCGTGCCGGTTGCGACGTCTATCAGCCAGTCGTCGACGAAGAGCTGGCGCCTGGACCCGATCTCGACCGGGGCCGGTGTGGGAGACGGCGTCGGGGCCGGCGCCAACTGTGCGACGGTCTCCGGCGTGGGAGTAACGGCCGCGGGCGCGGCGGGCGCGGTCGGGGTGGGGCTGGCCGCCAGCAGGCTCGTCGGCTCAATCTCTGAGCAGCCGACGGCGGCGGCAGCGATCAGCAAGAAGAGCAGGCTGATCTTGCTTGCAGGACCGGAGAGCGAACGCGACATCCGAGGCTTCCTCCGAGAAACATAGTACCGCTTTTCACAAAAAGGCGCATGTCTGCCTGAAACGGCCAACGGCACCGAGAGAATGCGTCATCTGGCCACTCACATCCCATGTTAGAATAGGCGCACTTCGCCCGCAGCGGCGTTGACCGGCCCCGCGCCGGGCCCAGGCCCACCAGATTGGACACAGAGGCTGCCTGATGCCCTTCGCCAACTCCGCGCTCTTTCCGATCACCGCCGACGTCTCCGAGGACCGCCTGACGCTGGGCGGCTGTGCCGCCGTCGACCTGGCGGCGGAGTTCGGGACGCCGCTGTACGTCTTCGACGAGGCGACGTTGCGACAGGTCTGCGGCGAGTTCGTCGGCGAATTCGGCAGCCGGTACCCGGACACCCGCGTCCTCTACGCCTCCAAGGCGTTCATCAACGCGGCGCTGGCACGACTGATAAGCGAGGAGGGGCTCGGGTTCGACGTGGTCTCGGGCGGCGAGTTGGCGGTCGCCCAGGCGGCGGACATCCCGCCCGGTCACATCTACTTACACGGCAACAACAAGGGGGCGGACGAGCTGGAGATGGCCCTGGACTACGGGGTCGGCCGGATCGTGGTGGACAACTTCAGCGAGCTGGACCTTCTTATCGAGCTGGCCCGCGCGCGGGGGGTCGTGCAGGACGTGCTAGTCCGGCTCTCGCCGGGCGTAGACCCTCATACCCACGTCCATACGACTACCGGCACGCTGGACAGCAAGTTCGGCTTCCCCATCGAGACCGGCGACGGCGAGCGCGCGATACGCCATGCCATGGATGCCGACAGCCTGGACCTGGTAGGAGTCCACATGCACCTGGGCTCACCTATATTCGAACTGGAGCCCTACGCGATCGCAATAGACGCGGTGCTGACGTTTGTCGCCAGCCTTGACCTCGACGGCTTTGAGCTGCGCGAGTTCAGCCCCGGCGGCGGCTTCGCCATAGGGTACCTGAGGGATCGCCTGCCGCCGTCCGTCGGGTCCTACGCGGAGGTAATCATCTCAGCGTTCAAACGGCGGTGTGCCGACCTGGGGCTCGGCGAGCCAACGCTGGTTGTGGAGCCGGGCCGGGCGATCGTCGGGAGGGCCGGCGTGGCCCTCTATTCGGTGGGCAGCGTGAAGGACATCCCCGGCATCCGAAAGTACGTGTCGCTGGACGGCGGCATGGGCGACAACATACGCCCGACGCTCTACGACGCCGGGTACGACGCCGTGGTCGCCAACCGCATGTCGGACCCACCTGTGGAGACGATTACCCTCGCGGGCAAGTTCTGCGAGTCGGGCGACGTGCTCATCCGCAACATCTCTCTGCCCGTTCTCGAGCGCGGCGACCTGATAGCCATACCGGCGTCGGGCGCCTACGCGCCGTCCATGGCCAGTAACTACAACCTGAACCCCAGGCCGGCAATCGTCCTGGTCAACGACGGGGAGGCGCGGCTGATACGCCGGCGCGAGACCTACCGGGACATGATGCACAGCGACGTCGTCGGCTAGCCCTGCCATGTGGAACACCATAGGCCACGAGAGGGCGGTCACACACCTGAAGCTCGGACTTGAGAAGGGGCAGCTTTCTCACGCCTATCTGCTGACCGGCCCGCGTCAGGTGGGCAAGATGTCGCTGGCCATGGACTTGGCCCGGGCGCTGAATTGCCTTGGCGACGAAAGGCCGTGCGGCGTCTGCGACCAGTGCGGCCGCATAGAGCGGGGCCTCCACGCCGACGTGCGGATCGCCGGCGTGGAGGCGGGCACGTCCCGCGGCGGTGGCAGCCGTACCTCCATCGGCATCGACCAGGTGCGGGAGGTGCAGCGGGAGGCCAGCCTCAAGCCCTACGAGGGCCGCTACAGGGTATTCGTCGTAGACGGCGCTGAGCACGTGACGTCCGAGGCGGCCAACAGCCTGCTGAAGACGCTGGAGGAGCCGCCCGACCAGGTCGTCATCGCACTGCTGGCCCCCGACGTAGACGTCCTGCCGCCGACTGTGGTGTCCCGATGCCAGAGGCTGGACCTGAGGCCGGTGGCGCTGCCACTAATCGCACGGGAGCTGACAGCCCGTTTCCAGACGGACGAGGACAGGGCCGCCGAGATAGCGAGGTTGTCCCAGGGCCGGCCGGGGTGGGCCTTCAACGCGGCCAACGATCCCGATAAGATCGAAGGGCTGCTGGAGGAGCTGGACTCCATCCAGTCCATTCTGGACGCCGGCCTGGAAGATCGGTTCACATACGCGCAGAAAACGGCCAGCGCCTTCACCCGTGACCGGGAGTCGGTCCGCCGACAACTCGCTGCATGGCAGGCGTGGCTGCGCGACATATTCCTGGTCAAGCACGGGGTGCCGCAGTTCGCCACGTACCGCTCCAGGCTGGAGACGCTGACTACGGTGGCGGACGCGATGGCCTCGGCGGACGTGTCGCGGGCGCTACGGGCGGTCCGTGAGACCGCCGACCTGATGGAGCGCAATGTGAACCCCAGGCTGGCACTGGAGTCGATGATGCTGGTGCTGCCACGCCGATAGTGCGCGACGCCATGAGAGACGAACGCAGGACCGCCGACGTCGTAGGGCTCAGGTTTACATCAACAGGCCGTGTGCGGTACTTCGACCCCGGTGGCCGTGAGCTCGAGGTCTGCGACCGAATCGTCGTCGAGACCACCGACGGGCGAAGGGAGGCGAAGGTGGTGATCGCGCCGTCGCAGGTGCTCTACTCCGACCTGAAGGGCGCTCCCGAGCCTCTTATCATCGTAGACGCCGACGCATAGCCACGCCGCTGTCGCTCTGCCGCTGGAACGCGCCTTTCTGCAGATAGTGGTCGTAGGGTCTAAGGAGCCAAGAACCGTGTAGGCGGAGGTCGAGTGTCTAGAGCAGGTACGCCGAGGGATGTCATTCGACTAACTCAGGACGGACGGTGGAGGTAGCACACCGACCCTCCGTTCTTGGTGAGCCTGTCGAATCACCTCACCGCAACCGGCTGTCCTTCGACAAGCTCAGGGCGAACGGTCAGCCGGTTGGGCCGACGGCCGACTAGCCGATGGCTACCGCACCCAGGGAATGAACTGGCGCCAGTCCTCCAGGATCGTCCTGTAGTGAAAGAGCGCATAGGGGTCGGGACGCGGGGCTCGTGGCTGCCGGGCAAGCTGCATCTTGGCGGCGGACGGCAGCATACCCGCCTTGCGGTGGTTGCACGGTATGCAGGCGCTGACCACGTTCTCCCAGGAGTGGGGGCCACCCCTGGACCGCGGGATGATGTGGTCCAGGGTCAGGGAGCGCGTCTCCAGGCCGCAGTACTGGCACTTGTACCCATCGCGGTGGAAGACCGACCGGCGGGAGAGCCGACGCTGCATAAGGGGGCGGCTCACCATGTGAAACAGCCGGATGACGGACGGGACGATGAAGGACCGCGATGCCGTGTGTATCTCGCCCCGACTGTTGGCCATCATCTCCGCCTTGCCCAGCCCGAGCAGGACCAGAGCGCGCCTGGCATTGCACACGTTCAGCGGCTGATAGTTCTGGTTCAGGACTAGTACTGGGGAGTCGATCATTTCATCGTTCTCGCGGGCGCTACTCCATTTGAGCTTCCAGGAGGCGCAGCGCCAGCTTGAAGTCCGAGGGTGCGAAACCGAGCGCGCTGGCGGGCAGCGCGTCGGTAACGTCCACGAAGACGCCGACCAGGGCGGACTCGGCCAGCGCGTCCTCCAGGCTCTCTCTGGCGCCGTCGATCTGCGGCAGTCTGTCAGCAACCTGGCCGGGGACCCTGTCATCCAGGGCGCTGGTGTCGAAGTCGTAAGTGAGGCGGGTGCCGGCCATCACTACGGTGCCTGCCACGGTAATGCCGAGCAGCAGGCCCAGGGCCAGTCCCACGAGCCTGTCCACCATCTTTGACAGGCCCAGGGTCAGGATCATCAGCATCGGCTTAACTATCTTGCCGATGTAGCTGGCCACCACCGCGGACGCTATGACGATGATCGCATAGCTGATGACGGTGACGACGGTGTCGTTGGAGAGGGAGCTATCGAAGAGTGCTCCGACATCGTCGCTGAGCTGTCCGGCGAGAAGCCAGCCCACGACTACGCCGGCGACGGCGAACGCGGCCTTGATCAAGCCTATCCGCATACCGGCAATGCCACTCACCACGATTATCGCCAACAGGACGAAGTCGAGCCAGTTCAAGGTACTTCCCCCGGCGCCCGTCTCTTCGTGACGTGCTCGTCAGTGGCATGTCTACGGGGCACGAAAAGTTCGGCACAGTTTACCACAGCTCTCAGGCCCGAAAAAGAATGCCCGCACGGGCGACAAGCGGGTCGACCCGCGGCCGGAGCCAGATCGCCCCACAGACGATGGCGGCGCCGGTCGCATAGCCGGCCAACACGTCCGAGACCCAGTGCACCCCAAGGTATACTCGCATGAAACCCAGGGCGAGCAGCGAGGCAATACCGGCTCCGTAGGCCACGAGCCTGGTCGGGCGAGAGGAGATACGGCTGGAAAGCAAGACGGCGAGCAGCCCTACCAGGACGGTGTAGTGCAGAATGTGGCCGCTGGGGAAGGAGTATCCATCGCGGAGCTCGATCACCTCCACCAGATCGGCTGCGGGCCTCGGCCGGGCGACCAACTCCTTGGCCACGGTAAGCGTCGCGAAGCTGGCCATCATCGCCAGAAAGACCACGGCGGCGGCGGACCGAGACCCCCGGAAAGCCAGCGCGGCAGGGACCAGGACAGCCAGCCACGGCGCCAACATCCTGGGTACAGGGGAGAAGGCCACCATGGCACCGTCCAGCCAGGCGGTGCGCGTCGACTGCACCCACCCCGACACACTTACGTCGCCGGGGAAGCTTCCGTAGATGCCGGCAGCGTAGAGGACGACCAGAAACACGGCCAGAGGGGCCATACACACAGCAATATCCAGGTCCCGCACCCTGGCGATTTGTGGCGAGGATTCAGGAGACATGGCGACTGAAACCATTCTTTTTCATGGTTAACTGCGGAAGGAACGACAGCGTAACCAGCTCAACCCTGGGTCCGCTCGGGCACGTTAAAGTATGGCGCCGCTATCTCTCCTCTCTGTAGCCTGAAAACCATTGGCACTGTGATCTGGTGGCCGGGAGACAGATCGGGCAATTCGCGCTCCGAGAAGAACCGTGCGCCTGTCGTCTCGGGGCCCGCTTCGGGTTCGCCGAGCTCAGGTTCAATGAGGAAGACCGCAAAGTACATCTGGGCCTTGGTCTGACCGCCGTTCAGGCGGGAGTCCCAAATACCTAACAACCGAGCTACCTCCCCTTTGACGTTTGCTTCCTCCAACAGCTCACGCTGAGCCGCCTCCGCCAGCGTCTCACCGACCTCCAGGAGTCCACCCGGCAAGGCCCAGAGTCCGTCGTCTTCCCTTCGGATGAGGAGGATGCGTTCGTCGCGGAACACTGCGGCATTGGCGCCCGCGTTGGGGCTCAAGTGGCTCAGGTTGTCCTTGAACCCTGATATCACCTCGTCCGGCGAGCGTCTCTCCAGCGCGGCTATCAGTCTGGCGTTTGCCGACAAGATGCGCTCATACCGTTCCTTGTCGTAAGGATTCTCGGCGAATCTGAGACCGAGATTGGCGACGGCGCGCAATTCATCGGCTATCCAGTACATCTCCTCGGTCACCGATACGGACTCACCTCCAACAAAGACTGGCATCAGCTACATATGTCTGAAAAGGGAGCCCCTCGACAATCTCGGGCCAGGCCTCGCTTTGCCCAGGACGGGCTTGGCTGGGCTCGCCCCAGATCGTTCTGGCGACACCAGCGCCCCACTCGGCCTACGGCGGGCTCTATCGTGGCGGCTCCTGGGGAGCGGGGTTGGTCAGGCCTGCCGCCAGGGATATCGGCACCAGGCGTTCGAGCTGGTCCAGGGTCCAGGCGCCGGTAGTGTGGATGCTCTTGGAGATACGGCGGTCGGAGTAGAGCGACATGGCCCAGCCGTTGGTGCCAACGACACGGCCGTTGAAGGCCCCCCCTGCCTCGGTGCACAGGTAGACGATCTTGGCGGCGTTGTTCTCCGGCGCCAGCGCCTCCTCGGGCTCCAGCGACCCGACGATCTCCGACGCACCGCCACCGCTCGGCCGATGACGAACGTGCTCGGGCACCGTGGCCATCATCCTGGTGTTGGCGCCAGGGTATATTGCGTTCAAGGTGATGCCGTGGACCGCCAGCTCCCTGGCCAGCGAGCGTGTGAAGCCGACGATGCCCTCTTTGGCTGACGTGTAGTTGGCCTGGCCTGCCGATCCGAGTCCGGACACCGACGAGAACAGCGCGATCCGGCCGTACGCGCGGTCAATCATGCGGGGAACACAGTGGCGGACCATGTTGAAGGAGCCGTACAGGTGGACACGTAGAACAGTGTCCCACTCCTCCTCGGTCATGTTGAACACCATGCGGTCGCGCAGGATGCCGGCGGCGTTGCACAGGATGTCCACGCGGCCGTATTCGTCGACGGCGGTCTGGACGATGGCACCGGCGGCATCGTAGTCAGCCACCGATTCGTAGCTGGCAACGGCCTTGCCGCCGGCCGCGCGTATCTCCGCGACCACGTCGGCGGCGGGACCGACGGAGCGGCCGGCACCGTCGACCGAGCCTCCCAGGTCGTTGACGACGACCGCCGCGCCCATCTCGGCCAGCAGCGTCGCCACGCTGCGGCCGATGCCGCGACCGGCGCCGGTCACGATCGCCACTCTGCCTTCCAGCTTCTCGCTCATGGGTAGGCCCGACGCCACGAGGTTGGGAGCCTGGGCGGCGATCTCGTCCATCGTGAAGATGCCCCACTTGTGGATGCTGCGCTCAATCGCCGGGTTGGCGTAGACGTATAGCGAGCCGCCGCGGGCGCCGAAGGCGTACCCGTTGACGTGGGGCATCGCCTCGGTGCACAACAGCACGGCCAGCGCCGCCGCGCTCTCGGAGCCGTCGGAGACGCACAGGGCGTTGCAGGTGACGCCGTACTTGCCGAGATCGCGGCCTACGGTGCGGGTCATCCCGACGATGGCCTCGGAGGCGGCGGCGAAGCTCGACGCGCCCGCCTCGCCGAGGCCCGCATCCGATGTCAGGTTCACGATACGGCCGCCGCGCTGCTGGCGGAACCGGATGGCCGCGAACCTGGTCGGGCCGAAGGTCGCTTTGACATTGGCCGCGACGACTCGGTCGAAGTCGTTGGGCGTCATCTCGTGAACGAGTCTATCGACGCGCAGGTCCACGCTGTTCACCAGCACGTCCAGGCGGCCATAGGCGTCGACAGCCGTGGCGATCAGCGCCTCGGCCCCGGCCATCGTCGCGACGTCTTCGCGGGTGGCGATGGCTTCTACGCCGGACAACCGTGCCGCCTCGGCGACGGCGCCCGCCGTAGAGGTGCCGGGCGCCTTCAGGCCCGGGTCGTTGACGACCAGCGACGCGCCCTCCTCGGCCAAGATGGCGGCGACGGCCCGCCCGACGGGCCTCGTCACGTCGGTGACCACCGCCACATTACCGTTGAAGCTGTTTCCCACTGTTTCCCTCGGTACGTTCGCCGTCAAGAGGACGACTGCCGACCAGGGTAGAAGCAGGTTTCATGGTCAAAGACCAATAACTTGCCACTACGGCGTACTGTCACCCTGGGCAAAGAGAACGGTCTGGGGAGGTTGGGTGGTCCCCGCAGCCCGGTCACCGTAACGGCGGTGATATGGGATGGGACCCCGCCCCAGATCCTTCGTCGCGGACTCCCCAGGATGACATGGCGGGCACTCCGTTTGGCGGTCGCCAGGCATCTCGTTCATGACGTTCAAACCGGCCCCTACGGGTCGTATCACAAGTCTAGTCCAGGCGGCGGCCGTCGTAGTCGACGGGTACGATGGGCAGGCCGAGCTCCCGAATACCGGGCTCGATGGCGGCACGGTCGCCGACGACCAGGACCGCAAGGTGCTTGTCGTCGATCCTTCTGGACGCCACGTCGTGGACCTGCTCCAGGCTGATCGCCGTCATGTTCCCGATGAACCGCGAATAGTAGTCATCGGGCAGCCCGAACATGGCAATCCGGACGAGCTGAGTCATCATCTGCCCCTGGGTCTCGAACAGGGCCGGGAATCCACTGGATATGCCGTCGCGGGCAGCGTCGTATTCGTCCTGAGTCACCGGCCTGTCGCCGCGAATGTCGGCGAACTCCTTGAGCGTCTCGATCACCGACTCTTTGGTGACCGAGGTCTCCACCGAGCCGCCGGCGAACATTGCGGAGGCGTCGGTGCCCCAGTCCAGGGACGAGTAGTAGCCGTAGCTGTAGCCTTTGTCCTGGCGCAGGTTCATGAAGAGCCGCGCGGTCGCGTGAGAGCCGAAAACGTAGTTGGCCAGGGTCATCGCGTAGTAGTCGGGATTGCTGCGCGGGAACGTGGCGTATCCAGCCCGGATCACGGACTGGGACGCGCCGGGCTTATCTGCCAGGAAGATCGTCGTTTCCACCGCAGACGCGCCGTCGACCGTGCCCGTGGCATCTTCCGGCGACTGCCCCGCCCAGTCCCCCAGCAGTGACTCCGCCCACGAGACCACATCGTCGCCGCTTACGTCGCCCACTACGATCAGTGTGGAGCCCTGAGGTACGTAGCTGCGCCGGTAGTAGTCGACCAGCCTATCGCGGGTGAGCGCCTCAACCGACTTCACAGTTCCGCTCACCGAATGGCCGTGGCGGGTGTCGGGACCGAACACCAGCCCTCGGAACGCGCGTCCGGCGATGGCGGCGGGATCGTCTCCGATGCGCCTCAGGTCCGCCAGTCGCTCGTTGCGGACGCGGTCGAGCTCGCGGTCGGGGAATCTGGCGTTCCTGGCCACGTCGGCGATGATCTCCAGGGCCCGCGTCCAGTGCGCCGTCAGCGTCTCCACCGAGACCGTCATATGCTCTCGGCCGGCCGAGCTGTCGAGATGAGTGCCCATGAACTCCATCTCGTCGGCTATCTGAGCGCTCGTCCGCGTCGCGGTGCCCTCGGGCAGCAGCGAGGCGGCCATGCCGGCGGTGCCGGCAGCCGTCTCCGGGTCAGAGACAGCGCCCGCGCGGACCACGAGTCCGAGGCCGACCAGAGGCAGGCCTCGCTTCTCCACGAACAGGATGTCGAGACCGTTTGAGAGGGTGTGACGCGTTGGCACCTGGGGAGAGTATCCCCTGTGGGCGGCGGCAGCCGGAGCGGACGACCTGTCGACCGCATTCGCCGACGCGCTGGCCTGGTCCTCGGGCAACACGGCCATGCGCACTCGGTCGGTCCCCAGCACCTCATTGGCAACCCTGGCCACGTCCTCCGGCTTCACCACACGGTACCGGTCAAGATCGGTGTTGACGAGGCCGGGGTCTCCGGCGAATACATTGTAATGGTTGAGCTGGTCGGCCCTCCCGCCGAAGCCTCCGACGTGCTCAAGCTGGCGGACGTGATGGCTCTCGATGAGGTTGACGGTGCGCTGGACTTCCCGTTCGTCGGGTGGCTCCCGCCTGACCCGTTCGAACTCTTCCTCGACCACGTCCTGCAACTCCTCGACGCTGTGGCCGGGGTTGGCGGTCACCGTGATGTGAAACTCGCCCGCGATCTCCTGGGCGTAGTTTCCCACGCTGACGTCCCGCGCGATCTGTTTGTCGTAGACCAGGGTCTTATAGAGCCTGGAGCTCTTGCCATCGCCCATCAGCATGGCGAGTACGTCAAGAGGCGCCTCGTCGGGGTCGAACATGGGAGACGTGGGCCAGGCCAGATACAGCCTGGGTAGCTGGACCTTGTCTCGCAGATCGAGGCGGACTTCGCCTCGGACCATAGAGTCCATGCGGCCGACGCGGCTTACCGCGGCCGCCGGTGGGAGGTCGCCGAAATAGCGCTCGATCAGCTTCCTGGCCTCATCGCCGTCGAAGTCGCCGGCCAGCGCCAGGCTGGCGTTAGAGGGAGAGTAGAAGCGCTTAAAGAAGCCCTTGATGTCGTCGAGGGGGGCCGCGTCGAGGTCCGCCTGGGAGCCGATGACCGGCCAGCTATAAGGGTGCGGCGTCGGAAACAGGGCGGGCTGAAGGAGCAGGTAGGCCATCCCGTAGGGTCGATTCTCGTAGCTCTGGCGGCGCTCGTTCTTCACGACGTCCCGCTGGATGTCGAACCGCTTCTGATCGAGGGCCTCCAGCAGAAATCCCATGCGATCCGACTCCAGCCACAGGGCCAGTTCCAAGTAGTTGGACGGCACGTTCTCCCAGTAGTTGGTTTTGTCGGAGCTGGTCGAGCCGTTGACTGACGACCCGACCTTCTGAAGGGGCTCGAAGAAGTTGCGGTTATGGTTCTTCGATCCCTCAAACATCACATGCTCGAAGAGGTGGGCGAAACCGGTCCGTCCAACCTCCTCGTTCTTCGAGCCTACGTGATACCAGACGTTGACTCCAACGGTGGGCAACGTGTGGTCCTCGTGGAGCACGACCTGCAGGCCGTTGGACAACGTAAACTTCTCGTATGACAGTGAGTACATCGCGTTCTCCGGGGCGGCGTATGACCGTGGAATTATAGCACCTGGCCTATCGAAATCCTTTTGCGTGGTACCGTTCGTTTGAGGTAATATAGAAGGCGAAGGGGCTGGCATCCGCCAAGCTCCGATCTTTTGTCTACACCGTAGGGGGCATATGCTTTCCCGCTCGATGCGCAACAGCTTCATCTACCTGTTGATCGGCATCGCGGTCATTGCCATCTTCTTCACCATGTTTGGCAACGTCGGCGAGTCGCGAGAGATCCGGCTCGACGAGGTAATGGCGATGGCCCGGCACGGTGACCTCGAGGCGATCGAGGTCAATGGCGACAGGCTCACCGTGTTGACGACCCGTGGCGAGACATTCACCGCCCGCAAAGAGCCTGATATGAGCATCATAGAGGCGCTCGACCGTTTCGGTGTGGACCTCGTCAGCGTGACCGCCGGGATCGAGGTCAAGGGCTCCAGCGGACTGGGTAGCATCTTCGGCATCCTGCTGAACTTCCTACCGCTGATCTTCTTCGGGGTAGTGCTGCTGTTCATGATGCGGCAGGCCCAAGGCAACACCAGCCAAACCTTCAGCTTCGGCCGCAGCAAGGCCCGCATGCTGGTTGGCAACCAGCCCAGCGTGACGTTTGCCGACATCGCCGGAGTGGACGAGGCCAAGGTCGAGCTGGAGGAGGTCGTCGACTTCCTCAAGCACTCGGAGCGGTATCTGGCCCTGGGAGCCCGCATCCCGCGCGGCGTGCTGCTGGTGGGGCCCCCGGGTACCGGCAAGACGTTGCTGGCCAGGGCCGTGGCCGGTGAGGCCGCCGTGCCGTTCTTCTCCATAAGCGGCAGCGAGTTCGTGGAGATGTTCGTCGGTGTGGGCGCTTCCCGCGTCCGCGATCTGTTCGACCAGGCCAAGCGCAACGCACCTTGCATCGTGTTCGTGGACGAGATCGACGCGGTCGGGCGCCATCGCGGCGCCGGCCTGGGCGGCGGCCACGACGAGCGCGAGCAGACGCTAAACCAGATCCTCGTCGAGATGGACGGGTTCGACACCAGCATCAACGTGATCGTGCTGGCGGCCACCAACAGGCCCGACATCCTCGATCCGGCGCTGCTACGGCCCGGCAGGTTCGACCGTCGGGTGATGCTGGACAACCCGGACAGGGTGGGACGCACCGAGATCCTGAAGGTCCACGTAAAGGGCAAGCCGGTCGGCGAGGACGTAGACCTAGAGCGAATCGCCAAGCAGACGCCGGGGTTCAGCGGCGCGGACCTGGCCAACCTGGTGAACGAGGCGGCGATTCTGGCCGCGCGCAGGAACAACGACAAGATCGTTTACGACGAGTTAGTGGAGTCGATCGATCGTGTGAGCTTCGGCCCGATCCGCAGATCACGCGTGATCACCCCGCACGAGAAGGAGCTGACGGCCTATCACGAGGCGGGCCACGCACTGGTTGCGCACCTTCTGCCCCACGCGGACCCCGTGGCCAAGGTGACCATCGTCTCTCGCGGGGCCATGGGCGGCTACACCAAGTACCTACCCGAAGACGACCGCCATATGTGGACGCTGAACCAGTTCCTCGACCAGATGGCCATGGCCATGGGTGGCCGGGTGGCGGAAGAGACGACCTTCGGCGCGGACGAGATCACAACCGGGGCCAGCAACGACCTGGACCAGGCCACGCACATGGCGCGCACGATGGTCACCCGCTACGGCATGAGCGAGAAGCTGGGGCCGCGGACCTTCGGCAAGCGTGAGGAGCTGGTGTTCCTCGGCCGTGAGATCTCCGAGCATCGAGACTATAGCGACAAGGTCGCCGAGATCATCGACGACGAGGTCCACAGCCTGGTCGAGAAGGCCTACAACAGGGCGACGAAGATACTTATCGATAACAAGGCCAAGCTCGTTCAGATCTCCAAGTACCTCGTCGAGAACGAGACGTTGGAGGGCGACGAGCTCCAGAAGCTTTTCGATTCCCCGCCTCCGGAGTTCACCATGGAGCCCGCGCCGGCAGGCTAGGCCCCTCCGGGCAGCAGGTCACGGCCGGTTGCTAGCTCCGGCGTAGTGTGTCCTTCGCCGACCACGCGCCAACGCGTTTCTGACTCCGCCAACACGCGCGGCCGACTCTTGAACCCCCGTCGCTGTGCTGGTACCGTCTCACCTGCGGTCCGGGCATCCGACTCGCGGCCGTCCAACTGCTTTACGAGGAGGCGCGACGTGCTATTCGAGCTGAGACAGTACAGGACGCGACCGGGCAAGCGAGATGCGTGGGTGGAGTTCATGGAGACCGAGATCATCCCGTTTCAGATTTCCAAGGGCATGGTGATCGCAGCCAGCTTCGTGGGTGAAGAGGAAGACGACCTTTACGTCTGGATACGCCGCTTCGACAGTGAGGAGGACCGGGAGCGGCTGTACGAGGCGGTGTACGAGAGCGACCACTGGAAGAACAACATAGGCCCGCGCGTGCCCGGGTACATCGACCGCGAGAAGTCGGTCATAACGCGCCTCAAACCCACGCCCAAGTCGGTATTGCACTAGCCCGACAGTCCGGCAGGAGGGAACCTCGATGCTACCGGCCGACTATGACGTCTCAGGCAAGACAGTAATCGTGACCGGCGCCGCCCGAGGCATCGGCAGAGGCATCGCCTGGGTGCTGGCCGAGGCCGGCGCCAGGGTGATGGTGACGGCCTTTACCGATCGCTACCTGGCGCCGCTGGCCGAGGAGATGGCCTCCGCGGGACACCCCATTGAGCCGCTGGTCGCCGACGCCACCAGGGAGGCGGACTGGACCCGAACCGTTGACACCGCGATGGACCGTTGGGGCCACATCGACGTGCTGATCAACAACCTCGGAGACGCCATCCCCAGGCCGCTGGTACCGTTGCCCGGCGCGGACGACCGGGGCGCAATCACCGACGAGGAGTGGCGCTTCGTGCTGGACGTCAACCTGACCGAGGCGTTCATGGGCTGTCGGGCCGTGGGTCCGCACTTCCTAGAGCGCCGCAGAGGCAAGGTGATCAACATCAGCGGCATCGCAGCGCGCCGCGGGGCCCCGGAGACCATCGCCTACTCGGCGGCTAAGGCCGGGCTCGCCCGCCTGACGCAGACGCTGGCGTTGGAGTGGGCGCCGTACGGCATCAACGTCAACTCGATCGCGCCGGGGTACTTTCCAGACCAGATCGTGGGCGACGCCTCGCAGGTGGCGGCCTCCAAGCAGCGGGCCAGCGCCGAGGTGCCGTTGGGGCGCGTCGGCGAGGTGCGCGAGGTGGGCCTGCTGGCGCTGTATCTGGCTTCGGACGCCTCCAGCTACATGACCGGCCAGACCATCTACCTGGACGGCGGACTGACGTCGGCCTAGGAAGGGCTGGAGCTAGAAGCTAGGGGCTAGGGGCTAGCAGCAGGCAGGTGCTACGTCGCCGGGGCGTTCGAGGGGCTAAAGCCGGCCCGGGGCAGGGCGGCCGCCAGGGCGTCGAGCACGTCCTGGATCTCCTCTGGTGCGACGCGGCCCATGTGGCCGATACGGAAGAGCTTGCTCTTCTGGGCCCCCTGGCCCGTGGCCAGGACGACGCCGTGGTCCTCGCGCACGATGGCCAGCAGCCCGTCGGCGTCGACGCCCTCGGGTACGGCGACCGCCGTCACCGTGTCCGAAGCGACGCTCTCGTCGGGGAAGAGCGACAGTCCTAGCGCCTTGATCCCGTCACGGGTCATCTGGGCGATGGAAGTGTGGCGCTCCAGGAGAGCATCAACGCCCTCGGCAATGATGCTCTCGAGAGCGGCATCTAGCGCGAAGATCAGCGACAGCGCGGGCGTGTACGGCGGCTGACCCAACTCGAAGTAGTGGCGGTACTGCTCAACGTCAAAGTAGTACCTGGGCATCGTGGCTTTAGCGTGGGCAGCCCAGGCGGCCTCGCTGAAGCTGAGGAACGCCAGGCCGGGCGGCAGCATCCACCCTTTTTGCGACGCGGTGGCGACCACGTCACAACCCCACTCATCGGTGCGCAGCGGCAGCGAGCAGACGCTGCTGATGCCATCGACCAGCAGCAGCTTGCCGAACTCGCCCTTGACCACGCCTGCGATGGCCTCCAGGTCGTTGACCACGCCGGTGGAGGTCTCGTTGTGGGTCACCAGCACTGCGCTCACGTCGGGGTCGCCCTCCAGGGCGCTCCGAATCCGCCCCGCATCTACAGCCGTGCCGGGGTCGAAGCTCAACATCCTGACGTCCGCGCCGAATCGGCCGGCGATCTCGCCGAACCTGTCGCCGAAATTCCCCATGCTGGCACAGAGGACGCGGTCCCCGGGCGACAGTGTGTTGACGATCGCCGCCTCCATGGCCCCGGTCCCGGAGGAGGTCAGGATGAAGACGTCGCCACTGGTCTTGAATACCTGCTTGAGCCGATCGGTCACCCTAAAGAGCATCTCTTTGAACTGAGGGCCGCGGTGGTTGATCATGGGCCGCGCCATCGTCTCGAGTATCTCTTCAGGGACAGGGATGGGACCGGGAATTCGCAGGTTCAACGCTCGTCCTCCGCGGTAGCTGGGAGATGGTTTCGAGCAGATTCTAGCACAGCGGCAGAGCCCTCCGGCCGAGGTAGCGACCCAGGTCTTTCCCTTGTCCCCATAAGTAGCGCTCTCCCGTTCGCCGTGAGCTCGTCGAAGGGCATCCTCCTATATGGAATGCCATGGTTCGACAGGCTCAGCACGAACGATTATCAGACCAGTTCGACTTTGCAAAGGCCCTGGGTTAGCTACCCTGAGGCTAGGCGTCCGGCGCGACGATCCTGACGTAGCGGCCTCGACCTACCCTGACGACGTCGTCTGTGGCGAGTGACAGCGCGCCGGCGGCGACGTTTGTCGGGACGGTCTTGCCGTTGACGGAGACGGCACCCTGGTCGATGAGCCGCTTGGCCTCGCTGGCGCTGTCGACGAGGCCGGCGTCCGCCAGCAGGTGGCTGAGCCGCTTTCCCGCCAGGCCGGCGTGGGCGGGAAGCGTGTAGGTCGCCAGGTCATCGGGAGTCTCGCCCTTCTGCACCGTACGCTCGAAGTTGCGCTCCGCCGCGATGGCGGCCCCCGCGCCATGGAACTGGGTCACCAACTCGTGGGCCAGGCGCTTTTTGAGCTCCATCGGATTCACTGTGTCCGCCTCAAGGGCGCCGCGCATCTCAACGAGATCGGCGTCCGGCACGTCGGTCAGGCACTCCAGGTAGAGCAGTATCAGGGATAGCTCTCCGTTGACCAGCGTCGTCGGGCTGCCAGAGGTCGGACGGTCCAGCGCAGTCTCGTCCGAGGCCTTACCGGCGAAATCGGGCAGGCGCATCGTCTTCAGGTACATCTCGTTGGGCGGATCGTCTACGCCGATGTAGTTGTTCAGGCTCTTGCTCATCTTCTGAACGCCGTCGGTGCCCGGGATCAGCGGCATGAGGAAACACTGCTGCGGTCTCTGGCCCATCATCTGCTGCAGGTCGCGGCCCATCAGCAGGTTGAAGCGCTGGTCGGTGCCGCCGAACTCCACGTCAGCGTCGATGGCTATGGAGTCGTAGGCCTGCAGCAGCGGGTAGAGCAGCTCGGTGATGGCGATGGGCTGATTCGCGGCGTACCGCTTGGCGAAGTCGTCGCGGGCGAGAAGCTGGGCCACGGTGAAACGGCTGGTCAGCTTGATGACGTCGGCCAGGGAGAAGGGGCCGAACCAGTCGCTCTGAAGGCGGGTCTCGGTCTGTTCACGGTCCACGATCTTGAAGAGCTGGGCCATGTAGGTCTCCGCGTTCTCGAGGACCTGTTGCTGGGTGAGCATGGGTCGGGTGGCCGACCGGCCGCTGGGGTCGCCGATCTGGGCGGTCCAGTCTCCGATGATGACGACCACCTTGTGCCCAAGTTCCTGGATCTGCCTCAGCTTGCGCAGGCCAACCGCGTGCCCCATGTGGAGGTCGGGCGCGCTGGGATCGAAGCCCATCTTGAGGCGAAGAGGCTTGCCGTCCTCCAGCAGCCTGACGAGCTCCGACTCGATGATGATCTCCGATACCCCTCGGCGGAGCAGTCGTTGTTTTTGCGACGCGTCCACGTTAGCTTCTCTCCACTGTCCCGACCTAGCAGGCTACGGGAAAGCCCTTTCGACCATCCCCCTGGCCCCTTTCCTGCAGGAAGGGGGAAGAAATTATGTCTGAGAGACACCCTCAGACTCCCGGCAAAGGGCCTACACCCCTCTGCACACCCCATATTCGATCAGCCTGCTAGCCACGCACCTCGGAGCCGGGCGCGACCTGTCCACCCTCCAGAACAGCCCGGGTCTCAGCTACGTCTTGCCGGACCTGCTCTTGCAGCTCTTGGCCGCTGTCGAACATGATCTCGGGCCTGAGCCGGCTCACGAACTCAAGACCGATCTGCTGACCGTAGAGGTCGCCTTCGTAGTCCAGAACGAAGGCTTCGATAGTGCGCTGTCCTTTACCGAACGTGGGCCGCACGCCGATGCTGGTGGCCGCCATGTGGCGATCGCCCGCGATGAGCCCCCACGTCGCGTAGATGCCATCGGCCGGAACAGCCATCCCATCACGGACGCCGAGATTGGCCGTTGGGAACCCGAGCGGCCCACCGCGGCCCTCGCCCGACTCGACCACGCCGCGCAGGGTGAAGTTCCGCCCCAGTAGCTCCGACGCGGTGGAGATGTCACCCTCGGCCAGCGTGTCACGCACGTGCGTGCTGCGGATGGCGTGGCCGGCATCATCCAAAAGGGGCTCGACCACGTGCAGAGTAAACCCCATCTCGCTCCCGAGGTCGGCAAGGGTCTCGGCGTCACCCTCCCGGTTGTGCCCCATAGCAAAGTCGGGGCCCACCACCAGGTCCTTCATCAGCAGGCGATCCTGAAGGAGCGCCACGAACTCACGGGCTGCCAGCCGGGAGAGATCAAGGTCGAAGGAGACCGGGAGCACCAGGTCGGGGCCGAGCTCCGCCAAGAGACATAGACGGTCGTCCAGGGAGGTCAGGTATCGGCCGAGGAAATCGGGCCTGAGTACCGACGCCGGGTGGTTGTTGAAGGTGAGGACGCCGGAGAGGCGGCCAGACCGGCCGGCGACCTCTCTCAGACGGCTTATGAGGTGGCGGTGCCCGAGATGGACCCCATCAAATACACCGATGGTGAGGGCGGACTCGCGGCCGGTCCTGTGAGAAGCGAGCTGACTATCGATCTTCATGCCCTGCCACCGACACCCGCCACGACCGATCTGTTGACTTCAAGATTCTCCGCGAGCGCGTCTGACGTGAGGGGACCGAACGAGCGACTCGGTTGCGGTGGCCACCGCCGGCGAGAGCGCGGGACCCGCCACGGGAAGGCTTCGCCGGATGCTAGCATACTTCGTGCCGCCACGAAACACACGTGCCTTCGGCCCGGCGCTAGTCGCCGGAGGACTTGGGCGTTGTGTCAGCCGCGAGATGCCGTCGTATCAGCAGACTGGCAGGCAGAATCAGGGCGGTCGCAAAGGCCATCACTCCCATCGTCGCCCGCAGGCTGGTGAAGTCGGCCAGCCGGCCGTAGACGAAGGGCGCGATGCTCGCGCTCTCCGTAACGGTGTAGTAGTAGCCGTACGTCCGCGTTCGGCGTCCTCTGGGCGCGAAGGACGCTACGGCAGCGTACAGCACTGACGATGTGCCGTTCAGACCGAATCCCAGGACCAGCATCAGCGGCGCGGCAGCGAGCCTCGGCGCCGCCAGCGTGGCAAGCAACAGCAGGGCGGTCACCCCTTTGGTCCACCAAATCAAGCTGATGGAGCCATACCGGTCGGCTAGCCATCCGCAGGCGTACTTGCCCGCCGCGCCGCCGGCCAGCAGCAGCGTCAGCAGCGCGAACACTTCCCGCGTCCCGACGCCCCTGTCCGCCAGGACGAAGGGGACGAAGGTCAGGGCGGCAGTGCGCGTCGCGGCGTCCATAAACCCGATGGCGCCCAGGGATATCAGTCCCTCGGTCCGCGGGCCGGCCTCAGGGACGGAATCGGCGTGGCTGTCTGCCCTGGCACGGGCCGGCCGCTCAGAGCCGACGCTGCCGTGCATGAACCCAGACAGGACCATGAACGCGATTCCGACCGCGCCGACGAGCCGCATCATGGCGCGCCAGCCAAGGTCCACTGCCATCGCCAGAGCCAGCAGCGGAGCCAGTAGCTTGCCGACATCGCCGGCGAAGTTGACCGTGCCCACGGCCGCGCTGTGGCCCGAGTCGTCGTATGCCCGTGACACCATGCTGGTGGCCAGCGGGTGCTGGGCCGCACCGCCAAGGCCACCCAGGATGGTCGCTGCAAACAAAGGGCCGAAGGTACCCATCGCTGCCATCGCCAGGAATCCCATCGCGACCCAGATGTTGCCGCCGATCAGCAGCCAGAACTCGCCCCAGCGCTCGGCCAGAAATGCGGCCGGAATCTGCAGTACGACCGAGGCTGTGCCGAACCCGGTCCGCAGCAGGCCGACCTCGGTGTAGGAAAGACCCAGCTCGGGATCGTCCCGCATCAGCGGCAGCAACGGGATCATGAGCGCGAAGAACAGGTCGTTCCAAACGTGGGTGACGGATCCGAACAATAGCGTGCGCCCGGGACGGCGGTCCACTCTGGACTGGTCGCTCATTGTTGAACCGATAGACATTCACGGCGGCTTAGCGCCGCCAAGTCCGGCTGATCTAGGTGCGAGTTGGTCTGCGTGGACATGTTGCCAGGAGACACACTACCCCAGAATTCTTCGTCGCTGCGCTTCTCCGAATGACAGCCGGATGGGGTCCCGCTAACTGTCAACGACCATGTCATTCTGAACGCAGAGAAGAATCTGAGGCCGGGGCCGGTCACCCGCGAGTGCGGGTGCAGCCTAGTGGCCGAGCCTTCCCAGCTCTGCATGGGCGTAGCGGACCAACTCGTCCGTGTGTTCCCAGTCGATGCAGGCGTCGGTAATGGAGACGCCGTAGGCGAGGTCGGAGGGGTTGGCGCCCAGGGCCTGATTCCCCTCGTGCAGGTGGCTCTCAAGCATCACGCCGACGATGCCGTCGTTGCCTCCGACACGCTGGCTGAGAACGTCCCGCAACACCACCGGCTGCCGGGTGTGGTCCTTGCCCGAGTTCGAGTGGGAGCAGTCGACGATCAGGTTCGGGCTGAGCCCGCAGTCCCGCAGGATCTGCTGCGCATCCGCCACCGACTTCGGGTCGTAGTTGGGCCCGGTCGCGCCGCCGCGTAGCACCAGATGGCCTGCCGGGTTGCCTGTCGTCTTGACGATGGAGGCAACGCCGTTGTCATCGATGCCGAGAAAAACGTGCTCCTGTTGGGCAGCGACCACGCCGTCGGCGGCAATCTGTATGGTGCCACCCGTGCCGTTCTTGAAGCCAATGGGCATGCTAAGACCGCTGGCGATGAGCCTGTGCACTTGGCTCTCGGTGGTCCGCGCGCCGATGGCGCCCCAGGAGATCAGGTCGCCCAGGTACTGGGGCGTGAACGGCTCCAGGAACTCGGTCGCCGCAGGGAGCCCTACCTCGCAGACCTGGCGCAGAAACTCGCGGGCCCGGGCCATGCCGTTCTTGACGTCGTAGGTGCCGTTGAGATTGGGGTCGTTGATGTAGCCCTTCCAGCCGACGGTGGTCCTGGGCTTCTCGAAGTAGACCCTCATCGCGATGAGGATCTGGTCCTCTACCTCCCGGGCCAGCGCTGCCAGACGCTTCGCGTACTCTATCCCCGCCCTGGGATCGTGGATCGAGCATGGCCCGACGATGACCAGCAGGCGGTCGTCTTCGCCGGCGATTATCTGCTCGATCTCGCGCCGGTGCTGCGCGACCCGGTCCTTGATCGCGTCCGTGCTCGGGTACCGCCTCCAGTACTCCGCCGGGGAGTCCAGCGGAGTGATGCTCTGCACCCGAATGTTATGTATCTGTGATGTCCCGGTCCGAACCATTGCTCGCCTCCGTTCAGCACTTGGTGGTCAACCCGTTGGTGCAGCGCGCCGATATAGCGGCGCTTACTCAGCCAGGTTAAACCAGCCCCGCGCCAGGGCACGAGCCGGTGGCCGGCTATTCACCCTTGGCGGCAAGGTTACACTTCCTCCATGCCTCTATCCCGCAGGTTAGAGGCCCCTTTCATGTACACGAACTGTATGTCCCTCGAGGACTTCTCAGTGTTGACCAGAAGCAGGACCCTTATGCACCGGGCCGTGCCGCCGGCAACATTCATCTCGCGACCGCAGATGAGGGCGGTCTCTATCCAGCCCATCTGACGGGCCGCCAGCGGCGGGAACTCGGCGTCAAGGTCGTCCGTCGCGGTGAAATACACCGCCGCGACGTCGTCGACTTCGATGCCATTGGCCTCGACCAGCTTGCCGAGAAGCTCTCTGGTGGCCTCCAGTATCGCTTCCTTGGAGTTCGTATCGGCGGTAGTGGCACCTCTGATACCGCGGACTCCAGCCATTCACGTGCTCCAGATATGAGAGATGGAAGATGACAGCCGGCGGGCCGCTGCTTCAGCCTGAGGACCGTTTCAGTCCGACCACGAACTGTCGCGCGGTCTGAACGGCCATCTCGGGCGGCGCCTCGCCGACGGCATCGAGCATGGCGCTTGCAACTATGGCCCCGTCGGCGAACCGGGCTATCTCCTCAATGTGCGCCCGGCTGGAGACTCCGAATCCGACCAGCACGGGAACGTCGGTGTGCCTGCGAATCCGCTCGACCAGCCTAGCCGCGGCTTCGTAGCGCAGCGCGGGCCTGGCGCCGGTGACGCCCATAAGGCTCACGCAGTATATAAACCCCTTTGCCCCTTTGCAAGCAAGCCCAACACGCCTGTCTGTGCTTGTCGGTGCCAACATGGGGATGAGGTAGAGGCCACGCTCCTCGCACAGCCGCGCGAACCCGACGCCCTCCTCCAGGGCCAGGTCGGGGACTATGAGGCCGTCCACACCTGCCTCCGCGGCGTCGGCCACTAACCTGGTCTGGCCGTAGCGCACGAAGGGGTTGAAGTATCCCATCAGCACGAGAGGCGAGCCCACGCCGCGCTTCCTGAGGTTGCGGACCACACCCAGGCATGTCGAGACGTTAACGCCGTTGCGCAGGGCCTGCATGTTCGTTTTCTGGACGGTGGGGCCGTCGGCAAGCGGATCGCTGAACGGGATCCCCATCTCCAACATGTCTCCGCCCGACTTGAGGAGCCCGGCCGCGATCTCCTCAGAGGTCTCGACGTCGGGAAAGCCGACTGTGATGAAGGGCGCGAGCACGGACGTGCCGGCCTCTCTTGCCGCTTCGAAGGTCACGTCTATCCTGTTGACCAATACGATCTTACCTCTTCACGTTGTCGCGCTGCGATTCAGGCCGTCGCGAACATGCCTATTATAGCCAGCACATTCTGCGCCATGTGGGCCAGGAGAGGCGGCCATATCGAACGCGTCTTCACGTAGAGCCACGAGAGCAGCAGGCCGGTGACGAAGAACGGGACCGCGACGCCCAGGGCGATGTGGCTGATCGCGAACACGGCGGACGCCAACGCAGCCGCCCTGAATACGCCGAGGCTGGGCACGAAGGCGGTCAGCAGGAATCCGCGAAAGAAGACCTCTTCGGCGAACGGACCGATCAGCCCAACCACCGCGACGTTGACGACCCGGAAGACACTGGATCCGAGGTTGTCCGCGTCGATGGGCTCGGGCACCAGCAGGTCGGGCCCGAACGCATCGACAAGGGCGACATACACGCCGAAGAACCCTATACTGAGGGTCAGGCAGGGGATCGCCAGCACGAAATCCGACCCTACAGCGGGCCTGCCGAGTCCCAGGGACCGCCATTGTGCATCGTGGCGCCTGATGGCGAACAGCCAAACGGCGGCCAGCAGCAGCCCCGTCAGGACGGCTATGGCCAGCGTGGTCATCGCCTCGTCGGCGGCGCCGGAGGCGCCGCGAAACCGACCGAGAACGAGAACGGTGAGAATGCCGCCGACCGTGAACAGGCCGATGCCGTGGACTGCGTCGGTCGCGCTCCACGGGACGGCTATCGGAGACCGGGCCGGTGCAGGCAGTTTGGGGTCTGTCATAGAGCCTTCAGGAAGAAGTGTAACACCGCGTACCGGCGGCACATACTCTCCCGGCGCAAGCGTGGCCCATGCGGCCAGCTCACTGTCCGCGGCGAGACAACAAACAACGAGGTATGGGCGATGGACAACTCGGGAATTACCGCCAAAGGAGACTCGGGAAGCAAGCGGCTGGAGATAGGCTGCGAGCACCAGAGCGGACTGCTGTACGTGGTCCGCGGCGAGCGAAGCTGGATATGCTCCGACGACCTCCTATACGCCCACGCCCTGGCCGGATTCTTCAAACAGCTCGCCGAGCTGGACGATCCCGGCGTCAAGGAAGCGATGAGGCAGTGGGGGCTGTACTTCCGAGAGCTGCCACTCGAGACCGCTGAGGATCGGACCGACTAGAACTCCGACTCGGTCTCCTCGCTCGGGTTGATGATGCGGTGCACCGCTGGATTGAAGGCGTCGTCGTCGCCCGGCTCCGTGTCGTCGTCGGACCAGTCCTTGACTGCCACGGTCTCCCGCTGCTCGCCATCCTGGTCGTCGGAGTCGAATCGGGGAGCCGCGCTGGGCGGCAGCGTTCGCACCCCCGAGCCCTCCTTGGACGGAAACGATGCTTTGACGGCCTGCGAGGGGTGCCTGAAGACTTCTCGAATGAAGACCGCAAGGCTGCGCTCTTCGACACCGGTCACCACGACCTCGTATCGATTACCCCCTCTGATCAGGCGAACAAGCCTGGCGGCGAGCTTGGGCTCGACCTGACCTAGATACTCGCCCGAGGGAGCCGTCACCTTGAGCGTACCGCCGTCCGCACTCAGATCAAGCGGATGGCCGGGCGCCAGCTTGAGCAGAAGCTGTGGGGACGCCAGGTTGATGAGCGAGGTCACGCCAGACTTGCCGCTCTCCTCGATGAAGGCCCTGATCGGGCCTACTGCGGAGACGCCGACACCCTGCGCGTCGTCACCCAACTTGGCCAGACGGTCCAGGTTCTTCATTGCGATGGAGTTGTGGGAAGACAGCGAAAGCGCGTGCTCGAAGGCGTTCCTGGCTTCGCCGTTTCGGCCAAGCTCGCTAAGTGCCTTGCCCAGCCGATTGTACGCCTCTAGGTCGTCGGAGAAGCTGTCCAGTATCGATTGGTTGACCTCGACCGCTTCGGCCCACCGACTCCCCATCGCCAGGGACACAGCCCGCTTGGCCAGGTCCCTCTTTTTCTTCCGTTCTTCCTCGGCTTCGAGCGTCATCTAAACAGCGTTCCCAATCGAGATGGCGAATTCTATCGCACAGAATCTTGGCATGGCAAGCTCTGGCAGACCCTTATCCATGCGACTTGCCGCAGGCCAGTGGCACCAGTCGCCAAATAGCCTCGGCCACGATGCCCACGGACATCTTGGAGCAACCTCTTGTCCTCGTCCGGAAGGAGATAGGGCGCTCGACAACGCGCAGGCGCAGACCCTGACAGACGATGGCCATCTCGGCCTGGAAGCCGAAGCCCCTGCACTTGAGCCGGTCCAGGTCGACCGCTCTCAACGCGTCGGCTCGAAAGGCCTTGAAGCCCGATGTGGTGTCCCGGACGCGCAGCCCGGCAAGCAGTCGAATCCCCCGGTTGCCCACGACGCTGAGCCGCCGCCTAGTCGGGCCCCACGCCGGATCGGCGCTGGCGCGCTGCACGTACCTCGAGCCCACCACGACGTCGGCTTCGCGCAGCTCCTCCAGCATCCCGGGGATGCCGTCGGGGTCGTGGGACAGGTCGGCGTCCATCTGGACTATGTAGTCGGCTCCCTCCGCCAATGCGCGCTTGAACCCAGCCACATAGGCGGTCCCCAGGCCCAGCTTCCTATCACGCTGGACCACGTCAATGGCGCCGCGCGCACGGCGGGCGAGCCGGGTGGCCAGGCGGCCGGTGCCGTCCGGCGAGGCGTCGTCGACGACGATCAGTCTCACGCCTTCCAGGCCGAGGGAGAAGATACGGCCGACAAGGTGAGGCAGGTTGTCCACTTCGTTATAGGTGGGGACGACGACGGCCACCCGGGGCCGGGCCGGCGCGGCGCGGCGGTCTCGGCTCAACCAACCACCGAAAGCCGATACCGGCCGGGTTTCGAATACGCCGGGGGTTGCGTTACTCACGGTCATCGCCACCCGACTTCGCGGTTGGGCCATAAACGCCCCGCATCCGCCTTACCCTGACCGCCAACGTGTCCCCGATCATCGCGAAATTGTCGACCACCAGTCTGACCTTGCTTAGCTCCTGATGGTACCAGTCTATCGGCATCTCGAGAACGCGGAGCCGCCGTCGGACCGCCAGATAGAGAATCTCTACGTCGAAACCCAGCCCTCTGGTTCTCTGGGCGCCGAACAGCTCTTCAGCGACGTCGCCGCGGAAGCACTTGAAGCCGCACTGAGTGTCCTGGAATCCTCCGACTGCCACCAGGCGGACCATCCAGTTGAACACACGGCCTCGCAGGTGGCGGCCGAGGCCCTCGCCGAACCGACGCGCGCCCTCTATCTGACGGGACCCGATGACCACGTCGTAAGCCTCCTCCATGCGAGCAAGGAAGGTGGCCAGGTTCTCGACCGGCATGGCCAGGTCGGCGTCGCACATGAACCTGTATCGGCCGCTTGACGACAGCATGCCGTGGCGCACTGCCCAGCCCTTGCCCGCGTGGGGTATCGACTCCACACGGGCCGGCGCCTCCAGCTCTGCCGCACGGGCTTCGACGACAGCGACTGTGGTGTCGGTGCTGCCGTCATCTACGACCACGATCTCCCAGGAGTATGGCTGTTGGTCAAGGTACCGGACCAGCGCGCCGAGGGTGGCGCCGATGCGCCCTTCCTCGTTGAAGGCAGGAATGACCACCGACAGGTGCGGAGCTACCTTGTCCTCAGGCACGGAGGTCATGGTACGCCTTCGGCCGGGCGGCGGTCACGCCGGCTCCGGGCGGTCCAGCTCGAAGGCGGCGTGGAGCGCTCGGGCCGCGTCGCCCAGCCTCGACTCGTCCACGATACAAGTGATGCGTATCTCAGACGTGGTGATCATGCCGATGTCGATCCCGGCGTCGGCGAGGGCGCGAAACATCCGGCCGGCATACCCCGGGGCGTCCCGCATTCCGGTGCCTACGATGCTTACCTTGCCCAGTCCAGAGGCGCTGACGACCTCTCGGCCGCCGAGGTCGCGGGACTGCGCCTCGACCACCTCGATGGCCCGGTCGAGGTAGTTGCGCTTGACGGTGAACGTCACATCGGTCGCGCCGGCGACGCTGACGTTCTGCACAATGACGTCGACGCTGACGTCGGCGTCGGCCAACGGCTCGAAGAGCCCGGCCTGGACGCCGGGCCGGTCGGGTAGCCCGAGCACGCTGATCTTGGCGACGTTGGCGTCCGTCGCAATGCCTCGCACTCTGTTTCGAATCTCCCCGACCCCGTTCTCCATGTCAACACCTCGGTGTATCAGCGTCCCGGGCGACCACTCGAAGCTGGACGCCACCAACATCGGTACCTCGTATACCATCCCCAGCTCGATGGAACGCGGGTCCATTTTGGCCCCGTAGCTGGCCAGCTCGAGCATCTCTTCGTAGCCTATCTCGCTCAGGCAGCGCGCCTCGGGCACCAGCCTGGGGTCGGCGGTGTAGATGCCGGCGACGTCGGTGTATATCTCGCACCGGTCGGCCAACAGTCCCGCGGCCAGCGCCACCGCCGAGAGGTCGGATGCCCCACGGCCCAGAGTCGTCACGTCCATGCTGTCGGTGGCACCCTGGAAGCCCGCGACCACGACAATTCTGCCTCCGTCTAGCTCGCGCAGGACCCGGTCCGCATCCACCGACGCGATCCTGGCCCTGCCGTGGGTGGTGTCTGTCTTGATACCGGCCTGGGCGCCGCTAAGGCTGACCGCGTCGCGACCCTGGGCCCGCAACGCCATCGCGGTGAGAGTGCAGCTCACCAGCTCGCCGGTGGACAGAAGCATGTCCAGCTCGCGCAGATCGGGCTGGTCGGAGACCTGATGGGCCAGCGAGATCAGCTCGTCAGTCGTGTCGCCCATCGCCGAGACCACGGCCACGACACGGTGACCCGCGTCGTGGGCCTCGCCGATACGCCGGGCGACGCCTCGAATCGCCTCGGAGTTGGTCAGGGAGCTTCCGCCGTATTTCTGAACGATCAGCGCCAATCCAAAGCCTGCTGTTGTCTGGACCCGTCAGAGTAGAGGCACGGCATGCCGTGCCTCTACCGAAGGTCCTGCGCGACGTGTGCGCTCGTGGTAGTCATTTCGGTGACGATGAAAGACCCGCAGACGCCCGACTTGGACGCGGCCTCCGCCATCTCGTAGCCTATGGTGGTCTCCCTGCCCTGTGCCAGTGCCAGCACGGAGGACCCGGCGCCCGACAGGAATACGCCGAGGGCTCCGGCACTCAGCGCGGCCCGGAAGATGTTCTTCATCGCGGGGTATATCGCCTGCCGGGCCGGCTGGTGGAGCCGGTCCTGGGTGGCAGTGCCCAGGTGTGTCAAGTCGCCGGTCACCAGCGCGGCGACTAGCAGCGCCACCCGGCCCATATTATACACCGCGTCCCGCCGCTCTATCTGGTCGGCAAGCACGGACCGGACCTCGTCGGTGGGCATGGGATCGTCCGGAACGAATACGACGGCCCGCAGGCCCTGAGCGATGGGCACAGCCGAGGTTGTAAGCCCTTGGCCGTCCTGGACGACGATCTGACAGCCGCCGAACAAAGCAGCCGATACGTTGTCGGGATGACCCTCTACCTCCGCGGCCAGCTCCAGAATCTGAGTCCGGTCCAGAGGCCGCCCGCACAGCTCGTTGCCGGCCAGGAGGCCCGTGACCGCCGCGGCGGCGCTGCTGCCGAGGCCCCTGGCGAGAGGTATGCGGTTGTCGCAGACGATCCCGGCCCTGGGGACCGGCCTGCCCGTCTTCTCGAAGGGCATGGCGAAGCTCCTGTAGACGAGGTTGGTCTGATCGGTCGGAAGCTCCTCTTTGCCTTCCCCGTTCACCACGATTCCGTCGCCGTCTAGATCTACCCGCACCGTGTTCCAGATATCGAGCGCCATGGCCAGGCAGTCGAATCCGGGGCCCATGTTCGCGGTGGTCGCGGGCGCTCTGACGGTAACTGTGTGGGGCATAGTGAGGTGGGTCGCGGCAGATCGGATCCCGCGTATCCGTTCGTATAATAGCATGGCACTCCGCCGGTCCCTTTGACGCTGCCGCAATGGCGCCCCACTGGTAGAATCAACCTGCAAGCGGGCCGCGGACGCATTGACACGATGACACCTACTGCGCGGAGCGACGAACAGATGACGGACGTTCACGACGGCGAAAAGCTGAGGGCACAGGCCCTGGAGGCACTCGACTTCGGGACAGTGCGGCAGCGCGTGGCCGGGTATGCCCGGTTCCACCTCGCGCGAAGCCTGGCCCTCGACCTGGAGCCGATGTACTCTCTGGAGGAAGTGGGCGCGCTCCAGAGCGAGACAGGCGAGGGGCTGGCGTTCCTGGCTCAAGGCGCGGACGTGGGCCTGCACACCACGGACGATGCCAGTCCGCTGGTGGAGCGCGCGGCGCTTGAAGGCGTCCTGGCAGGCCACGAGCTCCTGGCGGTGGCCGCTTCGCTCGAGGTGCTGGAGCGCGCGGGCTCGGCCTTCAGGAAGACCGGGGAGTCGACGCCCGGCCTGTCGCGCATGGCGAAGGACATCCCCGACGTGAGCGACATACGCCTCAGGGTCGAGGGCAGTATCGGCTCCAGAGGCGAGGTGCTCGACGGCGCCACGCCGGGGCTGGGGCAGCTCAGGCGGCAGCTACGGAACGCCTACGAGCGGATAGCCGGCGCCCTGGAGCAGTTCATAGCCTCGGCCACAGGCCAGGAGGCTTTGCAGGACCAGGTGGTGTCGATGCGGGGCGACCGGCTGGTGCTGCAGGTCAAGACAGAGCTGCGGCACCGCGTGCCCGGCATAGTCCACGACGCCTCGAACACCGGCGCCACTGTGTTCGTCGAACCATTCCAGACCGTCGAGCTGGGCAACCAGTGGCGCGAGCTGGCACTGGAAGAGGAGCGCGAGGTGGCCTGGGTGTTGCGGGAGATGTCCGCGATGATCGGCGCGGCCAGGGACGACATCATGCTCGGCATCGAGCTGACTGCCCGCCTTGACCTGGTCCTGGCGAGGGCTCGCTACAGTGCCTCCCTGGGCCAAACTGTCGGCCTGGGCTCCTCCGACTCCGACGGCGCTCCCGACAGCGCGGGACGGCCACTCGTGAGCCTGCTTGACGCCCGACATCCGCTGCTGGGCGCAGAGGCGGTCCCGATCACGGTCCAGATGGACCCAGACAGACCGGTCCTCGTGATCACCGGCCCCAACACCGGCGGCAAGACGGTCGCCATGAAGACAGTGGGGTTGCTGGCCCTCATGCACCAGTCCGGGCTGCTGGTGCCGGCCGCGTCGGGGAGCTCGCTGCCGGTGTTCGACGGGGTGTACGCCGACGTCGGCGACCACCAGAGCATCCAGCAGTCGGTGTCGACTTTCGGGTCCCACATGCACAACGTCATCGAGATCCTGCGCCACGCCGACGACGGGTCGCTGGTGTTGCTGGACGAGCTGGGCACGAGCACCGACCCCGAGGAGGGCTCGGCGCTGGCCAAGGCGATACTGAACCGGCTGGCGGCCGGCGGGGTCACGTCCATAGTCACGACTCACCACCGCTCCATCGCGACTCACGCCCAGAAGACGCCTTTGATCGCGAACGCCAGTGTAGATCTGGACGCGAACAGCCTCCGGCCCACCTACCACCTGACCTTGGGTGCCCCGGGCAGGAGCTACGCGATGTCGGTTGCGGCCCACATGGGCCTGCCCAATGACATCATGGAGGACGCCCGCTCGCTTATGGAACCCCAGCACGTGCTGTTCGAGGACTGGATGAAGGAGCTCCAAGGCGAGCGCGATGAGCTCAAGGCGCGGCTGGAGGAGGCCGACGAGGCTCGGACGCGGGCCAACGCCGCCCGCTCGGAGATGGAGGCAAGACTGGCCGAGCTCGAGCTGCGCAGGGAGGAGACGCTCCAGGACATCGACCGCGAGCTGAGCCAGGAGTTCGATAGCGCCAGGAAGCGGATCCAGCGGGCCGAGGCGGCGCTTTCTTGGAAGGTCTCAGACGAGACCGTCAAGCAGGCCACGGCCGAGGTCGCGGCGGCCAAGAAGGCCGTGCGCGAGGCGCTTCCGGAGCTCCGCAGCAGAGAGGTCAGCCCTCCACGTGAACGGCTCGAGGCCGGAGACCTGGTCGACGTCAAAGGCCTGAACGTCCAGGGCAGGGTCATCGCGGTCCCGGAAGACGGCCAGGAGATAGAGGTCGCCATAGGCAGCGTCCGCTTCAAGTTCGATGCGCACCGCCTCACGCCGGCCCAGCGACCGGCGACGGATCAGACCCCGGCGGCAGGGGTCAGCTACGAGCTCGGTCCAATGCTCCCGTCGGTGGAGCTGCATGTCCGCGGCATGAGGGTCGAGGAGGCACTCATCCATGTCGAGGAGTTCCTGGACAAGGCCATCCGTGACGGCATGAGCTCAATCCGCATCGTCCACGGCAAGGGGACTGGGGCGCTGAGACAGGCCGTCCGCGAGCTGCTTACAGACCACCCGCTGGCCAGGTCCCACGCCACCGAGGCGCGGGAGCGAGGCGGCGAAGGCGTCACGGTGGTGGAGCTGGTGTGAGGGACACCCTCGTCGCAATCGCGGCCGCGCTGATGGCGATGGCGATGGTCGCCTGCTCCGACGACCGTACCACGCCCGGAGACGCCACGCAGGCGGTGCCAACGCGGGCCGCCGCGGCCAAAACCGCGGTCCAGCCACAGACTCCGGTTGCTCCGGCAACGTCCGCGGGAATGGCGACGCCGACCGCCGCCCCGGCGCCGACGCCTCCTCACCTCACCCCGACACCCACCAGCGGGCCGATCATACCCTCGAGCGTGCCGGCCGTGTTCTTCCCCAGAGCCGCCTTCCAAGTGGAGCTGGCGCTCACCGCGGAGGAGATCGGCCGAGGTCTCTCGGGCCGGGACTTCCTCACTCCCGGCAGCGGCATGCTTTTCGTCTTCGTGCCGAGAGTCGCCCGGTATTTCTGGATGTTCGAGATGCGGTTCCCTCTCGACATCGTGTGGATATCCGCAGAGTGCGCAGTCGTAGACGTAACCGCAAGTATACCGGCGCCCGCTCCCGAGACTCCGGTCTCGGAGCTACCCTTGTATTCGCCGTCGTCGAGCGCCGGCTACGTGCTCGAGATCAACGCTGGCGAGGCGGGGCTACAAGGCATCGAGATCGGGGACGCGGTGCGATTCGCCAACGTGTCCAACTCGGAGGGCATCGCTTGCCCGTGAACACGGCCCCGCGCCTCCCGCCAGGGGACTCGAAACGGCGCGTTTTCCGGGCGTCCGGCCAGTTCGATTGCCACTCGCGCGGCTTGACAGTAAGTAGCGCCGATGCTAGAATTCTCAAGCTCAGCGCCGGGCGTTTTTGGTCTCTGAGGGCCGGACGTTTGGGCGTGTCCTCAGCACAAGATTCCTCTCGATCTGAGCGGTCAAACCCGGCCAAAGGTCGGGCAGGCGGGCCGGCACAGAGGGCCATAGATGGCGGCAAGCGAGAAGGTAGAGCTGAGGAAGGGGTTGAAGGATGTCTACTTCGACCGCACGACCGCAAGCCTGATCGTCTCCAAGCCCGGCAAGCTGCTGTACCGCGGCTACAACATCCACGACCTAGCCCGGTACTCCACCTTTGAAGAGACCGCCTACCTGCTCCTCCACGGCTCTCTGCCAACCGTCTCGCAACTCGACCAGTTCGATGCCGAGCTTCGCAACAGCCGAGAGCTGCCCGATCAGGTCATGGCGACGCTCCGTATCTACGGCAACGCGCACCCCATGGACGCGCTGCGCGGCGGGGTTTCGGCGATGGGTCTCGCGGACCCGTCGGCCGACGACATGTCGGAGGACGCCGTCCTGAAGAAGGGCATGACGGCAACGGCCGCCGTGGCGACTCTGGTGGCGGCACACTATCGCATCAGGAAGGGCCACGAGCCCATGAGCCCCAACCCCGACCTGAGCCACGCCGCCAACTTCCTCTACATGCTCCACGGAGAGGCGCCCGACCCCGAGGACGCCAGGCTCATCGACAAGGACCTGGTACTGCACGCCGAACACGGCAGCAATGCCTCGACCTTCGCAGCCCGCGTCGCGGCGTCCACCCGCGCCGACTTCTACTCGGCCCTGACGACCGCGGTGTCGGTGCTCAAGGGGTCCAAGCATGGCGGCGCCGCCGAAGGCGCCATGCAGATGGTGCAGACCGTAGGCAGCGTCGAGAACGCGGCGAGCTACGTGGCCAACCTGCTTGCCACCGGCAAGCGGGTCATGGGGTTCGGCCACGCGGTCTACAAAGACGTCGATCCCAGATCGGTCCACCTCAAGGCAGATGCGAAGGCGCTTGGCGTCCGCAAGGGCCAGACAAAGTGGTTCTCGATCATCGAGGCCATCGCCGAGACCAAGGAGATGAAGCGTAGAGCCCGGCTGGGCACCAACCCTAACGTCGATCTGTGGTCCGGCGCTGTGTACTCGCTGCTGGGCATTCCAGACGACCTGTTCGTGCCGCTGTTCGCCGTCGGCCGTATGCCGGGGTGGACACTGCACATAATGGAGCAGTATTCCAAGAAAGACATCCTCCGACCGAGGCTGCACTACACCGGTCCCATCGACCTGGAGTACGTGTCCCTCGAAAAGCGGGGCCAGTAAAGAACGGCGAACGTCTTCCGGAAGCTAGAAGGGGCCAGTAGTGACCAATCAAGAGGAGCTAGTGTCGGAGTGCCAGCACACCTGGATCATCGATAGCCCGAACGGACCCACGAGTCGGGGCGTATGCAAGGAATGCGGTGAAAAGGCAGAGTTCAGGAACTCGATACCGATCTCGGGTTGGGACCGAGAGAGCTCTCATAGGAGGAGGGCGAGGCAGGCCAAGAGCTAGCCGAGATCAGTGGCTGCTTGTGAGACGTCTGAGTGAACGAAGTAGGGGGCGCCATCGCGGCGCCCCCTACTTCGTCCCCGGACACCGCGCTCTCGCACGACCTGCCACGACGTGAGCAGTACAGCGCGGCAGGAGGTACTTGCCCTAATCGGGAAGCGGGGCCGCATCACCTTTGCCGAGTTCATGGAGACCGCTCTCTATCATACCCGTGGCGGCTACTACACCCGCGGCCCCGATTCCGACGCCGGGGCTGACTACTACACCAGCCCGGCGGCGCACCCGGCGTTTGGAGCGGCCATCGCGGTCCAGCTCTCCCGGATGTGGGATCTGTTGGACCGCCCGGCGCGCTTCACCGCCGTCGAGATGGGAGTGGGTAGCGGACTTCTGGCCCGCGACGTCGTGTCGTACGCGGGACGCGCTCTGGAGCCCTTCGCCGACGCCCTGCGCTATGTCACCCTAGACCGTGCCAGGCTACCCGACGTGACCGGCTTCGCGCAGCACGTAGCCGCAACGGGGACGCCGCTGCGAGGCGTGGTGGGCTGCCTGCTGTCCAACGAGCTGCTGGACGCCTTCCCCGTGCACCGCTTCGAGATGCGGGACGGCCGCATTCTGGAGGTATACGTGGTCGTACGAGACGGCGAGCTATCCGAGACCCTCGATGAACCCTCGACGCCGCTGCTAGCCAGGCACGTAGACCGGCCGGGATGGGAGCTAGCGGAGGGGTTTCGCGGCGAGGCGGACCTGCACATCGGGCCGTGGATGGCAGGGGTGGCCGGGGCGTTGGAACGCGGCTTTGTGCTGACCGTCGACTACGGCTACACGCGGCAGGAGCTGTACTCGGCCGAGCGCGGCGGCGGGACCGTGCAGGGCTACTACCGCCACACCGGCGGGGCTTCTCCGTACCAGCGCGTCGGCGAGCAGGACATCACCGCCCACGTGGACTTCACCCACGTCGTCGAGGAGGGCCGTCGTGTCAGCCTATCGCCGCTGGGCATCGGGACGCAGACGGGGTTCCTGCGGGAGCTCGGGCTGAGCGGCTGGCTTGACCGGATGAGGCGAGAACCGATGGCCGAGTCTCGACGGCAGGCCAACCTGATGGGAATGCGCGAGCTGGTCAAGCCCGATGGGCTCGGAGGCTTCAAGGTGCTGGTCCAGGAGAAGGGCACCGGGCTGGCCGAGCTGCCGGAGCAGACGGTGCCGGCCGCCGAGGGCCTACCCCTGCCGCTGCTGGGCCCCGAGCACGCGCCGCTGCTGAAGGGCCGGTACCCGCATCTGACCTGGGAACCATCCGAAGCCCGGTAGCGCGTTTCCACGACCTGGCAGTGCCCTGACGGAGCTGAGACCGGCGACCCGACGCGAGGCAGCGCTATTCGTTGAGACCGAGCCGGGGGGCGACCGGCTTCAGGGCTTCAATGATGAAGGCGATCATGTCGTCGAGCTCGACGTCCAGATCCTGGGCGCCCTGGCGGATGTCGTCGCGGCTCACCGACTTGGCGAACGCCTTGTCCTTCATTTTGCGCTTGACCGAGCTGACCTTGGTGTCGGACAGGCTCTTGGTGGGGCGGACCAGCGCGACCGCCGTCACAAACCCGGACAGCTCGTCGCAGGCGAAGAGAGCCTTCTCCATCAAAGTCTCCCGCGGGATGCCGGTGTGGTTGCCGTGGGAGAGTACGGCGCGGACGATCTCCTCAGGGAAGCCGTGGGAGCGCAGGATTTCGGCGCCGAAAGTGGGGTGGGACTCCGGGGTGGGGCACACCTCCCAGTCGAAGTCGTGGACCAGGCCGGTGATCCCCCACAGCTCTTCGTCCCCGCCCTCTTTGCGGGCATACGCCCGCATGCACGTCTCGACGGCGAGGAGGTGCTTCCGCAGACTCTCGCTCTTGGCGTGCTCCTCGACTACCTGGTTGGCGGTTGCTCTGTCCATATCTCACTCCTGACGTGTACCCGGCGCATTGTACCGGCAAGGAGAGCGCCTGTTTGCCGAAACGCCATTCTGACAAGTCCGCGAGGAAGAATCTGGTTCGGGGCCGGCGAGGCTCGCCAGGAAGGGACTCCACCCCAGAGACCCTTCGCGTCGTTCAGGGTGACGACACGGCCTCAATGGCAAGCTAATAGGCGATGACCCGAGGAGGCGCTCAGAGATGCCTCGATACGGGCTGGACGCGGCGGCTCAGGCCGCAAGTCCGAGCTCGGCGAGGATTGGCGGGATGAGCGCCTTCTCCTCCTCGGTGAGCGACCTCAGCGGGCTGGTCATGGTATCGTGCTCAATGATCCCGAGAATCTTGAGCGCCGACTTGATCCCAGACATGGCCGATGAGTTGAGGCTGCCCCCGTCGGCGAGCCGGATCACCCGAGTGGCGGAGACGAGCCGGGCGAGGTAGTCCTGGGCGGCTTCCTCGTCGCCACGGTCGCCTGCCTCCCAGGCTCGGGCCGTGATGGTCGGGACAAGGTTGGCGATGCCCGGAATCACCCCGTGTGCGCCGACGCCTCTGGTCGTCGTGGTGCGGTACACCGAGCCGAGGAAGCGGTACATCTCGATGCCGCCCTGCCGGCATAGCGCGTTGAGTTGGGCCAGCGGCTCGCCGGCGCCGGAGCTGTCCTTGGTGCCTACGATGTGCCCCTCGCTGCCGAGCATCGCGATCACTCCGGGCTCGATGGCGGTCTTCACCGTCGGGGGGATGTTGTAGGCCCACAACGGCATCCCGACCCGCTCCGAGATCCGGCGAAAGTGGTCGGCGATCTCGTCTTGGCCGCAGGGATAGTAATACGGAGGCGTCGCCGCGATGCCGGCGAGCCCCATCTCCCGCACCGACAGCGCTAGATCGACCGTGAGCCTCGTGGCGGCCCCGGACACGTTTGCGATGACCGGCACACGTCCGGCAGCCTGGTCCGAGACCGTCTCGATGCACAGCAGCCGCTGGTCGTCGCGCAGCGCCGCGAACTCGCCCGTCGTGCCGGCGGCCCAGATGCCGTGTACGCCGCCGTCGACGAGGTAGTCCACCAGCCGTTTCAGCGAGGCCACGTCGACATTCTCGTCGGGGGTCAGCGGCGTCACGATAGGGACGATAACGCCCTTGATTCGGTCGTTGGGCATTGGCTCCTCCGTCGAGTCAGGGTAAAATACGTAGGGGCGGTTTAGAGACCGCCCCTACGATTCATCGGCGTGCGCTGGTCGAATTCTCCGGGCTAGCCACCGCCGATGGCTGGCAGGAAGTGCACCTCGCTGTCTTCGCCTACCTTCTCGAGGACGCCCAGCGGGGTTATCTCACCGTCCACCGCCACCGAGATGTTCGCCTTGAGCTTGAACTTGTCTACCAGTTGCTCCTTTATGCCCGGGTACTCCGTCTCCAGGTTGCTGATCACCTCACGGACGGTGGAGCCAGGCACCAAGACAGTCTCGTGGTCTCCGGTCAGTTTGCGCATGAGCGACGGAATGAAGACCGTTGCCATCTGCCTACTTCGACTTTTCCCAGAGCGCCTTCGTGATCGAGGGCGGGTTCATCGGCAGCCTGGCCATGCGGACGCCGGTGGCCGCGTGGATGGCGTTGGCAAGGGCCGCCGGCGGCGGAACTATGTTCGCCTCGCCGACTCCCCTCACGCCGAACGGGTGACTTGGATTGGCCACCTCGACGATCACTGTGTCGATCATCGGCAGGTCTAGGGCGACCGGCATCCGGTAGTCGAGCAGGGTGTTGTTGGACATTCGTCCGGCGTCGTCCATGAAGTACTCTTCGTTCAGAGCCCAGCCAATGCCCTGGGCGCTTCCGCCCTGGAGCTGCCCCTCGACGTAGCTGGGATGTATCGCCTTGCCTGCGTCCTGGACCACCGTGAAGCGGAGGATGGTGACTTTGCCGGTCTCGGGATCGACCTCTACGTCGACGACATTGCCGGCATAGGAACCGCCCTCACCTTTGGGGTCAACGGTGCCACTGCCCATGATGGGGCCGCCTGTGTCCTCCAACTGTGCGCAGAGCTCCTTAAAGCTCATGTTGAGCTCGGGATCATCCTTGGAGCTGATGACGCCCTTTTCCATCTGCAGGGAGTCAGAAGCGACGTCCCAGACCAGTGCCGCCCGGTCAAGCATCTTGCCCTTGACCTCCTGAGCTGCCTCGTGGGCGGCCCAGCCGGTGGCGAAGGTGACGCGGCTCCCACCGGTACCAGCCGTGAACCCGATGGAGTCCGTGTCCGCGGTAGCCGGATGCACACCCTCGACGGGGATGCCCAGGACCTCGGCAGCCTGCATCGCGATCGAAGTACGGGACCCGCCGATGTCGGTGGAGCCCTCGACAAGGCTGATCGTCCCGTCTGAGTTGACCGAGATAGAGCAGCTTGACGGCATCCCGGCGTTGAACCAAAAGCCCACGCTGACGCCTCTGCCCCTGTTGGGCCCTTCGAGCGGCTCCTTGTAGTGCGGGTGGTCCTTCATCGCCTCGATGACCTCGACGCAGCCGATGCGGGCGAAGCGCGGACCGTCCGCACGACGGGTGCCCTCTTTGGCCGCGTTCATCAGCCTCAGCTCCAGAGGATCGATGCCCAGCTTCTCGGCCAGCTCGTCGACGACCGACTCGGTGGCATAGGCGACGTGGGTGGACCCCGGGGCCCTGTACGCCGCGGACTTAGGCTTGTTGACCACGACGTCGTAGCCGTCTACCAGGATGTTCGGGATGTCGTAGACCGCGAAGACGCACTGGCAGCCCGGCTCAATCGGCGAGCCAGGCCAGCCTCCGGACTCGAAGGCCACAAAGGCCTGGGCCGCGACGAACTTGCCGTCCTTCGTCGAGCCGATCTTGACCTTCATGTGAGAGCCCGACGTCGGCCCGGTCGCCTCGAACTCCTCGGCACGGCTCATGACGATCTTGACCGCGTGGTCGGTCTTCCTGGACAGCAGCGCGGCGATGGGCTCGCCGTAGGGTTCCCACTTGCCGCCAAAGGCTCCGCCGATCTCCAGTGGAGTCAGCTTGACCATCGACAGCGGCACGCCGAGGATCTCGGCCGTGCTGTCGCGCACTTCGAACGGCGCCTGAGTACTATTCCAGATGTAGACCCGGCCGTCCTTGCCCCAATTGACGGTGCAGTTGTGCGGCTCGATGTAGCCCTGGTGCACCGTGGCCGTATCGAACTCCCGCTCGACGATGACGTCGGCCTCCTCGAACCCCTTCTCCAGGTCGCCGTTCTTGTACTGGACGTGGAGCGTCACGTTGGTGGGGGTGTCGGTGCCCTCGTCGGGGTCGTAGAAGTCCGGGGCATCCTTGGGATCGAAGTAGTCCAGAAGGACCGGGGCGCCCTGTGCCATCGCCTCAGGGGCGGTGGACACGGCCGGCAGCACCGCGTAGTCGACCTCGATGAGGGCAAGCGCTTCCTCGGCGATGTGGGGGCTGGTCGCGGCCACACCGGCCACCGGGTGGCCCTTGTACAGGACCTTCTCCCCGGCCAGGATGGCGTCGCGCTGTTGCTGCAGATTCGAGTCCCCCTGCGTGCTGTTATGGAAGATCTCGCCGGGCTCGCCCTTGGGCAGATCGGCGGCCGTCACCGTGGCCATCACGCCTGGAAGAGCGTCGGCCTTGCTGGTGTCTATCGACTTTATCCTGGCGTGCGCATGCGGGCTTCGCAGGACCTTCCCGTACAGCATCCTGGTCGTGGTGAAGTCGGCGCCGTAGACTGCCTTGCCGGTCACCTTCTCGTGACCGTCGTGGCGGATAGGCCGTGTTCCGACTACGTCGAAGGTCTTCGTGGCAAGAACGACGTTGCGCTCGTAGGTGGCCGTCATATCGTCAGCCTCCTACATCCGTCTCGCTGCGTCCATTACCGCACGGACGATCTTGTCGTAGCCGGTGCAGCGGCAGAGATTGCCGGCCAGCCACTCGCGGATCCGGTACTCGGAGGGGTTTGGCTCGGCCTCGAGCAGCGCCTTGGAGGCGACGATGAAGCCAGGAGTGCAGATGCCGCACTGGAGACCCGCGTTCTCCAGGAACGCCTGCTGGATCGGGTGCAGTCCGGCCGGCGTCGCGATGCCCTCGATGGTCAGGATCTCGCTGCCCTGGGCCTCAACGGCGAGCACCAGGCAGGAATCGATTATGCGGCCGTCCATGTTGACGGTACACGCGCCGCAGTTACCGTCGTTGCACCCTTCCTTGGAGCCGGTCAGCCCGATCACGTCCCGAAGGCACTCGAGCAGGCTCTGTCTCGGCTCGCAGAGGAATTCGACGTCTTCGCCGTTTATCCGGGTCTGAACGTGAGTTTTGGTTAGCATTTACCGGGCCTCCTGGGCTCTCTCGACCGCGGTGGTCAGCGCGCGGCGGGTCAGGACCTCGCAGAGGTGTTTTCTGAACTCGATGGTGCCGCGCATGTCGTTGATGGGCCGCGCAGCATCGCGGGCCTTCTCGGACGCGGCTTGGATGTTCTCCGCCGTCGGCGCCTTGCCCTCGAGGGCCGCGGCCGCCTCGCTCACCAGCAGCGGCGTCGGGGCGACGGCCCCCAGGGCGACCCTGGCCGACTTCACGGTGCCGTTGTCGAGCTGCACCGATACGCCCGCGCCTGCCACCGCGATGTCCATCTCGTTGCGTGGGATGAACCGGATATAACGGGCGCCGAAGCCCGGCTGCGGTGCGGGGAAATGGAGGGAGACCAACAGTTCGTTGGACTCCATCACATTCTGCCTGGGCGCTGTGCAAAAGTCCTCTGCCTTGACCTCCCGGATCCCGTTTGGCCCCACTATCTTGCAGGTCACGTTGTGGGCGATTATCGCGGGGATCGAGTCGGCGCTGGGCACCGCGTTGCACAGGTTGCCGCCTATGGATGCCCTACCCCGTATCTGTGTCCCGCCGATGAGCGAGGCCGCGTCGATAAACCCTGGATAGGCGCTGGCGACTTCTTTGTTTTGATATACCTTGTAGCATGGGACCGCCGCACCCAGCGTCAGGCCGGTCTGCGGGCTATAGCTCAGCTCGTTCAGCTCAGCGATCCCCTTGCCGTCCACTACGAGGTCTGGCTTCAGGGCGCCAGCCCTCAGATGGACAATGAGGTCGGTCCCACCTGCCAGTATTCGGACCTTGTCGCCGCGCTCGGCTAGCAGGGCCACCGCCTCGCTTAGCGTTTCGGGCCGGACGTAGTCAATCCACTTCAATGGCCCACTCCTTTCTCCTCAAGTGCTCCGGACATCCTTCCCCTAGCTGTCTGACGTGATTTGTCCAAGGACTGTGTCGAGTGAGGGGGCGCGCCTCAGGACGATACCATATGAACCGGGCACCGAATGGGCGCGGGCCGTGCCTCTCCTTGAGCCGGCGGCCTACGGGGCCACCTGAGTCGGAACGGCCGTGCCACGACGTGTCCATGGGCCGCTCCCGGGCAAACCGGGGCTAGTATACCAAATAGCCTGTCGGCCCACAACGGGCCTGCAACCAGCCCGGCGGCACTCTCCGTGCCCTGGCAATCGGACTCTGGGACTCTCCCGTCACATCATCCTGATGCGCTTGGAACGCGCCTTCTCCGAGGAGTACACCGGCAGCCGCCTGGAAGACAGGGCGCCCTCGACGGCCTGAACGAAGAAACGGCGTTCGGCGCCACCCACCACGGCCTGCTCGTGCGCTTCCATGAGCGCGACCGGGTAGCCGCGGCCCAGCTCGCACTGGTCCACCACCAGGCCGTGGACGAGGGACAGCCGCGCCTGGTCCTCCACCACCCACGACGGGACCTCGACGCGGGCGATCTCGTGGCCGACGTTGACGTAGAAGAACAGTACGTCGGCCGCGTAATACTGGTCGGTCCCTGAGAACGACGTTGAAAACAGGACCGAGCGCTGCCCCGGATCGAGGAGTCGGGCGAATATGTCGCGGTCCATAAGCCCGCCGACGCATCCATCGCAGGGCTGACGGCCTGGGCCGCGCATCCCGCACCGGTAGCCGACGTCCGCGCTGCCGTAGGAGCAGACCATGACTCGGAGAGCCCGTACTACCTCCGAGCTGCCCGGCAGGCTGATGTAACCGGCCACGGCCAGAGGCCGGTCGCGGGACAGCTCGGCGAGCCGGTCCATCTCTCGGCCGAATCCCTCCTCCACTAGCTCTCGCAGCACGAAGTCCTGGTTTCGCGCCCCCACCAGCCCGATCAAGGCAAGCGAGCCGTCCATGACCGCGAGGGTCGGCGTCTCCGGAGGCAACTTGGCTACGATGCGCGCCATCGCCCGCACCTCCTCCACCGTACGCTTGGCTCCCAGGACCGCCCCTTCGATGGCCTGCTCGCGGTAGGTGCCGGGGTCGCGTATGGCCAGCTCGTCGTCGCGGGCGTACAGTGTGGGTTCGTTGTGCAGGTCAGCGCGCGCCCCGCGGCCGTAGACGAGCACTGAGACGCCGATGTTGATCAGGAAGCACCGGGCGGCCATGTGCCGGTCGACGTCTATGTGCGAGCCGTCTACCGCGGCGACGCAGAATTCGGCTGGCGCCGGCGGCGGGTCGTAACGGGTGTCCGGCGCCTCCAGCACGCCCGGCAGGAACTCGGCCTGCTCGCCCTCGTCTCGGCGGGTACGGTAGCCGTCGACGTTGAATGTGTGCACGGCCTCCAGGGCCCGCTCAATGCGTTCCTCCCGGTCGCTGTGCCTGTCCCTTAGCGCCTGGGCCATCCCCTCGATCTGTGCGGCGGTCCTGTTGAGGTCTAGCGGCATCTTTTCGTCCTTGCGCTCTGTCACCCTGACTGAACGACAGCCTGGGTCGACGGGCTGCTTCCTCGACAATCGAGCGGGCTCCACGTACCCACAAAGACCGGACCCCGATTCCCCAAGAGGCTCGGGACAGGCTTCGCGGCGCTAAGAATGTCGGTCCGGTCTTAAGATAACTCCATGCGGTCGCCCTCGATTTCGATGGTGCGCGTGCGATGTGCCAGGATGGCCCTGGGCGATCTGCGCAGCTCGCGATGGAGCTGGGCCATACGCCTGGCCAGCTCGGACTCGTATGGCCGGCCCGATGGTCTGGGCGCGGCCCCGCCCCATAGGCTGGGCTGCGGAAGCCCGCGGACGAACTCGGCGAACCTGTCCAACAGCGCCGCGAAGGTATCGTCCGACAGATTCTCCAGGGGTGCATAGTCGAGGGGGTCGACGAAGGTGAAGCTGAGGACGAGATCGCCGTCGGTAGAGAGCCTAGAGAGCACCAGGATGGGCTGCGGGCTTTGCTCGAAGCGGCGGCCGGGCCCCTCGACGCTCCGTGCGACCTCCCTCAGCACCGCCTGCACGACCCGCAGCAACGACGACATGGACGAGACCGGCACGTTCTCATTGTCCAGCCGGACCGCCAGGATGTGGCGCTCCAGATCGACTTTCTCACCTGTCATCTCTGACCCCGTGTTCCTAACGCAGAACGCGCGCGTCATCGACCCGTCGGGTGAGGCGCCGCTTGTCCAGATACTCGAGCAGCGCGAGGGCGTACTTGCGGCTGGTGCCGAACAGGTCCCGGACGTCGGCCACCGTGATCTCGCCCCGCTCCCCAAGATGGCCGGTGACGCGCTCCACCATCTCCCGGTAGGCGCCGGCCGAGAAGACCACCGACTCGCTGACCCTCACGATCTTGCCATCGTCGGCCAGCAGATTCAGCACGTCCGCATCGGGTTGCGATTCCGTCGGAGGCGAGTAAGGGCTCGATTCCAGCAGCGTCAGGTACGCGTCCGCGGCCCTCCGCTGCTCGCCGGACAGCTTCGGAGTATGCTCCCCGAGCCTCACCAGCGACCCTTGCTCGACCAGCGCCGAGCTCTCCTGAAGCAGGGACAGCGTCTGGGCGAAGACCTGCGGTGTCATGTTCAACCGGCTACGTAACTCCTCCTTGGGCGCCCCTTTGCGCAGCGGATGCCGCTCATGATAGCTCCGGAGAAATTCGCTGGCCCTCTGGGCGAGGGAGTCGCTGCCGCCGGCGCTGAAGATGAACACGCCGCGGCCGATGGCCGCGTCGCCCAGCACGACGACCTGCCCCTCCTTGGCCATCTGCTCCAGCTCAGACCTGGCGACGGCCGCCTCCAGGTTGGTCAGGTTGACCAGGTGTCGGAACTCGATGGGCTCAGAGGTCTCTATGGTCTTGACGAGGAGATCGCGGTCAGAGCCGGTATTCAGGACGGCGAGCCTGTCGAGAACCGGTGCGTGCATACGGCGGTGGCGCCGCGCGTGCGGCTCGACGACGTTCCCGCCGCCCAGCGTGGCCTGGTTCGACCGGACCACGAAATAGTCGCCCTTGACCACGGCCACGGGCGTCTCCAACTTTAGCTGCGCCCACGCCGACTCGCCCGGCTCGGCCGTCTGCGCGTCCAGCAGCCGCAGCCGCGCCACCGTCTCGCTTGTGCCCGTGTGCACCGTGACGAACATATTGTGCCTGACCGCTCTCGGCGCGTCGGCGATCATGCGGAGTCGAACGTCCATCGCAGTCGTGGCCTTCAGCCAGCCCGACGTCGTCAGCACGTCGCCGCGGCTGATCTCCTCCTGGGCGATGCCGGCCAGGTTGGCCGCGACACGACTTCCAGGTCGCGCCTGCTCAACGGTCTGCCGGTGCGTTTGCAGGCTCCTGATGCGCGTCTCCCTCTCACCGGGCACCAACTCGACCTCTTGCCCGATGTCGAGGGCGCCGTCGATCAGGGTGCCCGTGACCACGGTCCCGAAGCCGGAGATGGCGAACGCGCGGTCGATGGGCAGCCGCGGGCGGCCGATGTCTCGGCGGACCTGTGTTTCGGCGAGAGTCGACTCGATGACGGCGACCAGCTCGGCCAGGCCGTCGCCGGTCTCTCCCGATACGGTTAGCACCCGAGAGCCCTGGAGCGAGGTGCCCTCGAGCACCTCTTCCACGTCGGAGACGACCAGCTCGAGCCAGTCGTCGTCCACCAGGTCTTTTTTCGTAACGGCCACCAGGCCGCGGTTGACGTTGAGCAGGTCGATGATGGCTAGGTGCTCCCTGGTCTGGGGCATCACCGACTCGTCGGCGGCGACCACCAGCAGGGCGAGATCGATCCCGCCGACGCCCGCCAGCATGTTGCTGACGAACCGCTCGTGGCCGGGAACGTCGACGATGCTGACCTCGTTGCCGTCCGGCAGGCGCATCCAGGTGAAGCCCAGGTCGATGGTCATCCCCCGTTCTTTCTCCTCGCGGAGTCGGTCGGGGTCGATGCCGGTCAGGGCCTGTACAAGGGTGGACTTGCCGTGGTCTACGTGCCCGGCGGTGCCGATGACAAACAAGGAGTAAGACCTTGAGACCCAAGTTGGCTACAGAGTAGCACAGGGATATGGGGGCAGCAATTGAGCGCGGGCCCCTGAGTCACACGCTGAAAAGGAAGTTGACGACGTCCCCGTCCTGGACGACGTAGCCTTTGCCCTCGCTGCGCAGCAGGCCTCGCTTTCGCGCCGCCTGCGCACTGCCGCACTCAAGCAGGTCTGGGGTCCCGATCACCTCGGCCCTTATGAAGCCGCGCTCGAAGTCGGAGTGGATCCGCCCGGCGGCCTTGAGCGCCGTGGTGCCGCGGGGGACCGTCCACGACCTAACCTCGTTGCCGTTGCCGGTGAAGAACGCGACCATGTCCCCGGCCTCATGGGCCACCCTGGTCATCCGCTCCAGGGCGGGCTCGCCCGCGCCCAGTCCCTCACGCATTTCGGCCTCCTCGGCCGGGTTGAGCTGGGCCAGCTCCATCTCGAGCGCGCCGCATATTGCCACCGTATGTACCTGCCCGCCTACCGACGCGGCCACACGCGCTGCGACGGCATTGGCTGCGTCGGCCTGGTCCTCGCCTATGTTTACCACAACGATGGCCGGCTTGGCGGTCAGGAGGCCGAAGCCTCCGAGCGCCCTGGCTTCGTCGTCCGTAAGGGTCTGGTCGCTGACTGCCGTGCCGCCCTCAAGACTGTCCTTGACCCTCAGCACCAGTGCCTGTTCTCGTGTCAGCGCGTCCCGTTCCGCCGCCTTGAGGCCCTTGAAGCTCACCTCAATACGCGCGAGGCGGCGGTCCAGCACACCGGTGTCGGTGAGGGCCAGCTCCAGCAGGGCCGACTCGGCGTCGCGGGCGGCGTCCACGCTGCCGTCGACGTGGCTGACGGCCAGGTCCTCAAAGGCGCGGACTACCACGGCAATGGCGTCCGCGGGATGCATGTCGTTCAACGCCGACCGCGGCACCAGTCCGCCGGAGCGGTCGGCTGCCGACGGCGCGTCGACGAAGCCGATCTCTGCGGTTACCGTGCGTTTGGGCTTGAAGATGGCGGCCAGGCTGTCGAGCCGGTTGTCGGGGACCCCGGCGACGCCGAGGTTGGGCTCGGCCTCGGCGGCGGCGTACGTCGCCACTTCGGCAGAGCCGCGGATTATGGCGTTGAAGACCGTGGTCTTGCCGCTCTGTGGCAACCCAACGATGCCGACGTTCATGCTGTGTCCGGTTGCCTTGGCCGGGGCGCCTTCAGCCCATGGCGAAGGCGGACTGCTAGGATCTAATTCGGCGGCGGGTCGTCGTCGACGCGGTAAGTGCCCTCGATGACGTTGGCGTCCGAGCGTCCGTCCCCGGACCGGCCGTGGCCTCCGCCGCGCAGGTGCTCCAACAGGATCTGCCGCGGGACCCAGGCGAGGAATACCGCCACCGCGACGAGCACTATGATCAGGTCGTCGAGCTGACCAAGCCCTGGTATGATGTCGGGCACGAAGTCGATGGGGGAGACGATGTAGACGACGGCGGCCGCGACCACGAGCTTCGCGGCGAGGGGCACCCGCCGGTCGCGCAGTAACGCGAACACGAGCCGGGCAACACCGCGTATCAGTAACAGTTGTCGGGCCATGGTCTGGCCGCGCACCTCCCTGTCTTCGATATTATACCGGGTCGCCCGGCCGGGGCGGAAATCGTATGATCCATCTCCTCTATGGAAACGACGAATTCTCAATCCATGAGACCCTTGTGTCAATGAAGAACACGGTTGGGCCGTCCGACCTGCGGGACGTCAACATCACAGCCTTGGATGGGGCGTCGGTCGGCTTCGGCGAGCTCAGGGCCATGTGCGACACCGTGCCATTCCTGGCCGAGAAGCGCATGGTGATCGTGACGGGCCTGCTGGGACAGTTCGAGAGGCGGTGGACTCCCGACGCACGGGGTGGTCGTGACGGGGCACCCCGAAACTGGGACGCCTGGAGCGGGTTGGCGGACTACCTGCCGCAGGTGCCGGATACGACAGACCTGGTTTTCGTAGACGGGGAGCTGGGCAGGTCTAACCGGCTGTTCACGGCGGTCCGGCCTCACGCGCAGCTCCGGTCATTCGCCGTGCCGAGGGACGGCGGTGTGGCACAGTGGGTCCGCGATCGGGCGGTCAGCCAGGACATACAGATCGAACCGGCCGCAGTGGAGGCGCTGGCCAGCACAATCGGAGGCGACCTCCGGGTGGTCGCCAGCGAGCTGGACAAGCTGTCCGTCTACCGAGGCGGCGAGGCGGTCCAGCGTGAAGACGTGGAGGAGCTGGTCTCCTACGCCAGGGAGGCCAACATCTTCTCCGCCGTCGACGCCATGATCGAAGGCCGCCTCTACGCCGCCATCACCATGGTGTACCAGCTCCTCAGGCTCGGCCGCACGCCCGGGTACATCCTGGCGATGGTCGCCCGTCAGGTACGGCTGCTGATACTGGCAAAGGAGCTGAAGGCCCGGAAAGTGCCACCCGCCGAGCACGGCAGGCGTCTGGGGCTGGCCGGCTACCCATTGAGGAAGACGATGGGCCAGGAGAAGGCATTCACCGCCCGCCGTCTGGAGGAGGTCCACCGCAAGCTATTGGAGGCCGACCTCCAGATCAAGACGACGGGCGCCGACGAGGGAATGGTGCTGGACGTCCTCATCGCCGAGGTGGCCATCGGGGGTAAACGCCGATAGCCAATGGCAGGGCAACAGCTGGTCCCGTCCGTCCTGAGCTTGCCGAAGCCTGTCGAGGGGGCTTCCAAATAACTGTCTGCCGTACTGAACCCAGCCTTCAACCTCGTCGGCATCACGGCCGGCGGGGCCCACTATCCCATCAGGCGGTTCCTGCTGGTGGTTGGACGTCAAAGCCCTCGCCGTGGCGTGGGCCTGCAATCTGGGAGTGGACCTGCTCCCCTGGGAGCTCTGACCGCGGTGTCCCTCGTCCCGCGGAAACCGCCCAAGAGGTACCCGGCAGTCTTGTAGGTGCCAACGGGCCGATGCTAGAATGAATGACGCCCCACCCGTAATCAACCCCCGCACCGATCTCCCCTTGACGCTCCGCAGTAGCTCAGTGGTAGAGCAGCCGGCTGTTAACCGGCAGGTCGCTGGTTCGAATCCAGCCTGCGGAGCCAAATCCTAGCTGGGCTAACTACAGGATGTTTTCCTCTGCCCCTCGTTGGTAGGGATGCACTCAAGAGCAGCCCTCAGTGCAAGCCCCTACCCCTTGTCCCGTCGGCTATACTGCCCTCAGATTCAGGGTTATGCTCGCTAGGACGAACCAAAAGATTGTCATGGCGCTGGGGTGCGCGCTGGCGGCGGTGGCTCTATCCGCATGCGGTGGCAGTCCTTCTGAAGCCGATATCGATGCCACCGTCCAAGCTAGACTCAATGAAGAGCGTGCCGCAGAGGCCACTACAGAGGCCAAGGCACCGGACATGACGAAGGACATCGCGCAGGTTGCCGCGCAAACAGCGCCAAAGGTCGCTAATGCCGTTCCAGTCCTCACAGTCGACTGCACACTCGACGCAGAACAACTAAA